>WQSX01000011.1 GCA_009787625.1 Oscillospiraceae bacterium
GCGAACGCAGTTCGCCCCTACACCGGAAAGGCAATACCCCTGTAGGGGCGAACTGCGTTCGCCCGTGACAATATAAATTTTTATTCTTCGTCAATAGTGAGTGTGGCGTTGCCTGCATCATCAAAACTCACATTTATGTTGTTTTGGTTAAGTAATAAAATCAAGGCATCCAATTGTCCCTGCAAAGCTTGTCGCTGTGCTTCTGCGGCTTCATCTGTAGCCGTCGGCGCAATTGGCTGTTGACCCATACTTTGAATATCATCAAAGTTAATCATAACCCCCTGGCTGTCTCCTGCCATGAGTACAGGCAAGACACCGTTCCACCTTTCGAGCCACATTGCGGCGAGGTTGGTGTCTGTGAGTTCTTGCGCTTGCAGTCTGAGAACATCTGCTTGCGCTCTTGCTCTTTCACGGTCTGCCTCTGCTTCAAATTCAACACGCGCCAAGTCTTGCTCGGCTCGAAGTGCATTTTGCTCTGCAATTCTTACTTGCTCAATGGCGTTTGAAAATTCGGTTGAAAAGTGGAAATCTACGATATTGAATCTTTCAAGCGTAAAACCACGTGCTGTGAAAGCCACCTGCAATGCAGATGTGATGTCCGCAGAGACTCTCGCTCTCTCGGTTATCAGCTCTTCAATTGCATATCTTGCTGTGATGTCTTTTAGCGTTTCTTCAACAATTGGCCGTAGCACAATAGACTCATAGGCAATACCGATAGTTCTGAAAACTTCTGCAGAAGCATCGGCATTGAGGTGATAGTTGACGATGTAATTCATGCTGACTGCTTGTAAGTCACGAGTGACGGTTTCTGTGCTCATTTCCATAGCTACAGTTCGGTTATTCATCATTTGCATCTGCTCTGCAAAAGGAACAATAAACCGCAAGCCTTCAGATACCTGCCCTCTCACGTTACCTGCGAGAACTCGAACCCCGGTGTGACCCGGAGGCACAATCCGAATAGTTGCCACCAAAGCGATAGCTATTGCCCCCAAAACAACTCCGAGTATTACCCATTTTTTAATTCCTGATGTTTTCATGTTTCACTTCCTTCTCATTTAATATCTATTAAAACGTAATCTATTATACACCACTCAGCATAAAATGACAATAAAAAGCAACAATAAAATGAATAAAATGCTGCAACCTCTTTATTTCACAAACATTTCACCAATTGTTCACCCGCTACACATAGAAGCATTGCGGCTGATTTGTGATAATTAACATCAGATAGACCCCACCACAGTATCCCGCAGTTTCCTCTGAACTGAGATGAAGTGCTAAAAGCTTCTTGATGAGAAATGTGATAGGAGAATGGCTATGAGAGGTGGGAGTAGGGCAGTTGCCATTATTTTAGTGGTTATTTTAGTGTCGTGGATTGCTCCGCTTAGGGCATCTGCGACTTCGACTATTGAGCTGACTAATACGGTTGCAGAAAACCAAGAGAATATACAGAGAGCTATAGGCGAGGCTTCACCGGGCGGGAGAGTGGTTGTAACAGGCACTCAGAGCCATATAACTGCAGGGCTGACACTCAACATACCGAGCGGTGTAGTGGTTGAGTGGCAGGCGTTTTACATTGGGGCGCCGGGTGAGTATTTAATTCGTCTGACAGGCGACGGCAAATTTGAGGTGACAGGACAGGCTTGGATTGAAAACACAGGTAGTGGGATCTCAATATTTGCGCCTGCCGCCGCAGGTTCAACGGGCAATGCACAAATTGTTGTTTCGGGCGGTGTGGTTGCGGCAAACAGCGGCAATGCAATTATGGCTCAAGGACCGCTCGCTACAGTTACAGTGCAGGGAACAGGCTCTGTGTTTAATAATGCGGCAAACAATATTCGCCCCGCTATCAATTTGACGGGGCTTACAAGCGGTGATGCAAACAACAGCCCGATAAACGTAAATGACAATGTTTTCATACTGGGAGGAAGCGTTGCTTCAATTTCGCTGGACGGCAGCGGCTATGCGATTCAGACTTACGGCAATGTTATCGTGGAAAGTCCTTCGAGTATTTTTGTCATAAACGGGCGTTGTATAAACCTTGTGGGAATGGACTCCGTGGCGACGATTAACGGCGGAACTGTTGAGGCGATTGGTACAGGTACAGCAATTTCTACGGCTACGACAACACCGCAAAATGTTGCACGTGCGCGAATTGTTGTAAATGGTGGTACAGTACGAGCTGATAATGGCATGGCAATAAACATTACAGGCGCTGATAGCTCAATCCTTATAACAGGCGGAGAAATCTCAAATGCATCGGCATCAACGTCGGGAAATGCGGCAATCAATGCTACGGGGATTAACTCCCGAATAACCATTGATGACACTCTTGGTAATCCTGCTATTAAGGCGGAAATTTCATCACAGCGAGGCAGAGCTATAAACATTGCATCAAGTGCGAGCAACACAATTTTAAGCTTAGTGAGCGGAGATGTTACAGCAGATGCAGGCAACGCAATACATGCCATAGGCGCTGTTAATTCAGTGAATATAAGCGGTGGGAGAGTTTTTGCAACTACGGGAGATGCAGTGCATCTCAGCGGAACGGGTTCGCTCAACATTAGCGGCGGTCAGATTGAGACACGCAGTCGCTACGCTGTTTGGGCAAATACGGCAGGAACTACAGTGACAATGAGCGGTGGCACTGTGTTTGCCTATGGCCCGGAGGATAAATCACCGGCAAGTATAAATGATGTTATAAGAAATCCGGGCTTTGTCACAGGTGGTGGGCAAACAGGAAGCGGAATATTGATTGCATGGAAAAGCCCTGAGATTACCCGCTATCCGGAAGGTTCGAGAAATGAACTATTTATCCATCCGGCTTCGTATGAAAGTATGGTTCACTGGACGGGAGGCGGCATTGACGTAACCTTTGGCACTAATGAATTTACGTTCATAAGACTGTCTGTTGAAGTATATGCATATTATGGGCTTATTTTTGATGTGACAAACGGCACTTTCTACCGCAATGTTGACGGCACTTTTAAGTTGACACAAGTAAATCTGGACAATGTATTTACTCTTCAACGAGATAACTACAAATGGGATTCAGGTACAGGAACTCTCACTTTACGCGGATTCAGTTGGCATTCTGAAATGGCTGAACTTGATAGTATGGAAGAGCATCCTGAAATGCAAGTTGCCCTCTATATTCTGTCGAGCCTTTCCGAGCAACATAGCTCGCTGACAATTGTACTTGAAGAGGGGAGCGAAAACACGTTTATAGCAAACCTAAATAACCCGATTGCAACAATAACAATGATTAGCGGTGTTTTTGTTGAAGAGACAGTTTCCGAGGTGACGATAACGGGCTCAGGAAAATTCGTTGCCGCAGGAGGGGATTTGGCGATAGAAAATAGTGCCAGCGTCGGTTTTGCCTCTGTCGGGAGCAACATAACAATCGAAGGTGGCGTGATTGAAGCGAGAGGCGGCAATGCTGACTTACTCAGCGTTGGAATGGGTATTATGGCTCTTACCGAAAAAGTCGAAGATGGCGGAATGGGCAGACGCTTGTTTGTCGCTGATGAAGATGCGGCAAATGAAGAAGATGTTGCAGAGGATTCCGTAGATGCAGAAGATGCGTCGAATGAGGGCGATGATACAATTGAAGCCGATGCAGAGCCTGAAGAAGATTTAGCAGTCGAAGAGGACGCAACAGGCGAAGAAAATGCGGTGAACGAAAAAAACACAGTAGATGTAGAAAATAATATAGCCGATGAAACTTTGGAAGCTGAAGAACCCGATGAGATTGAAGAAACTTTATTCTTCGATGCAATAATCGAAACTGAGGCTTTGGCAGAAGAGGCTCAATTTGATATGTCTGATGGAATAGTAACAATCGAAGAAACTACCTCAAATGAAAGTGCGGATGATAATGAAGAAGTAGTTACAGTTGAAGAGGTGGTTGCAAGTGAAAATACAGGCGCAAACGATGAGGTCGCAAGTGAAGAAGTAGCCATAAGCGACGAAGTGGTTGCAAACAAAGAAATAGTTACAAGCGAAAATGTAAACGCAAGCGAAGAAACAGCTATAATCGAAGCAATAGCCGCAACTGAGGATATCGTCACTTTAGATGATGTAGCATATGAAGAAATTGTGCTCAAACCGGGAAGCCTGACCATCACCGGCGGCTATATAACGGCTATCGGCGGAAGTGGCTCAGTCGGCAGTATTGGCATTGAAATACTCAATTCTGACTTCACGATTTTCGGAGATATGCTGACACTAACTGCAATCGGTGGACCTAGCGCGGGTGTATCAAGAGCGATTTTCCCGTTTGCACCGACAGAGCTCCCGCAGTCATATGCATACTGGGTAAACTCAGAACCAAACCGCCCGGCCGAAAGTGCTCTCGGCACATGGGTATTTCCCGGAAATGACAACGCCGACCCAAATCTTGAAAACGACTTCAGATATGTCAGGATTGATACCCGACCTGCGGCAGTGGTTTCAAATGATGTGGTCGGGGGAGTGGTAGGTAAAGAACTCGCAGGGGTAGACAACTTCATAGCGACAATAACTATCTTCGGAGCCACCATTGCCCCACGCGCATTAGATAATGAGATAGCTCTCAGATGGTTCACAAACTTGCCAAACGGAGTTATAGCACTTGCAACAGCAGAACTTGGCGAGAAAAGTATTCAATTGCGATTTTTCGGAACTCCATTTGAAACGGCGAGTAATGTTCCATTTAACATTCTGATACCGGGAGATTTACTCTCATCAGGTGTTGATTTGAGTGTTTTGCTAAATCCGAATGCAGTGTTTAATATCGTTCGTGAAACGGAAAATGAACCATCCGATCCACCGGCTGAACCACCGGCCAACCCACCGGTCATGCCACCTGTGACCGAGGAAACCCCTGTGGAAAATCCTCCGAGTACAGAAACCCCTGAATGTCCAAATCCGGACTGTGTGATACCGGATTGCAATAACCCTGACTGCGGCAGTATAATTTTGCAAAGCTGCGAATATTGCGGTACACTAAATTGCGGCGGGCAATTCTGCCGAAGTTACCCATCTGTCGAAAAATATCAGGCGTTCACTCAGGCGCAGAGAAGCCGCGTTCCTCAAACCGGAGACAGCCAAAATTTGCTGTTGCCGATTATCCTAATCATCATTGGCACAGCTGTTGTAGTGTTAGCTGAAATTTACCGCAGAAAATTTCTAAAACAGCGAAAGTAATCATCTCATGTCTAATTCGGATTTCAATGCTTTAAGTGTTTCAAACGCCTCTGCAAGCTCAAAGCCTTCAATCTGCTCGCAGAGCAATTCAAAACCTTCAATTTGCGAGAGTTTGTCAAGGAGTCTGATGCACTCAGCACTTTGGCAGGACAACAGAGATTCGAGCTCATTTAACAACGCCTCATCGCGAACCCTGTTAAAGGGTACTGCTACCGTACTTTTCTCAACAACCCCTATTCTGTCGAGAACATTTCTAATCTCACAGTTTAGCGCGACAATCTGCTCGGTTGCCGGGAGCTTTTTGTTTGCCAGTGAAAGCTCAGTCGCTTGAGCGAGCCTTACCAGAGTTTCTTCAAAAATTAACCCTGCCGCACCTTTTATTGCGTGAACAAGATGGTGGGCTGCACTTAAATCACCACTCTCAAGTGCCTCAGTAAAAACAGAACTTGAATGTTCGTGACTTCGTCTAAATTCCCTCTTTAGCGTTTCTATGAGAGCAGGGTCTCGTTGAACTTCGTCGATATTCCTGCTTACGGCTTTTTTTGCAGCTTTTTCGGCGGCTTTAATGATTTCGGGAGGTTGTTTATCTTTTATATATTTTACCAAAATGGCATTGAGCTTTTTTGATTGGATGGGCTTTGAAATGAACCCGTCAAAACCGGCTTCTGCAAACTCTTCAGCCTGACCAATCATAGCGTTTGCAGTGAGAGCAACCACAGGGTGGTGATATCCTATTTCACGCAGTTTGTGTAATGTTTCAACGCCATTGAGTCCGGGCATCATGTAGTCCATGAACACGATGTCATAGACATTTCCTTGCTCGATTTTACGTATGGATTCAATGCCACTTTTGCATGTGTCGATGGAAAGGCCGTAGAAAGCAAGTAAACTCTTTGCCACATATAAGTTGGCATCTATGTCGTCAACAACGAGGACGCGCCCATACGGCATAAACTCAGGGTCGATTGTAAATCTCTTCGCGGCGATTCGAGATGCTTCTTCAAAATGTTCAAGGCTATCGGCAAGCTCTTTGCCAAAAACTTCAGATCCGACGACATGTTGAGGTATACGGCACACGACGGTTGTGCCAACCCCGACTTCACTTTCCACCGATATTTCTGCGTCCATCATCTCAAGCAAGCTGTAGACGATAGACATTCCGAGCCCTGTTCCCTCGACAGTCCGACTTCTGTGCTCATGGTATCTGCTGTATTCATTCCCAAGTTCTGCAATCTGCTGAGAAGTCATGCCAAGCCCTGTGTCTTTAACACTGAAAATTACCACATCATCATCACTATCTGCTGAGGGGTTTTTCTCGTGTTTTACCGATAATGTAACCGACCCGGAATCGGTGTATTTAAGAGCATTTGACAATATGTTGCTGAGAACTTGCACGATACGCAAGCTGTCGCCGACCAAGTGAACAGGGAGATTTTCATCAATATCTAAGATGAGCTCAAGGTCTTTTCCGCTGAGTAGTGCAAAGTGCATATGTGAAACATCTACGAGGACACTGGCAAGCTCGTATTGCTCGGTGTGTAAACTCATCTTTCCGGCTTGGATTTTTGATAAGTCCAATATATCGTTGACAATGCGGAGCAATTGATTTGCCGAAATGTAAATTTTAGCGAAAGCCTCTTCAATATTCGGAGACAATTTCGGGTCTTGCAGTTCTATTTCTGCAATACCCATGACTGCTGTAATAGGGGTGCGTATTTCGTGACTCATCCGTGCGAGAAACGCACTTTTTGCGCGGGAACTTTCTTCGGCTAACTCCACACGTTCACGATTTTCCTGCGCTCTTTTTATATCGCGCAAATCATAGTTATATCCAACCATTAAGCGCTTGCCTTTTCTGTATATACGCACATAGGTGACTTCAAGTGGAACTTCATTACCGTTCACATCAAGGTGCGTCCAATCGTATTTGACATAGCCCTCATCTAAGCCTATTTGGAACTTTTCCATATACAAGTCAACCGAGCGGGTACCGCATGGCTGAAATTCCGGATTATATTTTTCTGCAAGATTATCTAAGAATTCTTCTTTGGTAGGTACACCGAGAAGTTCACAAATCTTGTCATTGCAGTCAATTAAGTTAAATTCATCATCCCACACATCAATAAACATGGGTGAAGCTTGGAACAGGGCATTTACATACTCCATGTGCTCGTGCTCTTTTTCTTCATTAGCTCTTTCCTCACGCAAATCACGTAAATACACAACAAATACAAAGGTGTCACTGTAATCAATACGCACCATTGTAAGTTCCATAGGCAAATCTTCGCCTGAAGCTGTGAGATGATCCCAGTTAGATGTGTAAAAACCTTCTTTTTCAACTTCGTCAAATAACCTTACTTTTTTCTTGTCAGATGATTCACCGCAAGGTTGAGTAGGTGGAGAAAAAACTTCAAAGCGTTCGTTGAAATCTTTGATGAAGTCCTCTTTATTTTTTACGCCAAATGCCCGTAGTGCCGCCTGATTGCAGTCAATCAGGGTGCGCGAGGAGTCAAACCATGAAACGCTCAAAGGATCAGCTTCTAAGGTGAGCCGAACTCGCTCATCGGCTTCTTGTGTGTGTATTTCCTCTTCAAGCCTACGAGACCTCTTAGAGAGTCCTAAAACAAAAATCATCAGAGCAATAAGCAATAAAATGAAAAAGATGAAAAAAGTAGCCATTATCATACTGAGGTATTGTGCAACCACTGTCTCTGTCGGGGCTGTGGGGATAATGGTGACTAAAGTCCAATCGACTGTGGGTAAGGGTGCGGCAAACACATATGATTCTCCATAGAGAGCATGCTCAATTATTGAGTAATAAATGCCCCTATAAATGATGTCCGCTATTGCTTCTCCGCCCTGTAAGTAGCGAAGGTTGGCTTCTTCATGTTCGGGGGAGAGCATATAAGCTGAATTTGGATGTACGATTATTTCAAGGTCAGGGCCTAAGAGCATGATATATCCGCCGTCAGGAAAATCATATTTGGCTATTAAATCAAAAACGTTGCGAAGTCTTATATCAACAGCAACGACAGCTTCCATGCCGATTATATCAGGCTTCCAAACACCCATTGAAGCTACAATATCACCATCTAAAAGCCGCACATACGGCAGGGAAATTGCCACCTCGCCGCCTGCCGCTTCGGGAATTTGAAACCATGGTCTTTCGGGCGCATGAAAACCTTCAGGCGGAATCCAACCACTGGAATTGACATGCCACCCGTTTTCAAACCCGACAAAAACACCGACAAGAATGTCGGACTGCTCTAAAAAGCTTGCGCCAATCGGGTCAGGCCCAAAGCCTGTCTCACCCGGCTCAACACCCACAGTTTCCCAAACTGCCGCCATATGCTCTACAAAAAGACTTTGCTCTGCAAACCAAGTGTCAACTTCATAGGCGATAAAATTGATGTGTTGACGCTCAAACTCAATGAAGTTATCATATAAGAGGTCTCTCACAACGGTCAGCCCGATTGAATAAATAAAAAACAAACTTATTGCCGCCAAAACAATTATCCCAACGATAAATCTGGCGGTGAAATTATATCTCTTTCGTCTATTGCTTCTTGCTTTCGCATTACTGTCAAAACTCACGAGAAATTGCTCCTTATAATAGTAGAACATTTATACCATATTTGTAGTTTTTTTGCAATAAAAAGAGGCTGAGTCTTCCAATTTTTGAAGTAACGACATTTGCACAGCTGAGCAGAAGCACCACAGCTCACATGCTTTTTTGCCTGCCGTGTAAATTACGCAGTTGCGAATTTAACTTTCTCCCATCCGGAGTCAATTTGCTCTGATAATACATTAAGCGGTTTTAACCCACTGAGCGCATCATTAGCTGATATGCAACATGCGCCGGCGGCTGCAGCCAGTTGAGTTGAGCGGTGAATAGAGTACCCATGAAGCATAGATGTAAGAAATGCAGCAATACTCGCATCTCCCGCGCCCGTGCCGGAAACCACATTTTTTTGCAAGTAACTAAACTCAAAATCACTTTTTTCACACCACTCATTAACATTTAACTTACGCTTCAGGCAGAGATCGGAGAGTTGATTTCGAGTTGCAGTTTTGTAGTACATTCCCAGTTCTCCGCACTTAAGTACGACAATCTTTGCACCAAGTTCAATGAGTCTGTCCGCCATTGGGCGAATGTCTTTTTCAAAATTTAATATTTGAGTTATATCACCCCCGTTTGCTCTGTCATTCCATTCATCATACTTCGCTCTATCTAACATATATCCTGTTTCTTCAATACTTGGCAGGTAGAAGTCAACATATGGCAGTACCTGAGAAAGTATTTTAAGCCAATCCGCTCTCCCTGAATCAGAGCCGGGATCCACTGCAGCCATGTCAAGTGAGGTGGTTATGCCTTTGATTTTTACTTTTTCAAACAGCTTTGTAAGTTCATTACCACCGTCCTCGTACATGCGCCGCATTAACGGTGGATATCCAAAATGAAAATGCGATATACCGTCGAGCAGTTCGTCCGATATATCGGTTTCAGAAAATGTGTCATTTGTACCGGGGTTGTGCAAAAAAATCCTATCCAAACCGGGTATTGCAAGTACAATGGAATATGAGGTAACTGCATTTTTATCTTCAATGAGGTGAATGCTTGTATTGTTTACCGCAAGTTTCTCACGAATGACTCCGCCGAATGAATCATTTCCCACTTTTGCCAACAGAGTTACATCAACACCAAAAAATTTAAGGGCTTGTCCAACATTGCAAACAACGCCGCCTACATGTGTGTCTGCTGACCCAACATTAATGAGTTTTCCGGGGGCAAGGATATCACTCAAGGCCTCAACTTGCCTGCTCATAAAGTTTGGCGTGATGTCCAAACATAAATGTCCCGCGACCATCACTTTAGCCATAAAGTTCACCCTCCTGAAACACTAAAAGCCGTTGCATTACAACGGCTTTTAGGAGAATTGTGGCGGAGACGGAGGGATTTGAACCCTCGCACGCTTTAACACGCCTACTCCCTTAGCAGGGGAGCCCCTTATAGCCACTTGGGTACGTCTCCGTAAGCAGAGTTTATATTAACACTATCTTTCTTTTCTGTCAATAACTTGCTTGGTTAAAATTTGACATAAAATTTAAATCAGGTTCTCATCGTATACTGCGCGTACTCCGCCGACAAAAGGCGGGCGGGTGCGGGCGACTACAAGTGCGGCGTTACCAATATTTTTTATACTCAGGCGAATCGGAACCGCTACTCGCTTTAAATGCATGCCTATCAGCGTATTTCCTATGTCGAGCCCTGCGTCTGCCTGAAAGGTTTCGAGCGCAATCGGATTTTCGAGACCGCTGTATGCCGCTGATGCAAATGCGCCGCCTGCTTCGGGTGTGGGGATTACGTTCACTATTTGAAAACCTCCTGAAACACTACGCGACGTAATAACGGCTCTGTTAAGGTGCTCACAACAGCCTGCCGCTAAAATAATTCCTCGCTCAGAAAAAACGTTGTGGAGCGCAGTAAACACTGCGCAGCCGACTTCGACGTTTGAGCAAGTGCCTATATTTTTTCCAAGAATCTCACTCGTAGAGCAACCGACTATTACGGTTTGTCCTGATTTGAGTTTTGCAACATCGCACAGCTCAATTGCTGCATTTTCAGCCGATTTAATTATAGCGTCCAAATCAATCATGCCTTTAGCACCTTATTTATCAAGCGAAATGTTGTCTATTCCATTTTGCTCAAACTCTGCGATGTATTCGTCTATGCGATTTGTGAGTTCGCTGAAATTATCAGAGCTTATAGGCTCAAAATCCATATCTCGGCGAGCAAGCTCTTCTGCAAGAATTTCAAAAAACATTGAGTCCTCGTAGTCGGCGATTGCCTCATGGATTCCACCTTGCTCAAAAGCAGATGACGGGCGTGCTTTGCCGTCTACATACTCAACCAGAGTATGCATTTCCTGTGAAGGGCAGTACGAGAACAGACGGTTCTCCACATCGTCATAGTCAGTGAAACGGTCTGAGCCCCGCATTGAGTTTAAGACCCAATTTCCAATATATGCCATATCCAGAAGTCGCCGAAATTCGAGTTCTGTCAATTCAATTTTCATATTGTACGCACATCCTTTCGTAAGGAATGGGGAAATATTGATATGAGTATAACATGAAAACATAAAAATTTCCAGTGTAAAATTTCTAACTTATCCTAACCCTTAGGCAAAACCAAAGTTACTCTTTCGCAGCTTTTAGCTGAAATTTTTATTTCTCAGCCCTTATCCGAATATTTTATTGCGTTGTCGTGCGCGAGATTGTTGCCGAAAGGCCATATATGACCTCAGTCTTGTGAATTATTGTTGTTTGAATTTCCTGTGAAGCCTTGCTTTACTTCTTCCACGACGGACGATGCGTTGTCCATTACATTGTTAACAGCATCATTACCGAGATCTTTTCCTGTGAAACGGTATCTAAACCCACAGAACAGGCTGATTACAAACAGTGGAATAGTTATCCAGAAAAAGAAAATAATCAGCAGTGCGAACACAAGTACCGGGCATGAGAACAGGTGTTGGTCGCCCTTTGAGGCTTCAAGGAAGTTGCTGAGCCCTTTGTTGAACACTTTGAGACAAAATGCGCCGAATCTCTTTATTAGGTCTGCAAAAGCCTCGCCGCTGTTTGACGAGCTTGTTTCTTGTGTACTATCTTGTGCCGTCTCATCTGCATGAGTTTGCCTTTCCGCGCCGCTGTGTTCACCGCCGCTCACGGGCGCAGAAATTTTGCCTTCACGCTCTAAATAAATTATGGCATCGAGCAAATCTCCGCCCGAATTATCAAGAGCCAATTTTGCATCTTCATAACTGACGTTTGTTTTCTCACGTAATTTTTCAACTTTTTTTAATTGAGTCATTGTCTTACCCTCGCTTTCCAAATTGTGCTTTCGCAATTTGATACCTATTATACAGGCGAAATATGAAATCGTAATTTATTAAAAATGAAAATCAGATTAAAATATACCATAAAATTTGATAAAAGACCAACAAAAAGAGAGCACCCCACATGCTCTCTGTAATATCTGCTTTTGGTTACCATAGGTGGTGCTTCTAAATTCTTGTATCAGGTGTTTCTGTGGAATTTTCAAGCATGTCTGCTGTATCTTGAATGACATTTGCTTTAACGTTTAGATTATTTGCTGTCTCAATTAGGGCATTTGATGCGTGCCGGAGAACATTCGCAAATTCTACAACTTTGCTGAGTGGTTCGTCCACAAGCTCTCTTGTACGGCGAGCGATAATAATTGCGGTATAGAGGCATGTGGTTAATATCACGGGAATTCCGATAAGGAGCATTACCATCACATCTGATGTTGCGAAGTATGCGCCAACCATGATTATACACGCAATTACGGTCGAGAACAAAACTCTGATGAGCACGTAGGATAATAGATTTGTGTTAATTGGATTTTTCATTTTTGCAGTTCCTTTTCGTTTTAAGATGTCGGGACGCCTTGGGCGGGTGAGCATACCTTGGGTGGGGATTGACAACTCAAAACCTTGGACGATGCTGCCACTTGTAATTTAGCCGTTGCGTCTGTTCTCAAAGTGTGAACAATTTGAAAACCTTTTATGAGACAGATTATACTCCTATTTAGCTCTTCTGTCAATAATATTTATCGTCAAAAAAAGGCTGTTGCATTAGCACAACTACCTTTTTTGAACAAAAAGTTTTGAATTTGATGCGAAACTCAGCTTATTCTTGAAAAAAAACTACGCAAATTGTGTATTTTCTGTTATAATGTTTCAGGCTTAGTTGGTGCTGGTGGCCGGAATCGAACCGGCACGGGATATTATCCCACGGGATTTTAAGGCAACCGAAACGTGGCGCAAACCCTTGCAATTGCAGAATATCACGAAATTTAGTAAACCAATTTTTAAACCAGTTTTACAAAAAAACGGAGTTTTAGGCTCCGTTTTTTGTTTTTCAGTAATTCAATTTTGCAATATTCCGCTTGACATCTGACGTGTCTATTTTTGTATAAAGTTCCGTCATGACGATGGTGGAATGTCCGAGCGCGGTTTGAACTGAGCGCAAATCTGCACCGCCTTTCAGCCAGTAAGTTGCAAAAGTGTGCCGGCACTTGTGCGGGGATAAATAGCTCACCTTTTCCTCTTCCTCAAGTGTAGCGTTTAAGTCATTAAAAAACTGAACGTAATTATCATGCCACTTTCGGGGACACATTGGAAATCCTTTTTCATCTGTTATAACAAAAAGTCCTGCACGTGGGGCGGTCTCCAGGGCGGCGGCTAACTTGGGGTGCAAATAAACCTCTCTTGATTCTTTATCTTTAGGCACATCGTAGGTGAAACCTTTTTCTGCCTCAACAAGTGCTTGCCTGACAGTCAAAGTGCTTGCTTTCATGTCTATGTCAGACCATTGTAAAGCCAGAAGCTCCCCGCGCCTGAGTCCTGTGTATAGTAAAAGTGTCATAGATATCCCGAAGCTGTGAGTCGGTATAAATTTTAGCATCGTTTTTAAATCTGCTTCAGAAAACACTTTTATTTCGGGTTTTGCTTTTGAGGGGAGCTTCAGCTTGCGAGCGGGGTTGTCGGTGCAAAGTTTATTTTCCTGAGCCGCTTCAAATAGTTGATTGAGTGTGGTCCTGACATGTTTCATCAAGCTCAACGAATAACCTTTAGTAGAAATGTTATTAATGAGCTTTTTGACATGTGCCGGGCGTACATCTTCAAGCTTTAAGGTTCCAATTTCGGGAATGATATGTGAAACGTAGTTTTTATAACACCGGTATGTGGTGTGGGTGACACTGCCTTTTTTATAAATATCAAGCCATTGCCCCGCCCAATCCTCGACAGTCTTAATCGCCTCAAGTCTCGTTTCGAGTTTTGTTATATATTCGTCACGTTTAGCCCTGCATTCTTTTTTGCTCTTGGCATAGAAAGCCTTTCGGGAGCCATCAGGCAACGTGACCCGAAACATAACCAAACCGTTTTTAAGCTCATGATAAGAACCGCCGCCGTTGTCTCTTCTCTTTTGCATGTTCGATACCTCCATGGGGAATAAAAAATTTCAAAAAAACTTATAAAAACTATTGACATACGTAATAATACGTAGTATAATATATTTAGGAGGTGAGCAAATGACGGCAAAAGAACTGAAAAAGAGGCTAAGAGCAGACGGCTGGACAATAGCGCAGGGGAGCCGCCACGAACTCGCAACACACCCGAACAAACCCGGAGTTCAGATACCAATTCACAGGCACACAGGCGATATTCCAAAAGGCACACTACACAAAATACTAAAAGATGCGGGGCTGAAAATCAACAAGTAAGCCCCGACCCCTCGGGGTAGTTATATAAAAATATATAGAAAGAGGTTCAAAAATGAAATACGTATATCCGATAATATTATATCCTGATGATGGAAAAATTAGCGTTTCCGTTCCTGATTTGCCCGGCTGCCATACCTTTGGCGAAGATTTAGCTGATGCACTTATTATGGCAAAAGATGCAATTGAAATGTGGCTCTGGAGTGCCGAAAATAAATCACTTGACATCCCGCAAGCCTCTGATTCATTGCCTCTAAAAGATGGGGAGACAAAAACACTAATTGTTGCAGACACGGACGAATACAGAAAGGCAAATGAGACACGAGCGGTCAAAAAAACGCTGTCAATTCCTGCATGGTTGAACCATCAAGCAGAGCAGGCAAATGCCCCATTTTCTCAGATTCTGCAAGAGGGGCTAAAAGGCTATTTGAATTTATAGACCTAAACAAACACCCAGCCGTCCGAAAGGGCGGCTTTTTCGTTGACAGCTGCCGCCTGCTGATGTATTATATCAGGGTTGCCGCAACCTCACTTTTGCAATCTGCAACAGGGAGGAGGGTAGCTTATGGCGCATCTCTGTTCTTTTATTGTATCCATCGTGGCAGGCATAGTGGCATATTATGTTTGCAAGTGGCTAGATGGATTCCAAAGCGGTGATTAGCCCAACAGAAAACCCCGATGGTGGCACATCGGGGTTTTCATTGCTTATGTGTTATCTCTGTTCTTTGCCTATTGGCTAAAAATAGAATACCACACCCACCCCGATTTGTCAATTATGAAATTGTTTGCATTTCTCGCCGTCCGTAAGGACGGCTTTCTGAATAGCATGTTTATTTTGTCTAGAACCTCTCAACTGAACAGGTCGAGTGTAAAGTCTTTAGATTCAAAAAATATCAAGCCTACAGCTGTATGCCTCATTGAAAAACC
Organism: Oscillospiraceae bacterium; assembly: GCA_009787625.1. Lineage (GTDB taxonomy): Bacteria > Bacillota > Clostridia > Oscillospirales > Oscillospiraceae > WRMH01. Next base: position 15,419 of record WQSX01000011.1, read on the forward strand.
AAAGCTAAATCGTGCATTGTCTCCATTGCTGTTTGTAAACCTATATCTAGCGGTGAATGAGAGATTGCCATTTTCGACCAATGCATCTTCGAGTGCATCAAGCAACTCTTCTTCACTAATTTCCACAACATCAGAACCATCAATGGAACGGGTAATAACCCTACTGTCTGCGAAGTGAATATCATAGGCTATGTATCCTACAAAGTGTTCAAGATCAACAATATCAAAAATATAATTCACACGAGACACCCTATTGCTATTATTTAGTGATAATGTTACGGTAGAGAACCTACTGTCAAGAATTATGTTTTTTCGCAAGACATCACGGTCAATAATATCGGTGTCGTTAAACCACCCTGAAATATCGCTAAAATCATCTCTATGTGCATTTATTATCATTGTTGAGATCTCCGAAAGTTCGTGAGCATTTAAAGACGTACTCAAATTTGATAATCGTGTGTCAAAATCTCTTGCAGAAATTGCGGAAATCGGCTCTGGTGTGCAAGCCGTTATGAGAACGGTAGACAATATCGCTAAAAGCAAAACGAACGCACATTTTTTCACAATAAATTTCTCCTCTTATTTTTATTTCACATCACTCTGAAAAGCAACAGCTTTTCCAAGTATGCGTATGTTGACATCTTCACCGAGTTCAAACTCAATATCGGAGAATGCGGGGTTTTCGGCTTGTAATACAACGTGGTTGCCGTATTGCCTAAACCTCTTTAGTGTCGCCTCGTCATCAATGAGTACGACCGCAATTTCACCTTGATTAACTGTTGGTTGCTTTCTTACAAAAACAATATCGCCGTCATGTATGCGGGCGTTTATCATGCTATCGCCTTTGACCCTGAGTGCAAAGTCCGCTTTAATTTCTGCCCCACACTCAACATAGTAATTGAAATCCTCATCTGCAAATATAGGTTCACCTGCGGCAATAGTGCCAAGCAGGGGAATTTTTTTTGTTTCAAGACCTTTTAGTCCTTGCTTTCTTCGCTCAATAATAAAATCGCCTGACATCTTCAAACCCATTTCCACAGTTCCCTCAAGCTCCACTTCGCGCACCCAGCCCATTAGGTGAGCAGGCGTGGTATTGAGTGCTTTTGCAAACGCTTCAATTTTTGATTGGGGTATGTCCACTTTTCCCGCTTCAATTTTTGCAATGGCTGACCTATCCCTATATCCCATTTTCTCAGCGAGTTCTTCTTGAGATAATCCGAGTTCGGTTCGCCTGTTTTTGATGTTTTCAAAATAATCATTCACGATGTCACCCCCTATGTAGGCGTAATTATAAGCGGTTTGTGAATATAAGTCAACATATTTTTGTTTTTTTGCAAAAAAGTGTTGACAAACATTCACGGTTAGTGTTATAGTGAATATCATTCACGCAGGAGGTTAGAATCATGACAGATACAAAAGCACTACGAGAAACCATTGAAAGTTCCGGTATGAAGTATAAACATATTGCGGCATCTGTAGGGCTTACACCCTACGGATTGCAAAAGAAAATCGATAATGACTCAGAGTTCAAGGGTAGTGAAATCGCAAAGCTGTGCCAATTGCTAGGGCTTTCTATCTACGATAAGGAACGTATATTTTTTTCTCACTGACGTGAATTAAATTCACTATTGTGTTATAGTGAACACCAAAACAGCAAGCAATAATATTATTTAGGAGGTAGAGCGGGTGAATGAGGCTAAGTCAGTTTATATTTTCAAATCGAGAGTCGGGTTGAAAGATGAAGACATGGATATTTTACGCGAAAGACTCCTAGAAGAAATTCGGCAAGGTGTAGTTTTCCTTGATCAAAGAATGGAATTTGTCAAACACGAATTTGTGATAGATGGCGTTGAGGTGGAGTTGCAGTTTGTTGCAAGGGAATCAGGCCCGGAGTTCAAAGATGATTGTTAGCACCAAAGCGGCAATAGCAATGGCGGTTGTAATCCACCACCGAAAGTCACTAGCTCTTTCTTTAGTGTATTGTTCCAAAAACTCAATGCCGTTTTTATTCGCTTTTAAAGTAGTTTCGGGGTAATCTTTTTTCTGGTCAAAAGTTACGTGCTCGTAAAATTCCCCGTCAAAAAACTCAGTATAATCAAATTTTTTAAAGGTAAGCCCCAGTTTCAGTTTTTTGTTAAGATATCGCATCGAGCGGGGCTTGTGCCAGCACAAGCGAAGAGCTTTAATTTGTTTTTTTGTCATAAGAGTGCACCACCTTTCGGAGGTAGTATATCACAAAGCAAACAGTAATGGCAGTAAGCATTAATATTAATTAGGAGGTAGAGCGGAGATGAGTGAGTCTGTAGTGAATAATCGATATGCAACGAGAAACGCAACACTTGAAAAAATGTACGAGTGGTTAGAGCGGGTAGTTGATGCAAAGGAAAAGGCAACCCCGGAAGAGTTGAACGCTCTCCCAAAAGTTGCCAAAATCCTTGTTATCAATCTCCCCATTGTAAGTGAAAGATAATCTCGAATTTTAATTTTTTTCATCTTCTAATTTGCTGATGGCCTTGTGTACTTCTTGGATTGCTTGAGTTAAATTGTCGAGGTGTATTTTGTCGAGGTGTGTTTTGCCGTTAGAAGCGGATAAGTAAGAGCAAACGATTTCGGCGGTGAGTTCTTTATCAGTTTTCGGCATTGAAAAAATCCTCCTTTCTGCATTATTTTTATTTGCAAATTGAGTATACACCAGCGAGGGGGATTTTTCAAATATAGTGGGACAGTAAGCATTAATATTATTTAGGAGGTAGAGCTGGATATGGAAGTGATAGTAAAAGGTGAGCCAAAAGAAATAGCCGCCCTCGTAGTGGCATTACAAGAGCGGCAGGATATGACGGTTGAGAATGAAAATTCAATGGAAGTTCCTTTAGATGGCAAGATAGATCTTACTGCATTAGTTGACCGTGGCATTTTAACACCAAACGAAGTTAGGGAATGGCTTGGGCTTGGTTCGATATCAAATGGTGATGAGCGAATTATCCGCCGCGATTATGTCTCATTGGAAATGATGGACATGCGAGATAAAGAAATACAGGCTCACACAGCAAATTTGATTAAATAAATCAATCGAGCCGTAAAAGTGAAGTACCTGCAACGGCAAAAACACGTAAAGCACCAGCGACTGGAACGACTGATGCTCGTGCCTCGTTTTTGTTTACCTGAACCCCGCATTAAATTGCGTTAACATCCAGTTTGACAGGTGCTTCACTTTTGCGGCTTGAGGTTCCCGCATGGCCCTTGCATTAGCCGTTGTCAGGTACAAGGTAATTCATTAGGCTGCTCATAGCAAGCATCCTCCTTCCTTACCCATATCGGGCAACAAAAGGATACCACAAGCCGCAAAATAAAACAAGCAGTAACGACAGTAAGCATTAATATTATTTAGGAGGTAGAGCGGAGATGCCGGCAAGAACGAGAGCAATGACAGTTAAAGAAGCGGTGCTGCACTTGGGTGGCATGTCGGAGGCTACACTAAAAACGTGGCTAAAAGCCGCATACGAAATGAAAGCAAAGCCATGTCCGTTTGGCGATGCCGTTCTCAGTGCAAAAGGCGAGTGGCAATACTACATACACCCGGAACGGTTACACGCTTATATGAGCGCCAGAGATTTAACCTTGACGGCACAGGTTGAGCCAATAACGGACATCCGGGTTCAAGTGAGTTAGTGAAAAATCTTTGCAGAGGAGAAATCAAAAACCATGAATCAACCAACACCGGGGATTATCCCCTTAAAAGATTTAAAAACATCAAAAAATTTCCCTCTGCGCACCCACCCGCCAAACATAAAAAGCACGGTGCCAGCGCACGAAACCGAAAAATCAACACAAGAGCGGTGGAATGTAATATTTAGAAAAGCGTTCAACGAACCCGATTTTGCACGTGCCGCCACTCACTCATCAAATCAGAAGATTTAGAGAAAGGCAGGGCCAAAAAGTGCCGAATAATTTTGAAAAATTCAGAGACGGGCTTACTGTTGAGCAGTTTGTAAAGATCTTTAAAAAGCACGTCTTATGTTACAAGTCAGAAAATCTATGCCCGGCAGAGGGCCTGTGCCAAGAGCTTGCTTATTCAGATGATCTAACATGCAGTGACGTGTTAGAAAAGTGGGCAACGGCAAGCGAAGATGGAGAGGTGCAGCCATGAGCGAAGTAGAGAAATATCCACTTAGCGAAAATGCAGAAATGTTCACGAACCTATCAACGGATGCGCAGACAAAACTAGTCTGTGCATTCAACCGTGAGCAGATGCAATCATCAGAATCCCCGGAACTGTTGCGAGATGTGCTTATGGAGGTGCTGAAAGAGAGGTTTGGTATATGAGTAAAACGGCGTACTGCAAGTATTGCGGGAAAATGATTGATTTTATGAAAACCAAATCCGGTAAAAAAATGCCGGTTAACTTGCCGGGTGTGTATTACTTCCCGTGGATACATGGCAGAGACAAACTGGTTTTACCTTCAGGTGAAGTTATTCGCTGTGAGGTCAAGACCGAGGCGACTGAATCAGGGAACAAAGGATATATCCCGCACTTTGTGACGTGCTCAAGATACAAAAAAGACCACGTTCCAAAAAAGCCAAACAACAGGTCGATAGCCTTTAATCAAATGACGATGCTTTAGTAAATTAACTTAATGGGAGGAGTAAAGTGATGAGTGAGTATTATTGTATCATCTGCGGAGTGCCTATATCGGAGGTCGCAGACCCAGAAGACCCCGACACTATGTGCATCGACTGCCTTGAATTTTGTGTCGAGGGACTTGATGGAGCAGATGAATAGGTACTAATCATGTCGAAAAAAGCAATAGTCTGTGCATGTCCGGATTGTGATCAAGTAATAGATGCAGGCGGAATGACGTTTCTCACGCAGGAAGATGCTGATAATCATGCAACCTTGAATTGCAGTTGCATGAAAGCAAAGATAAAGGCGAGTGATATTAAAGCACTTGAAGTAACTGAGGAGTTGTTAGCTAAGGCATTGGGTGGAGAAGATGGCACTGAAAATGTCGAGCTTCGCGAAATGCTTTTAGAAGCCGCAAAGATAATACTTCGATACAAGATTGATTCTTGTGTGGTGCAAAAGGGGACCGTTAAAGTGCAATTGAAAAAGGGCACTAAATCAAAAATAGATATCGAGCGTATCGATACGACTAAACAAACATTTGCTGTGAGACATTAGATAAGCTTAAAACAAAAAAAGGAAGTGGGTGCGGGGTGGATTATGAGTAACAACCTAAGCTTCTCATATAAACGCTCAGTTATGGCACAAAAGCAATCATTACCGTATAACGCAAAAGTTATACATGCAGAACTTCGGGCGCGGGAATATGAAACATGGGCGGCTCAAAATGAAAAAAACACACACGTTTCAGTGGGTGGACTTGACAGTATTGTATTACTGGCTTTTTTACGAAACATAGGAATAAACCCTCCCGCCATATCAGTTTCAAGCCTTGAAGATAAAAGCATACAAGCGGTACACACAGAAATGGGAGTTATATCGATACGACCGATTAAAAGCAAAGTTTCGGTAATTAAGGAATATGGATTCCCGGTTGTAAGTAAGTCGAAAGCATCTAAAATTGAGCATTTGCAAAAAATTGACAGCCCTAAACAAACATATATACATGCGATAATGACTGGAAAAATGGGAAAACAAGGCGGCTACAAGCATTCCGACAAGATAAAGCTGCCCGATAAATGGCTCAAACTTTTTGGAGGAAACTATGCAGAAAAACGTCCCGATCTAGATTGTAAAACTGCACCGTTCAAAGTATCTGATAAATGTTGTTATTGGCTTAAAGAAAAGCCATGCGATGATTGGGCGGCACAATACAACAGCGTTCCATACTTAGGGCTTATGGCATCAGAGCATGGACAACGCGAACTAGGGCTAATAAAAAACGGATGTAACTATTATGGGAAAGCAGTGACACGAAGTTGCCCTTTTGCGATATTCACACGGCAAGACTTATTACAACTAGCCCTCGACCTGTCTGTAAAAGTTCCGGCAATTTATGGAACGATAGAGCGGAAAGAGGATGGACAACTATACACCACAAGAGCGCAGCGGACGGGTTGCTCAATGTGTGGCTTCGGTATTCACGTAGAAAAACGACCACACAGATTCGACAGGCTCAGAGAGGACAATTTAAAAGAATGGGAATACTGGATGCGCGAAATCGGGTGGGGCGAAGTTTTGGACTGGATAGGCATTGAATGGGAAAACGAGCCTCACCAAATAGCGGGACAACAATCATTATACTAAAAAAGCAGGCAACATTTGTGAGACATTAGAACCGCGTTAAAAAAGTGTCAAATTAAGAAAAGGAAGTGCCAAAATGAACATAACAGATCAAGCGATTCAAAAGCTCGAAGAGGAACTCAAAAACGTAAAAGGTGACCAAAAAGTCAATGCAGTGAAATCGCATGTTGCTGAAAATCTTACATACTTCAGTAAGCAAGATGCTGAATTTGCGCAAGCAATTGTCCAGTCTGAAAAGACTCTTGGTGATTGCTGTGCCGAAATCATGAAAGGGTGCGGGAATGCAATCTCGGACCTTGAAGTTTACAGAAAAGCTGTGCAATTTTATTTTCCGGGATCGGATATTAAAATGCACATGACGATAAACAAATGCGCTTCAGTGGGCGGCGATGACTCGCAACTTGTTGAAGATTCAAAAATAACAATCGACCTGACTGACTTTCTGTGAGGTGCGCCATGACAAGCAGAGAGAAAGAAATAAAAAGAGCCGAGGCACTGACAGCATCATCGTTTAAGCTAACCGATAGCGATATGAAAAAAATAAATGGCTTGTTCAGGGCATATATTTTCAGGAGAAAAAAGACTCGTGAGCTCTGGACTACGTGTTGTCACCGGCATGAAGTCGTACCGGAGACGGAGTACAGCGATGATATTTACAGGATAATGAACGCCGAGCATCACAGCGAAACAGAGCGTATTCCAACAGAGCACGGCCCAGACTACCGTACAGTAAAACGTGACAGCGAATTTTATACTAAGCCGTGCCCGTTTTGCGGAGCGGGTGTCTTTGTAAAAGAACTCGGGCGCACAGGGAAACGTGATAATCTTGCAGAGTATCAGCAGGTAACTATTTTTCGGTGGCATAGAAAGGCGCTTTGGGTAAAATCTCTCTTTTTATCAAAAAAATACTCCGAGAATCCTGATGTTATTAAAGGTGCTCTTGTTGGAAATCCTAATGTTTCACTGCACAAAGTATACCGGTTTAAACCGGGCGAAGCAATTTGTGCACACAAGAGTTACTACTCTCCAAAAATTGATATAGTGACTGAAAAGCCTGAAAAATTGCCTATGCAGTTCTTTGAATCATTTTCAGACTACGGCGGGTCTTACTTTAATGAGCATACATATTTTGGGGTAGATGAAGTTGAGTATAGTCCATTTAAGTATTGCGGGTTCAATGACTTTTTTGACATATACGGCTCACCAATGAGGTTTTTGGCCATATGCTGCATATTCCCCCGACAGGTGGAAATGTTGATGAAAACAAACATGGCTCAAGCCGTCAACGACTTAGTTGTAGGAAGGCGGTGGAACGCGGCGGCTTTCTCTTGGAGCGAAGAAAATCCGCTTGCATCATTCGGGCTCAGTCGTGAAGAAATGAAAGTGTACCTAGAGTCAGATAAACGTATTGATTCACTTGTCAAGTACAAGCAATTCAAAAGAGCTGGCATAAAATGTGAGATTGCAGATTTTGATGAGCTCTATCGCAAAATATCGTTCATACGGAGTGAGCCGGTTTTAAAGCACATCAAAAAACTTAAAATCAAGCCTGCAAAGTTTATGGGCTATCTACACGATGAATCGTCAACACGAGTATATGCGGGATTTATCGCGGAAATGGCTATAGATGAAATGGCTCAATATTGGATTGACTATCTCGATGCCGCCGTTTTCTTAGGATTAGACCTGAAAAACTCGCTTGTGCAGATGCCGAAAGACCTTATCCGAAAACATAACGAAACAACTCAAACTGTTGTTGATATAAAGGAAAGAGAAACCGCACAGCAAAACAGGGAGCTGCATTTACAACAACAAGTCGACCTGAAGCGAAGAAAGAAAAAATACGAGTACAGCTACGGTGGGTTCATCTTCAAAATGCCTACAGACCCAAATGAGATTATTGAAGAGGGCAAAGCACTCAAACACTGTGTAGGAGGGTATGCCGACCGCCACATGAGCGGCAAGTTGACATTAATCTTTTTTAGGGCTGAAGCTGATCCGCACCAGCCTCTTGCAACAATCGAAATGAACGGAATAAACATGGTTCAAATGTACGGATATAACAACGATGTAGGTGTAGAAAAAGCAAAAGATAAATATGCAAAAATCCTCAGCCCATGGCTTGCATGGCTGAAAGCCGGAAGTAAGCGAGATAAAAAAGGACAGCCAGTCAACCCAAGACGAAAAGTTACACACCAAAAGCTTGAAAAAGTGAGTTAAAAAGAAGGAGAAATGACAAATGGCCAAAGTAAGCACAAAAAAGACAGAAACACAAGAAGTGAGCTCCGAAATTGCGAGCGGGGCAATTACCGAAACACGCGACATTGAAATCATAGCTGAAGAAATCCAATTTTACAAACGGCAGGCAGGGCAATCAATTATAGAAATAGGTATTCGGCTCAATGAGGCAAAAGCCCAGCTTGAGCATGGCGAGTGGACTGAATGGCTTAAAAAAAGAGTCGATTTTTCCGAGAGATCTGCACAGCGATTTATGCGCCTCGCCCTCGAATACAAAACCGCCACGGTGACGGACTTGGGCGCGGGCAAAGCACTGGCACTACTGGCACTACCACCCGAAGAGCGTGATGAATTTATCGAAGAAACTCACGATGTCGGTGGAGAGGAAAAGTCGGTCAAAGACATGAGTAAGCGTGAGCTTGAAAAAGCCGTCAAAGAGCGGGCTGAGGCTATTAAGGCACGTGACGCGGCCGAGCAGATAGCCAAGGAAACCGAAGAGGAAATTCAGGCACTCAAACAGCAACTCGAAAATGCCAACTTAGAGGCATCACGAGCGCAAGGGGTTGCTGAAGCCGCCAAAAATGATGCAAGGACTCTTGAAGCCCAGCTGGAGGAATTAAAAAACGCCGATACGACTCTTCCTGATGAAGAGGGCCAACAGATGATGGAGTCTATGCGCAAAGAGATTGCGGCGGAGGCTAAAAAGGAAGCCGAGGCAAAACTCAAAAAGAAAATTGATAAAGCTGATGCGGAAAAGGCAGAGGCCGAAATCAAATTAAAAGAAGCAGAGGACACCGCTGCGAGACTCACAAAAGAAGCTGAGAATGTCAAGCGTCAGGCTGAAGAAAAAGTTGAGAAGCTCCAAAAGCAACTTAAAGCAGCATCATCCGAACATATAACAATATTCAAAACCCACTTCGCAAACTCCCAGACCTGTATCAACAGCATGTTGGAATGTATAGAAAACCTCAAAGATGCTCCGGAGATGCAAGACAAGCTTAAAACCGCACTTCGTACATTATGCGAAACTACTCTGAAAGGTCTACCGGAGGATAGCGGTGAAAACTAAGGCTATACATTATATATAATGTATAACAAAATATAAGTATAGTTATTTAACGAAGGGAAAAGGAATATATGATAAGAATATCGAATGATGGAAAGCACCATAACGGACGCGTTGGCCAGAGAAGTGCGAAAAATTTAAAAAATCGAACACAGCGGGCTATGGCAAAAAAATCAAGAGCCAGGAATATCAAAAGGAGCTAACAGCCGATGGAAGATAGATATTTATTCCGTGGCAAGCGGCTTGATAATGGTGAGTGGGCGCGAGGTTGTTTGATAATTTGCGGAGTCTCGGGCAAGCACTATATCTTGCACTCAGGCACAGAAATAATTGAAAGTGACAGAGTTGGCGAAGGTGGGTGTCTGCAAATGACCACTTCTCAGGTTGATCCCGCCACAGTCGGACAATGCACAGGCTTGAAAGATAAGCACGGTAAGCTAATATTTGAGGGTGACTATATAAAAAGCAAATATGGAGTGTTGCGGATTGATTATGATTGTGGCAAGGATAAAAATGTCTGTGGATTTGTTGAGGTGAATCTATACATATTAAACTCTATAAACGCCCAATATTGCAAAAATGTTAAAATTGTAGGTAACGCATACGACAACCCTGAAATGCACGGCATATTTTACTAAGAACGCACGACATATACATTATATATAATGTAGCAAACACAAAAACCAGTAAAAAGAAGATAGGGCATTGCGCCCTAATAAGGCTTGTAAGGAATAGTAAGTTAGCGACCAACGAGAGTTAACAACTTATTCAAAAACAAAGAGATTTGACGGAGTGGGTGCATGAAAGCTGTTTATCGTGAACAAAGATATATCTGCGGTGATTATCTCGACGTATATATTTACCCTGTCTATCGGAAACCAAGCTCACCCGGCGCAAAAGCCCAACCCTCGACCGAAACACAAGCAAAGCTCAATGCTCGTAATTCAACAGAGCAGCTCACGAGATTAATTCACACAAACTTCACGCCGAGAGATTTATCTATAGGCCTTGACTATGCCATAAACCCTCCGGACGATGAAACAGCAAAAAAAGATATTCAAAACTTCATACGACGCCTGAAAAGAAAAATAAAAAAATTAGGCTTACCCGAGCTAAAATACATCGTCGTAACAGAAAAAAGCACAAGAGGCCGTTATCATCATCACATCATCATCAACGGCAACATCGACCGCGATGAAGTCGAGCGACTTTGGGGTCACGGCAGGGCAAATGCTCGAAGACTTCAATTCAACGAAACAGGCGTAGCCGATTTAGCAAAATATATTTCAAAAAGCCCAATATTCTACAAGCGTTGGTTTGCATCTCGCAATCTTGAAAGACCTTACCAGCCAAAGCCAAATGATTACAGAATCAAATCACGCCGTCGAGCGGCTGAGCTTGCGAGTGAGACCGAAAACTACAGGCTATGGGAGAAGCTCTATCCAGATCACAGTTTAGGGGAAGTTCGCCCGTTTCATAACGAAGAAAACGGCGGGGTTTATTTATTTGCGAGATTGTACCGCAAAGACAGTAAATTCATTGAGCCTCTACGAAAACGGCGGCCGGAACGTAGTCGAGATATGAGAGATGAACAATTTCAAGAATCGGGGTGGTGGCAAGCATGACACTAGAAAAACTAAAAGAGTACCGTCAGCTCAAAAAGGAATCTGAGCAATTGCGAGAGAGCCTTGAAAAGCTGGTTGAGAATAAAGACAAGTACATCCTCCATGACACGGTGGAAATGTCGAGTCGCATAACAGGCGTGAAAAAGCTCAGCCCTGTTATCGGCCATGATAAGCATTATGCCATCACGTACGCAAAGCGCAAGCGAGCTTATAACGAACGGATAAGAAAATGCAATAAGCAGATTTTGGAGATTGACAAGTTTATAGCAAATATCGAAAAATCAGAAATCCGTCAAATAATCGAACTCCGGTATGTCCGAGGTCTATCATGGCGAGCCACGGCGATGCGGGTCTATGATGAGCCTAATGATAAGCGTGCTATAATGGCTATTCAGCGATTATTCAAAAATAATTAAAAAATTTTTTCTCACGTTACTTTTGTTACTTTTTCCCGTGGTACAATGCTAACATGGCTTATTTGGCACAACTCCTAACTCTGGCACCTACAGTTTGACACGGCTGTGGGTGCCGCTTTATTTAAAAAAACTAAGGGGGCACCTACCATGGAAAAATCACTCATACTCAGATTCAAGAATGCAACCGACCTGCGCATCGGCATAGAAGAGAACTCCACACTAGATATCACGAGGCATGGACGGCAAACCTCTATCAACGTCACCAATGCAGAAAAGAGTTTCACGCTTAATGCCCTTTACGATGAAATCTTAGAGCGGGCTGAAGTAAATGAAACATTTGACATTGAGTTATGCATAGACAGCATGGGCACCGCCACGTTCCCCAACATGGGGGCATCCTACCACCTGCACGAAGGAAGAGAACTTTTGAGTTTTCAATCTGCAATGGAAGATATGCTTATAACAGACCGGCCCGATCAGCCGCCACCGCCTACCGCTTAGTTATGCAAGACTGGAATCAAAAGTTTTATTTGAGCAGAGCGTGGAAAGAATGCAGAAAAGCATATCTTGAGAGTCAGCAATACATTTGCGAGGATTGCGATGAGATAGCAAAGATTGCACATCATCATCCCATACACCTGACACCAAGCAATATCCACGACCCGAGTATAGCACTGTCGCACAGTAACCTCATGGCGCTCTGCCAAGACTGCCACGCCAAGCGGCACTCGAAGCGAGCACCGCGGCGATGGAGCTACGCCGCCGACGGCACGCTAGCGCTCGCGGACAGCCCCCCTGCATCGACCGCCGGGGGGCGGCGGCCGAATACCGACAACCGACAATCGAATAACACTCCCTAGCGCATACGGGGGGTGTGGTATCGCTGACCACATCGGTCAATTTTGAGAGAGGAGATTTTCATCATGCCGGCACGAAAAATCTTGACCAGAGCGGACAAAATTAAGAAAGAAAAAGCGAGACTTACCAAAATTTTTAAAGGGAATGAAAAAGAACCCGGCATTGATGAAAACAAGTTGAACACTGTAAAAACCTTAATCGACAATGCCGCTTTTATGACCGTGACGCTCGAAGAACTTCAAGAGCAAATTAACGAGAGTGGAGTTTCGGAAGATTATAAAAATGGGGCAAATCAGTGGGGGCGAAAACAAACTCCGGAAGTCGAAGTTTATATCTCCATGACACGAAATATGACCACGATAATCAAAGAATTAGCTAACTTAGCACCTCAAAAAATGAAAAAAAATAACGAAATAATTGAGTTAATGAGGGCGAAAAATGCATGATAATTATATTTTTGAGTATCACGCCAAGCTAAAAAGTGGAGAAATAACTGCGGGAAAATGGATAAAAAAAGTATATGCTCACCTCGCAAAAAACATAAAATCGGGCCAATATTTGTTCAATGCTAACTTTGCGAATGCGAGTATCCAGTTCATTGAAACAATGTGCCACCACAGCCAGGGGCGCAATGACCTCTTGAAGCTGGAGTTGTGGCAAAAAGCTATGATTTCGGCGATTTTTGGCATAGTTGACGCGGACGGGTTGCGGGTTTTCCGTGAAATTATCGTAATCATCGGCAAGAAAAACGGCAAGTCGTTGCTTGCGGCGGCAATATTGGCGTTGATGACGTTTTTTGATGGGGAATATGGAGCACAATCATTTTGTGTGGCACCGAAGTTAGAGCAGACTGATGCCGTGTATAAATGTTTTCATGAAATGACAAAAAGCTCGGAAACACTTCAATCATATTCGCTGAAACGTCGCAGTGACATTTATGTTCCATCACTGAATAGCTACGTAAAACCTCTTGCATTTAACTACAAAAAGGCTGATGGATTTAATCCGCATTGCGTAGTAAATGACGAACTTGGGGCATGGATAGGTGACGGCGGAATAAAGCAGTACAAGGCTCTGAAATCAGGTTCGGGAGCTCGAAAACAGCCGCTTATTTTTAACATAACCACCGCCGGTTATGCGAACGATGGGATTTACGATGATCTTGTCTTGCGTAGCACCCGCTTTTTGAAAGGTGGAAGCAACGAGGTTAGGCTACTTCCTTTTTTGTACATGATAGATGATGAAAAGAAGTGGAACGATATAGACGAACTAAAAAAGGCGAACCCGAACATGGGTGTCTCTGTTCCTGAGAGTTATTTCCGGGAAGAAATGGCCGTGGCTGAAATTTCCCCGGCAATGATGAGTGAGTATCTGACGAAATATTGTAACATAAAACAAAATTCAAGCGTGGCATGGCTCACAACCGGCGCGATCCAAAAGGCCTGGAAACTCGGAGCCGGAAAAAAGCTTGAAGATTTCAAAGGGTGTAGTGCGGTCGGAGGTTTAGACCTATCAAAAACGACAGCACTTACTTCATCTGCTGCGCAGATTGAACGCAAAGGGAAAATATACTCGTTCACACAATTTTTCATGCCGGAAGATAAAGTCGCAATACTTCAAGAAGTCGATGGCGTGAGATATGACAAGTATATCCGTGAAGGCATTTTGACCGTGAGCGGCAAGAGCCAAGTGAATTATAAAGATGTGCTTAACTGGTTTTTGTGGCTTCGTGACGAGTATAAAATTTACTTTCCAAAAATTGGCTATGACCGTTACAGTGCAGGATATTTGGTAAACGATTTAATAAGCGCAGGCTTCGATGTGGATGATGTAATTCAGGGAACAAACCTGATGCCGGTCATTGACGAATTCGAGGGTATTATCAACGATGGCAAATTTGCAATTGTTGACAATGATTTGCTTGCAATACATTTTCTCAACACTGCAATGAAACAAGACGGACTTACCCGCAGATTTAGACCTGTGCAGATAGCACAGCGTGCGAAGATAGATGGGTTCGTCTCAAATATCTGTGCAATGACGGTGCGTCAAAAACACTATGAGGAAATCAAGTATTATCTGTCAAACGAATAGAGAGGGGTACCCATGGGGTTATTTAATAAACTTTTCAAGGACAAAGAAGAGCGGGAAATGCACGACTATTTTGAGACTCTGTCTAATTACACTCCGGTCTTTACCACGTTTGAGGGCGGCGTATACGAAATGGAGCTGACACGCGCTGCAATACACTCCTTTGCGTATGCTTGCAGTAAACTTAACCCGGAGATAACCGGGAGTGCCGGGCAGAGGCTAAAAAACATATTGTCATTCAGTCCGAACCCATTCATGGACACCACAAAATTTATCTACCGGACGGCAACGTCATTAGAGGTAAAAAACAACTCCTTCATTACACCGATTTTTGATGAGTTGGACGGCCGCATAACGGGATATTTTCCAATTTACCCACTCAACACAGAGGTTGTTGAGAGTAATAATATTCCGTACTACAGGTTTACTTTTGCGACCGGAAAACGTGTGGCTATCGAGGTTTCAAAAGTCGGCCATTTGACCAAATTTCAGTTTCAAGATGACTTTTTTGGGTCGGATAATTCCCCTCTAAAACCAACAATGGATTTAATTCACACACAAAACGAAGGTATACAAAATGCTGTAAAAAATACTGCGGACCTAAAGTACATTGCACGCGTGCCGGGTTCGCTGCCGGACGATAAACTTAAAAAGTTACGTAAAAGAATAGCAAAAATGAATTTTACTAACAAAAATAAATCAAATATCCTGCTTTACGATGGCCAGCTTGCTGATTTAAAGCCAATAGACATCAAGCCGTTTACAATCAACGCCGTACAGATGAAACAGATCCAAGAAAATGTATTTCACTACTTCGGCACGAATGAATCAATTTTGCAAAACAAATTCACCGAAGATGAGTGGCACGCATACTACCAAGGAAGCATAGAGCCTTTTGCAATACAGCTTTCCTTGGTAATGACAAATATGACCTTTAGCCCCATGGAGATTGCTCATAACAACAAGATACACTTCACGACAAATCGCTTGCAAAACCTTAGCCCAAAATCAAAGATGGAGTTCTCAACATCACTCATTGACCGTGGCGTTGTAGTTCCAAATGAGGCAAGAAAACTCTGGGGGCTTGAACCACTAGAGGGCGGTGATGAGCGCATTCTGCGCCGTGACTATGTAAGTGCTTTGATGATGGATATGCGAGATCTTGAAATTCAAAAGCAAATAGCCGGGCTATTGCCAAAGACAGAAACAGGAAAGGAAGAAACAAATGGCGACACAGATGATGACAAAACAACCTGATAGAGAGTATAGAAATCTAAGTTCACTGCTTGCGCCGCCGACCGATGCAGAACGCCATAAACGGCTTGATAGTAATTTCTATGTCGAGGGCTATGCGGCAAAGTTTGAGCGGTTCTTGTTATGGGAGTATAACGACAGTAAATACTATGAGGAACTTGCGCCGGGTGCGTTTGACCATGCGGAAATGTCAGATGTTATCATGCAGTACGACCACCAAGGCAAGGTGCTGGCACGCCTTACAAATAGCACACTGGGTATTGACGTTGATGAGACCGGGCTTTTCATGTTTGCGGATCTATCTAAGAGTACGGCGGCAAAAGAGCTGTATGAAGAAATCACAGTTGGCCTTATAACCCGTATGTCGTGGGCGTTTACAGTTGAAGATGTCTCTGTTGAGCGGCTCGATGAGCATACATATTTACGCACAATCACGCAAATAAAAAAAGTATATGATGTGTCGGCGGTTAGTATACCGGCTAATGACGACACTGAAATATTGGCACGTAGTTTTGTTGCCGGAAACATTGAAGCAGAGCAACGTGAATTAGTGGCGAGGCAAGCAAGAATTCTAACTTTGAAAATTAAAATGGAGGTATAACAAATGCGAACACTAGCAGACATCCAAGCACGGCTCAAAGCTATATCGGAAGAGATAGAGAGCCGAGGCGAAACAATCACTTCGGAAGATTTGGCAAAACTCGAAACAGAGGTGGCTGAGCTCAACGAGGAACGCAAAACCATTATTGCAGATGCCGAAAAGCGGCAAAAACTGCTAAGCGACATTGCGGAGGGCAACACCGAAACAAGGACAATCACACAAATGAATAGCCTCATTGCCAGCGGCGCAGGCGAATCAAGCGGGTCGGGTGCGACCGTAGAGGACAGATTTGACACACCCGCATATCAAAGGCACTTCATGGAGCATGTGTGCCGCGGCACGCCTATGCCAGATGAATATCGGATGCTTGCGCTAGAGATGCGTGCTGATGCATTTAGTCAAACGGGCGATGTTGGAGCGGTAATCCCAACGACAATTATGAATGAAATCATAAGAGAGGCTACAACTTTTGGGCAACTATTCAGCCGTGTCCGGAGATTGAGTATTCAAGGCGGTGTAGCGTTCCCTATTCTTGATTTAGTGCCGGAAGCCTCGTGGATAACTGAAAGTAAAGTCAGTGATACACAGAAATTGACTGCAAAAAAATCTGTAGTTTTCAATTATCATGGGCTTGAATGCAGATTGTCGCAATCACTGCTAGTGAGCATTGTCACTCTGGCAGAGTTTCAACGCTTGTTTGTGCCGTTGGCGGCAGAGGCAATGGTTAAGGCTCTCGAAATTTCCATGGTTAACGGCGATGGCGCCGGGCAGATGATGGGTATTCTGAACGAAACCAGAATACCTGCTAAAAATAAAATAACTCTGTCACCTACTGAGTTCGGTTCTTGGGGGGAGTGGAAAAAGAAAGTGTTCGCCGCAATGAAAATCTCATACCGCAATGGCTCATTCATTATGGCGCAAGGCACGTTTGACGGCTATATTGATGGCATGGTTGACCTAAACAGCCAACCAATCGGACGTGTTAATTATGGCATCGATGGCGGTGAAACATACCGTTTTGGCGGTCGTAGAATAATACCTGTAGAAGATGCAATTTTGCCGGCTTATGAAGATGCAAAAGTAGGCGATGTTGTTGCAATATTTATGAGATTGCAGGATTATGCCATTAACACCAACATGCAAATGCGTATGGTTCACTGGCTTGACCATAACGACAACAAAGTTAAAAACAAGGCTATCATGGTTGCAGACGGCAAGGTCATAGATCCACACGGCATTTTGCTTATCAAAAAGGGTGGCGATGTTGAACCACCCACAGACCCACCCACACCATAGGCAAAAGAAAGCGCAAGGCGCAAAGTTAAGGAGGACGTACCATGCTAAAACAACTAAAAGTTTCTTTGCGCCTCATCGACAACACGTTTGACACCGAGATAAAAAACCTCATAAGTGCTTGCAAAAGTGACCTTGAGCTTGCCGGGGTTGTCAACATCAAAGAAGATGACCCGCTTATAATCCGCGCTGTTACTCTCTATGCAAAAGGGCATTTTGGCTTTGCTGACATGGGTGTAAAGTTTCTGGAGGCTTACGAAATGCTAAAGCTCTCACTTCGGCGTTCCAGTGATTACAATCAAAAAAGTGACGGTGATCCTGATGTTTAATGACGGAATACTGACAATTTATGAGAAAGTTCAAGCTAAAGGTGCCGGTGGCAAATCTATTGATGTTTTAAAAAAGCCCGGTAAAAGAGCTTATTACGGTGAAGCCAGCTTTAAAATATCAGAGTATTACGAATCAAAGCAATCGGAAACCGAAATCATGAAAAAAGTGCAGATACCTCAAGATAAAAGTATCGGCAACAACCACGTGGCCATCGTGGACAAAGTGCAGTATCAAGTAGGCTTTGTGCACTCGACGGTGCACAAAGGTGTTGAGGTAACATACATAACGCTAGAGAGGGTAACGAGCCAATATGACATTACTTGAGTTTTTTAATCTACTGGAAAAAACAGAAATTCCTGTTTGGCATTATGAGGCAACGCTGGAAGAGTACCCCTACATAGTGTATCAGGAACTGACAACAGACTTTTCGTGGGCAAGCGGCAAACCGTACGAAGAGCACACACAAATAGCGGTTGAGCATTATACAAAAAACGAGTTTGACCCCTCACTGGAGCGGCTAAAGCGGTTACTTATAAAAAACAAAGTGCCGTTTACAATCTCAACCGCCTACAACCACGAGACAAAGGTCATACTAAATCAATTCAGCCTAAAAATAAAACACGAATGGAAGGACACAGACGATGAGTAAAGTTATAAAGAGCCAAGATAAAACAAAATTGCACTATATGCCGGAAGATGTGCCCTGCTTTTTCAATGTAGCACCTGTTGAGGCTGCTGATGAGGAAAGTGATGCAGGCTACAGCGTGGGCATCAATGGTGTTAGCTTTGGTGTATACAAAAAATTACCCAGAGCAAAAGCGGTACTCGGGGAGATTGAAACGGCAATGCTGGAGAAAAAACCTAGCTTTTCTTTCCCAAAAAACTAGCAGGTGGAGCTATGGCTAACGACATTGAAAATGGCTTGCGTCTTTTCGGTGAAGATTTAAGAAAAATTGCTGAAACAGTCACAGACAAAAAAGTGCAGGCAAAAGCACTCGAAGCGGGTGCAAAACCAATCGTGAGCCATGCGAAATTACTCGCACCTCGAGGCGCAACAGGTAGGTTAGCGCAGAGCATAGGAGCGGAATACAATCAGCAGTTTCACAATGTCGGTATCGGTATCGGCGCACCTATAAGCACGGCACCCGGTTCAACCGGATTTTATGGCAGATTCCAAAATGACGGATGGAGTATAACCGGACGTAGGAACAGCCGGGGAAGAACGCAACCAACCGGGCGACGCACACAGGCCCGAAACTATTTAGGCAAGGCGTTAGATGCTCAATTCGATAACGCGACAAAAATAGTAGCAGATGATCTAAGGCAAAAAACAGAGACGAACTAAGAAAAAACAGACTAGGAGGATAATTCATGAATGAACCAAGAAAAATCGTAACCATAAAGCCGACCTACGAAGTGTCGGTTGGTGGTGCTTTTATCTGCCCGATTATAGGGCGGACAAGCACTGAAATAACCTACGAACCAATAGTTACCCGTGTGGACGTTATCAGAACTCAAACAATGACACCAAACACAACAGAATCAAAAATCTGGGCAAGTGGTGTTATTTTTGACCACGTGAGCCAAACCGTGGGTGCAGGAATTGCGCTAGGTGCAGTAGCATTGCCGCAAGGGCTATTGACAGACTTATCGGGAGCACAAACAAAGGAAGCATTCACATTTGACAGAACCAATGACCTTGAAAGGGAATTTGCTTATGGCTACTGGGGTGAAAATAGAGACGGCACAATGACATTTTACTGGCACCCGGTATGTAAGCTCACTATTGGTGAAGACGCAAAAAATACTCGTAACGACGATTCACCGGATCC
Organism: Oscillospiraceae bacterium; assembly: GCA_009787625.1. Classification (GTDB taxonomy): domain Bacteria; phylum Bacillota; class Clostridia; order Oscillospirales; family Oscillospiraceae; genus WRMH01. The sequence goes on from WQSX01000011.1 coordinate 35,288, forward strand.
AAACAAAACTTACAACATCGAAGTAATACCATTCGGAAGCTCCGGGAAAGGCAGTATATGGCGTGTACGCTATGCACAAAATGAAGAGAAAGAAAATGTTATTCCGCTAACAATTGACGAGTTCTTTGTAAGTCCTATATATACAGAAGAGCAGGTTGATACGCTGTATGCAAGTAGGGCGGCAAGCTCTAGCCAAGAGCAACTATCTACAGGCGTAGCAGCTTTAAAAGAGGGAACTGCGGAAATGAATCCCGATGAGGATGATACAGCTTTCACAGGCTTGCCGGGACTTTCGGGGCTACCCGATTTAGAGGACGATTAAACTCAACGAAATAGTGAACCCACTGCGGGTTGATAACTCGTGGTGGGTCTACTATTTGTAATAAATATTGCTGTTTCAGAAACTACTTGCTCCTAAAAATAGCCATATTTAATGTAAATAGTAACGAGAACCATTGTTTTAATAATGAAAATATTAATTTGGAGGATAATAAAAAATGAAATTCGAGAAAAGCAGGCTTGAACCGTTAAAAATAAACCTCGGAGGTGTGGAGTATCCTGTGCAGGTAAACTTTTCAGCGATGGCAAGGTTTGAAGAATATTTTGACATGCCATTTATAGACGTATTCGCAAAGCTGGGAGATGTCGGGAAATTAAAAGCACTGGAGCTGAGGCAAGTCCTATATATAATGCTCGAAAGTGCAGGCGTTGAACTTGATGTAAGTGACCTTGATGGAGTGTTATTCAACATCGACACACTCAATGTCATCAGCGAAGCACTTGACCGGGCAAACAAGATTGTAAATGTCCTTGACGATGCCGGGGAAACAGAGGATAGCAAGCCCGGAAAAAAGCCGAGAGCGGTGAAGAGTTAGAGTTTGACTGGTTTTATCATATTCATTTTGCACAAACGAAATTAGGGTGGACTTTTGATGAGTTCATGAACTCAAACCTATACTTTTATTATGGCATGGTGCAACAGTGGTTACTTGCTAACGGCGCAAAACGCAAAGAGCTGGCAAACGAAACAAAAGAGACAAAAGTAATAAAAGTAAAGTATTTTGATGACTTGCCGAAAGAATTACGCTAAAAGGAGGTGAGGACTTGGCGGCGACAACAATTAGATGGGCGGGTGTGCGTTTAACAATGGAGGGCGCACAGGAATTTAAAAAGAGCATGGCAGACATCAATAACCAGCTCAAGACCAGCCAAGCAAACCTCAATAAAGTAACTAACGGCTTTGCAAAAAATGAAACCAATGCAAAGACTCTTGCCGCACAGCAAAAACATCTGAAAGAAGCTTTTGACCTAAACGCTCAAGCTATTGCTCTGACACAGCAAAAAATTACAGAGGCGACAAATGCCTTTGGAGAAAACTCAAGTGAGGCGATAGCATTACGCCGTGAGCTGGCATTCCTCGAAGCAGAGCAGGAACGGCTAAACACAGCGATGAGCGCCACCCAGAGGGCAATAGATGGTCAGCGTTGGACAAAACTCAGCGGAAAGCTTGAGGTAGCCGGTAGCAGAATTCAGGCAGTAGGCGAAAAAATGACACAGGCAGGGAAAACCTTGTCTGTAGCCGTCACGGCACCGCTTGTGGCTTTAGGCACACAAGCAGTCAGGGTGGGCAAAGACTTCGAATCCTCAATGATTGACATCAGAACATCTACTCGGATGACGGCAGAAGAAACTGAAGAGCTAACACGGGAATTTAGAACACTTGCAACAACAAGTGATATTATAAAGTTCTCAGCGCGTGACATAGCAAATGCCTATTACACCGTGGCAAGAGCGGGTAATGGTGTTTATCACGCTACAGAGCTGATGCGTTACTCAATGGTGCTCGCAGCGGCAAAAAACACCGACTTAGCCTCGGCGGCCGGGTTCTTAGACTTAGCTCTGATGAAAAACCAAGCAGAGCTATCTGAATCTGAAAGATACATAAACGCATTTGCAACCGTGGCATCCGAGAGCGGCATGAGCCTGAATAATCTCCAAAAAGCGATTGTCAATCTTGCGCCCACTATGAACATAACAAATACGAGCATCGAGGCGATGTCTGCAAAACTTAACGAACTATACCGTGGCGGCCTATATGGAATCAATGCGGCTCGCGGTATTGAGCAGATGACCAATGCTCTGCTTGATGGCAGTGATGCATTAACTAAAATGGGCATAAGTGCATTTGACCTAGCGACCGGACAAATGCGGCCGCTTAATGATGTCTTATATGAAGTTATGACATACCTCGATGGCGTAGCGAATGAGCAGGAACGATATAATTTACAGAGCGGTCTGTTCACTACAATTTACAGCCGTCAAGTATTCGACCAGCTTAAAAACAACCGTGAGGCGTGGAAAGATAGCATTGATGTAATGTACGAAGCTACATCAGCGGTAGACGGTACAGGTCGTGCATTTGAGATGGCGGCGACCAGGCAAGAGGGAATGCGCGGCTCACTCTCAGCGCTAAGAGTTTCATTTGAAGAAATTAAACTGCAAATCGCACAGCAATTAATGCCTATAGCCCAAAGACTTATAGATAAAGCAAGTAGGGTCATAGACCGATTTTCAAATCTTGATGAAGCAACACAACGCAATGTTGTGCGCTTTGGCGCAATGGCGGCGGCGGTCGGCCCTGTGCTGGTTATCGGCGGAAAACTGACAACCAAGGTCGGTAAAATAGTGACGTCTTTTAGCGCAATGACCGGAGCTATCGGAGCGGCCGGCGGCGCAAAAGCGGCATTTGCAAAAAACATGACACTGAGCACAGCCGCAGCAACAAAATACAGCACCGCAGTAAATGCCGCCACCGGCAAGTTGACCTTAAAAACAAAAGCACTCGCGGCGGCGAGTTTAGGCGTTGGAAAGTATACTACTGTTCTGGGCGCCGGTGGGGCGAAACTAAAGGCCTATTCAGCAGGGTTAGCGGCAAAAGCCGCAGGTATGACCGGGCTGAAAGCAAAAATGGCAGCCGGTACAGCCGGAGTATTGAAATTCAATGCGGCATTGCTTGCAAATCCGAAAGTGGCGGTTGTTGCCGGTATCCTTGCGATTGGCGGGGCTGTTTTTGGACTTGTTCAAGCATTCAACCGTGAGTCAGAAGCCGCCCGTGAAGTCAGGGAGGAAACAGAGCGAGTCGCCGCAGCTCGTGAACAATCCATAATCTCTGCAAATAATTTGCGTGATAGCGTGATAAGAACGGCTGAGACTCATGCAACTAACACGCAAGCCATGGAAGCAGAAACAGTAGTATCAAGACGGTTGATTGACCGTATAGAGGAACTGAATAGTGTCGGAGACAAATCTCTCGAACAGAGAGCGGAGCTTGCCACCGCAGTTCAAACGCTCAATCAAAACATGGGTGAAACTGTCCTAACCCTAAACGAAGAGACCGGAGCGGTTAACGAAAGCATAGCGGCAATAAGACAAAGGATTGATGCCCTCGCAGATGAAGCACGTACACAGGCACAGAGAGAGCGTTTAGTTGAGATAGAGCGGGAACGTATAAAGGTTTACATGGAGCGTGAGCGGCTTATTAATGAAAATAGTGAAGCTGTTGAGCGCTTGGCACAAGTAACTGAAGAATACTATAGAATATCGCGTGAAAGTTGGAATACTGATCCTGCTATCAACTCACTACGTAGTCTGCGCAATGAGTTAAGAGACAAGGTCGAAGACACTGAAACGGCAATTCAAGAAATGGACCAAAACTACACTAGACTGAGTGAGTCAGCTGTAACAATGGCCGGCATCATAACTGACAGCTACATCCAAGCTGCTGAGTCTGCTGATGACTTCGCATCGGACTCCGAAGCAGCAAATCTGAGAGCACAACAGGCAATGGATGAGCTGGTAGAGGCACAATCAACGGCTTTACAGTCGATATCTGCTGAGTATGAATCTCTAAGAGGCACGATCACAAACATGTGGCAAGCCCTCTCAAACGAAACCGAAAAGTCAGTGTCGCAGGCAAATGAGACATTAGAAAACAATATAGCTGTAAGTGAGCAGTGGGCGGCTGACATTGAAAGGCTCAGTAATATGTCAGGTCACGGCTTGTACGAAGGCTTTATGGATTACTTAAAAAGCCTCGGAGTTGACAGTGCCGCGGAGCTAAGAATGTTTGTGTATGCAATCGACAACGACCCCGAAGGTATAAAAAGGCTGAGCGACAACTTTGAGCGGGCCGGGGAATCTGCAATAGAAAGCCTTATCCGGACGCTGGACGCTCCGGAAGAGGCAATAAGAGCGTCCCGGGAGCTCGCAAGAGCATCATCAACCGCACTGATGGACGAAATTAAAGCGGCGCAATTTGATGAAAAGGGAGTCCTTGTCGGAACCAGCTATGCTCTTGGCATAGATAATAGCGTGGATGCGCCCGTAGCATCAGCGGAAAACATGGCAAGGCAAACAGCAGAGAGCGTAGATGCTTTTAACAACGCAGTAAACCCATATATGTTATATGTCAACAAAGGTGAGCGGGTCGGGGAATCTTACGCACTCGGTATAACAAACAAAATAGCGGTTACTGTAGAAGCAACCCGCCAAATGTCTAAAGAATCATCGCAGGGAATGCAAAGTGCGATAGATGAGGCAAACTTTGAAAGAAAAGGTGAGCGGATTCCTGAAAAAGTATCGACCGGAATACTTGCGAAGATACATAAGTCAACAAACTCAATGGTTGAACTTGTCAACCAAGTGGTGCAAGCCGGAAAGAACGCAGTTCAAAATGCGGACGTCGAGGGCATCGGTAAAAATAAAATTTTAGGTATAGTCAATGGAATGATGAATCATAAACACCTGGCAACAACTGCCGGTGCAAATATCATTAATTCCATAATAAACACCATGAACCAAACAGCACAGATAAGCTCACCATCGAGGCGTACCCGTAAATCAGCAAGGGAAATGATAAACGGCATTATCGTTGAGTTTAAAGCAAAAACGAGTGAAGTAATCGCGGTATGTAAACAATTTACGGACAAAGTCACTGACAGTTTGCGGATAGATCCGGAAAAGATAATTGCAGACCTGCAAGAAATCACACGTGCGATACAAACATCACTCCCCACACTCGAACACAATATGCAAGTCCACACAGGCACACCCGGCATGAATCTTGCACATGCAGTGGCTGCACCTGCCCAGGTTAGCATCACTTTTGGTGATGTCTATGTGCGTGAGGAAAGTGACATTGATAAAATCGCAAATGCCGTACTCAGAAAAATGGGAAAACAGGTTGATTATAAAAGCAGGATAACAGGGGATAGGATAAGATGATAGGATTCTTTTTTTCAAACAGACATAGCAGTGATTTTTGGCTTGCGATGGAAGATGCCCGCCGCCCACTGTTACCTGCTAAAAGGCAAAACACAATGCAGATTGCCGGGCGTGATGGAACACTGAGTCTTGGTGATGAGACATATGAGACTAGCCCCATCCCGGTTGATATCTGCTTTATAAGTGACAATGTGGAAAATCTTCAAAAAGTTGCACGTGAGATAGCACACTGGCTTTCAGGTAAAGGCAGGCTGATTTTTGATGATGAGCCGGACAAGCACTACCAAGCTGTGGTCTATGGGCAAATAGACACAGAACAGCTAATAAGATTCAAACGTGCAACTGTCACATTTGAATGCCAACCGGCGGCACGGTCGAACCGCCTGAATCAAGAACTAAGCAACGGCATAGCGAGCGGGCATACAACACTAATTGAAAATAGCGGCACACACCATACAGGTGGAACAATAATGATCACGAACACAGGAAACGTAGCAATCAATAATATTAGAATAACAAGGAGGGCACTACACCGATGAGCGCAAGTAATGTATTAGAAAGAAAAGTATTAAACCACTTCTTTGGAATCAAAAATGAACCGCCCCCGACACAAGTTTTTGTTGGGCTATTAACATCAGACCCTACAGATGAAGACATAGGGCTAGAAGTGAGCGGTGGTAATTACGAAAGGCAACCTATTAGCTTTTCGCCCCCGGAGATAATTTTGGGAAAAACACAAATCACAAATAATGCAGAGGTGCGCTTCCCGGTAGCGACTGCAAACTGGGGGACAGTTGCATATTTTGGAATATACAATGCACAATCAGGCGGCGAACTCTATGCACATACTCCGGTGGGAATACCTAAACAAATAGAAAATGATGATGAAGCAGTGTACAGACCTGGAATGGTTATCATAAAAATGGATTAGAAAAAGGCGGCACATTATGTTCAACAGACAAGCTTTGAATCGGGGAAAATTCAATAGAACACCCGCAACCAAAAGCACCGGGAAAGAAGTGTTTTTTTACGGCACTGTAGAAATGAAGCTTGATGCTAAAGAAAAACTGTCAAGAACGCGGGGCTATAACTCGAATGTTGCTTTAAAGTTAAGTGCTGATGCAAACCTAAGTGCAATCAAAAGCTACAGCGCAAAGGTCAAAATGAATCTATCTGCCAACGGCAGATTGACAAGAACCCGCCCATTGGACGGACATATAGATTTAACTTTATCTGTCGGTGGCCATTTAACGAGACTCCGTAATTTAAGTGGTGCAGTCGTTTTGCAAATGCAGGTGCGAGCTGATGAATTTCACATATACCGTAGTGAGTTCATCGACTTGCAGGGGATTACTATCATGCCCGGTGGACTGCTTGTCATAGAGCTCAAAGAAATGATTGTTTCATTGAATGAGAACCACTCAGCAATAAAGCACCTCACCCGTGAGAGTGATTTCTTTTTATTTATGCCGGGCGTGAATGAGCTGACATATACAAATACGAGCCAACAGGGGCTTGCAGATATGCGCGTACAGTGGCACGATGCTTGGAAGTAGTGGAGGGGTTAAATGTCATCAAGAAATAAACCAAGAGTATATGACCAATCTAACAACCTACTTTGCGTACTGGACAAGGCAACAGACATAGGCTACACCCAAGTATATAACAACATCTGGACTGCGAGGTTTAAGCTTCCTGAAGCTGATGCTAAAAATAAATTCTGTGAGCCATTTAATTATGTTGAAATCTTTGAAGATGGCAAACGAGTTGAACTATTCAGAATAATAAAAGATGCCGTCACAAAAGATGAAAACAATCTGGCTGTCATAGAATATGAATGCGAGCATGTCATAACTACCCTCCTAGATGACCCACTTTTCAAATTTCATCAAATAGGTAATATCGGTGTTTTTACACGAGAGGTCATGGAGTACATCTTGAACCACCAAACGGAACGCCGTTGGGTTCTCGGAGCATGTGAATTTAGTCATCAATTTTTGTATAAATGGGAAAGTGACAATTTGCTTGCGGCTCTATTTTCGGTACCGCGTCCATTCATGGACGATTGGCACTTTATATATGACACAACGGTATATCCATGGGTCGTGAATCTTGTCAGAGCGTCACATCAAGTCGATTGCGAAGTTAGATACAAAAAAAATATGAGAGGCATCGAGCGGCAACGTGACTCGACAAATCTTGTGACACGCCTAATTCCTTTAGGCTATGGAGAGGGCGACAACCAGCTGACAATAGCAAGCGTGAACAACGGGCGAAACTTCATTGATGCAGACACAATCGGTATTTGGGGTCAGAAAACAGCAATATGGACTGATAGGCGTTTTGAAAATGCAGAAAACATGCTTGCCACAGGGCAGGCGATGCTGGAGCGGCTGAAGAATCCATGGCTCTGCTATACAGTTTCAGCAATTGACCTCTTCAAGTACACCCGACAGGATTTTGACAAACTCGCAGAGGGCCGAATGGTCCGGGTGGTCGACAATAGTCTTGGTATAAATGTAGACACAAGGATCATTGAAATTGATAAGCCTGATGTCACTAAAGCTAATGTAACGGTTGTCATCGAAAATCATGATAGAAATGTTGCAGGAAGTCTGTCAGCACTGGCAGAGCGGGCGAGAATAAATGACACACATGCACAAGGTCATGAGTCGTTGCTCGCAATTCCATTCATAGATAATGCCCAGCCAGAATTTCCTGCGCTATTTGACTTTTTCATACCTGCTAATCTAGTAAATATAAATCAGGCAATCATGCGGATTCAGCTCTTGCCTTTTCGGGCGAACTCCCGAGCCGTCAGGGGCGGCGGTGGTATTACACAATCTACCACCAATGGCGGTGGCACGACCCAGTCAACGACAAATGGCGGTGGAACTACTCAATCGACAACTAACGGTGGCGGCACGACTCAGACCTCAACAGCAGATGGAGCAGCAAGCCCGCAGGCTACAAGTGGCCCAAGCTCTGCAACTTCTGCAAGCAGTGCCCACGCTCTGGCAACAATAATGTCTGCACTTGGTGCCGTAAATACATTATATACATCAGGAACGGGTTCTCACAGACATGGTATTGCATCAACCTCATTAAATCATACACATACCGTAATAACAGAGCCGCATACGCACGGCATCGCACACACGCACACAGTCACGGTTTCCATACCTAACCACAGCCACAACCTAACTATTCCAGCACATTCTCATAATGTAACAATTCCGGCTCATAGTCACAGTGTGACTATTCCTGCCCATTCGCACAGTGTGACGATTCCAAACCATGTGCATGATATAGAATTTGGTATTGTGCAGGGAGGGAGAGCGTCAAGTATAAGTATTCGAGTTGATGGAACTTTAATACCTGTACAGTCAAATCTAAATGAGGTAGATATTGCGCCATTTCTTCGCAGGGATGGTAGCGGACGAATTGTCCGTGGTGTTTGGCATAGGCTGGAAATTGTGCCGAATCAACTTACACGGATATCGGCGCATGTTTTTTTGAGAATATTCACTAATTCAAGAGGGGGGCATAATCTTTGAGTAATTTAAAAACGATGTATCCGGGAGCGGTTAACAGTCCTGAAACATTTCTAACCGCTGCCATAACCCCGCAAGACACAGTTATAACTGTAGCAACAAGTGCAGTTTTCGCAGATGTACCCTTGCCTTTCTTAATGGTAATCGGTGGCAATGTGCAAAATGCAGAAACTGTACTTGTTGAGAGTGTGGAAGGTAATAATTTATCAGTAGAGCGGGGCTATCAAGGTGTGCCCCAGAGCTGGGGAGTAGCTACATCGGTGAGTATTAATTTTACCGAGGCTCATTATTCGGCTTTGGTTGATAATATCACGACACTTAATAAAGCTACCGTCCAAACCGTACCTCAAACCCTAACCGAACCACAGCAAGCCCAAGCACGGCAAAACATAAACGCAATGCCTGATTACACGAGCTTGCTATTATCACCAGATATGCATCGCAATATCTATCGAGGCAAATTCCTCGGGACGAGCGTAACAGACGAACAACTACAAGCAATTCGTTCTGGCACGTTTGACGATTTATTCATTGGAGATTACTGGACTATCGGTGGTTTCGACTGGTTAATAGCCGATATAAACTATTGGCTCCACTCGGGAGATTTGGGTGTTGGTTTGGTGAATAACCACCTGGTTATAGTGCCGAGACAACCACTATATACTGAGCGGATGAATCCAACAGCCACTACAGCTGGAGGATATGGTAGCTCTAATATGCGAGCTACGGGATTAATTCAAGCGGTGAATATTATATCATCAGCATTTCCCAACATAGTATTGACGAGGAGGGAGTGTTTCGTTACCGAGACTACGTCTGGTTTGGGTTCTGCTATAGCGTGGCTTGATTCTATCGTCGACCTTATGGGGGAAGTCGAGGTTTTTGGTAGTATTCAAAACAGACCTACTGGAAATGGTTCTGTTCGAAATCTTGAGGGCGTCACAGTGAGTCGGTCTCAATTTAGTCTATTTAGACTCAAACCCGAAGCACAAATAGTAACAGACCCAATAAGAACTAGTTATTGGTTACGCAATGTTGTTACAACGGCGATGTTCGCACGTGTGCTCCATAATGGTAATGCAGGTGAACATAACGCCCAAAACAACAATGGGGTTCGCCCAAGCTTCGCTATTGGTTAAAATCTGAAAGGAGTATAGATGTTATGGAAAAAAAACATTCGATAAAATTGTCAGACGGAACAATCATAGATAACCTAGCACTTAACGGAACAAATTATGTCTCTGAAAAAGAGATAGAAGCTACTATATTCACACGCAATTGCTCACCAATCACATTTTCCGATGGTGAGTATGAAGAAACCTATGAGCATGGCGAACTCATTCAAATCGTAGACATGAGGAATGACCGCGTCTATCCCGGTTGGTGGTTGGCGTTCCGTCAAATCTCAGATGCTGAGCACGAAACACTACAAATAAGAGCTGATGTAGACTACATAGCAATGATGGTAGATGTCGACCTGTCTCACTCACAAGAAAGCACAGAAAGTGCAGAAAATACAAGACTAGAAACAGTTAAGAACCACTGGGATAGAGGGCTATGGACCGAGCAACAAGTACAAAATGTTGTCGTCAACAAATGGAGCACAGAGCTAGCGTTTGAACAAGTAACAGGAAAGAGGTATGACGGAAAAGATACAACACGGAGAATCCCGCGCGAAGCTTTAGGGCAAGAGAATAACAAAATTGACAAACAAGCGAATAGGGGGGATATATCTTGGAAGATTTAACAGCTATAGCGCGAGATGCGGACATCAGGGCGAAAAGTGCGCATAATCGCATTGATGGGCTGGAAGCAAAATTCGAAAAGCTCTTTGACGAGCTAAGAAGTCTCGACAGGCTCGCAGTGAGTATAGAGCATTTAGCAGAGCAAGTTGCCTCATATGTCGAAAAAAGCGTATCGCAGGGTGTGCGAATAGGGAACCTCGAACTTGTAGATACGGAAATGAAGCAGCACTTGGCCACGGCAGAAAAGGATATTGAAAAATACTCAGGACGTATACGAGACATAGAGCACGATAGCGTCGCAAAAGTAGTGGAGTATAGGCAAGTGCAGGACAAAATAAAAGAGCATAGCACAATATTGCGTGAGATGGAGCTTGCCGATGGCAAAAAGTGGCGTAACCTTACTTGGCTATTACTTTGCTCACTTTTGACGGGGCTAATAGGTATAGCCCTAAATGTATTTACTGGATAGGAGGCATGACATGGATAAAAAAAAAATATTGAGGATAGCAAGTGCCGTATCAGGCGCAATATCAGCGATAGGTGTTGCGCTACTCGGAGCGGCTAATGTGTTTGAGATGCCACAGCTTGCCAACTGGGGCGAATTCATGGGAGTGATAACATTGGTTATTTGTGGCGCTTTTGGCGGGCTGAGCTGTTATAAAATAATAAATAAGGAGGACTGAGCGCGATGGAAAACAAGATAGATATGATGTGTAATGCACTCACCAGTGTCGGATTGTCAGATGTGCAGATTGAAGCAGCAAAAGAACACTGCCTATTGTTTGAAGGCGATGAATTCTCAGCAGAATTTTTTGCAGAGTGCACAAACGGGTTGGAGGAAGGTGAGGCAAATGAGCAGAAATAGAGATTATACCAACTCCCCGATGGTTACGATGGTGAGATTATCGCCGAATCGGACTCCGAGCCGTGATGATATAATCGGCTTTGCTATCCATGTGACAGGCGGCACAGGTCGTGTTGCAAACGTGCTGAGTTGGCTCGAGCGCACAACCACGCAGGCGAGCTATAATTATGTGCTTGACGACTGGGATTTGGGATTATGCGTTGAGGAAGCGTTCAGGGCGTGGTCGACATCGTCCAGAGCGATTGATATGCGGTGCATCACAATCGGCGTTGTCAACTCCGTAGCAAGCGGTCAGTTCCCGATTAGCGAGAGGTCACAGGCAAGACTGATAGACTTTCTTGTAGATGCTTGCCTTAGAAATAATATCGCACGGTTGAGCCATGAGGGCGATAATGCCAACTTGCTTTTAAAGTGGGATAGGCAAAACCTGCCGCTTCACCGCTGGACGGCTCGGAAAGCGTGTCCCGGACAATTTTTGGTTGACCGCATGGGCGCTATTGCAGCAGAGGTAAACAGACGGCTTGCGGAAGCTCTTGGCGGTGAGTCGAACAACGAGATAGGAGACGATGACATGATTACTGTAAGAAATGTTTCTGGCGGCGAGTGGAAGCGTGGAACAGGAGAAAATGCCCACCTCTGGTGGTATGACCTTGGAAATGGGCTATACCCTATAAATGGTCTTTTCAACATAGGTGGAAAAACATATCACTTCGATTCTCGCGGGTACATGTCCACAGGCTCTGTTGTACTGGGTAGAAATCGATTTGTTTTCGAATCAGCACTAGATGCTCGGGAGGGAGCACTTGCGAGAATCGAGATGATTTAAAAAATATGATGACATTTTCAAAAAAAGATGTATAATATATCAAGAGCCAACTAATAAAGTTTCACATTTTTGAACCACTAAGTGTTGAAAACCTCAGAAATTGCAAGCTCAAAACCATAAAAAAAGTAAACCAATTAGTAAACCAATTTGCGTGTATTTGTGTGTGCTTTTGTGTGTTTTATGTGTTTTGTACGTAATCGTGGGCAAGTGAAAAAGGGCATAAAGAAACCCCCGCAATGCCTTGAAATGCAAGGGTTTCTATGGTGCTGGTGGCCGGAATCGAACCGGCACGGGCTAAAAGCCCACGGGATTTTAAGTCCCGGGCGTCTACCTGTTCCGCCACACCAGCATACCACCGAAACATTATACAACTTAGTTTATAAGTTTGTCAAATAGAAAAAGTGCGAAAATAGATTTTTGCGCTTTTTAGATAAATGAAAGGAAGGGTCAAAAAATGAAAAAGAACAATATTCCCTACAAAGTATATCTGGATGAGGATGAAATACCTAAGGCGTGGTATAATATTCGTGCAGATATGAAAACAGACCACCGCCCGATGTTAAACCCTCAAACTTTAGAGCCAATCACGGCTGAAGAACTAAGTCCCATTTTTTGCGATAAGCTGATTGCTCAAGAACTAAATGATAAAGATAGGTTTATTGAGATACCGGAGCCTATACGGGATTTTTATAAGATGTATAGGCCGTCACCACTGGTTCGCGCTTATTGTCTTGAAAAAATGCTGAACACTCCTGCAAAAATATACTATAAATATGAGGGGGGCAATACTTCGGGTAGCCATAAACTCAATTCTGCAATAGCACAAGGATATTATGCAAAGGAGCAGGGACTGAAGGGTTTGAGCACTGAAACCGGAGCAGGGCAGTGGGGTACGGCGATGTCAATGGCATGTGCTTATTTCGGTCTTGAACTGAAGGTGTACATGGTTAAAGTTTCAGCCAGCCAAAAACCCTATCGCAAAACTGTTATGGAGACGTATGGAGCCAATGTTGTACCATCACCGTCAGATACAACCAATGTCGGGCGGATGCTACTGGAAATGAATCCGGATAGCAATGGAAGCCTTGGAACGGCAATATCTGAGGCTGTAGAAGTTGCCGCGACCACTGAGGGATACAGATATGTACTGGGTAGCGTGCTAAATCAGGTGCTGTTACATCAATCTGTTATAGGGCTCGAAGCAAAGACCGCATTTGAAAAAATAGGAGACTACCCTGATATTGTCATCGGCTGTGCAGGCGGGGGTTCTAATCTCGGTGGTCTTATTGGTCCTTTTATAAAAGATAAATTTGCCGGAAAAGATGCGCCTTACTTTATCGCCGTTGAGCCGGCATCATGTCCATCGCTTACACGCGGCAAATTTGCATATGATTTTTGCGATACCGGAAAAGTTGCACCGCTTGCAAAAATGTATACCATCGGTGCAACCTATGTTCCGTCGGGTAGCCACGCAGGAGGGCTTCGTTATCATGGTATGGCTCCAATTCTTTCACAACTGTACCACGATGGATTTATAGATGAGGCGCGGGCAGTCAAGCAGACAGATGTTTTTGATGCCGCTACAATGTTTGCCAAGGCAGAAGGAAATCTCCCTGCTCCTGAATCAGCTCATGCAATACGTGTAGCTATCGATGAGGCGATTAAGTGCAGAGAGTCAGGAGAAGAAAAGACTATTTTATTCGGACTGTCAGGCACGGGTTACTTCGACTTAGGGGCTTACGCGCTATATAATGAAAATGCAATGACTGACAGTGTACCGTCAGATGAGGATCTTAATGAAAGCTTTTCAGCAATTCCGAAAGTTTAGTTTTCAGTAAAGTTCGTTTTTAGTAAGGTTAGTGCTCAGTAGTTTTACTGAGCACCTAACTAAAAATCAATACCCAGAGTGGACATGAGTTTTACCAGTGATGGCATGTCAGGGAGCATTAGGACATTTGCACTTGTTTTTCTTCCCTCAATCTCCAGTTCGTTTTTCATAACGAGCAGGGAATCGCCGATGTTGGCAAAAAAGATTGACGGTACGCTCATAATTGAGCCAAGCATATCGAGTGTCGCCTCAGGCGGTGAGATGTCAATGACCATATCTGTCATTTCAGCGACAGCAGTTATAAATGAAGCGGACATTATGTTGGAACATTCGTTGATAACGGAATAACCCATCTCATCGATTTCCTCGTGGCTTTTAATCTCTGTGCCCATCAGCATGTTGACCAAATCGCAAACGACATCAATGGGCAGCAAAAACATCATCATGCCTTCTATGCTTTCGGTCAAAAACAAAAGTGTGCCGACCATGACAGTTTCAGGACCTCCGAGAAACTCAGTTGCTTCATTAAAACCCATTATGTGAATGTCGGGTATTTTAATATCGACAGTCTGACCTATCATACGCGAAAGGGAAGAGGCGGCATTGCCGGAACCGATATTTGCTATTTCCTTTAACACATCTAGGTGTATTTCATTCATGTTTTCAAGTGCGCTCATCAGGGTACCTCCGCTATCTTCTGTTTCTTAATGCAGTAGTTTATGCCAGAGTGCCTCTTATTGTAGCACAAGAACCTGAGACTTTCAAGTAAAAATATATGTTGGGAATCCATAAAATTATGAACAATCTTAAAATTTTGTTTGGAGCAAATGAGATAAAATACTTGGGGGCGACAGGTGTTTTTGCATTTACAAGGTCCCGTGGACAAAACTTTTTGATTGATGCTAATATTCCGAGAAAAATTGCTGACCTCTCCGGTATAAATTCATCACATGTCGTATTTGAGGTTGGGGCAGGTCTGGGGGCGTTGACAGCACAACTCAGCGCAGTGGCGCACCATGTTGTTGCAGTAGAGCTCGACAAGCGGCTTGTGCCGATTTTGCTTGATGTGTTTAGTGAGTCAACTAATATCAGCGTGATCGAAGGAGACATTTTAAAGATCAATATAAAGCAAACTCTCGAAAATGTATTGCCGGAAGAAATACACAGCCGAGAAATTCATGTTTGTGCCAATCTGCCATATAATATAACAACACCTGCAATTTCAACACTTATCGAAACAGATATTTTTAGCTCGCTAACAATCATGGTACAAAAGGAAGTAGCGGAGCGCATTGTTGCTGCACCGGGAACTTCCGATTATGGTGCTTTTTCGATTTTTTCGCAGTATCATTCAAAGCCTGAGATTTTATTTGACGTTCCGCCTGATTGTTTCTACCCACGCCCCACTGTGACCTCTTCGGTTCTTAAAATGACTATCCACGACAAAAAGCTCTTATCGGGAGAGGAAGAAAACTTTTTCTTTAAAGTGGTAAAAGCCGGATTTTCTCAGCGTCGCAAGACGTTGGTGAATGCACTGCACTCCACTTTTAGTAGCACACACAGCAAAGCAGAAATAATGGAAGCTGTTTCTAAGTTGGGTCTGGGTGAAAAAGTCAGAGGGGAAACATTGGGAATTCCGGAGTATGTTTCACTTTGTAACTATTTGTAAATAAATCATTGACATTTGGCGAAAAATGTAGTAGAATGCAAGCTGAAATAGCTTTAACAGAGCTTAAAGGGGGATGTTTTATTTATGGCTATTATAAATGAAATTAAATGTGCAAGATGCGACCGCAAGTATTCGGGCGTTCGCAGTCGCTGCCCTTATTGTGGTGCTCGCCGTATCGGTCGCGGCAAGTATTCTGAGAACTCAGACAACGCTAAAGGCAAGATGCTCATCAGTGTCCTTATAATGGCGGCATTTACTGTAGCGGCAGGGGTGCTTTTATTTACAACTCCGGTTGATGCTGTGGAGCCTGAAGAGGTTCCCGATGATGACTACTCCACATCAGTTGAAGATGAAATAACTACACTTCCCGGTCTTGCGACACCGTCACCCATTATAGATGACCCACCTGAGGAAATATATGAGCCTGAGCCTCCTTTAACAGTTACTTCTGTGCAGATACGTTATGGCGATACTCTTGCGGGTGCTCCGCATAGTCCTCGTGAGATAACAATTAGAGTTGGCTCTCAATATGAGTTTAGAGCAAGAGTTGAGCCACCGGGAATAGACGATATCGATTTTCATTGGGAGAGCACTAACACAGACGCTTTTGATGCTGTAGCCGTAGATGTTGGAGGCGTTGGTGTAAGGGTTACCGGGCTTGCCAGAGGCAGTGGCTATCTTGTTCTAACTGTTGGTGAAGCTGAAGATAGATTTCTCATAAGGGTAGCATAACTCACCTAATGCCGAAACATTTAACCATATTTCTTTATCATCACCTTATATAATTCATTTTTAGAGTAGCCGGTTTCATCGGCTGCTCTTTTTATTGCATCTTTCAGTGTTGCTCCGCTGTTTTTAAATTCGATAGCCATTTTTATTGCATTTTGCGTAAGCTCTTCATCACATTGTGGGGCATTCGTGTACCCCTCAACGACAAGAACAAATTCACCACGTGGAGTAGTTTGAGCAAAATGCGCTATTGCTTCAGAGAGTGTAAACCGCAGAGTTTCATCATAAATTTTTGTAAGCTCTCTTGATATCGAAATGCTTCTGTCGCCAAAAGCTTTCAGCATATCGGCAAGTGTTGCCATGAGCCTGTGTGGGGCTTCATAAAAAACCATTGTACGATTTTCAGATTTGAGTGTGTCAAGCCGGCTAAGCCGTTTCTTTTTTTGAGCCGGCAGAAAACTTTCAAAAGTAAAACGTGTTGCGCCTAGACCTGATAAAGTCAATGCGGCAACTGCGGCACATGGTCCGGGTATCACCAAGACTTCAATGCTATGCGCAACGCATAACTTGACCAAGTCCTCACCGGGGTCGCTTATGCCGGGGGTTCCTGCATCAGAAACAAGCGCACAGCTTTCACCGCTGATGATACTTTCGATGATTTTACTACCGCTCTCCGTGCGGCTATGTTCATAGTAGCTGACAATTTTTTTCTTTATTTCATAGTGGCTGAGAAGTTTGCGCGTTACTCTGGTGTCTTCAGCCGCGATAAAGTCAACCCTTGCAAGTGTGTCAAGAGCGCGCTTAGATATGTCGGAAAGGTTTCCTATTGGTGTAGCTACTAAGTATAGCACGCCTTTTTTAGTTTCCATTATAATGTTCATGCCTTTCTCTTGAGGTACAAAGGCCGTAAATAATCATATGTCTCGACGGTACATTTTTATTACCTCGTCGCTGTCGGTATCATCATCATTTCGCAATATGAGCGGAGCCTCAAATTTCAGTGAGGGCTTGCCGCCACGACGGCCTTCGACCAATATTAGATTGGGCTCAGAATTTGCCTTATTTTGCACGGCTCTCATTCGTTTAGGCTCAAAGCCGTATTTGTCCATGGTGCGGAATGTATCACTGAGCCTTTCAGGCTTGTGTACAAGCGAAAAAGAACCACCCCAACGGGTCAGATAGCTTGCCGCTTTAACAACATCGTCCAATGAGCAAGTTATTTCACTACGAGATGTGGCACGGCTTATATTATCAGATAACGCACCTGCTGAGACTGCGTAGTAGGGTGGGTTTGCGACAACCAAATCATATATTCCTGATTTAAGAAATTCACGGTGATTGCGTATATCGGACTCGATTACATTAACTCTGTCACTTACTCCCGATAGCCTTGCATTTTCCCCGGAGTTTATAACCGCCTCCGGTTGCAGTTCAATTGCGTCTATTGTAAGTGAAGGGTTTAATGTTGCCAGCAGGATAGATAAAATTCCTGACCCTGAGCCGAGGTCAGCGGCAAGTATTTCTTTGTTTGCACAGGAGCTGTAGGCAAAGTATGCGAGTAAGACCGAATCTGTTCCAATGCGGTATACTCCCTCAGATTCAACAAATCGGGGTCCTCCGAGCCATAATTCATCTATCATCAGTAAATTCAACTCCTAAAAACACCCTCACGTCATTGCGGCCTCCGAGCCGCAATCCCATGAATAATGAGCATATCTGCGAGGGGATTGCGGGTCGGGCCCGCAATGACGAGCTCTTGAGTGCTGTTTTCGGGTGGGTCTGAACAGCAACGTTTTATCAGCGTTTACTTAGAAAAAAACTGCCACGACTTTAAAAAGCAGGCAGTTTTTTATATTTGCTGCGGTTTAGGTTTAGCCTTCGATTATCGCATCTACAGGGCATGATGGAACACATACACCACAATCAATGCATGAGTCTTCATTGATTACATAGTGGGCATCTCCCGGAGCGATGGCATCGACAGGGCAGTCGCTAACACACGCACCACAGGATACACAATCGCTGTTTATTGAATAAGCCATAGTTTTACCTCCATATTCATTGTATAAATAATTTTACCATGTTTTTCTCAAAATGCAATAGAAAATTAGAAAAAAGGTAATTTACTTAACAAGTGCGGATATTTCTTTGCGATTTGGGTGTTCGGCGGTTAGCATAATTTCAAACAGAGCTGATTCTAAAGTTGTGATAATAGCTCCCGCTTGTGTCATACGCCTGCGTGCGTAGTCAAAGTCGGTTTTTTTCCGTGAACCAACGCAGTCGGCGATAAGATATACATTATAGCCGTCATCAAGCAGGTGCAATACTGTTTGCTGTATGCAGATATGCGCTTCAACTCCGGTTACCATGATATTTTTCTTGCCGGATGCTTTGAGCTTTTCTTTGATTCCGTCGTCCATGTAACAGCTAAAAGCTACTTTTTCACAGGGACCAAAATCACCAAGTGCCTCAGCTATTTGCGGCACGGTTGCTCCGAGCCCTTTTGTGTATTGCTGTGAGACAAGCGTTTGCACTCCAAGAATTTTGCAGCCTTTGACAAAGTTTGCGGAGTTTAAAAGCAGTTTTTCATTTTTACGGATAGCGGGCATCATGCGCTCTTGAAAGTCAATGACTAAAAGCAGGGTGTTTTCTGTAGTAAGCATTTGTTTTCCTCCACGGTGTAGTAAAAAATTAAGATGAATGTGAGCCGGGGGAGTTTTCCCACCGGCTCACACATTTTTGAAATGAGTTTAGAAAGACTCTGTGTAGATTTTTTCTACAACTTCTTCACTGTGCCCAATTGGTGAGCAACCTAGAAGTGCGCCCAGGGTTGGGGTCTCATATGTAAGCTTTACAAGTTTTGGAATGTCTGCTTTTGTAAAACCTAAGTCGCCGAGCTTTTCGGGAACGCCAACCGATGCGAGCCACTTGCGGATACCGTCTGCGGCTTTATCAGCTTCGCTTGCATCGCCTGTGAGTCCGGGTACCATGTCAGCGAGAACATCAGCTAAAATCGGACCGACTTTAGGATATATATTCTTAACAACGGCGGGGAGGAGAATTGCAAGTCCAAGACCATGTGTTACTTCGGGCTTAATTCCACTGAGAGGATGCTCTAGGGCGTGTGTAAAGTGGAGCATACCGTTGTCAAACGCACTGCCTGCTATCATTGCCGCATATGTGAGGAAGTAACGAGCTTCCAAGTCAGCAGGTTTGTCGATAGCAACAGGCAGATATTTTACTACAAGCCTGATAACTTCTTTACCCAATGTGCAAGATAAAGGGTTATTGAGAACTGTGGTTGCGGCCTCAACTACGTGGTTGACTGCGTCAATGCTCACATATCTTGTCTGGTCTGCGGGTAGCCCTGTCATAAGTGCAGGGTCATTTATTGAGTATAGAGGGTAGATGCAATCATAGGCGATTGGTGGTTTGTATTCCATTTCCGGAATCGTTACGACAGCAAAGCGGTTTGCTTCTGTGCCTGTGCCGTGGGTGAGGTTGATGGCAACAACGGGAACTGCTTTTTCCGCCACAAATGCGCCTTCGTATAGCTCGCGGCATGTTTTGCCGGGGTATTCGAGCAGGATAGCCACACTTTTTCCTGCGTCAATTGGGCTACCGCCGCCTATTGCAATAACAGCTTTTGCACCGGCATCTCTGGCGACTTGTACTGCCTCATCTACTTGCTGGGTTTCAGGGTTGGGTTGAACTTTGTTGTATAGTGTGTGCTTGATGCTGTGCTTGTCCAGTGCTTTTGTAACTACATCCCAAGCGCCGGTTTTTGCATACGCGCCTTTGCCTGTTACTGCAATAACGCTGTCTATGCCCTTTGATTTGAGCTGCTCCGCGATGAAGTCCATTTTCTCAATAGCTCCGACGCCGAGAAACACATTGCTTTTGCACAAAATTGTGCTGATGTTTTTAACATCGATTCCTTTTTCCCAAGCCATAGTAACCTCCCAAAAATATTAATTATTGATAAATGTGCGTTAATACAAACGCACATTTATTGTATATATTTTTGTCCGATTTGTCAACACTTTTAGGGTTCGTTTTAAGGCTAGTTTTCTGTTCCGACCGGGATAAACAGAGATGTGCCAAACTCTTCTAATCCATAGTTCTCGATGATTTCTTGAGCAGAATCACCTACGACCCAATTTACAAAGGAGTTGGCTCCATCAAACATATCGGATGCAGAGACTGCAATGGCAGAAAACTGATTCATAAGCCTAAAATCATTATCGGTAATTACGACAAGAGCATCCTGCTCAGGGAAAGCAAGCCATGAGGCTGTGTCAGTGATTGTGTATGAGTGGAAACTTACGGCTAGGCCAATAGTAGCATTCATACCTGCCAGTGATTCAAAGTAAAAGGGATTGTTCCATTGGTTTAAGTAGAAACCACTCCACAGTAGCAATTCCATCAAGTGAGTAGTGGAGCCATCTCCGCGAGATAAAAATGGCAAATTAGAAGAAAGCACTTGGTACATGGTGTCTAAAATATCGTTATTGGGGAAGATATTACCGTCATGCGGACCGATAAGAATAAAATCGTTACGCATAACAGGGCTTGAGTTTTCGGCGAAACCACTCTGTACAAATTGATCTTCAAGTAGTTGGGAGTTGGTGAACAAAAGGTCTACTTCCTCATTTCTTGCAAGTTCAAAAGCAAGTACATTAGATGTAAAAATAACATCTACCTCAAAGCCTGTCTCTTCTGTGAAAGCTGAAAGCAGGGCATCAAGAAGCTCAGCATCGTCAAGTGTGGTAGCCATAACAATATGACCGGAACCACTTGGCGAGTCGTCTGAACACCCGGCAAGTAAAAATGTTAAGGCAAAAAGCCCAAACAGCAAAATCAATGCAATTGATTTTCTCATTTATAAATCCTCCAAATATGTCTCAATCGAGATGCGCGGGCGGAGTCCACATGGGATTTTCTCTGGCAAGAGAAATCATAACCTCAACACGCCGATTTAGTTGCCTGCCTTCGGGGGTGTAGTTATCTGCAATGGGGCGTTCTTCACCTGCGCCTATAGCCCGAAAGCGAGATGCTTCTAAGCCGCTTTCGCTGATAAGAACTTCAAGGAAATTGACGGCTCTATCTACACTGAGGTGCCAGTTAGACGGGAAACGTGCCGTGGCTATAGGTACGTTATCGGTATGCCCTGCAACAGTGACCTCGAAGGGATCGGCAGTGAGATACGTTGTGGCGAGAAGTTCACCCAACGTGCTCGCAATCTCCTGCATAGGTGCAGTAACGTAACTCTGCGCCGTTGCAAAAAGTATGTCGCTTCGGAGAGTCAGCATAATAAATTCACCGTTAAAAACTAAGTCAATAGAATCTCCAAGCCCCATTAGATCTATGTAGCCCTCGATTGCATCGTGCAAATCAAGCAGTGCTTGGTCACCGCCAAAGTCAGCATCATCATCGCCCTCATCAGGGGCGTGACCCTCAAAGGGTGGATCGAAATACTCATCATCCCAGTCAGAGAAGGGGTCCGGTTCAAATCTGTCTCTAATCTCTTCGAATTGCTCGAAAGTTAAACCATCTCTCGACATTGCCGCAACAAATAAAGTAGCCCTCTCGTTATCGACATTCGAAAGTGCGAACATCAAAACGAAAAAGGTCATAAGGAGAGTAACCATGTCAGCATAAGATGTCATCCATCCGTCTGTCCGTTCTTCCTGTTCACCGTCACCGCCACCGCCGGATCTTTCGTTACCGCGATCATCACTACTGGCTGCCATCGACACTCACCTCCATTCGCCCGTGCACCCACTATACTAACCATCAACTGCGGAGGCTACTCGCCTCCGCCGCCACCTCCGCCGGATTTTTCATCTTGGAATGCAGCGGCATCGCTTGAACTAAGTTGCTCAACTAAGAAATCTTTTATAACGCGTGGATTGTCACCGTTAAGTATTGCGAGCAGTCCATTACAGACCATGGTTTTACAGAAAATTTCTTTTTTATGCAGAAGTTGTAAGCGTGCGGCTATTGGCAGGAAGATACCGTTTGCAAATGCCGAGCCGTAAAGTGTTGTGATAAGGGCTGTCGCCATGTTAGCTCCTAGGGCGTTGATGGCGTTAGGATCTTCAAAGTCGAGACCCATGAGCATGTTAACCAGCGAAATAACCGTTGCACACATGCCGAATGCAGGAGCATATGAAGCAGCCTTTGTATAGATTGAGATAGCTTCAACATGGCGCTCTTTGATACCATTTATACAGTCCTCAAGCGCAAATTTGACGGTGAATTTATCAAGCCCGTCAACCATCATTCGTAAAGCATATGCCATGAGAGCATCGTCAACCTGCTCTTTTTCAAATGCAAGAAGTCCCTCTTTTCTTGCTTTTTCAGCGAGAGAGACAATTTTATCTATGTATTCACTAGGGCTGGACTCCTGACCCAGCAGGGCTTTAAAGTGCCCCGGAATTTTTCCGAGAACAGACATGGGGAATGACGCTAAAACAGCGGCAAGTGTAGGCACCAAAACCAACATAACACTGGGCAAGTCAAGGAAGTCCATTACTTCGCCGCCCAAAATTATGATACCAGCGAAAAGGCAGACAAAAACGATTACCATGCCGATAATGGTCGTTATACCCTTCATGTTATGCCTATTCCTTTCCGTTAGTTTTCAACTCGCAGATACTCAAATTACTTTTCATTATCATCATCGCGATTCGTTCCGCTGATAAGCGGGAATGAACTGACTTCGATCTGTACCAAAGTGCGGCGCATGAGAACTTGGTCTCTGGCGAGGTTTAAGTCGTCCATGCTCTCTTGGGCACGTCTGTCAAGTCGTTCACGTTCTGCTTCAACAAAGGCTATGTCAATATCTTCCGGCCACTGAGCATCGTTTACGAGTAGTGTAACCTTATTATCGCCAATTTGGGCGATACCGCCGAAAACAGCCAAACGACGCTCAACATTACCATTTATGATGCGAAGCACACCATAATCAAGTATTGCTGAGGTTGGCTCATGATTGGCCAAAACGCCCATATCGCCGGAAATACAGCGCATTATGACCATTTCAGCCTCTTCATCATATTTAACTGTATCCGGCGTAGATATACGCAGGTGTAGTTTTTCGGCAGGCATTTTATAGTTCACCTTCTTTTATTTCTTGCACCAATGGAAAATGGAAAATAGGGCATAAATGCGTGCTTAGTGCGTTGAATACTTGAATAACTTTCAATTTTCAATTAAGTTGAAAATCAGATTCTGTAGCTCTCTGCTACTTCGTCGATTGTTCCTTTGTTTAAGAAGTAACCTTCAGGAATGTCATCATATTCGCCGTCAATGATTCCTGCAAATCCTCTGATAGTTTCTTTAACAGGAACGTACTTACCCGGAATTGCCGTGAATTTCTCAGCTACAAAGAACGGTTGAGAGAGGAACCTTTGCACTTTACGTGCACGGTCAACGATTAGTCTGTCGTTTTCCGAAAGCTCATCCATACCGAGAATTGCAATGATATCTTGCAGGTCTTTATATCTTTGAAGTATGCTTTGGACGCTACGAGCCACGTTGTAGTGCTCTTTTCCGACAACAGTCGCATCAAGGATACGTGATGTAGAGTCCAGTGGGTCGATTGCGGGATAGATGCCTTGCTCAACTATTGCACGAGAGAGAACGGTTGTGGCATCGAGATGGGTAAATGTTGTCGCCGCCGCAGGGTCTGTGAAGTCGTCCGCGGGGACGTAAATAGCTTGAACTGACGTAATTGAGCCTGTTTTTGTGGATGTGATGCGCTCTTGCAGGCTTCCGACTTCCGTAGCAAGCGTGGGCTGGTAGCCAACAGCACTGGGAACACGTCCGAGCAGAGCGGAGACCTCAGAACCGGCTTGAACATAGCGAAAGATGTTGTCTATAAAGAGCAAAACGTCTTGTAAAGACACGTCACGGAAATATTCGGCAATTGTGAGTCCTGAGAAACCAACGCGCATACGGGCGCCGGGGGGTTCATTCATCTGCCCGAAAACGAGAGAAGTTTTATCAATAACACCGGAGTTATTCATGTCGTTGTAGAGGTCAATACCCTCGCGAGTACGCTCACCAACTCCTGCGAATACTGAATAACCGCCATGCTCTGTGGCTATGTTGCGGATAAGTTCCATAATCAAAACTGTCTTGCCGACACCTGCACCGCCGAAGAGACCGATTTTACCACCCTTTGAATAGGGGCAAAGCAGGTCAACGGCTTTAATGCCTGTTTCAAACATCTCCGTGGTAGCTGTTTGGTCGGCAAAACCGGGAGCTGTGCGGTGAATAGGCCAGCGTTCTTTTGTGTCGGGGTCAGGCTTGTTGTCTATTGCTCTGCCGAGCACGTTTAACATGCGCCCCAAAGTTTCATCACCTACGGGAACAGAAATAGGAGCTCCGGTATCAATAGCATCCATACCTCTGACAAGACCATCGGTAGAGTCCATTGAAATGCAACGCACTACATTGTCTCCCAGGTGTTGTGCAACCTCAAATATAATGGAGTTATCCCCATTAATAACTTCAATTGCATTGTATAGTCCGGGAAGTTCGCTGTCAAAGCGGAAGTCAACAACCGCACCGGTTATTTGCAAAATCTTTCCAATATTTCGATTACTCAAACTAATCTCTCCTTTTATGTCACTGTAAGGCATTTGCGCCACTGACAATTTCTGTTATTTCCTGCGTTATAATGCCTTGACGCTTGCGGTTGAAGTCAAGAGTAAGGTCATCAACTATATCGCTTGCGTTTTTTGTGGCTGAATCCATGCTGGTCATGCGAGATGCATACTCACACACAGAGGATTCCATCATAGCTCCAAATATAGTTATATTGAGGTACATGGGAACAGCATGTTCAAGAAATGTGCTTACATCGGGGTCATAACTCATAGCAAAAGCGCCCGGGTCAAAATCCTCACTTGAGGCGGCTTTGAGCGGCAGCAGCTTTTCGATGTATGGAATATGAGCCAGCACGGACTCAAAGTGTGTGTAGATGATATATACTTCATCTACTTCGCCGGATTTATACATTTCGGAAACTTTTTGTCCGAGAACTTCAGCATCTGTATAAGAGGATGCTTCAGAAGCGCCTTCACACCGCATTACAATTTCTTTACCACGACGGCGGAAGTAGTCCCAGCCTTTTGTGCCAACGGCAATTATCTTAGAATCAACGCCTTTTTTGGTGTTTGCCTCAACAAAAGCGAACGCCTCTTTTGATACGAGCGCATTGTATGCACCGCAAAGACCACGGTCACTTGTGAGTACTATGTATGCGGCATTTTTAACTTCACGCTCCTCAGCAAATGGGACGTTCATGTCATCGCTGATGCCTGCACGGATATTATCCATGAGATCTCTTATGTCACCATACATAGGTTTGACGTTGTCGAGGCGACTCTTAGCTTTTTGTAGCTTAGAAGCGGCGACTAAGTTCATTGCCTTAGTGATTTTTTTCATATTTGCGACACTGGAAATTCGCTTTTTTATGGCTTTTAATGAGGGCATAGACTTAACCTCTTACACTCTTTAGCTTATGCAAAATTTTTGAAAAACTCGTCTGCGGCTTTCTTTAGGTTTTCGCTGTCTTCGTCGGAGATTACTTTTGTTTCACGGATATTCTTAGGAACAGAAGAATATTGCTCTTCGACGAAACTTAAAAACTCGCGTGAGGCTCTTTGTACATGCTCTACATTTATACCTGAGAAATATCTGTTTGTGAGGAGGTAGAGCAGACAAACTTGATGCTCAACAGTCAAAGGCTCGTATTGAGGTTGCTTGAGTATCTCAACAATACGCTCACCATGTTTCAGGCGGTCGAGTGTGTCTTTGCTGAGGTCTGAGCCAAACTGAGCAAACGAGGCGAGCTCTCTGTATTGCGCAAGCTCAATACGCAGAGGACCTGAGATTTTTTTCATAGCTGAAATCTGAGCTGCACCACCAACACGAGAGACAGAGAAACCGGGGTTGATAGCCGGACGAACACCGTTGTTAAACAGTTCTGTTTCAAGGTAAATCTGTCCGTCTGTGATGGAGATGACATTTGTTGGGATATATGCGGAAATATCACCTGCCTGTGTTTCAATGATTGGAAGAGCAGTTAAAGAACCGCCACCCCTTGACTCACTGAGTTTTGCGGCACGTTCAAGCAGACGTGAATGCAAGTAGAAAACATCGCCGGGATACGCCTCGCGACCGGGAGGTCTGCGGAGCAAGAGACTGAGTGCACGATATGCAACGGCGTGTTTTGAAAGGTCGTCATAGATGACTAAGACATCTTTTCCCTCCTCCATCCATTCCTCACCAATAGCGCAACCGGCATATGGTGCCATGTATTGCATGGGGGAAGAATCAGCGGCTGATGCGGAAACGATGGTCGTGTACTCCATAGCGCCTGCCTCTTCCAAAACTCTGACAAGCCTTGCCACTGTGGAAACTTTTTGACCTATTGCGACGTAAATGCAATATACTCCGGTACCTTTTTGGTTTATTATGGTGTCGATACAAATAGCAGTTTTGCCTGTTTGGCGGTCGCCAATTATAAGCTCACGCTGACCGCGGCCAATGGGAATCATAGAGTCGATAGCTTTAATGCCTGTCTGTAGGGGAGTGTTGACCTCTCCACGCTCTATAACACCGGGTGCGACACGCTCCATTTGGCGTGTTTTAGTGGTTGCAATCGGGCCTTTCCCATCAACAGGAACACCAAGAGGGGAGACAACTCTACCGAGCATGGCATCACCAACGGGAACCTCAGAGATACGGTTGGTTCTCTTGACAACATCGCCCTCTTTGACGAGGTTATCGGCACCGAGCAAAACAACACCAATGCTGTCTGCATCAAGGTTAAATGCAATTCCGAACACACCACTGCTGAACTCAAGGAGTTCGCCGCTCATTGCATTTTCAAGTCCGTGTACACGGGCAATACCGTCACCGACCTGAATAACGCTTCCTGCTTCGGAAACATCCAGTTTTGAGGAATAGGCTTCAATTTGTTTTTTAATTACCGAGCTAATTTCATCGGGTCTGAGAGTCACGTATAGCACCCCTCTTTCATTTGAGTTGTTAAATCACGCAGTCGATTTTTAATAGTCCAGTCGATATGGTAGCCATCAACAAAGATATACGGCCCACCAATTATGGACTTATCAACCTTCATCTCCAGCTCAACTTCTTTGCCAAGTTTACGAGAAAGCATTGTTTTCAGCGAATCTGCTTGTTTTTCGTCGTATGGGGATGCCGACGTGATTTTTGCTTTTACTTTTCCACTGCTTTGTTCAATATTTACGATAAGTTTATTGAGCGCAGAGAGAAGTGCGGGCTCACGATTTTTGTCGGCTACCAGATATAGAAATCCAAGCAAATCTTGGTGTACTTTGCCTGAAAATGCCTCTTCAAAGAACTTGTGCTTTTCAGATGCTGATATTTGCGGATGGTTGAGGATACGCTGACAGTTTTCATCAATTAAGCTATCGCGGATAAAAGTTGCCTCAGCAAGAAACTCGTCAACAACACCTTTTTCTCTGGCAAGGTCAAATAGAGCATTAGCATATAAGACGCTTAATCTCTCCATTTCACTTCCTCCAAGTCAGACATGGTCTCTTCAAAGAGCCTGTCATGAGTTTCCTTGTTGATGGCAAGTGAAACAAACTTTTCAGCCATGACGGCAGACACATCAATAATAGCGGTGCGCATGTCGTTTTCTGCGCGCTCCCATTCCATATCAACATTCTGTGCCGCACGCTCTCTGATTGAATCTGCTTCGCTCTTTGCATCGTCAATGAGACGACGTGAAGAGTCGGCCGCCGCTTTTCGAGCCTGCGAGAGAATTTCCTCGCGTTCGACTTGCGCGCCTTCCATCATTTTTTCGTATTTTTGCCTGAGCTCTGTGGCTTTTTCCAATTCTTCCTCAGCCTGAGTGAGCTGACCTTGAATTCTCTCGGTACGTTTTTGCAGAGCAGTGCGCACGGGCCTGTAAAGCAAAAATGCTAGCAGTGCCGCAAGTGCAACAACATTGAGAATATTAAAAAAGGCTTCCGACACTGTTTGCGCATCCATTCCGAGAATACGCGGTTCAGGTAAGGTTGAAAGAAAAAATGCAAAGTCCATTAAGAGTCACCCTCTTCCGTTAAAGACGTTTAAGTGCGCTAAATTTTGGGTAGGGGAATTTAGCCGACCCGAGTTAGACCAACCCCAACATTTGAGCATACTCAACGAGGCGGGTGAAAAGAGGATTGACAAATAGCAGAACCATAGCTACGACAAGACCGTAAATACCGTTTGTTTCGGCCATCGCCAAGCTGATGATCATAGCTGTGTTAATCGAGCCTTTCGCTTCAGGTTGACGAGCAATTGATTCAATCGCTTTCGCTGCGATGTTTCCTTGCCCGAGGGTTGTCAGGATACCTGCAAAAACAGCCAGAGCTGCTGCGTATTGTCCTGCAACGACGACATTAGCCAGAAATTCCATGAAATGTTCCTCCGATTCCTATTTGATATTTGTTTTATGTGAATTTAATTGTGCGTAATTTAAGTGCGAGGATTATCCTGTGGGGGATTCGTCAAGAGCCGCTGCACCTTTTATGAAGGAGAGGCTGAGTGTGACGAAGATATATGTTTGAAGTACACCCGCAAACAGATCGAAATAGCCGTGCATAAATGCGGGGAATCCTATCTGGAAGAACCACGGCATTAGCGAATAGATGAGGGTCATCATGACAGTTCCTGCAAGGATATTGCCGAACAGACGGAAACTCAGGGATATAGGTCTTGCTATTTCACCGATGAGGTTTATTGGTAAAAACAGCCAAGAGAGATAGTAAGGCTTTATCATGTCGGCAAGGTATGCTCCGCCGCGGAACTTTAAGCCTATAATTTGTATTAATAGGAATGTTACAATGGCGAGAGCCACAGTCATCGACCAATCTGCTGTTGGTGGCCTAAGTCCGAACATACCGCTGATGTTTGCGAGAAGTATAAAGACAAAGAGCGTGAAAAACCAGTTCCCAAGGAACATGAGCTTTCCGCCCGCTGTGGTATGCAAATAATTTTCAAAGGCTTCGACCAACATTTCCACAACGTTTTGGAAACCTTTGGGCACTTCCGTGAATTTTCTGGATTTAATTCGGACAATTAGAGCAAACACAACAAGCACACCACCGATAATCCAAGTGCTGACTATTGTGTCGGTAATTAAAAACTGTAGACCGAAAATATTAATAGCTCCATGTATTTGATTATTAAAATCCAATGTTATCCTCTTTTCCTGACCGTTATTTATATAAAAAATAGGGTGCGTGTGAGATAAAATGGTACTTAACACTTGCAAGTATGTCACAAAAAAATACAATCTTGTAAATTATAAAGCAAGTTATACTAAATGTCAATATGTACAAATACTATAAATACTAAACTTATTGTTAACAAATAGTGTTATAGTTTACACAATATACTCATTATATGCAATACTTCTACTCAGAATTTTCTTCACTCTGAGCTTCAGTTAAAGTTTCTTCTAATGAGCCATCTTGCAGGGAATTTTCTTGCTCTGTCGTGTTAGGCTCAGAACTTTCAAGTGGTGGGTTTTCCTGTGAAAATGTGCCCGGTGGTAAGTCCTCTTCAAATTTCATAAAGCGTATGATGATTACGGCAATTTGCATTGTAAAGAGCCCTGCAATTGCGCCAAAGACTGTTGCGGTTGGAATAGGAGTATACATATATAGTAGGCCGATTGCCAAAAGTATGATAACGGTTCCGAAATATCTGACAAGGTATTGAAACTTTACATAGTTCTTCCCAATATCAGGGTCGTCCATTTCTGTAATCTTATTGACTGCACGGTCAAGCATACGAATTTTAAAAACATTGACCACAGACATTATAGCCACGCTGAGTGCAAAAGGCACAGCTTCCCACGAACGGTACACAATCACACCGAGGAGGCTCATTACAGCTCCTGTTATTATTATCCACTGAATAATTTTTTGTGATGGTTTTGATAAATTACGCATTTCTAATCATGTTCCTTCTAAATTTTCTTTGCAAATTCAAATATTGATTTTATTGCCGCAACTATGCCGAAAATGGTAAAAACCAGCATTAACCACGGTGTTGTGTTTAATAGCCTGTCGAGGAACCAACCGAGCCCAATTCCTACGGCAACGCATGCAATTATGGATATACCAACCTGAGAGAGCATGGCGAGTGCTCTTGCAAATTCGTTTGCGTCTGTCTTTTTGTGATTTTGCATAAGCGTTCCTCCTCCGTGCGCTTTTCTGCTGTGTATCAAAACGGCAGCCGCCCGCAGGGCCGGGTGTTTTGATACCACAACTTTAGCAATTGTATATTATGACTTCTCTATGTGTTTCTTTATCGCTGCGAAACTTTCATCGCTGATTGAATGTTCCATCTTGCAGGCATCACGCTCCGCTGTCTCTCGCGATACGCCCAACGATACGAGCCATTCGGATATGAGCGTATGTCGCTCGTACATGGATATGGCGATACTTTGTCCTTCATCTGTGAGACTGATGTGTCCGCTTGACTCGACTTTAATGAGGTTTTTCTCTCGAAGATTTTTCATGGCTACGCTGATGCTGGCCCTGCTGTAGCTGAGTTCATTTGCAATATCAACAGAGCGGACAGCATTTCCGCCTTTTCCGAGCATGTAGATAGTTTCAAGGTAGGTCTCTTCGGATTCTTGTGTTCTCAAAAGCTTCCCCTCACTTACAAGTCGTTTTTTATGTAGTAACACAGACATAGTAGCATATTCTTTTTACAAAATCAATAAAATAGAAAACTCGTAATGTGCTGCCTACGAGTTTTCGTTATTGCTTCACACATACCTCGTCATTGCGGCCTCCGAGCCGCAATCCCCTGAATAGTGAGCATAACCGTGGGGGATTGTGAGTCAAGCTCGCAATGACGAACTCTTAACTGTCCATTCCGTGCTACCCGTATACTGAAACGGTTTTATACATATAACTATTTTACCTCAGTTTTCCATAGTCCGTGTAGGTTGCAATATGCATATACGGAAACCGGCTTGTCAGCGGAAAAGGCGAATGACACCTCCGGTGTGTCTCCTACTTTTAAGGTTTTGCGCTGACCGCCGCACTGCGTTTCTACGTACACAAAACTGATGTGGTGAGCTTCTTCCATGGGGTGAAGTGTACTGCCAACACTCACTTTTATGCTGTCGCCTGAAACTGTTACAACAGGCAGGTGTTTTTCTACACTTGCCTCTACTGTGTTTGGGACAACTTCTGTCATTTTTTCACCGCAACACATCAGGGGCACATTTTTGTTTTCAATAAAACCCACTAAATTGCCGCAGTGTCCGCAAACATAAAATTTTTGATTGTCATTCATAGTAAAATCTCCTTTTTTGTCAGCTTTTGTTGCTTATACTTCATTATCGAGCTATTATAGCACATGGTCGTAAATAAATTGTTACAAAGTTACTAAAATTTTGTTTTATGTATATTCACGATTTAGCTGTTGAATTTATATTATATGGTATGATAAAATTACCTTACGGAGGAGAAGTTTATGCATAGTATAAAAAAAGTAACTGATGACTTAATTTGGGTTGGTGCAAATGACCGCCGTTTGGCTATGTTTGAGGGGGTTTACTCTGTTCCGAACGGGGTTTCGTATAATTCCTATTTGCTTTTAGATGAAAAGACCGTGCTTTTTGACACGGTGGACAAGGCTGTAGTCGGGCGTTTTATGGAAAATGTTTGTTTCGCTTTGAGTGGTAGAAATCTCGATTACCTAGTTGTGCAACATATGGAGCCTGACCATTCTGCGGCACTTATGGAAATCATCGCAAAATATCCCGATGTGGAAATTGTTTGTAATGCAAAGACGTTTAATTTTATCGAGCAATTTAATAATGTTCCCATTAGTTCCGAAGGGGAACTGAATATTAAAATTGTAAAAGAGGGCGATACTTTAAAAACGGGGAAGCATAGCCTCTGCTTTTTAATGGCACCAATGGTTCATTGGCCTGAGGTTATGGTAACTTATGACGAGACCGATAAGATACTTTTTTCAGCGGACGCATTTGGAACTTTCGGTGCGCTGAATGGTGCATTGTTTGCCGATGAAGTGGATTTTGACAAGGATTATATGGACGAAGCTAGGCGGTATTATTCCAATATTGTCGGAAAATATGGCGCGCAGGTTCAAATGCTGCTAAAGAAAGCATCTGCGATTTCTATTGAACTTATCTGCCCTTTGCATGGTTTTGTTTGGCGTAGGGATTTTGATAGTATTATAGAGAAGTATATGCTTTGGAGTCAGTATTTGCCTGAGGAAAAAGGTGTTATGATTGCCTATGCTTCTGTATACGGCAACACGGAAAACGCTGCTGAAATGCTTGCCTGCCGTCTGCGTGATAGGGGTATTGCGACTGCCATGTTTGATGTGTCTGTTACGCACGCATCGGAAATAATTGCGGCGGCTTTTAGATTTAGTCATTTTGTCTTTGCGTCTACCACCTACAATGCGGGGATTTTTGTGTCTATGGAGGATTTTCTAAACGACCTTATAGCGCACAACATTCAGAACCGCACTGTCGGTATTATTGAAAACGGCTCATGGGCGGCGACAAGTGGGGATTTGATTCGCAAGAAATTTGATGCGTGCAAAAACATAAATGTGTTAGAGCAAGTGGTAAGTATAAAATCAGGCGTAAAAGAGGCGCAGCTTAATGAAATCGAAGCGATGGTCACCGCCATTGCGGCAGACTTTTAAGGTGCGGAAGAGGTGTATTTGTTTATATGCACTGCGCCGAGTGTAGTAGTGAGGGGAGGTGAAACTAATGAAGTATGAGTGTATTTGTGGATATGTGTACGACGAGACAACAGGAGACCCTGAAAACGGAGTACCGGCAGGAACAAAATGGGCAGACGTGCCCGACGATTTTGTGTGTCCTGTTTGCAACTTGGACAAGAGCGAATTTACTGCGGTGTAATGGGGAATTTGACTAAAACTTTTGATTGACAAGTTGATGTATAGGGTGCTACAATAAACGCAAAGGCGTAACCTCCTTTCGTGGCGGTTAGCCCGTTGGGACTAAGTAAAAGCCGAGCCTTACCGGGGGCGGCTTTTACGCTTTCCTATGAGTTTCATCACCCGTATCGAAACATATACTCGCGGTCATAAATATTTGCAGTTTCTTGCTTGTCTTTTTTCCATCCTGCTTCGTTGTCGTCCTTGCCTTGCGTCAGCAAGGCTGCGTCCTCCGCCTCACAGGGTGAAAAAAATCCTGTGCAATAATTCTGCAAATATTTATGACCGCGAGTATAATATCCGAAGATATGAAAGGTGAATTGAATCACAGGCATCACCTCGCTTTCGCTCAGTAATACGCTAACCGCCACGCCTTTGCTCGATGAGCATATCACAAAACCTTTTAAAATTGCAACCACAGCAGAAATGCCCAAAACTACAATCTACGGTTTTGGGGCGTTTTATGTAGAATATTAAAACTTATCGAGTGCTTTTTCTACAAGATTTTCTACATTTGGGAGTGTTTATTAAATTTTTGTGAATGGGTGGCACTGCTAATTATACAACGGCAACCACACAACTAACATAGACGCACAGCCTGTAGCCGCTCAAACAAAATTTTGCTTGACAAAAAGCGTTAGTATGTGCTAACATGCTAGTTAGTTGAAGCTAACGCTGTCCGGGTGTGTAGCGTTGTTGAAAATTTTTGAAAGGAATGGTTGTTATGAGCTCAGAAATTAGCTTATATAAGGCGAAAAAAGATAATATATATAATGTAGTAACTGTTCCTGATATCGAACTTTTGAAAAGTTTGGGGATTCGGCAGGACACGAGAGTGCAGGTGATATGTCAGTATCCTCTGGGCGGTCCTACTCTTGTCCGTATTGAAGATTCGAGCACTGTGGCGGTGGGTAAGGATATTGCATCTTTGGTTACTGTTGTGCCTGAGACGGGTAATGCTCAAGATGATGGGGAGGATGCAGCTTAATGAGCAAACCGCACAGCCATAAGCGTAAGCATGATATAAACCCTGAGGACAGGATTCTCCTTATAGGCAATCCCAATGTGGGCAAAAGCGTGTTTTTCACCGAACTTACGGGAATACACGCTATTAGTTCTAATTATGTCGGTACTACAGTCACTTATATGCAAGGGCATCTTCCGATAGGTGATAAGGAATATACCCTGATTGACGTGCCCGGAACATATTCGCTTTCACCCTCATCAGATGCTGAGGCCGTTGCTGTAAAATTCATTGAAGATGGGGCAAAGGCTATTATTTGTGTGTTGGACGCGTCAAATTTGGAGCGAAATCTCGCACTTGCACTCGAACTTCGCAAGTGCAAAATACCCGTCATTTATACATTAAATCTATCCGATATCGCAGAGCGGCGCGGCATTGAAATTAATCATAAATTACTTGCACAAGAGTTGGGTGCTCCTGTTGTGCCGACTGTGGCTGTCAAAAAAAGCGGTATAAACGAGCTTATTGAGACTCTGCAAAACATGACGGACGAGGGTGTAACTGATTCATGTGGAAAATGTGAGTCTTGCTCAAAAGACAGTCCCATGGAGCAAAAACAAATTTGGGAAACAGCAAAGCAGATAAATAGGCGTGTCAGCAAAAAGATAACAAAAGAGCCGGGTTTTCTTGATAAGCTCGGAGAGAGCATGACAAAGCCCTTCCCCGGTATTTTCATAGCTATTTTGGTTATGGCAATTCTCATCGGTGTGGTTGTCGGTGGCGGTAGAGGGCTTCGTGCTCTGTTCCTGCTACGACTTTTCAGTTCAGATGGTGGTATCGTTGTCGAGTTTTTCCGTAATTTATTTGCTTCTTTTATCCCCGAGGGGGTGTTTTTGAACATTCTCACGGGTGAGTTTGGTATTTTTGTTATCAGTTTTGAGTGGATTTTAGCACTCATTTTCCCATATGTTTTAATGTTCTATGTGGGGTTCTCTTTTTTGGAAGATTCGGGTTACTTGCCTCGAATCAGTGTGCTTTTTGACAATATAATGCGAAAGCTCGGTGTTCAGGGTGGGAGCCTAATTCATGCGCTCATGGGGCTTGGCTGTGCTGTTCCTGCGATTATAGGAAG
Source organism: Oscillospiraceae bacterium (assembly GCA_009787625.1). Classification (GTDB taxonomy): domain Bacteria; phylum Bacillota; class Clostridia; order Oscillospirales; family Oscillospiraceae; genus WRMH01. Next base: position 70,902 of record WQSX01000011.1, read on the forward strand.
CCGAGCCGCCACCACGCGCAAGGAGCGCATTGTCATTAGTGCCGCAATTTGTTTTGCCATTCCGTGTATTTCGCAGACGGGTGCGCTTCTCAGTTTGACTGCCGCCTTTTCGTGGTGGATGATGCCTGCTATGATATTGTTTGGGTTGCTTATTTTCATTGTTGTGTCGATTATAAGTGGGAAACTCGTGAAGGGCAAAGTTGACCCGCTCATTATTGAAGTGCCGAATCTTCTTATGCCTGACCGTAAGGCCTATGGGCGTAAACTGCTTATCCGCATGAAGCACTTTTTTAAGGATGCAGAGATTCCCATGATGGCGGCTGTGGTTATTGCCGCTTTGCTCGCTGAAACAGGAGCACTCAATGTTATTGCCAGACATGCAGAGCCGCTCATGAGCAGGTGGCTGGGTATGCCAAGTGAGGCTGTTGTTGCTCTTATTTTGGGCATTGTGCGCCGTGAGATGTCGGTTGCTCCGCTCCTCGCTTTGGATTTGACCACTTTACAGGCTTTTATCGGCGGCATTGTGTCGTTGCTCTACATTCCTTGTCTGTCGGTTTTTGCTATCTTAGTTAAAGAGTTTAAGCTTCGTGTTGCGGCTGTTATAACTGTATCGACCATTTTACTTGCTATTTTTATCGGTGGGCTTATTAATCAGATTGCTCAACTATTTATGTGAGTTTTGCGTTGTTCTCGGGGGTTTCCGCTGGTTCCCGCAGATAATGGGCAATTTGTTCCGCTTTTTTTCGAGCCATCGGGATCTACACCGCTGTTCTCGAAAAAAAGACTCCACAAACTGCCCATCATCTGC
>WQSX01000012.1 GCA_009787625.1 Oscillospiraceae bacterium
TAGCAGATAATGGGTAGTTTGCACTGGTTTTTCGGGAGAACAGCGGTGTAGATCCCGATGGCTCCCGAAAAATCAGGGTAAATTGCCCATTATCTGCGGGAATCAACCGGGGTGTGAACAGTTACTTTTTTACTGCTTGCACTGCGCCTTATCCTCCGCAGGTGACATGCAGTTTGTTCCGCTTTTTTGCGAGCCATCGGGATCTACACCGCTGTTCTCGCAAAAAAGACTCCACAAACTGCATATCACCTGCTAACCTTAGTGTAACTTTCATTATATTTATAGCACATACTTACTGTTTTGAACTATATCTCGATAACTCTTTGGGTCTGTGTCTCCTTCTGTGCTGAATAGTAGAAAATGTGAGTCTTTTCCGATTCCTGACTCTTTTCGTAAATCTGCTAAAGAGTCATTGGTTAAAACTTCCAGTAAAAATCCCATACCTGCCGCTCCTGACTCGCCTGATATGATTTTTTTGTCACCATCAGTTGGCGTGCCGAGTGCTCTCATTGCTCGCTCCGTAAGAATATCATCTATTGTAACAAAGTAATCTCCCTTGTTTTTCAAAATGTCCCATGAAACATGGCTTGGCTCACCGCAGGCCAGACCAGCCATAATTGTTTTCATTTCACCACCGACATTTACAACTTCGCCATCAGCTCTGAGCGCAGATTGATAATAACAATCTGCGGCAGTCGGCTCTACAATAAATGATTTCGGAGATTTGCTTTTGTAATAGTTCGAGACAAATGCTTGAGCAGACCCTGCAAACGCTCCGACTCCTGCTTGAAGTGCCACATGTGTTGGAGTTATTCCGAGACTGCCCAGTTGCTCACATGCTTCTAACGCCATAACAGCATACCCTTGCATAATTTGGCTGGGTATGTCCTCATAACCTTCCCATGCTGTGTCCTGGATTATCTCGCTATTTTGGGTTTCTTCAGCAAGCTTTCTCACCATCCGAATGGTATCGTCATAGTTTAGCTCGGAAATAGTGGCATCTGCCCCTTCTCGCCTTATATGGTCGAATCGCATCTTTGACGAACCTTTGTTCATGTATATGACCGCTTTTTGACCAAGCTCCTTAGCCGCCCATGCAACAGCTCGCCCATGATTGCCGTCTGTAGCGGCATAGAACGTAAATTCACCCAGTTTACTCGCCATCTTCGGAAGTGAATTATAGTCGAGTTCCCAAACTGATTCCCCTAGTAACTGTGCTATATATGATGCTATGGCAAATGTGCACCCGAGTGCTTTAAAAGAATTCAAGCCAAATCGAAAAGACTCATCTTTAACGTAAATTCCGCCTACTCCAAGCTTTTTTGCTAAATTATAAAGTGAAACCAGAGGAGTCTCAGAATATTGCGGAAAGCTCCTGTGAAATTCACGGACTTTGTTAATCAGTTCAACATCCATCAAAGCCATGTTCTTTGCACAGTCGCTCTGCAGCACTGCATTTTTTACCCAGTTAATCAAGTCTGTGACCATACCTTTCTGAGAAACCCCTTGCCCCCGTCATTGCGGGCTTGACCCGCAATCCCCTTATTTTATGCGTTATTCAGGGGATTCCGGGTCAAACAAGCACTTCATCAAATAATCCCCACCGCTTCATTAAACTCACGGATATGCTCATCAATCTCATCTGCCTGTTTTTGCACAGCTTCAAATGTAGTATCTTGGTGATACCACAAATCCTCAAGTTGCTCAGCAGTTTTTCCCTGTTGCTCAACCCATGTATAGTATTTTAAGTTGTGAATTCGTTTACGCTCAGAATTTGTGAGCTCAAGCAGATTATCTGTTCCTGCGCTGAGTAACGCTCCTCTAAAATCAACAGATGCTTTCGACCCTGAGTAAGTACCCTCTATTTCATTCAACTCTTTAATCCGTGACTGATACATCTGTGAGCAATCGGTGAGCACCGTGACTACAACATCTTTGCCTGTGAGCTCGTAATATTTAGCAAATTTGATAGCACACAGCATATTTGCAATACCTGAAATGCCCATAAGCGCAAGATTTTCTACATCTTCCTGACTCATGCCGGCATCACCGGCAAGAAATTCTTTGCCCGCCGGTTCATTGAATAATCTAAGTAATGCCATAGCATCATTGTCATCAATGGCAATAGCCATGTCCGTATTTTTGACATTGTGAATCCAAGGAATATGCTTATCTCCGACACCCTCAATGCGGTGGTCGCCAAAACCGTTATTTAAAATCGTCGGGCATTGCAAAGCCTCGCCAACGGCAATCTTAGAGTTTGGATAAACCTGCTTTAAATAATCTCCCGACCCAAGTGTTCCCGCAGAACCGGACATCAGGCAAATTCCTGCAAAATTCAGCTTTTCCTTCGAGCTTGCTTCAATATCTTCAAAAGCTTCACGAACGGCATTACCTGTCACTTTATAATGCCAGAGATAATTCCCCATCTCGTCAAACTGGTTAAAAATCATCACATCATCACGGGTTTCACGAAGTTCATTGGTCTTATCAAAAATCTCCTTAACATTGCTCTCAGATCCGGGCGTGGCAATGACTTCCCCGGCTATCTTTGAGAGCCAGTCAAAACGCTCACGGCTCATGCCTTCCGGTAAAATCGCAATAGATTCACAAGCTAATAGCTTAGAGTTAAACGCACCACCACGGCAATAATTTCCGGTGGAAGGCCAAACAGCCTTTTGCGTAGCAGAATTAAACTGCCCCGTAACCAGCCGAGGCACAAGACACCCATACGATGCCCCAACTTTATGGCAACCCGTCGGAAAGAACTTCCCCACCATGCAGATTATTTTAGCCGAAACTCCTGTAAGCGCTGACGGAAGTTCGATAAAATTTGGTCTGCCAAAAAGCCCACCATCTGCCTTCTGCTCATTTTTCCAAGTAATGCGAAACAAATTAAGCGGAGACAAATCCCAAAGCCCCACGCTTTTTAGTTTTTCAGTCACCTGCTCAGGCACAACCCTTTCAGGATATCTCATCTGCTCAAAAGTCGGAAGAATAATATTGTTCTCGCGAGCTTTTGTTATATTTTGCTCCAATGTCTTTTTATGTATAGTCAAATCAATCATCAAAAATTCATTCCTTTCAATAATCTTTAGGCGTAAATAGCCCATGAAAAGGCATTAATTTTTTTGTGCATCATTTGCGGTTCCCCCACAGGGGGAGCAAATCGCACATTCCCCCGTTAGCGTGATTTTTCACGCTAACATCGCCTTTCAAATGAATTTCGTTGCTTATTTGTTAATTATACTTTACGTGGACAAAGTTTACAACAAAAATCATTTGATTAAATCTCTACCGCACAGAGCAGCCCGGACTGGGTTCTAAGGTAAATAACGCCATTACAAGCATACAGGCAGGGGCGGGATTATGCTTATTTTGTAGACATCAACTCATCGTTCGATACACACTTTCATGAACACCCTGTTCTTTACCTAAAAAAGCGGCAAATTTCTCTGTAGCATCCTCAATACATTCATTTAATTCGTCGGTAACGACAACATCTTGTTCCCACCACCAATTCCTTATACAAAAATGTGTGGCATTTTTTTCCGGTTCAAAACGTGCAATAAAACGGTTGCCGTACAACACGGGCAGAACATAATAGCCGTATTTACGCTTTGCAGAAGGAACATAAACTTCCCATGTATAGTCAAAGTCAAATATCTTTGACACCATATCTCTGTCCCAAATGAGGTTATCAAGAGGTGCTATAAATTTAACAAATTTGCTTTCGGATTCCGCACCTAAACTGTTTTCCATATCTACAGTTTTTGCATAAAAGTTTTCCGTTATGCCCTCAACCTCAATAATCGTAACTACGCCTTCACCAACAAGCTCATCAAAAATCTTTTGTCGAGTAGTCTTGTCGGGGATAAGCGTACCGAACCAACCACCGCCGTTTCTGTTCCACAACATACCAACGCTTGCAATACGTCTGTACACATACCATTTGAAAAAGTCATGTTCTGATGTAAAAGCAGCAGGGGGTTGAATGGTGTACGTTGGTATTATGTTTTCAATAAGGTCGAATACTTTTGGTGCAAACCCTACTGCTTTTAGCGACGTAATTCGTTCGGTTGCTTTATCCACGCGAACATACCTATCCTGTTCATATTTCCTGTTCATATTCCGTTAGCCAGAATTTATAGAATTATCTGTCTCAAAACAAGCATCGGAAAATGTGTTAAAGAGATAAAAATAATCTTTCGTGTTACTCGGAATAATCAGGTTGTACTTTGAAAATTTCATTTTATGCCTCCATGTTGCAAGTTTGTATTACAGCTGTTAGGGGTCAATACTCCCCTTCGGCAATCAGTGCCAACACTGTTTCCATAGCGTCCATACCGGGGCGGTTGAAGTGGTGAGGGATAGTTCCTGCTTCTAGCGGACGGCCGTTGTGGTCTGTAAAATAAAGCACATCAAAAATGAATGGTATCCCGGTACTAGGCAGATATCTCCTAATGCGCTCTCCGCCGAAATAGCCGGCCGTAACATCTCCAACGAGAGTGGCAAGTCCCGACTCCTTGAATAGCCATGTCGCTACCTGCGCAGCAGAGCCTGTAAAGTCGCTCGTGAGTAGCCATATTTTTCCATTGTAGTCGCTACGTCTTGTCTGACTTGGAGATATTTCAGCATGTGCACGAAAGCCGTAGCTCAACCGTGTCGCATCTATTTGGAACTGCAAAACTGGAAACCGACAGATAGGCAATTCTGCCATTCTCTATGATTTCTGTACTTACGTTTTCACGCGACTCAATTTTAGACAGTACAATGTCATTGAGTCTCACTATCTCACTAGCATCATTATCCTGCAGTGCTTCTATGAATGATTCCGCCAATTCTTGCCCGACAAGATAGCTTAAGTGCTGCCTTACAGCATTTGGGTCAACCATGTAATACTCAGTCATCATAGCGGCAAACTGCGGGATATCACCGTAGTTTGTTTCATAAAATCTACGGCTAATGCTAAAATGAGCAATGCCATGGAGCGGTCTGAAAGATTCAATCAGAAGATTATTAAACTCAACCTCTGTCATATCATCAGATGCACGTATAGTAGCCCGTATATCCCTAAAAATTTCTTCGATGTCAACATCTCTTTCCCGATACGCCACACCCCAAAACGGGAAGTTATCTTCAAGAACATACATCATATAATCGAGGTCGTAAAGGAAGAGGCAGTCCTCATCTTCAGCTTCGAGTAACACATTATCGCAAGCTACCGAAAACAGTAGTATCATTAACAGTATGGCTACTAGTATTGTCTTAAATAGCATAATAGTCCTCAATCACGAAATGGTATCTAATCTGTCTCATATAATACCACGATTTTTCACTAATGGCTATAGATAGAACTGTTTTACAGCACCTTTTTTTCTTGCCAAAAAAAGCGGAGTGTTTCTGCGGGGTGTGGGGTTTAGACAACAAAAAATCTCCACCCTTGACAAAAACTCGGAATGGGTTGTTTGTGGAGTCTTTTTTGCAGTACAGAGCAATTATACCAAATCCCGCACCTCTGTCATGTTCTCCCAGTAACGCTTAGGCATATGAGACATTCGGCAACGTGGGTTTTCCCTTGATTCGATTGAAACAGTGTCATAAAAGCGTTTCCACATTGCCTGATATCTTGCCTCGCCCTCGCTGATTGACGGAAATTCAATACTATCTATTGAAATAATCTCTTTGCGGCGGTTTTGGTACACCAGTGCCGCCTTATGTGTTTTATCGAAAATCATAAAATCCTCATTTACATACCGCTCTGTAAAATGACCCGCGATAAACGGCAAAACAAAATTTTTCGGCGTAATTGTCGCCGCAAGCGCACCGTCATAATCAGCAAAACGCACAAAGCCTCTAAGCAGATGCGCCTCACCGAACAAGTGCTTCTGTGCCTTTAAAAGTGGTGAAACATCGGGGTCGCCAAGGCGTTTGACTAAACCTGAGCCCTCACGATAACCACGGAGCAAAAATTTCAGCATCAATAGTTCCTTTTGCTTTAGCGCTGAGAGAAACACCGTCTCTATGAGGCGCAGTGCCTCTTTTGAAATCTTTTTGGGGACCGAGGAGAGTACACGCCTTGCCTTGTTTTCATCTGTTTGTATGATGTTGACCGCATAAAATGTTATTGGCTCTTCTTCGATGGATACAATGTCAATTGGTGTCACTCCGCTGTAGACACTTTCAAAAACACAGCATAAAAATCCACTAAATGAGCCATCATATGCATAAATAACGTTATCCGCTTTAGCTAAAGAGTTGATTTCAGACATAACACAGCCTCCTCAACAGCGTCGTTTATTAAATTTGATCCTCGCCCTGTCATATATGGTAGTGCCGCATTTGGCTTAGTGTCGTCGAAAAATGAAAGTTGTTCCGCACCAAACGCATAGATTTTGGGGTCGATAAGCGAGCGTAGCGTCAAATCTTTGTCAAGTCGTAGTCCTGTGGTGTTGTCCTTTGTGAGTATAAAGTATTTTGCCCTCTTCAGCACAATGCCAATGCGCTTTAGTTCATCAAGTCCTAATCGACCTTCCCTTCTCGCAACGACTATACGCTTCGCCCCTGTCGGACCTATGCCCGGCACACGCAGAAGGTCACGCTTGGAAGCTTTGTTAACGTCCACGGGAAAAAAGTGCATATTATTGATTGCCCAATTGCATTTTGGGTCAAGATATGGATTAAAGTTTGGCGTTTCTTCGCTGAGTATTTCATCAGAACTAAACTCATATTGCCTCATTAAGAAGTCGGCTTGATAGAGCCTATGCTCTCGGAGCAGTGGCGGCGGAGATGCAACGGCGGGTAGCAGGCTGTTTTCCATCACGGGAATATATGCAGAATAAAATACACGTTTTAGGCTATATTTTTCATACAGTGCCGAGGCGAGGGTTATTATTTTATAATCTGTCTCTTCTGTAGCTCCTATTATCATCTGTGTGGCTTGTCCTGCGGGTGCAAATGCAGGTGCATTTTTGTAGAGCGCAAGTGCCTCAGTATTCTCTGTCAGCTCGTTCCTTATTTGGCGCATAGGGGCTAAAATGGCTTCCTTTGTTTTGTTTGGCGCAAGCAGTGCAAGACTCTTTTCGCTGGGCATTTCAATATTCACACTGAGCCTGTCAACAAGCAATCCCAACCGATAGACCAACTCAGGTGCCGCACCCGGTATTGCCTTCGCGTGGATATATCCCCAAAAGTTACTCGTGTGACGCAAGGTATAGATGGAGTTTATCATAAGCTCCATGGTGTAGTCAGGGCTGATAACTACGCCACTGGACAAAAACAGCCCTTCAATATAGTTGCGCCGATAAAACTGCACCGTTAGCTCCGCAAGCTCATCAGGCGTAAAAGTTGCCCGTTGCACATCACTGCTTGCGCTGTTTACGCAATATTTGCAGTCATAAACGCAATCATTCGACATCAGGACTTTCAAAAGCGATATACAGCGCCCGTCAGCCGTAAAGCTGTGGCATATCCCCGCAGGTACGGTATGCCCCGGCCTGTCGGAGCCTGATGACGTACAAGCCGCATCATACTTTGCGCTGTTCGATAAAATAGTGAGCTTATCAATCAATTCCATATCGTCTGCTACTCCAATTAGTACGATTTTGCTTCAGCAAAACCATCTGCTATTGATTATAGCTCTAATTATCGTAGAAGTCAATAAGTATTTTCTATGATTTTGAGATTAACAAAAAATATGTAACTATTCACCGGGCTAGCAGATGATGGGCAGTTTACCCTGGTTTTTCGGGAGAACAGCGGTGTAGATCCCGATGGCTCCCGAAAAATCAGGGTAAACTGCCCATCATCTGCGGGGTTTACAGAAATTTATCACTACGGTCAACGCCTACCCCCTCCGAAGTTGTATATTCTACCCGGTGTGGGAGTAACTCCGGAGTGGTAAAACAGCTCGGAAACAGTCACGAGTTGGAATCCTTGCTCTATAAGCGCAGGAATTAGTCTCATAGCGGCCTCTGCAGTCGGCTCGCGAATATCATGCATGATGATAATATCCCTATCCTGCACATTATCCATAACAGCATCAAAAATCATATCTGCATCTCTCGTATACCAATCTCGTGTATCGAGCGACCAAAGAACCAGCGGCAAGTTAAGATTTTCGGCAACACGCATAACAGCTTCGTTATGTGCACCATATGTTGGTCTCAAACTTGCCGGAGCAAAACCGGTAATTTCAGCAATAGCAACACTTGCATTATAGATTTCAAAGTGCATATCACTCTCCGAAAGGTCGGTAAGCCTTTGGTGTGACCATGTGTGATTTGCAATTTCGTTGCCCTGCATGTGGATTCGCTGCGCGATATCCCTATGGCTCTCAAGGAGGGTTCCCAAGACAAAAAATGTAGCCAGACCCCCGTGAAATTCAAGCGCATCAAGAATCGGTATAGTGTGAATGCTCGGCCCGTCGTCAAATGTCAGGGCTATCATGGGTCTGTAAGGGTCAATACCGCTTCTCACCGTTTGCCACATGGGATAATTAATTTCCGGGAGAGGTAGAGCTTCGCTTTCATCAGGTAGAAGCTCCTCGCTATCATCATCGTTGTCATCATTTTCCGTTTCTAAAACATCACTCTCAGCGTACTCATTTGGAATTTCGTCCGAAGCGTCATCAATTTCGATAATCGGCTCTTCGGGAGGATTTTTTTCGGCAGGTGGTTCCGGTTCAAGCTCAACAATCACGTCAATCTCAGGTTGCGGTGTCTCCACCGCTGTTAGGTTTTCAAGTATGTCACCATTACCAAAAGCCACAAACGCCGCTACAGCAATGAGTGGTATTAATATTAACGCTGTTATAAATTTCCTTTTCATTATCTACTCCTACCCCTCTTTTTGGGCTTGATTTTAACTCATCAGATTTATAACAAGCATAAACCATACAGTGGGGTAAGGTCAATAGGAAGTTTATTGATCAAGTCTGGTTCGTTTGTTTCTCTACTGTATTGGTGTGATAATATACTTACCCTTAACCGCGTGATAACTCATCACTGGGAATTATTTGCTTGATATTACTTAAAATATTCTCGTTTACTTTGCCACCATGACCATGCTATAATCATCATCAAGTCGGCACGTACCGATATCAGTTTAGAACGATTGGAGAAGCAAGAATTTGAGAAATAACGAACCATGGCGAGTTAAAACATATCCTCTTGGCGAACTGAAAAAATATCGCTTTACTGTGATATTTGCGCGTTATGGTAACAGCGATTGCCGTTGGCTGTATGCCCGCCACAGGGAGCGTGATACATGGGAAACTGCGGGCGGCCATATTGAGGAAGGCGAAACTCCATTTGACTGTGCCAAACGTGAACTAGTTGAAGAAACAGGGGCAGAAAAATTTAGTATTAAGCCTGTGTTTGATTACGCAGTTCACAGACCAAACGAATTTTCTTATGGTCAAGTATTTTTAGCCGATATAGAAACACTCGGCAATTTTCCGCAGGGATCTGAAATGCGTGAGGTTAAGGGGTTTAAAACCATACCCGACGAAATGACATATCCACAGATATTACCAATATTATTTGAAGAGGTACAGAAATATGTGTAAAAACAAAAACTGCACGTGCCCTAATACAACTTGCAAGCGTCACAGTGATTGCACTGCCTGCCTCGCGTACCATAAGGGCGCAGGTTATTGCAAGCGTGTGAAATGGCAACAAAAGTTGATTAGTTTCTTTATTCGACCTAAAAAATGAGATATGAGCTCAAAAACTATGGAAATCTACAAAAATCCAAATTGCATTAAAGTCAGAGGTAGCCACGTCCTCTCTGTGAGTTGTGCCTATTGCAAGTGCTTTATCGCACATTATCAAAAAGTCGGCGAGAGCAACTTTGTTAAGATGTATAACGACAGGATAATAGACGGTTCAATCGACTTTTCAGATTATCACGGCGCCATATTCTGCCCTAAGTGCGGTGAGCGAATCGCAACGAGATATATGACAAAGGTGGACAAAAAAGAAGCATACAGGCTTGTGCCGTCTGCGTTTAATAAACGGAAGGTGAAGTGAATAATAACACTCAAATTATAACAAGCATTGAAAAATCACGGCACTCTTGTTATACTTATCCACATGAACAAACAAAATGTGATAATACATGGTGATATATGCTATAGCAAAACGCAAAAAGAACTTGCGGTGCTTGAAAATGGATACCTTATCTGTGAAAACGGTAAGGTCGCTCAGGCTTGCCCGCAAATCCCTGAGCTGTATAAATCATTTCCTATAGAGGACTATACCGGAAAACTCATCATACCGGGGCTTATTGACCTGCATACACACGCGCCGCAGTACGCATTTCGTGGTCTTGGCATGGACATGCAACTGCTTGACTGGCTAAACTCATATACATTCCCTGAAGAGAGCGAGTATATAAACCTCGATTACGCCGATAAAGCATACAGCCTGTTTGTTGATGCATTAAAGCAAAGCGCGACAACCAGAGCCTTGATTTTTGCCACGCTCCATACACCGGCAACTCTTCGTCTCATGGAAAAACTTGAAAGTTCCGGCTTGGTCACTATGGTTGGCAAGGTGAGTATGGACCGAAACTGCCCGGATAATCTCAGGCAAGAGAGCGCAGATGCGGCATATAAAGCAACTAAATCATGGATAGAGACATCGCTTAAAAGCTTCAAAAATACAAAGCCAATAATCACTCCCCGCTTTATCCCAACCTGCTCAGATGAATTGATGCAAAAACTAAAGCTACTTCAGGAAAGCTACTCCCTAGCTGTCCAGTCGCACCTTTCGGAAAATCACGGTGAAATAGCATGGGTAAAAGAACTTTGCCCGAATGTCAGCACTTACGCACACGCCTATGAGCAGTTCGGACTGTTTGGAACCGATAACGTTCCGACAGTCATGGCACATTGTGTGTGGAGTGAGGGCGAAGAAGAACAGTTAATCTTGGATAATAAAGTCTATGTCGCCCATTGCCCCGGCTCGAATACGCATCTATCATCAGGGATTGCACCAATCAGAAGATTTTTAGACCGAGGAATCAAAGTAGGATTGGGCAGTGACATAGCCGGTGGCTCTCACTTGTCTATCTTCAAGGCAATAAGCGATTCCGTCGAAGTGTCTAAGATGTATTGGCGTTTGGTCGCTCAGAACTCTCCCCCGCTATCTCTAAACGAAGCATTTTATTTGGCAACAGTCGGAGGTGGCAGTTTCTTTGGAAAAGTCGGAAAGTTTGAACCGGGGTATGAGTTTGATGCAGTCATAATAGACGATAGTAAAATCCCCACCACAAACCCACTCACAATCGAAGAGAGGCTTGCGAGAACCATATATTATTCAGATGATAGCTTGATAATTCAAAAATATGTCAACGGTAAAGAAATTATTAGTGGGAAAACATTAGAGAGGAGTATGAGCTCATGTTAAATAGTATCAGCGTTTCCATTCCAAAAATAGATCACTTAGAAAAAGCAAACGGCACTGCCCTCTATGTCTGTGATTATGATGCGAGCGGCATGTTGCATGGCCGCATTTTGCGCTCATCAACAGCAAAAGGAATCGTAAGGAATGTAAGGATTCCCGAACTGCCTAATGGCTATTATTATGTGGACAGCACTGATATTCCGGGGAAAAACCAAGTTCACATGATTCAGGACGACACCCCTGTTTTCACAAATAATGTTCAGTACATCGGTGAGCCCATTGGTATGTTGGTAGGCCCCGATTTAAGAAAAGTAAGCGCACTCTTAAGAGAGGTTGAAGTCGAGTATGAAGTCCTTACTCCCGTATTTGACGCACAAAAATCTGAAGATATCTTTTTTAACTTCAATATAGATAAAGGTGATATCGACTCTGCTTTTAGTCAGGCAGACAAGATAATTGAAGGCAATTTTGAAACCGGCTTGCAAGAGCATATTTATCTTGAAACCAATGGTATGATTGGAAAGTTTAAAGATGGAAAACTGCTGATACACGGCTCTCTTCAATGCCCTTATTATGTCCACGGAGCGTTAGTTGATGCCACAGCCTTAGCTCCTGAAGATGTAATTGTAAAACAAGATGTCACAGGCGGTGGCTTCGGAGGAAAAGAGGACTTCCCTTCTGCACTTGCATGTCAGGTGGCAATTGCTGCACTGAAAGCAGGTGGCAAAAGTGTTCGCGTGGTCTTTGAGCGTGAAGAGGATATAATTGCAACAAGCAAGCGTCACCCCTCTTTTTGCAACTATAAAATAGCTGTAAAAGATGAAAAAGTCACCGGAATGATTGCGGATATTCTAGTTGATGGGGGCGCATATACAACAATGAGTATGGTTGTCCTGCAACGCGCCACAATCGGTGCTTCAGGAGTTTATAATATTGAAAATATAAAAGTTCGAGGCTATGCAAAAAAGACAAACACCGTACCAAACGGTGCATTTCGTGGTTTCGGCGGTCCACAAGTTTTCTTTGCAATAGAAATGATGATGACCCATGTGGCAAAGGAACTGGAACTGGATATTGATTCTGCTGAGTTTAAGCTAAATCACATAGTCAAGCAAGGGGATCTCACCTCTACAAGCGGAAAGTACCACTTCCCTGTCCCTATAAAACAAATGGCAGACAAGGTTCTACAAGAGAGTGATTATTTTAATAAAAAAAAGCAGTATCAAAACCAAATAGGCAGATTCAGAAAAGGCATAGGGTTTTCACTCGTATTTCACGGAGCAGGATTTACAGGCAATGGCGAACGAGATATAATTAAAGCAGTCGCAAGGCTCAAAAAGACCGCAGATGATAAGGTTGAAATATTGACCGCAAACACCGATATGGGGCAAGGCCTTGCTACAACCTTCACAAAAATCGTAGCAAAGGCAATGGATTTACCGCTTGATAAAGTAATTATAGCTCTCCCGGACACATCAAAAGTTCCAAACTCAGGACCAACGGTTGCCTCACGCTCAATAATGGTCGTCGGAGAGCTACTGCGAAGAGCTGCTATGAGACTAAAAGAAGAGTGGATCAAAGGTAAGGAATTCATTGTCGAAGAACATTACAAGCATCCGAGCTTCATGATTCCTTTTGATCTCGAAAACTTCAAAGGTGATGCCTACCCCACATATTCATGGCAAGCAACAGTTGCAGAAACAAATATAGACACCTTGACAGGAAACATAGAAATTACAGATGTTTGGGGCTCATTTGACGTTGGCACCCCTATTGATGAAAATATTGTAATAGGCCAGATGGAAGGAGGTATCATACAGAGCCTCGGTTATGCCATAATGGAAAAATGCACCATATATAATGGTGCGATTGGAAATAAAAAACTATGCGACTACATAATCCCAACCGCGCTAGACTTTCCAAGCATGAATGTATTTTTACATGTTGATGAATACCCTGAAGGGCCTTTTGGAGCAAAAGGCGCAGGAGAGATGTCGCATGTCGGTGGCGCGCCCGCAGTTCTCGATGCCATTCAAAATGCCCTGGAAGCAAATCTAAATAAAATTCCATTCATGCCGGAAGATGTTCTCGAAACTCTACGTAAGGAGAAAACACTATGAGCAATTCAATAATATTCACACTAAATGATGAAGAGATATCATATTCAGGTGACCCATCCGAAAGGTTGCTCGACCACCTGCGCGACCAATTAAAGATGACCGGAACTAAATGTGGATGCAGAGAAGGCGAATGTGGGGCATGCTGCGTCATAATTGATGGTAAACTTATCAATTCATGCCTTGTGGCAATGGGCAGTATTCATGGCGCAAATATTCAAACAATAGAGGGATACAGCAAGACGAAAAAATTTGAAATTCTCAGTAACTCTTTCGAATCAGTCTCGGCAATCCAGTGTGGATTCTGTATGCCCGGTATGTTATTAGCATCAGAATGTATATTAAACGATAACCCTCGCCCGACTGAAACAACTGTGAGAGAAGGACTTTCAGGCAATCTTTGCAGATGCACAGGTTATAACTCCATCGTCAAAGCAGTTCTTATAGCTTCAGAGAAAGGTGGCGATTTGTGGTGAAAAATTATACTCCAACGTCATTAAAAGATGCGCTGACCATGTATTCAGAGACACCTGAACTCGTAATATATTCAGGCGGCACCGACATAATGGTCTCTTCATCTAAAAAAGACAAAGACTTCATGTTCATAAACCACATCCCTGAGTTAAAGACGATTTACTCAGACAATGAGTTCATTCGACTGGGAAGTGCGTGTACATTCCGTGAAGTAATCGACAATGAGCTAACACCTACCATCTTAAAAGATGCATGCAGACAAGTTGCCGCCCCCGCAATAAGAAATGTTGGAACAATTGGTGGGAATATAGCCAATGGATCCGCTAAAGCTGATTCCGCCCTAATATTTATGGTGATGAATTCCTTACTTGTGTTAAAGACACAGAACCAAGAACGAATTATTCCTCTAACTGAGTTTTATCTGGGCGGCGGCAAAACAGCTCTTTTAGAGAGTGAGCTAATAGTAGAAATACTAATACCAAAACAAAACTTAGATAACTATTACTACGAAAAGGTCGGAGCAAGAAAAGCTCTGTCAATTTCAAGAGTCTCCTTCGCAGGGATTATAGAAGTAAAAAATGGCAAAATCACTAACATCGCAACAGCATTCGGCGCAGTCAGCGATGTAATAATACGCCCAAGCGAAATCGATGAAATGCTTATAGGTAAGTCCATAAAAGAGGCAAAGGAGATAAAAGAAAACTATATCTCCTCCCTAGATAAAGTTATTATCCCCAGAAAAGGGCGCGTAAGCACAGAGTTCCGTAAAGATGTATGCATGAACCTGGTACGAGATTTTCTAAGCTTAAATGGAGTATAATAATCTGTAGTAATTCTTACCTTCCAACACCTCAATCAAAGCACAAATATCGTAAGGAACATCGCAATCGTCTAAACACTCATGAACAAAACCATCGATTCGAACCATACGTTTTCCGCTTTCAAAAAACACCACACCATTATTCTCGCTATTATCAAAGTCCTCAATGCTTGCAAATACAGAAAATTTGTCGAGGTAAGGCGCCCCGGAATACGGGCAGAACACCTCGCAATTTCCGCATTCATTACACATGGAGTCAACATGCACAACTTGACGACGATCATTAAGAGCAACAGAAATGTTTGCCCTATTTGGACAAACCTGAACACATAGTTCACAAATGGTAGAACATTCCAGACATCGCGTAAACTCTGAAACATCTGAATTGATGTGGTAATGAATTCCTTGCTTGCTTTTCACAAGATTTATTTTTTTGCTAATGTTTAAATCAGCATACTTCTCGAAATCAATATTTGCGATAGCTGATGCACATTTTGCGGCATCGGCTATCGCCTCAGCAACAGTCGACGGACCTAGATTGGCATCACCAATCACATATACATTATCCAAACTGGTTTCCAAAGTTTCAGTGTTAACCACTACCCCACCATTATCCGAAATCGCAATTCCAAGTTTTTCAAAGAAGCTGCGCTCAATTTTATTTCCTATAGCAGAGACAACGGTATCAGCTCTGATTGTGGTCATCTGACCTGTTGGAGCTGATTTTCGCCTTCCGGAAGAATCGTATTCGCCAAGCTCCATAACTTCACAAATGAGTTGACCATCTTCATGGCTTATTGGTGAAAGTAGTTCGCGTATTATTACACCCTCTTCTAAAGCGATTTCAAGCTCTTCGAAATCGGCAGGCATATATCTTTTCGAGCGTCTGTAAACAATAGAGACAGTCTTGACACCTTTAACCCTTAGAGCCGCACGGGCCGCGTCTATTGCAGTGTTCCCACCTCCCACGACCGCCACGTGCTCTCTAAAATTCATATTTGGTGTTCGTTTGAACTTTTTCAGCAACTCAATAGCCTCTACTTCTTCGCCAACTTTGAGCTTCAGTTTAAGTGGAGACGAAGCGCCAACAGCAATAACAATATGTTTAAACCCTTGCAATTTCAGGGTTTCAAGGTCGTTAATTTCAGTGTTTAATCTAAATTCAACATCATATTTCCTTAAAAGCTCCAAATCAGTATCAATAATGTCTTTTGCTATTCTAAAATCAGGAATAACATGGCTAACAAGACCACCAAGGGAACTCTCACGCTCAAAAATGGTTACCTTATAGCCGGAGCGAGCCAAAAAGTAGGCTGAACTCAGCCCGGCAGGCCCTCCACCAACGACAGCAACACGCTCTACACGTTCTCCTGAACCCTCAACTTCGTCACATAGCTTATCAAAAACGTTCTGCGTCACCTCTAATTTTGCACCTCGAACATCTACACACCCTTCATAAAAGTTGCGAGTACACTTACTCATACAGTTATGAGAGCAGATAGTGCCTGTTATATTTGGCAGAGGATTTTTCTCAAAAATTACCCTCAAAGCCTCTAAATCTTTACCCTCATCCATAAGCCGCAAGTATGCCGGCACATCTTGCCCAAATGGACACCCACTTTGACACGATGCAATAAAGCAATCCAGAATAGGTGCCTTGTCTTTTAGCTTTCGGTTTTGCGTAATGTGAGACTTAAAATATAACGATTCCTTATTTTCCTTACATGCCTTACTTGCTAAAATTTTTAATTTTTCTAACTCAATACGCTCAAACATTTTTATTTTTTGTGTATTGAAGCCTCTATTATGCTCTAAAGAGAGTTCGCAGGCAATCTGATGTAACCGTTCATACCCACCCGGCTTTAACAAAGTAGTAGCGAGTGTAATCGGCCAAATGCCCGTATCAAGCACATCTATAATATTCCTAACATCTACCCCACCTGAAAAGCTTATATGAAGCTTTCCATCAAAAGCCTTCGACAACCTATTCGCCACTTCAATAGAAAGCGGAAATAGTGACCGCCCCGACATATACATCTCTTCGCCCGGCAGTTCATTTTCTGTTATCTTCACAGGGAACGTATTTGTCAGCTTAACGCCAAACTCCAACCCCTGACCTCGCGCCAAAACCTGTAAGCGAGAAATCATAGGCACAGCATCTTCAAATTGTAAATCGGCCTTAAAGTGATGATCACCAAACGAAACATAGTCAAAACCGAGATTATCTAGTGTACTCCGAGCAAACTCATACCCCAGCAATGTCGGATTGCACTTAATGAAAGTATGCAACCCCTTTTCGCTCATAAGATATGTCGCAATACGCTCAATCTCATCAGGCGGACAACCATGCAAAGTAGAAAGCGTAATAGAGTTGCTGACCCGTGGACTTATACTTTCGATAAATTCCGTGTCAACACGCTTAAACCTGGAAACGTTCCGAGTCGCCCAAGCCTTACAGCTCTTCCAAGAATCAGTATTCTCAGCGTTTTTCAGACCTTCAATAAAATAATCAATTTTATCAGACATTATGCCCTCAAGGTCATAACCCACACTCATATTAAAAATAAAACCATCGTCTCTGCCCAGACCAAGCTCACGGCAGAGCAGTTTTACTGCAAACCAACCCTTAATATACTCATCCATAGCCTGCGGGACATAAAGCTCCGTAGACCACTCCACATTGTAACCCTCATCACCCGCAAGAATGCAGGGCTTGGAAACAGGCAAATCCTCACCATCAAGTTTTTGCACGGTCTTTAACTCAAAAAAACGAGCCCCTGCAACATATCCCGCAATCAAATTCTGAGCAAGTTGCGTATGAGGCCCCGCCGCAGGCCCAAAAGGTAAAGTTACCCGACTACCAAAAATTTCATAAAAAGAATCAGCATTCTCAGGCTCAATAAAATGCTTAGAAACCCCGAAAACAGACCCTTCTTCCCCATACTCACTAAGAGCCCAATCCATCAAAGCCCCAAAAGGAATCTGCCTCACAACATCACTCATGCGTTTATCCTCCCCCAAAGCCGTGCTGAAACCTCACGGCACTTGGCCAAAACAGCATCAGCATCAACACCCACAAACTCACGATTAAGCATCCGCACAACACCATTGATAACAGTTGTCACAACACTGCGCCCACTCATACCAAAAAGCACATGCCCATCAATATTACTTAAGGACATAGGAGTCAGGGGAACATAGTCGCAGACAATGACATCCGCCACCGCACCCGGTTCAAGCACCCCAATTTTCGCCCCAAAAGCACGCTCACACATATCCGCATTATTAGAAAACAACATCCGAGGAACCTCACTCCAAGCAACTCGAGGGTCACGTAATTCATGCTTATGAATAACATTGGCTACTTTTTCAGACTCAAACATATCATTAGTATACCCATCAGTACCGAGCCCAAGCAAAATACCGCGCCGAACCATCTCCATACAAGGTGGTATACCCAAAGCATTACCCATATTTGACTCAGGATTATGCACAACCATTGTCTCCGTATCTTTAATAATATCAAGCTCATTGCCGGACACATGAATACAATGCCCCGCTATAGTATTTCGCCCTAAAACACCAAGGTCATTTAGTCTCTTAACAACATGCTTACCATATTTACTTAAACTATCATCAACATCTTCGATCCCCTCAGCAACATGAATGTGAAAACCAATACCATCAGGAGTATTTTTCCGACAGAGCGCAATAGAATCATCCGACAAAGTAAACGAAGCATGCATTCCCATCATACCCCGTATCATGCCGGTTTTGTCGGACAATGCATGGCGGATAAAATCAGCATTTTCAGTAACAGCCTCACGCATCTTGCTCTCCCCATCTCTATCAGAAACCTCATAGCATAGAGAAGCTCTGACACCAAGCTCTTTAGCCGCATCAGAAATCCTAAACAAACTACCCCTAACTTCGCCATAACTGGCATGATGGTCAAAGACAGTGGTACAGCCGTTTCTTATGCAATCTAAAAACGTTGCCATAGCACTATAATAAGTATCTTCGAGCAACAAATTTCGGTCAATAGTCCACCAAAGTCCATCCAAGATTTCAGGAAAAGCCTTTGCCGAATAACCATTTATAGAAAGCCCACGCGCAAAAGCACTATAGATATGATTATGCGCATTGATAAGCCCCGGCATAATCATACCACCGCAGGCATCTATAAAATCAGCATCCGCATACTCTTTACGAAGCCTATCAAACTCACCAACAGCTACAATAAAAGCCCCATCAGTGACAACCGCACCATTTTCAAAAAACTGATTGGGCGTACCCCGAGTAACGAGCCGCCCATTTCCTATTATAAGCATAATAATGTGTCCTTTCTGCGATACTTCCTTAAACGCTCCGCCATGCAATGCTTTCTAACCCGCCCGCCGATAATGGGCAATTTGCTAGATTTATACCTATCACGGGCGATTAATAATCGCCCCTACACACCTTTGATAAGCAATCGAATCGCCTCAACAGCAGTCCGAATGGCTTGCTCTGTATCGTGACTTTTGGGATTGCTGAGTCCCTTTTTCTCGCGCTCCTGATTCCAGACCGTGTTCAGCACACAACCCGCCTTTACACCCAAAATCTGAGCAACGATGTACAGCGTGGCACTCTCCATTTCAGAAGCGAGACAACCTGCTTTTATCCATGCCTGCCATTTATCATTTAGTTCATAGCTAATGGGCATTCTGTCAGGTGAGTGTTGCCCATAAAAAGAATCCTTACACTGCACCACACCCGCATGCCAAGTGGCACCGATATCCTTAGCTCCCTGCACCAGAGCATTGGTAACATCCAAATCAGCAACAGCAGGAAACTCAATAGGAACATATTCCTTGCTGGTGCCATCTTGACGAATGGTACTGGTTGCAATTACAATATCTCCGCCCATAACTTTTTCAGCCATACCACCACAAGTACCAACACGTATAAAAGTTTCAACACCTGTGATAACAAGCTCTTCAACACAAATAGCAGTAGACGGACCACCCATACCGGTAGATATAACCATTACAGTCTCACCCTCAAGCTCACCGAGCCAAGTGGTATATTCCCGATTTTGACAATAAAAACGAGGATTATCTAAAAACTGAGCAATCTTCTCAACCCGCCCCGGGTCACCCGGCAAAATAGCAAACTTTGCACCATGGTCATCACCAAAACCAATATGATATTGTTTATCCATAATTAAACTCCTGTCTATCTTCACTGTACACACCTATATCGTCATTGCGGCCTCCGAGCCGCAATCCCATGAATAATGAACATATCCGTGGGGGATTGCGAGTCAAGCCCGCAATGACAAGCTTTTGAGCGCTAAATTTCGGGCGGGGTCAGCACTACAGATATTTATCTTCTACTAATTTGCAATAGAGTGCATAGCTCTATCGCAAATTAGCGACTACCCTTGTCGTATGGCTGCCCCACCGCCTTAGGCGCTTGTGTATTCTTTGAAGTAAAGGCAAGCAAAACCAATGTGGCAATGTAGGGAACCATATTGTAAAACGCGGCAGGAATTCCAAGATTGAGCAGGAACGGAATCGCTGAGAAACTTTGTGCAATCGCCTGCAAAATCCCGAAGAAAAATGCAGCAAAAATAATTCTTTTAGGCTTCCAAGCACCAAAGATAAGTACAGCAAGTGCCAAGAATCCGTAACCGAGTACAGAGCCACCAAATCGAGTTGTAATAGGAATGGTCCAGATAAGCCCACCCATACCGGCAAGCGCCCCTGAAATAAGCACGCCCGCATAGCGAATTTTATAGACATTTACACCAACTGAGTCCGCCGCCTGCGGATGCTCCCCACATGCCCTGAGCCTAAGCCCAAATTTCGTCTTATAGAGCACAAAAGCCGAGATTCCAAAGATTAAAAATCCCAAATAAGTTGTGATATACGTGTTTTGGAAAAGTATGGGACCGAGGAACGGAATACTACCCAAAAGAGGCACACTGGGAATTCTAAACTGATTTAAAAACGGCACATGTTGCTCGTGCAGATGAAATGTGGCAAAATAAATCGCAAACGCCGGAGCAAACATGTTGATGGCAATACCACTTATAATCTGGCTTGCCTTGAGGTTTATCGACGCAAAAGCGTGTAAAAACGCCATAAACATACCCGTCGCCATAGCAACCAGTAGAGCTATCAGCAAAATACCATGATCCGTGACCGCAGGGTCCGGATTTTGAAAAGCATTGAGAAACATTACGCCGGCAAAAGCACCCATAACCATCTTGCCCTCAAGTGCAATGTTTACAACACCTGACCTCTCAGAAAACATACCGCCAAGTGCAACAATTAAGAGAGGAATCATAAAGAACATAGTCGATTGCATTATGAAATAAAATATATCCACTTCGCATTATTCCTTTCTTTTGAAGATTAGTTTGGCGAGATTAGACTTAACAAGAAGCACGAACGCACAGAAGTAAATTATCACGGAGATAACGATATCAACAAGCTCCAGTGAAAAACCAAACCCTTGCATTCGAGCACCACCCAAGAACAGATACGAGACAAAAATGCCTGAGAAAACAACTCCGATGGGATTAGTGAGACCCAAAAATGCTACGGCAATCCCGGTAAAGCCCTCTGCCGCAAGCGAAGGCATTGCAGTCATTGACAGTCCCGTGCCGTTCATGTAGTTTAACGCTCCGCCGACACCGGCAATTGCCCCGCAAATCATCATGGATTTAACAATATTTTTGTTTTGATTTATACCCGCATATTTTGCCGCATCCTTGTTGAAGCCACAGGCTTTAAGCTCATAACCAAACTTAGTTTTATCGAGCAGTATAAAAACAATAATTGCGATGAAAATAGCAAGCAGTATGCCGATATTTACTGACGATGACCTGTACCCTGCACCGAGTGGCTCTCTGAAAATATAGCCGAGTCCGAGAGTAGGCAGGTTTGATTCTGCGGGCATTGGTAGGGTTGTTGTCCGCCCGATATCAAAAATGGTAGTGCGTATTATGTGGCTGAGAAAGTGCATTGCAATATAGTTTGTCATGATTGAAGTTATGACTTCGTGCACATTTCGATACGCCTTTAAAACACCGGGAATTGCACCCCACACAGCACCTGCTAAAGCCGCGGCAACTATAGAGCAAATGATACGTAACCAAGGTGGCAAGAAAGAAAACTCAACTCCGATATAGATAGCCACAAAAGCGCCAAAAGCAAACTGACCCGCAGCACCGATATTAAAGAGCCCTGTCTTAAACGCAAATGTAACCGATAGACCTGTAAGAATTATGGGCGTGGCACCTAAGAGAACATCGCCTACATTTCTCATTGTGCTTGAGCCAAAACTCAGCATCTGCCAAAAAGCGGGAAAAGCTTGATCCATGTCGCTGACCATCAAAACTATCAGCCCTATAATAAGCCCGGCGACTATGACTATGATGGTAGATAAAAAGCTCAGTAAACCTTCACGTTTCACGCTGTCACCTCATCTCTCTTCGCACCGGACATGTATAAGCCCAGTTCTGCAAATGTAGTCTGTTTGGGGTCAACATCGGCGACGATTTCACCCTCATACATCACTATAATGCGGTCGCTGACATTCATGACCTCATCGAGTTCCAACGATACGAGAAGCACCCCCGCACCATCTGTCCTCGCCTTAATAATTTGACCATGAATATATTCAATTGCCCCAACATCAAGCCCTCTGGTTGGTTGCACTGCAACTAAAAGTTTGGGCTGTTTGTCAAGTTCACGGGCAATAATTGCTTTTTGTTGATTGCCGCCTGACATGCTTCGCGTGGGCGTGTGCGACCCCTCTCCGCTTCGAATATCAAACTGTTCAATTAAGCCGTCGCTGTACTTATATATCTCATTATTTCGCAAAAATCCGCCTTGTTGAAATCTGGGCGTGAAATATTTCTGTAAAATGAGATTGTATGCAAGGTTGTAGTCCAGAACAAGACCGTGGCGATGCCTATCTTCGGGAATATGCGAGATTCCTGACTCATTGCGCTTGCGAATAGGCATATTTGTGATGCTTTCCCCGTTCAACTCAATCGCTCCACTGTCTGCGGGAGCAATACCGGTGAGCGCATACACAAGTTCTGACTGTCCGTTGCCGTCTATACCCGCAACACAGACTATCTCTCCGGCTCTAACGTTAAACGAGACGTTATTCACAACGGTTTTGTGGTGAATTTTGCTCCTTACTGTCAAGTTTTTGACTTCCATAACAATTTCGCCGCTCTGGAGTTCAGGCTTTTCTACCATCGCGCTGACTTTGCGTCCCACCATCATTTCTGAAAGTACTTCAACTTCCGTGGGTGCAACATCCACAGTACCTACATATTTACCTCTTCTTAAAACAGTACAACGGTCTGCAACACGTTTTATTTCATCAAGCTTGTGAGTTATAAATAAAATTGACTTCCCCTCTGCGATGAGTCCCTTCATTATGTTCATGAGTTCATCTATTTCTTGCGGAGTCAAAACAGCAGTGGGTTCATCAAAAATCAGTATCTCATTTTCACGGTACAGCATTTTAAGTATCTCAACACGTTGTTGCATACCAACAGTTATATCAGTAATATAAGCATCAGGGTCAACTGCAAGTCCGTAACGCTCAGAGAGTTCTACAACACGGGCACGTGCATCATCCATGCGCAAAGTGCCATACTTTGTTGTTTCAACTCCAAGCACAATATTTTCCAGTACAGTGAAGTTGTGTACAAGCTTAAAGTGCTGATGTACCATTCCGATACCGTATTTTGTAGCATCATTTGGTCCTGTGATCTTTATCTTTTCTTCATTTTTATAGATGTCCCCGATTTCAGGGGTGTATAAACCAAAAAGAACACTCATGAGAGTGGATTTACCCGCACCATTTTCTCCCAAGAGTGCATGAATTTCCCCTTTTTTAAGTTGCAAAGTGATGTCGTCATTTGCAATTATTCCGGGGAATTCTTTAGTTATGTTTCGCATTTCAATAATATACATAGAAATGATAATTCCCTTCATTTAAAATGGTCTCAAGCCATGAAAAGAAATGGTCATTTTGCGAGGGGAGGCTATCTTATGACAGCCTCCCACAATAGAAGTTTTAACCTATAAAGCTGACAGTAATTCCGGTAATATCAAGTAAATCGTTAGGGTTGGTTGAACCACCGGGTTCAGGAAGTACTGTTGAAACTACAACAGCACCACTGGCGAGTTGTGCCAGAATTGCATCGTATTGTGCTTGTGTGAAGTTTGAGAAACGTGAGTTTTCCATTGGAAGAGCAACTCCGTCGAGTGTCGCATCAAACAGTAGGTTGTTTCCGCCACGGAAACTTTCGCCTGCAAAGTCGTTAAGCATATCAACAACTGATACAGCGAGAGCTTTCATCGCCGATGTCAAAACTACTGGTGAAGCACCTGATTGGTCAACGTCAACACCAATCATCCATGCACCTGCATCTTCTGCCGCAGAGATGACAGAGAATCCTGCACCGCCTGCCGCCGCGAAGATAACTTCAATACCTGCCGCATACCATGCGCCTGCCATTGTTGCGACTTCGGGGCTTGGGGCAAATCCACCAACATAGTGGTAGTTGATTGAAACTTCGCCTGCGCCTAAACCTAATTCTTCTGCCGCAAACTGTGCGCCTTCAACGAAACCATGACCAAAGCGAACAACAGCCGGAACAGCTATGCCGCCCATAAAGCCGAGTTGTCTGTAGCCTTCCATGACGGCCGCATAACCGGCTAGGAATCCTGATTGTTCTTCTGCGTAAAGGATAGATACTACGTTTGCAGGTTCAGGACCCGGATCGGGGCGTGTGTCAAGAACAACAAACATTGTGTCGGGGAATAGGTTTGCTGCTTCGTAGACAGATGCGGCAAAGTGGAATCCGGGGAGAATTAAGATGTCTGCACCCCAGTCAATTGCATCAATCATAACATCAACGCGAGCTTCGTCGTCAGGTGAGTGTGCTTGGAAGAAGTTTGCGTGTGTCGCCGAAGGAAGTCCGTGGCTATCAAGGAACTCAAGAATTCCGTTCCATGAGCCTTCGTTGAAAGATCCGTCAAACTGGATAGATTCCGGACCGTGTGCTACGAGTGCAATACGAATGTCAGAGAGATCCGTTCCATCTGCTACCTCCGGTGCTTCGGGCACATCTGCATCATCTGCATCGTCTGTTTCTTCAGGCTCGGGTGTTGCCTCAGGAGCAGGGGTCGCTTCAGGGGCAGGGGTCGCACCGTCTGCTGCAGGGGTTTCGTCTGTTGCACACGCGGCAACAAGTACAAAAATCATTGTACATGCGATCAGGACTGCTAGTAATTTTTTCATTTTTTCCTCCATTTTTTGTGATTTGTTATATTATCTCGCAGAATTAACACACAGTAAAATTTGTTCACCATATGTTGTGTGTAGCATAGCACATTTTTTTAATCTTGGCAACTATATGTTGTTAAAATTTTAACCAAATTATCACAAAGTTTATAAAACAATTTCTTTTCCGTCCTGTAACCCTTGACAGAAACAGACAGATGCATTACAATTTCAACAATAATATTAATGAGAGGGGTATTACAAAATGCCTGCAGGAAAGAAAAATAAAATTCTGGAATATAAAGGTCATCCTTTGAGACGCAAGGATAACCTTATATACTACGGCAAGATGTCTGACAAATATATCATAATGCTACAAATCTTAGAATCGAAATCACATGATGATTTAGAACTTGCATCAAAAGTCGCAGTTCAACTGCAATTCACCGACCCTGACTTAAAGTCACGCGACAGGGTTGTTAAAAAGAGCGAAAAAACAAGTTTTTACGAAGCAATGGACGTCGCAGCAGTCTGGCTGGAAAGAGCACTCGCAGCTGGGTAAAATCCAACCACTATCAACAACACATAAAGCTACCGCTACTCCTAATGCCCTCCACAGCCGCATGACTCACCGTGTTCGTGACCATTCGGGCTTCGGATTTCGTCCTGCCTTTGGCTGATGTAATCTGACATCATAAATCCTCTGACCTTGTCGGTCAAAAACTGCTTGAGCCACGTCTCAACACTTGGGTCACGAAGAGCATAGTCTATCACAGTTTCCAAATAGCCGGGTAAATTGCCCGTGTCATACCGTTTTGCATCAAAATCCACAGCAACCATCGAGCCATTTCTGCAAAGAGTTCCAAGCCCATCGGTGAGCTGTATCTCCCCACCGTGCCCCGGTGGGGTTTTTTCTAATATCTCAAAGATTTCAGGCATCAGCACATATCTGCCTAAAATTGCATATTGCGAAAACATTTTTTCGGGAGTTGGCTTCTCTACTACATCAGCAACCTTGAATATTTTATCTTCAAGCTCCGAATATTTTATAGAGCAGTATTTAGAAACGTCTTCCAAACTCACTTCCTTAACACCAACAGCAGAAGTCTTGTACTTAACAGCGGCATCAATAAGCTCTTTAATGACAGGTTTTCCGAGCATAATATCATCGCCCAAAAGCACAGCAAAAGGCTCATTACCAACAAAGCTCTTTGCAGACCAAACAGCATGGCCCAAGCCTTTAATTTCCTTTTGCCTTACAAAATTTATGTTAGCCATTTCCGCAGTATGGCGGATTTTACTGAGTGTTTCCGCCTTACCCGCATTTATTAAGCTCTGCTCAAGCTCCGGAGTGTAGTCAAAATAATCCTCCAACGCATGCTTACCTCTGTTTGTGATTATAAGTATATCTTCAATGCCGGAATCAATTGCCTCCTGAACAATGTAATGAATAGCGGGCTTATCAACTATAGGCAACATCTCCTTAGGCATACTTTTCGTCGCAGGGAGCATACGAGTCCCAAAACCCGCCGCAGGAATCACAGCTTTCTTTACTTTCATTTTAATGACATCTCCTTTTAAAATTAAATAGTCGATTGCTTATGCAGATTATTGCTTCCCCGATAAAACATTGGATACTATGGCACAGAAAATTTGTGTCAGGCGAGGCGAGAGGAAGGCGAATACCCTTTGGTATTTAACTGACGAACAACGAAGCATGGCGCAAATTTTCAAAGTCAGAGTGTCCGATGTTTTATTGGGGGAGCAATTTTCCCCATCAAAGCAGACAACCTGTTGTACATGCCTGATTTTGACATATAAATCATCAAAGGCATTCCCAGCAAGTACATCACGCCCATTTGCCCTAACCCAACATATGCGCTGTATGCGACAAATGTGGTTAAAAACAGACCACTTGTAAAGTCGCCCAAGATAAACCACGTTATCATTGCGCCAATCATAACAGCATTGACAATAACAGGCGGCAAACAGGCAAGTAGCTTAGAGCCCATACGCTCACGACCCAAACTCTTTCCAATCTGCATTGTGCATAATCCCGCAATCAGCGAAGCCGAAGAGCCGACAACAACATCAATCAAGCCATACGGACTGAACATATTTGCGATTATGCAACCAACAAACAACCCCGGCACAGCGATAGGAAAAAAGAATGGCAAAACTGCAAGCAATTCCGCAAATCGAAACTGCACAGGACCAAACGAAACCATCGCCCCCGCAAGCACCAATGCGATATAAAGTGCTGCGATTACACCCGCAAACGAAATTTTTCTGATATTTAAACTTTCCCTCATACCCTTTTCCTTTTTATCCGTTCCTCGCTATTTCACAGCCACAATAGTTTTGCCTACACAGACCATAAAGCTCAGATAATTCCACAGAACGCTGATACCCGCCTTGCTTTTTGAAATCTGATGAAAGGTAGGCAACTCCGATTGAGTTTGATGCCTCATCGCCTATCCGATTGATTAGCTGTGCATTTTTATGTGGACTAACAGTCAGAGTTGTGCCAAACACGTCAAAAGAGTGCGCTTTTGCGTACTTCGCAGTTTGCTCAAGCCGAAGCCTAAAGCAAATCTCACATCTCGCCCCACCTTCGGGCAATTCACGAAAATCTTCAACAGCGTCACAAAATATAGCACCATCATAATCGCAGTCGAGTAGCGAAATACTCTCTGCTAAAGGCATTTTCGATAACAGCACCTGCATCTGCTCTTTTCTCTTCACAAACTCCTCAAACGGTTCAATGTTTGGATTGTAAAAAAACAAAGTTACATCATGATCATGGACTAAAAGCTCAATCACATGACTTGCACACGGTGCGCAACAAACGTGGAGCAACAACCTTTTTCTCTCGCTCATGACACTTCAAGCTCTACTAGAAAAACTTTTTAATCCTGTCGGTAGCCAGAGAAATATCAACACTAAGAGTAAATGTGAATTTCACATGCTCCTTTTCGCTGAACTCGTCGCACCACTCAAAAAATTCCTCTGCATCTTCATCTATTTCCCTATCGACAATACGCAAAACATTGTCAATAAAAATGTGCGTTATATCATAGTTTGCCGAATGCAAGCCGCTGATAAATCCTCTTAAAAATTTGTAATCGTCAAATCCATATTGCGAAGCATCAATAAGCCTCACTTTGTGCGGAATGTCATATGTGAGTTTAGCCACTCTCTCAATGCACACGATATCCCCTCTCTCATTGTCAACAGCCTCATGAATCAGCTCAATGAGTTGTTTTGTCTTGCCGGAGCCCTTCTGCCCCATAATTAACTTAACCATGATAATCACTACCTTTCATATTTTATATTAAACTTAAATCGTATTATAACTGGTACGTATCCTAACCGGATTCTGCGACTTTGCGCAGAATGACAAAGCTGTTGTATTTCTCTTAAAGCCCAAGTATTGCAAATAAGTTCTTCTTATACGCCTCAACCCCCGGTTGACCGAAAGGGTTTACACCTGATATCAGAGCAGAAATCGCACATGAGCGCATAAAGAAATACACAAGTGCGCCAAATGATTTTGCAGATAAAACGGGCAAGCCCAGTTCCAGTACAGGCACTCCCCCGTCTATATGAGCCTTCTTGACAGCTTCGGAAGCAGACATGTTTATTTTATGCATGTCAAAACCGGCTATCGCACTGATTTTATCACTGTGAATATCTCCGCCCGGTACCTTCGGGTTTTGCCGTGGCTCATTAAAAGATACAAATGTCTCTTGGAGATTGCGCTCACCCTCTTGAATGAGCTGACCCATAGAGTGAAGGTCGGCACTATAATCGGCATAGGACGGAAAAATGCCAATCCCCTCTTTCCCTTCACTTTCACCAAAGAGCTGTTTCCACCATTCACCCATAAACCTAAAAGCAGGCTCAAATGAAGCGAGCATTTCTATGTTTTTGCCCTTTTTATAGAGAGCCTGACGAGTTTTAGCATAGAGACATGCCGCCTCCAATCCATTTTCATACTCCTCTTTTGCCCCCGCCATAATCTCGTCAATATCAATGCCGGCGACAGCGCAAGGCAAAAGCCCAACAACTGTAAGAAAACTATATCTACCACCAACCTCAGGCGGCATTTCAAGATACGAAAAGCCCGACTCCTGAGCCATCTTGATGAGCGGTGAACCAATATCGGAAGTGACATAGATCCTATCTTTTAACCCGTTTTCGCCGTAACGCTCTAAGAGATGAGCCTTAAAGAAACGAAGAGCAATAGCAGTTTCGATTGTTGAGCCCGACTTTGAAATCACATTTACCGAAAAATTCCTATCCCCGATAAGCTCAAAAATCTGCTCCAAATATTCACCCGACGCATTGTTCCCTGCAAAGTAAATATCAGGAGTATTTTTCTTTAGCATATTATAGTTCGGAGATTTAATATATTCAATGGCGGCACGCGCACCAAGGTAAGAACCACCAATGCCAAGCACAATCAAAACCTCGGATTGTTTTTTTATATTATCACTCAAACTCTTAATTTGACCCGAAAGCTCCGCGCTAAAAGTAGCAGGCAACTCCATCCAACCATTTTCATAAAGTGTCTTTAACGTTTCAAGCGGTTTCCGCGTATCTAAAGAGTTAATCTCACTTTCCGAAACAAACCCCAAAGCCCCACTAATATCAACCTTTACCATAACCTAAGCCTCCAAAAAATTAAATTACTAAGCAAAAAGCTGATTCTAATAATAACATTAAAGCAAAAGTATTTCAATCCCCCCGTGACAACCATTCTTTCAAATTCCAAAAAGCATACACAGGTAAAACATCGGGCTTGTCATATACACTTGAACTGACGACAGACTTCATAGGCTTAAACGCCACGGAATACTGCAAAAGTGACCTTGTTTTACTGACACTACCTGCTTTAGCGACAATCGGAATTACATCGTCGCCATCTTGAACTATAAACTCAACCTCCGCCTTGCCGGGATTTTCCGCAGACCAATAATAGAGCTCACCACCATAAATCCGCTTTAGCTCCGAACAGACAATATTCTCGACGAGCGCACCTTTTAGCTCCTTATAATTGCCCGACTTATCCATGATAGCAGAGGCAGGAATTCTGGCAGTGCGCCTAAGCAGTCCCACATCACACATGTATAGTTTAAAGTGGGTTTGGTTGACCTGCGCGGTTAAGGGAATAACAGGCTTTTCAACATGAGACACTTTATATGCAAGCCCTGCACGAATCAGACGATAGATAGCATCTTCTAAATCTTTGGCACGCCAACTTTTTTTGACACGGGAAAACATGAATTTACGATTTTCCTTACAGAGCTGGGCAGGAATAGCGTCCCAAACCGCACTAAGTTTCGGAAAAAGCGAAGCATTTGCAAACTTCACAAAATCATTTTCAAACCCCTTAATAATACGAGTCTGTATTTTCTCAACAGCCTCAATACTCATTGTATCAATCCAAGTTTGAACAACCTCAGGCATACCGCCGACAACTTGAAAATCCAAAAAAATAGCCTCAAGCTGAGTTTTAAAAGTAGTGAGAACATTGTCCTTAAAAGCAGACTCTTTTAAATGCTCTGCTAAGTTAGAATTCTGAGCGTGTAAAAACTCATAAAAACTCATTGGATATAATGCAAGCGTGTCAATCTTAGGCAATGTGACATCAATAAAAGAACCCGCCGCAATTATGTGGTACTCAGGAGCCATGTCGGAAAAATACGCAAGTGAATCAAGAGCCTTAGAACAAAACTGAATACCATCAAAAATAATAAGCGTAGCTTCAGGGTTAATATCCACACCCTTAAAAAGAGACATATCTTTGATAATTCTCTGAGGGTTTAAGTCCTGCTCAAAGAAGTACGCAAGCTGTCTATCCTCTTCAAAATCAAAATAAATGGCATTTTTATAAGATTTAGCACCAAACTCTTTGAGCAAAAAAGTCTTTCCGCATTGCGGAATGCCTTGCAAAAGCAGTGGTTTCTTATAGGGATTTTCTTTCCAGAGAATAAGTTCTTCCATCAAGATTCTATGCATATAAATGACCATTCCTTTTGAATTAATTAGGCACAAAACGACTATGAAAAGGAATTGTCATTTTTGTGCATCATTTTCAACGCTTTTTTATACTGATTTGTGCTGAATGATACCACATTTTAAGAAAAAAGTCAACTCATGTCTGCATTTTTATATTATATTTTTGATGAATCATACATCAATTACATAATATATTTTTGCACACCAAAAAACAAATTTAAGCAAAGAGCCACTACCTACGCCGGCTAATGGAGCTTAATTTCGTTTAAGTAACCGGCTAAAAAACGACTTTTTCAAGCAATTACTACAATTTCCGCAATATCCGCTCGCCTTCTCTCCAAAATATTTTAAAATATATGCCCTCAGGCACGAATCAACTTCACAGTACCTAATCATTTTATCGAGCCTGCGTTCATCAAGCCTATGTACCATTTTTTGTTCTCGCACAGTAAGTTCAGTGTTTTTCTGTGACCCCTTAGTCAAAAACTCAGCCGTCTTTATATCATCTTCTGAAAAAAGCAAGACACACTCGGCAGGTTCCCTGTCCCGCCCGGCACGCCCCGCTTCCTGATAGTAGTTTTCCAAATTTTTCGGCATATTATAATGAATGACATATCGCACATCAGGCTTATCAATCCCCATTCCAAAAGCATTTGTTGCGACCATTACAGAAATGTCGCCGCCGAGAAACATATCTTGGTTAATTCTCCGCTCTTCGGGCTCAAGCCCGGCATGATATCTTGACACAGAAAACCCACGCCTTTGCAGCTCACCGCAGACAGCATCAACGCCCTTGCGAGTAGAACAGTAGACAACCCCGTTTAGATTACTTCGCTCCTCTATAAGCTCGTAAAAGCGAGCTTGTTTATTTTTTGGTCTTTCGACACCAAAGTAAAGATTCGGCCTGTCAAACCCGGTCGTCAGGCTCAGCGGGTCGTGAAGCCGCAGCAGGCGAAGTATGTCCGCTTTAACATCATCTGTTGCCGTTGCCGTGAAAGCTCCTATTATTGGTCTGGCTTTGAGCCTTTCGATAAACTTTATAATCCGCAGATAACTCGGCCTAAAATCCTGACCCCACTGTGAAACACAGTGCGCCTCATCAACAGCAACGAGAGAAATATTCGCCTGCTCCGCAAAGTCTATAAAATCTCCCGATTCTAACCTTTCAGGTGCTACATAGACTATTTTATAATATCCCGAGATAACCCTTTTAAGTGCCTCATCGTACTCTTCCGCCGATAGTGAAGAGTTGATAAAAACCGCAGGAATGTTGCTCTGTCTCAGCCCTGCAACTTGATCTTTCATAAGCGATATGAGAGGTGAAATAACAATAGTCGCCCCCTGAAGCAGCAGTGCAGGAATCTGAAAACACACCGACTTACCCGCTCCCGTCGGCATAATCCCCATAACATCACGCCCCGATAAGAGCGCATCAATAACTTGCTCCTGCGCAGGACGAAACTCACTATGTCCAAAATATTTTTTTAACGCCTCATGCTTTGTCATGTTGGTACTCCGTTCCCGAACCGGTCGTGCAAAGATTATCCGCTTACATAATGATTATGTCAAACGGCAAAATTCTCTGTTTTGCACTAATAAACGTGAAAATTTTAACACTTACAAAGCGTGAAATTCAGCATTTTTAAAACTTCAATTGGCGTATTTTAACAAAATTTTTTTATAGCACACACAATGCTTTCTATTTACCTGACAAGTTCTTTATGATATACTGTTGCTCAGTTATCTTTTCCGCTGTGTAAGGCATTTGAGCCTTTCATGCATATAGATTTTCAAAGGAAAGGAATGATTTTTTAAGTGGCTGAGCATCTTCATTTCTACCCAAGTGATGAAAAAGTCCTGAGCCTTCGCCCGAGAGTTTTCTTTTCCGGGCTTATAAACTGCGACCTCACATGGTCAAGCGACATACATAGGCATAATTTTTGTGAAATCATGTATATCTCTGAGGGCGAGGGGAAAGCACATATAGAAAATGAAGCCTTTACCTTCAAAACCGGTGATGTTGTCATCTACAACACCGGAGTGCTCCACCTCGAAAAAAGCATGAGCGACCACCTCTCCATCTTATTTTTCGCTGTTGGAGATCTGCAAATACCCGGACTTCCGAACGGTTTCATTATTCCCGCCGATGCACAGCCGGTCATAGAATCCGGACGCTATGACGATGTTCTCAAATCTTTCCTCCTCAACATGGTTGACGAGCACACTAATAAAAAGACACACTATAAAGCCATATCTACACATATTGCGTCAATGATTTGCTACTATCTCCTCAGACTATACGATATAAAAGCAGAGAACCCAACACACATAAAAGTCTGTGAGCAGGCAAAAAAAATCATAAACGCAAACTATCATACAACGATTGACCTTGACACGATAGTAGACAGCATT
The DNA here is from genome assembly GCA_009787625.1 of Oscillospiraceae bacterium. Taxonomy (GTDB): domain Bacteria; phylum Bacillota; class Clostridia; order Oscillospirales; family Oscillospiraceae; genus WRMH01. The sequence continues at coordinate 33,558 of WQSX01000012.1, forward strand.
CATTTCAGCAAACACCACTTTGTCCGTGTATTTCGAGAAACTGTTGGCATGTCCCCTATGAGGTACTTGCTCAATACGCGTCTTTCAGCTGCAAAGGACCTACTGGGCAATACCGATATGCCGATTCAGCTTATAGCAAACAATGTTGGCTATGAAAATGCTCTGACTTTCAGCCGAGTGTTTAAAAATAATGAAAACATATCACCGACCGAATACAGAAACAGCATACGGAGTTATCGCGATCATATGATATAGCAATTATAATTATTTAAGTTGAACAATTAATGCTATTCTTTTCTTGTTTGTTTTGTGGTAAGATAACAAGATGGTTAGCTTATTTGCACACTGTAACAAATATAACGGTGGTATATCATAATGGTAAATGAAGAAACACGAAGCGAATATGTCCTTGAAATGATTGGCATTGATAAGCGTTTTCAAGGAGTCCATGCATTAAAAGGTTGCAGTCTCAATTTAAAACGTGGTGAAGTCCTTGCTCTTGTAGGAGAAAACGGAGCAGGCAAATCCACCATGATGAAAATTCTCACCGGTATTCACGAATACGATGAGGGTGAAATTTTGCATTTCGGCAAAAAAATTAAGTTTAAAACCCCCAGAGCTGCACAGGATGCCGGCATCTCTATAGTTCATCAAGAGCTCAACCTAATGAATCACCTCACAGTAGCTCAAAATATCTTCATCGGCAGAGAGAGCCAAGGTTTTTTCCTTGACGATAAAGGTATAAACAAGAAATCGGCAGAACTTTTTGAAAAGCTCGGAGTTTTAATAGACCCGCAAGAAAAAGTCATGAACCTCACTGTCGGTAAACAGCAAATAGTTGAAATCGCAAGAGCCATTTCTTTTGATGCAAACATCATCATATTCGATGAACCCACCTCTACGCTCACAGACGCAGAAATTGACCTATTGTTTAACATCATAGGCGAACTAAAAGAAAAAGGCGTTGCAATGGTCTACATATCACACCGTCTTGATGAAATACAGCGCATCACCGATAGAGTAACCGTACTTCGAGACGGAGAACTTGTCGGAACAAAAGATACTTCCGACCTCACAATAGACGAAATTATCCACATGATGATAGGTAGAGTGACATTTGAAGAGCCAAAACAAAGTAGTTCTGTGCCGGATGATGCTCCTGTAGTTCTTAAAGCTGAAAATCTATGCTCAAAAGATGTGAATAACGTCTCTTTCAAGCTTCACCGTGGTGAAATTCTTGGTTTTGCAGGTCTTATGGGTGCAGGCAGAACCGAAGTTGCAAGGCTCATTTTCGGAGCTGATAAAAGATGGTCCGGCGACATTTTCATAAATGATTTCAAAGTCGATATCAGGTCCCCCAGAGATGCGGTAAAACACGGAATTGGCTATCTGTCTGAGGACAGAAAGCGATTCGGACTTGCAGTAGGAATGAAAATAAGTGACAATATGGTTCTCGCAACCTTAGACGATTACACCACATCAGGTATTGTCAATGACGCAAAAATCAAAGCAGTCGCAAATGAATACGTTGAAAAAATCGATGTCAGGACACCTTCCATCGAGCAGTTTGTAAAAAATCTCTCAGGCGGAAATCAGCAAAAAGTGGTCATCGCTAAATGGCTTATCCGCAACTGCGATATTTTGATTTTCGATGAGCCCACGAGAGGTATTGACGTCGGTGCAAAAAGTGAAATATACAAATTAATGAACTCACTTGCTGAGAGTGGCAAGTCTATCATAATGATTTCTTCGGAACTACCTGAACTTCTGCGTATGAGTGACAGAGTTTTTGTAATGTGTGAGGGCGCCCATACAGGAACTTTGTCAATTGACAAGGCAAATCAACATTCAATCATGGCTTTGGCGGCTCAGGGTTCCAGTCTCACCCGTTCGGCAACCGCAACTGCCGAGGAATAATTATCTATTTTGCGCTTAATGGGTTTATGAAAGGAATAGTCAACGATATGAACACATCAAAAAAGAAGCTTCCTCTGGAAAAGCTGTTAGCTTTTGGAGCACTCATTATATTGTGCGTGTTTTTCACTTTCACAGGTCGAGGTTTCGCATCGTGGCCTACGGTTCTAAATATCCTCGCCAGTTCCTATTTTATAGGGTTTCTCGCCATCGGTGTAACTTTTGTCATCATCACGGGCGGGATTGACCTCTCCATAGGCACAGTCATGATGTGTTCAGCAGTTATTGGCGGATTTCTCTACCAAAATGGTGCAGGTCTGCCGCTATGGCTCTGCCTGATTATCATTGTTATAATAGGTACTCTGTTCGGACTTCTAAACGGTATGATGGTCACAAAACTCGGACTCCCGCCATTTATATCTACACTGGGTATTATGATGGTTTCTGCGGGCTTAGGCTCCATCGTGACAAATGTTCAAGCTCAAAGATTTCCCAGCCCTATCGGCGGAGGTTGGTTTGGCAGCACATTCCTGCGAGTCGGCAATTTTCCCACAGGTGCCATATGGTTAGTCCTCTTCTTCATAGTAGCCATTATCGTACTCAACAAAACAAAGCTTGGTCGTTATATCTTTGCCATAGGCAGTAACGAAGAAGCTGTGCGTCTCTCCGGCGTTAACACATCTAATTGGAAATGCATAGCATATGTCATCAGTGGTCTATGTGCCGGAATCGGAGCAATATTTCATGCCGCTGCATTCACAACCATAACTCCGGGCACGGGACAGGGAGTCGAATTACAGGCTATCGCCGCAGTCGTCATTGGAGGCACATCACTCTCAGGTGGTGTCGGCTCTCTGACAGGCACGCTCATCGGGGTTTTCATCATGAGTGTTCTACGAATCGGACTCACTCAGATGGGATTACCCGCACCTATTCAAGTTTTCTTTACAGGAATTGTCGTCATAGGCGCAGTCTTGTTAGATATACAACGCACAAAACGAGCAAATCAGGTAAAGAAAAAAAGAAATGCTGCTTAATAAAGCAACACAAGAAAGGAAAATGAAAATGAAAAAATTAGCACTACTACTCGTTCTGGCGATGCTATTAGCTTTCGCCCTGGTGGCATGTGACAACGATGACGCCGCCACAACAGCAGATGGAGATGGTGAAGTTTCCTACGTAGCAGTTATCTCCAAAGGTTTCCAACATCAGTTCTGGCAAGCAGTTTATGCGGGCGCACGCGCTGCAGGTGAAGAATATGGTGTAGACGTATCTTTCGACGGTCCTCCAAGTGAAGCCGACATCGGCCCTCAACTTGAAATGCTCCGCAGTGCCCTCGCAAGAAACCCTGATGCCATCGCTTTTGCGGCACTCGACACCGAAGCTGCACTTGCAGAACTCGAAGATGCATACAACCGCGGAATTCCTATCATCGGCTTTGACTCCGGAATTCCTGATGCACCTGCCGGTCAAGTTCTTGCCACAGCCGCCACAGACAACATTGCTGCGGGCGCAGTGGGTGCAGACAACATGTTCCCCGAAATTCAAGCTGCAGTAGCATCTGCAACACAAGCAGATCCCGTTGTAATTGCAGTTCTCTCACAAGATGCAACATCTGAATCCGTCACCGGCCGTACACAAGGTTTCGCTGAAGCAATGTACAGATTAGCAGGCGGCGTTAACGACAGCGTTTCTATAAGCGGCGGTCTCGCAAGAATCAACACAGGTGATGCAAACTCAGCGGTACAAATTCAAGTAGTAGTAGGCGCAACACCTGACATCGTAGACATGACAAGCGCCGCTCTCGGCATACTCGGCACACCTAATCTCGTTGGCGTATTTTGCTCAAACGAAGGTGCTGTTATGGGTCTGCTTGCAACAATCGGCGCAGGTACAGTTGTTCCTGACGGTGTTATCCTTGTTGGTTTTGATGCCGGTTCTGCACAAAAAGAAGCTGTTGAGCAAGGCATTATGTTCGGCTCTGTAACTCAAGATCCTTTCCAAATCGGCTTCCAATCTGTTTCTCTTGCTGTTCGCGCTGCACGCGGTCAATCTGTTTCCGATGTAGACACAGGCGCACAGTGGTGGAACTCAGAAAACATGCACAACCCTGACATTGCAATTTTGCTCTACGACTAATCATTTCGTAACTAATAGCCGGTAAATAATGAAAATCCGGTGTGGGGGTGACCGGGGACGGCCGCCCGGAGGATAAGTAGAAATCCGAACAGCGGGCGACCGGGGACGGTCGCCCCTACAATTATCATAACAAATGTATATTTCAAAAGGAGGACATTACATGGCAAACCCCAAAATCGGAATTCGCCCTACAATTGACGGTCGCTGGGGCGGAGTGCGTGAGTCACTTGAAGACCAAACAATGGCAATGGCAAAATCAGCCGCAAAACTAATCAGCGACAACCTTCGCTATGCTGACGGAACACCCGTTGAGTGTGTTATCGCAGATGGCACAATAGGCGGTGGAGCAGAGGCGGCACTCTGTGCAGAGAAATTCTCAAAAGAAAATGTAATCGGCACACTCACTGTCACACCCTGCTGGTGCTACGGCAGTGAAACTATGGATTTATCATCAGACACAGTAAAAGCGGTGTGGGGCTTTAACGGCACAGAACGTCCGGGAGCTGTCTATCTCGCAGCAGTTCTCGCCGCACACGCACAGCGTGGCTTACCCGCATTTTCAATCTATGGGCGTGAAGTACAAGATAAAGACGATACTTCAGTTCCCGAAGATGTAAAAGAGAAAATTTTACGCTTTGCCAGAGCCGCAATCGCAGTTGGACAAATGAAAAACAAAGCGTATGTTGGAATCGGTTCTGTCTCAATGGGCATTTCAGGTTCATTCTTAGACCCTGCTTTTATGCAAAAATATCTCGGAATTCGTGCAGAATGGGTGGATATGAGCGAAATTACACGCCGTATTGAGCGAAATATTTATGACCCCGACGAATTCAAAAAAGCTTTCGCTTGGGCAAAAGAAAACTGCAAAGAAGGCTTTGATGTCAACGCCGAGTCAAAACAATACTCCCCTGCCGAAAAAGCCGAGCAGTGGGAATATGTCGTTAAAATGACCCTCATCTGCAAAGACATCATGCTCGGAAATCCCAAACTCGCAAAGCTTGGCTTCCATGAAGAGGCACTTGGCAGAAACGCCATAGCAGGTGGTTTCCAAGGTCAGCGTATGTGGACTGACCATAAGCCAAACGCCGACTTTACAGAGGCGATTTTGAGCTCATCTTTTGACTGGACAGGAAAAAGACAACCCACAATCTTTGCCACAGAAAATGACAACCTAAACGGTATCTCCATGCTGTTTTCACATCTGATGGACGGTGCGGCTTCTGTTTTTGCCGATGTACGCACATATTGGAGCCCCGAAGCTGTAGAGCGTGTATCAGGTTGGAAGCCGGACGGCAAAGCAAAAGACGGCTTTATCCACCTTATAAACTCAGGTGCAGCGGCTCTCGATGGCAGTGGCGGAGTAAAAGACTCCGGCGGCAACAGCGTTATGAAACCATGGTGGGAAATGTCTGACAAAGACATCAAAAATTGCCTCGATAAAACCGAGTGGTGTCCCGCCGAAGTGGAGTATTTCAGAGGCGGTGGTTTCTCTTCAAAGTATCAAACCGAAGGTGTCATGCCTGTTACAATGCTTCGCTTAAACCTCGTTGACGGTCTTGGTCCTGTCATGCAGATTGCCGAAGGTTACACTGTAGACCTTCCAAAAAATGTCAGCGAAATGCTTCATAAGCGCACAGCTCCGACATGGCCTTCCACTTGGTTTGCCCCGAAACTAACCGGCGAAGGCGCATTCACAGATGTCTATAACGTAATGGCAAACTGGGGCGCAAATCACGGTGCGTTCTGTTACGGCCATAAAGGCGCAGATGTAATAACCTTATGTTCAATGCTTCGCATACCCGTATCTATGCACAACGTATGCGATGAATCAATCTTCCGTCCGCACGCATGGGCATCATTCGGCACAAAAGACAAAGAAGGCGCTGACTACAGAGCCTGCGAAGTCTACGGCCCGCTGTACAGATAGTTTTCTATTTCACAGCAAATAAGTTACTGGTCATACATACCACGTCATTGCGGCCTCCGAGCCGCAATCCCATGAATAATGAGCATATCCGTAGGGGATTGCGGGTCGAGCCCGCAATGACGAACTTTTGAGTGCTGTTCTCGCGTGGGCTGTGACTTGTAACCAAATGGAGAGATTGGATACGCCATTCTCTCCATTTATTTGCATTTTCAGGCATTTTAATGTACAATATCCATCGCAAAGATGACCATCTAAATATAATCTCTATAAAACTGATTTATAATCTAAAAATTTTTTTAAAATATTTTCAGAAAAAGTGCAACCAAAGTGTATTTTTTCCTGTTTATATGGGTAGGAGGCGAATTATGGAAGACCATGAAATTCTCGATTTATATTTTCTGCGCAGTGAATATGCAATTGAGGAAACTAAAATAAAATACGGCAATCGCCTACAGAGAACTGCAATGAATATTCTTCATAATGCAGAAGATGCGGAGGAATGTGTGAACGATACATTGTTTCAGGCATGGGAGGCAATCCCACCCGCCAGACCCGAAAGCCTTGGCGCATATCTAGCCAAGATAACAAGGAATCTCGCCTTAAACAAATGGGAGGCAAACACCGCACAAAAAAGAGGCGGCGGTGAAGTCCCACTACTGCTCAGTGAACTTGAGGACTGTGTACCTACAGCGGATAGTCCCGAAGAAACCTTTGAAGCGACACTCGTCACAGAAGCAATTGACCGCTACCTGAGCACTCTTGAAGTGGCGACACGTAAACTGTTTGTACTACGTTACTTTCATGGTGAGAGCATAAAAGAAATAAGCAGTAGGTTTAAAATCAGCGAGAGCAAAACGAAATCAATCTTATTCCGAACCCGAAAAAAACTCGGAGCATTTTTAGAAAAAGAAGGAATTAAAGTTTGAATTAAGTTCGAAAGGAATGGTCATAATTATGAGCACAGAAACAATTCAAAGCGCAAAAAGACTTCTAAATTGTATAGGTGCAATAGCAGATTCTTTTCTCGAGGAAACGAAGCTCGCAGACGAGGGAGCTAAGAGAAAATCAAAAAAACGCATAATTACCTATAGCGCAATCGGTGTAGGTGTGGCATCCGTAGGAATCACTATTGCGGCACTCCTACTGCGCCCTAAGCGAATGACAAATGCATTACCTAAATCAGCATAGAATATTATTAAATATAGAAATATAAGAAAGAAAGAGAGATTAAAACATGTTTCAAATCATTTCAGATGCCAGTTGCGACTTCAGCGCAGAGGAAATCGAAAAAAGTGACGTCAAGGTCATTCCATTTTATGTAAGTTTTGACCAACAAAATTACATGCGCGAAGGCATCGAAATTACAAAAGAGGCGTATTTTGAGCGCTTAACAACTGAAAAGACGCTCTTCCCCAAGACCTCACAGCCAACTCCGCAAGACTATGTTGATGCGGCAACACCGTATCTTGAAGAAGGCAAGGATATTTTTATACTGACAATCTCATCAAAGCTCAGTGGCTCCCACGCAAGCACAGTGATTGCAAAAGACATGCTCAGTGAAGACTATCCCGACCGAAAAATAGAACTCATGGATTCACGCAATGTCAGTGTCGGACACGGTCTTATCCTCAGAGAAATTGTCAAAATGAGAGATGCGGGATTCACTCTTGAGCAAACCGTTGAAACTACTAAAAAAGTTATAAGTTCAACCCATGTCTACTTCACACTCAGCACTTTGGAATATCTAAAGCGAGGCGGAAGAATTGGCCCCACAACAGCTCTCGTGGGCGGCATCTTAGGTCTGAGCCCGATTCTGCAAGTGGAAAATGGCGAAGTTTCACAGCTCGATAATGTACGCGGCAGAAAAAGAGCCCTTGAGCTCATTGAAGGCGCGATTGTAGATGCCTTAAAAGATGAGCTTGACAATATAAATATGAGCGTAGGGCACATAGTATGCCCGGAAGACGCAGTTGCATTCAAAGCAAGCACAGAAGCTGCACTCGGCACCCAAATACCAAACCCAATCACTGATATCGGCGTTACCGTCGGTTCTCACGCAGGACCCGGAGCAATAGCATTTGCATATTGCAAAAAATATGACAAAGTAGATTAGCATTCCATTTTCTAAATTCCTCCCCAAAAATTGTGGTAGATTTTTGGGAAGTTATTTAAAAAATGAAATACTAGAGCATAATAGGTTAAAATAGAAAGGAATATTTTGTAAAATGGGAAATTTTTTTGAAGGCGTAAGCAACTGGTTCTTATTGGCCCAAGTATTTGGCGTAATAACAATCGCACTTGAGTTCTGGACATACCAAATTAAAGAAAAACCAAAGTTTTTCCTAGTCTCGGCTTTCAGTAGCTTCTTTTGGATGACAATGTTCATCTCCATAGGTATCGCTACAGGTCTCTCCACGCAGGTTTCGCTCATAGTAGCCGCCACCTATAGCACAGTCCGCAACGGCGTGTTTGCATACATCTTCAAAAAGAACACTCCACAGGCAAAGGAAGCAGGACTTATTTTCCTTTTGGTTATGATAGTAATTGCGGTCATAGCAGGAACTCTCGCAATAGTAAACACTCCGGCACAAATCAGATGGCTACACATCCTCGGAATGGTTTCATCAATCGCTTTCGTCATATGCCAGTACCTTCCGGGTGTACACTATGTGCGCATTGCTGTTATATTCTACGCCGCAGTCGTACTGCTCACACAAAGCCCAATGAACATCGGAATCCTAGCCGAAGATGGCTTCTCCAGCATCTGGTACATTGAACGCTGGAACATCATGGGTATGCTGATAGAATCTTCAAAAATCATATCCGTAATCGTATTCTACTTCCGTCTATCAAAAAACCCCGACACACCACAGTTACAGTTTGCAAAGCCTTAACTATAGGCACACGTAATAATTCTAGCAAGGCAGGGATTTGTATAATACACTTCCCTGCCTTGTTGGTTTCGGGTTGATATTATTGAGGAAATGTAGTAAAGTATGACGAAGGCACTTCCGAAAACTTACGAAATGAGTAATGCCAAATGGAGAAAATGCGATGTTATATAGCCGGTGCCGGAGAGTTTGATGAGAGCACCTTGCCTAAAGGCGATGACTTCATCATAGCCGCCGATGGCGGGCTTTTATATCTCCATGAGCGTGGAATTGAGCCTGACCTCATTGTCGGCGATTTTGACTCACTGCCAACGAAGCTTACAGATGTAGTCGCCGGACACCCAAATGTTATCCGCGTTTCATCTATAAAAGACGACACGGATATGATGCTCGCTGTCAGAGAGGGACTAAAACTCGGCTACACAGAGTTTGCCATCAACGGAGCTCTTGGGGGGAGACTGGACCAAACTTATGCAAACATCCAAATTCTCACTTTCATTACATCACAAGGTGCGTCAGCCACTTTATATAGTCAGTATAACCGCATAACAGCTATCAAAGACAATAGTATTACTCTAAATGAACGCAATACAAAAGGAAAATCCATTTCTGTTTTTTGTGCAGGAGACTCTGCACAAGGTGTCACACTTGACGGACTACTCTACCCGCTGAAAAACGCCAATATCACAAACGCTTTTCCTATCGGCGTAAGCAATGAATTCACAGACAAACCCGCTGTAATATCAGTCAAAACCGGAACTCTGATAATTATTTGGGAAAAATAAGATAAGTAAAGGCATAACCAGCCTGAAAGGAACGGTCTCGTAATGAAAGTAAAAGGTGCAATTTTTGATTTAGACGGTACTATACTCGATTCGATGACAATTTGGGGAGATATAGCAATAGACTACCTAAAAAGCCACGGCGCAACCCCTCGCGACAGCATTCGTGAGGATCTCCGCGCAACGAACACTGTTGAAGAAGCGGAGCATTACATAAGGCACTATGGTATAAACAAGTCAGTCGAGGAAGTAATCCAAGGCAGGGACAGCATGATGCTGAGCCGCTATAAAACTGACGTAAAACTAAAATCAGGTGTAAAGGAAGTTCTGGAAACGCTAAAAAGCCGCGGAGTAAAAATCTGTCTTGCGACTGCAACGGAAAGAAACCTTGCCGAGCCCGCCATAAAGGCACACGGAATCGAAGGATATTTCGAGCGCATCTTCACATGCAGTGAGGAAAACACAAGCAAGAAATACCCCGACATATACAGCAAAGCCGCTAAGTTTCTAGAGACAGCACCGCATGAAACCATAGTAATAGAAGATGCCCTATATGCCGCAAAAACAGCAAAAAAAGCAGGGTTCATAACCATAGGAGTATACGATTTAGTGTCAGACGATATACAAGACGAGCTAAAAGAAGTCTGCGACTACTATTTTGTAAGAATGAATGAGATGCTAGAACTACTCTAAATACAACAACGCAACAGGTAAGCAGAGGGTGGGCAGTTTGTTACGCTTTTTTCGAGAACAGCGGTGTAGATCCCGATGGCTCGAAAAAACGTAGCAAACTGCCCACCCTCTGCGGGAATCAACGATTATTCCCCCGACTCGATATCCCAACTAAGCAAGTATTTTGCTTGCTCTGAAGTCAGCTTGTCTATGCTGAGACCACAAGCTTCTAGTTTTTTGAATGCCACATCTTTGTCAATTTCAGAAGGAACAGGGATGACACCCGGTTCTAATTCTTTGTGCTTTTTGACCACAAACTCTGCGCTTAGTGCTTGAATGGCAAAACTCATATCCATGATTTCAACGGGGTGCCCGTCTCCTGACGCGAGGTTTACCAGTCTGCCTTCTGCGATTACGAAAATTTTCTTGCCGTTTTTGAGAGTGTAACCCATAATATTTGGCTTATGCTCTTCACTTTTTGTGTTTGCATCTAACCATGCAACATCAACTTCAACATTGAAATGCCCTGCATTACAGAGTATTGCGCCATCTTTCATCTTGTCAAAGTGACGCTCAGTTATAACACCCTCACAGCCTGTCGCGGTGATATAGAGGTCACCGTATTCAATTGCCTCGTCCATTGGCATGACATCATATCCATCCATCATTGCTTCCAGTGCCTTTATAGGGTCAATTTCAGTAACGATTACGCGTGCGCCAAAGCCCTTTGCACGCATAGCAATACCCTTGCCGCACCAGCCATACCCTGCGATTACAACATCTTTACCTGCAACAACAAGGTTCGTGGTGCGATTAATGCCATCCCAAACAGATTGACCTGTGCCGTATCTGTTGTCAAAGAGATACTTACACTGAGCGTTATTTACTGCAACCATTGGGAATTTAAGTGTTTTGTCTGCCGCCATAGAAAATAGACGCATAATGCCGGTGGTTGTCTCCTCACACCCACCCATTACGTTCGGGATTAAGTGCTTCAGTTTTGTGTGCATAATATTTATTAGGTCGCCACCATCGTCAACTATGATATTCGGACCTGATTCAAGTGCCATTGTGAGATGTTCTTCATACTCCTCTGAAGTGGACTTGTGCCAAGCAAAAACTTTCATCGGAGGCGCATCATCAGAACCCTTTGCAAGAGCCGCCGCAACATCATCTTGAGTCGAAAGCGGATTACACCCTGCTGCGTTCATGTTAGCTCCGCCTGCCGCAAGGGTGCGGCACAGACATGCAGTTTTTGCCTCCATATGTATCGAAAGCGTTATGTTGAGACCTTTGAAGGGTTTTGTTTTCTCAAAATCCTCTTTAATTGCCCGGAGAAGCGGCATGTTGCGCCATGCCCACTGAATCTTCTTCTCTCCTGACGGAGCCAGAGAAATATCCCTGATTTGACTCTCATGCTCCACAGTTCCGGTTGCCGACTGTGGATTTTCATTTGTCTCCGTTGCATAACCAATTGTCTTGCCTGCTGTTTTTGAACTAATCTTCATCGTGTACCTATCCTTTCACATATCTTAGAAACTTCATGATAGACTCTCTCCGAATCTATCGTAAGGAATTCCTTGTTTTCCATAAGCAAGCGCCCTCCAACCATTACAGTCTCAACTTCGCTCCCATTAGTGGAATAAGCTAGTGAAGAGACAAGATTATTACACGGTTGCATATTCGGGTTATCGAGATTCAGTATGATTAAATCAGCAGTATTTCCGGGCTTAATTACACCTAAATCATCACGCCCCATAGCCGCTGCCCCACCCTGTGTGGCAATCACTATTCCCTCTTTCGCAGTAACTGCAAGACAGTCATGGTTCGCACCCTTGTGTATGAGCGAGAGAGTTGAGAGCTCACGGAACATATTAAGCGTGTTATTACTCGCCGCCCCATCAGTTCCGAGTGCTAGTTTTATCCCTGCTTTTTGCATCTTTGGAACATGAGCGATTCCATTGGCAAGTTTGAGGTTGCTGACAGGATTTGTGACAACACACACTCCCCTATCCGCCAATATTTTTATGTCACAATCGCTCAAATGTACACAGTGTGCGGCAATCGTCTTATCAGTGAGCAGACCTGTTTTATCCAGTAGTTCAACAGGTGAGCAACCATAGGATTTCTGTATGTTTTCATTCTCTGCAAGGCTCTCTGAGATATGTGTGTTTATCCGCAGATTCAGTCGCTTCGCCTCTGCGGCAACAGTTCGCTGATAGCTATCGTCACAAGTATATGGAGCGTGCGGTGCAAGCATAAAGTTGATTCTGTCATGACCTTTCCATTTTTCAATGGCATCAAAGGCCTCTTTGAGCTTACTTTCACCAACCGAGGGGTCATCGGCATTGCCGATAAGCCCGCGGGACAGCACAGCTCTGATACCCGACTCATCTACTGCTTCAGCAAGGTCATCCATGAAATAATACATATCAATGAAAGAAGTCGTGCCTGTTCGAATCATTTCCAAGATGGCAAGTTTAGCTCCCCAGTAGCAATCTTTGCCTGTTAACTTATCTTCGAGCGGCATAATTCTCCCAAACAGCCAATCATTGAACAATAAATCATCTGCACAATTGCGCAAAATCGACATTGAAGCATGAGTGTGAGCATTTATGAGTCCCGGCATTAAAAGTTTTCCACTGCCCTCTATTGTCTTATCAGCCTTAAAACCATCAGGCTCTGCATCAATTGACTCAATGATTCCATCTTTTATATAGATGGAGCAACTTTTTACTTCAAAGTCAGTGCAGTCATCAGCCTTTGGCAACAACGTAAGGATTTCCTTGATTAATATATTCATAAAAATGACCCTTCCTTTTGAGATTACTTACTACTTAACCATCTGCTTCAAGTGCTCCGTGGCAAACTCTATCCCCTGTTGTGCTTGTGCCCGTAAGTCTTTATTTAAACTCAGTGCTACACCTGCGGCAAACGCATCCCCTGCTCCGGTCACATCTTTAACCGCAACAGGTATTGCCGGCACGAAGATAGAATTTTGTCTATCGCAGGCAAAAACTCCCGCCATTCCCAAAGTAATGAATACCCTGCCAACACCTTTTTTTACCAGAGAAAATCCCGCCTGCTTTACACGCTCCTTAGTGTCAAGTGAAATACCTGTAAGTTCTTCAGCTTCAAATTTGTTGAGCTTCAGGATATCCACCTTGTCCAGCATAGTTGCTATTCGGTGAGCTTTAGGTGCAGAGACAACGTCAACCATCACCGGTTCATCTCCTCTAAGTTCAAGACAAAGCTCAATTATTTTTTCTGTCAGGTTTAAGTCAAGGACTAAAAGATCGGTCTCTATTATATGAGACTTTTGCTTTGTAATATCGCCCCTCGTGATTGATTCGGGTGCATTCATAGCATTAAATGCGGCATAGAGCTCTCCGTCACTTTCCAGTGTTGCAAGATATACACCTGTGCTTATATTTTCTTTAATTATCCAAGGCTCTGTGTTAATCCCAAGCTCATCACAACTATCTTTCAGCAGCGCCCCCAATGGATCACTCCCAACAGCAGTTATCAGAGTAACATCTGCACCTTGCTTTGCTATGGCAGACGCAATATTTCTGCCCACACCACCTGCGGTAAGCTTAACATCTGACGGATTCGAGTCCTCAGGCACTATCTTAGCCTTGCTCTTAGTAATAATGTCAATATTAGCCGCACCAACAACAGTTACTCGCATGAGAGTTCTCCTTAAAATTTATCCCGGCCTAGCAGATAGTGGGCTGTTTACTCCGTTTTTTTGCGAGAACAGCGGTGTAGATCCCGATGGCTCGCAAAAAAGCGGAGTAAATTGCCCATTATCTGCGGCAACTACGCATTTTGCTGAACCTCCGACTTCAGACCGTCTGCCTTCGCCATATCCTTTGCCTGCTTAATGCTGAGTGCAATGCGCTTTCGTGATACATCTACCTCAAGCACAACCACATCAACTATGTCGCCTACTTTTACTTCCTCAGATGGATGCCTTATAAACCTGTTAGCTAATTCAGAAACATGAACCAGACCATCTTGATGCACACCAATGTCTACAAACGCACCAAAATCAATTACATTTCGCACTGTGCCCGTGAGCTTCATTCCGGGTTTTAAATCATTCATATCCATGACATCGGTTCGAAGTTGCGGTGGGGGCAGTTCATCACGTGGGTCAAGCCCCGGTTTTTGAAGTGCTGTGACAATATCCCAAAGCGTAGGCACACCAATGTTGCATGAAGTGGCAATGCTCTCTTCCCCACGCTCGGCAATAAGCCCCTCAAGCGGTGGTAATGCCCCGACATCGTCGAGCTTAAGTCCAAATGCCGTCAGAAGCTCCTTTGCCGCCTTGTAGGATTCCGGGTGAACCGATGTATTGTCCAGAACATTTTTCCCGCTTGGAATACGTAAAAATCCTGCACATTGCTCAAACGCTTTAGCTCCGAGCTTTGGAACCTTCATTAGAGATTTTCGGTCTGCAAACGCCCCATTCTCTTCACGATAGCTAACTACATTTTTAGCCACCTGCGGGCCTAAACCCGCCACTCTTTCAAGCAGCGGCGCAGAAGCGACATTCAAATCGACACCCACATTGTTCACGCAGTCCTCAACAACACCGTCGAGCGTGCTGCCGAGTCTTGCGGGGGGCATATCGTGCTGATACTGCCCTACTCCGATTGATTTTGGGTCAACCTTAACCAGCTCGGCAAGCGGGTCTTGCAAACGCCTTGCTATTGAAACTGCAGAGCGAATCGACACGTCAAAATCGGGGAACTCATCTGCGGCAATTTTTGATGCCGAATATACCGATGCACCCGCCTCATTCACAACCATGTATGATACGCCCGGTGTTTGCTTTATCAGCTCCGCTACGAATATTTCAGTCTCTTTCGATGCAGTGCCGTTGCCAATCGCAATTACAGTTACTTTATGCGTTTTTATAAGTCTGATTAAAGTGGCGGACGCTTCCGCAACTTTTGATTGCGGCGGTGTCGGATAGACGACAACCGTGTCAAGTACCAAGCCTGTTGCATCAATCACTGCACATTTGCACCCTGTGCGATATGCCGGATCTACTGCGAGAATATTTTGACCACGCACCGGCGGTTGCATTAAGAGTTGCTTTAAGTTCATAGCAAACATCTTTATTGCTTGCTCATGTGCGCCCTCCGAAAGCGTACTGCGAAGCTCTCTTTCAAGCGATGGGAAAAGTAATCTATCCCAGCTGTCGTCAATAGCCTTTTGAATATACTCTGTTGAACCGGTGTCGTGTTCCTTTAGATAAGCTCTGTCCATCATTCCTCTTGCAGTATCATGCGGAGCCTTTAGGGTCACTTTGAGCGCACCTTCTTTCTCTCCGCGGTTAATTGCAAGAATGCGATGCGGCTGAATGCGTTTTACCGGTTCTTCAAACTCGTAGTATTGCTGATATACAGGGTCGCCTTCCCCTGCTTTTTCCGAGCAGATGATGCATTCCCTGAGAAGTAACGGCTTTAGATTTGCCCTGAGTGCTGCGTCATCGGAGAAGTTCTCCGCTAAAATATCAGATGCTCCGGCTAAACAGCTTTCGGCATCGGCTATGCCTTTTTCTTCGTCGATATATTCTTTTGCAACCGCAAGCGGGTCTTTATCTCCCTCTTCCTGCGATAATAGCCACTCGGCAAGCGGCTCAAGTCCTTGCTCCCTTGCAACCGTAGCTCTGGTGCGCCGTTTTTGCTTATATGGACGATAGATATCTTCTACTGCCGCAAGCGTTTCGGCGGCTTCAATAGCGGCAACAAGCTCGTCGGTAAGTTTTCCTTGAGATTCAATGGACTCCCTGACTTCTTCCTTACGCTTATCGAGATTTCGCAGATATTGTAATCTATCCGCAAGTTTGCGAAGCACTTGGTCGTCCATAGTTCCGTGCTGTTCTTTGCGGTATCGGGCGATAAACGGGATTGTGTTCCCGTCATCAATAAGCTCTATTACATTCTTAACATGAAGCGGCAAACATCCAAGCTCACTTGCCAGTTTACTCTCATATGAAAACGCCAATGCTCTACCTCCGAAATTATTGAATTTTGCTCAAACAGTATATCAAAAAAATTGTGCTCATGCAATCAAAATATGCAGAGCCCACTACCGCTCCGCCCAATCGAGACTTCTGCCTACTGCACGTTCCCAACCCTTGAGTAGTGCTATCCTTTCAGACTCACTCATCTGCGGTGAGAACGTAGCTTCTTTGCGCCACAAGGCTTTTAGCTCTTCCGTACTGCGCCAAACTCCAACCGAAAGACCTGCAAGAAACGTCGCACCCAGTGCCGTTGACTCGCTTTCACTCGGTCTGCATACCGCCTTCCCTGATATATCCGCTTGAAACTGCATCAGAAGATTATTTACTGATGCGCCGCCATCGGCTCTAAGCTCCGTTATTGTAATTCCTGTGTCATTTTCGATTGCAGAAATTAAATCATAACTCTGAAATGCAATCGACTCAAGTGCCGCTCTTATTATATGCTCACGCTTTGTACTGCGAGTAATCCCCACAATGCAGCCGCGCGCATACATATCCCAGTACGGCGAACCAAGACCCGTAAACGCCGGCACAAAGTAAACCCCGTCGCAGTTAGGCACTTTAGCCGCAATTCGTTCAATCTCACTGCTTTCATCTATTAACCGCATATCATCTCTGAGCCACTGAACCACCGAACCTGCTGAAAAAACACTGCCCTCTAAAGCATATGACGGTCTGCCTTTTGCTGAAGCCGCAATTGTCGTTATAAGACCGCTCTTACTGTCAAACGCATCAGCACCTGTATTCATGAGCAAAAAACAACCCGTACCGTAAGTGTTTTTCACATCACCCTTATCAAAGCAACACTGCCCAAAGAGTGCTGCCTGCTGGTCTCCCGCAATTCCCGCGATTGGAACATCTACGCCCTGCACATCGGTATAGCCGTAAATTTCACTTGAACTACATACTTTCGGTAGCATACTTCGCGGAATATTAAGCGCCCTCAGCAATTCATCATCCCAGTCGAGATTGTGAATATCAAAAAGCATAGTACGAGAGGCATTTGTGTAATCGGTGACATGCACCTTGCCCTGTGTCAGTTTCCACACGAGCCAAGTATCCACAGTGCCAAACAGAAGTTCGCCGGTTTCAGCCATACTTCTTGCACCGTCCACATTATCAAGAATCCACGCAATTTTCGAACCTGAGAAATATGCATCGGGAATGAGTCCCGTAGTACGGCGAATTTTATCTGTAAGCCCGTCTGCGACAAGTTTTTCAATAATGCCCGCTGTCCTGCGGCACTGCCAGACAATTGCGTTATAAACAGGCTTCCCTGTGGATTTTTCCCAGACAATAGTAGTCTCTCGTTGATTGGTAATCCCTATTGCCGCAATATTCTCTGCGCTTACACCGCTGTGTGCAACAGCTTCACTCATAACGGCAACTTGCGATGAATAAATTTCCACAGGGTCTTGCTCCACCCAACCATCATTTGGATATATTTGTGAAAACTCCTTCTGCGAAGATGCCACAATTTTTTGCTTATCATCAAACAGAACGGCACGCGAACTTGTCGTGCCTTGGTCAAGAGACAAAATATACTTAGGCATAGCTTTTCTCCTTCACAAATATTGCCGCTTCAAGCCCCGCTCGCTGTGCTTCAAGCGTCACATTATCCACTATGTCATGCACTTGCAGAGAATTTCCGCATATGAAAATACCTTCAGCTGATGTCTGCACATTATTACTCTGAATTTTAATCCCTGCCGCACTTAAAAGCTCATTTTCGGGAATCAGCCCTGCCGAAAGCAATATAGTATCACACTTGAAAGTCTGCTCAGTACCTGCTATGGCATTTCTATTTTCATCTACCTGCGAGACAATCACTTTTTCAACACGCTCCCTACCTTGAATGTCTGTGACAGTATGAGACAGCAGCAGTGGAATATCAAAGTCATATAAGCACTGAACTACATTTCTCAAAAGCCCACCGGGGCGTGGCTGAATTTCAACAACACACTGCACCTTTGCCCCCTCAAGAGTCATGCGCCGTGCCATAATAAGCCCAACATCTCCGCTCCCCACGATGACAAAACTTCTGCCGGGCATATATCCTTCTATATTTACATAACGCTGTGCAGTTCCTGCCGTAAAAACCCCGGCAGGGCGTGTTCCTGCAATGCCTAATGCTCCGCGAGCACGCTCACGGCAACCTGTCGCCATGACTATTGAATCAGCGGTGAGTACGGCATATCCCGATTTTTTGCCCGCTAAATGCAAAGATTTATCTTCTGAAACACTAAGCACCATGGTATCTGTCAAAACTTCAATTTCTGTGTCACGGATCATGCTCACAAATCTCCACGCATATTCAGGTCCTGTGAGAACTTCATTGAAATATTCGATACCAAAACCCGTGTGAATACACTGGTTGAGAATGCCGCCAAGCATAAAATCCCGCTCCACAACCAGTACACGAGTAAGCCCATTATCCCAAGCCGCAAGAGCCGCCGCCAAACCCGCAGGTCCACCGCCTGCAACGATTAACTGATAGTGTTTGTGAAGAGTCATTTTTTATCCTTCCCATTCCATCGATTTAGTGCGTGGGGGTGGCCCCGGTCGCCCGCTAACATACGTTTTCCTGGATCTCAGGCTCTTCGGACAGAGCTTCTTTAGTCCTTGACACCAGAACAAAAGTACCTGCTCTGTCTTGCTGAACATCAGTTCGCTCAATGCCGTAGTGTGTCGACAACAGTTCCAAAATGCGCGGGCCGCAAAAACCACCTTGGCATCGCCCCATACCTGCGCCTGTGCGCCGTTTAACTGCATCAATCGACTGTGGGGGAATTGTAGAAAAGAGCGCATCACGTATCTCTCCCTCTGTCACGGTTTCGCAACGACAAATCACCCGCCCATACAGCGGGTCATTCTCTATGAGTTTTGCTTTCTCGTCCGGCGTGAGCTTATTAAATCTAATTCGATTTCGGGAATCTATAAACTCGGCTTTTTCCACAAGCTTCGTGCCATCGCGCGAAATTATCTCAACCGCCATTTTTGCTATCGCAGGCGCAGAGGAAAGTCCGGGGGATTTAATTCCTGCAAGGTCTATGAACCTCGGCGCCGCCTCTCGGATTATAAAATCACTATGCTCAGTTTGAGCGCGATTTCCTGAAAAACTGCGTATAACCGCACTAAAATCAATACTCGGCACTGACTTCATCGCAGTGTCTCTCACATATCTGAGTTCATCTGCCGTTGTTGAGACATCTTCTTTATCACCGGCGGGAATGTTCCCCGGTCCGACCAGAAGATTTCCATGGACGGTGGGTGTCACAAGTACGCCCTTCCCTGCCTTTGACGGACATTGAAACAGCACGGAGTTTATGCGTGTTCCCTCGCTCTTATCGAGTAACCAATATTCGCCCTTTGCCGGAGCGACAGTGAAGTCAGGCTCTGCGACCATATTGTGGATATCGTCTGAGTAAAGCCCTGCCGCATTGATGACAAAGCGAGCCTCAATTGTTCTTTCAGTAGCCACAATTGTGATCTCATATCCACGCTCTGTCGCCGTTATGTCTGTTACTTCCGAATTAAATTTTATCTCAACGCCGTTTCTCACTGCTGTCTCAGCCAAAGCAAGTGTATACTCCCACGGGTCGACAATCATAGCTGTAGGCGCATGTAATGCCCCAACGACATTTTCGCTCACATTTGGCTCAAGACGCAACACTTCTTCTTTAGAGAGAATATGCGTATCTTTTACACCATTTTCTAAAGCCTGCTTATGCAAAAATTCAACTGTTTTAATCTCTTCTTCAGATAGCGCCAAAACCATTGCGCCGCATTGCTTATGCGGTATATCCAGTTTTCCACAGAGTTCTTTGGCGAGCTCAACACTTTCGACATCTAGCTTTGCCATCAGCGTGCCCGGTGAAGGGTCATAACCTGCGTGAATTATCGCGCTGTTTGCCTTTGTTGCACCCATCGCAACATCATTTTCACGTTCCAGTAAAGCGACTTTCAAGTCATAACGCGACAGCTCATACGCTGTCGCCGCCCCAATTATACCACACCCAACTATCGCTACATCAAACAAAAAAGCTTTCTCCTATCTCGGCAAAAACGAGCCAATAAAATCTATTATATCCCTGCAAAACTCATCTCTTTTTTTATCGTTGTGAATCGCATGGAGAGAATCGTACTCTTTGAGTGTGACCATATCTCCTGCTTTTTTTGCAAATTCACGCATTGAATTATTATTCACGACAATTTCTTTATCGGCAAGTGCTAAGAATGTCGGAATGGCGAGCTCTCCTGCCCTTTCCATTGCAAAATCGCATGAATTTAAAATCTCATTTAACATAAAAAACGATAAATATCCGTGATAAAATTCATCTTCTGTGACGCCTTTTGCCCTAACTTCGTCGCTTGAAAGTGTCTCGTTCTGCGGCTGGCGCTTTATGCGAACATTCGGCAAAATTCTGCTCAATACATTTAAAAAACCACGGGTTAACCTCCCGAATGGTTTATACAAATTTAACCACGGTGATTCCACTATCGCACAAACATACTGTGATTGCTCCGCCTTTGACATTCGAAGCAATGTGTTGAGAACAATACCACCACCCATGCTATGGCCATACAGGGCAATGGGAACACCCGGCGACAACTCTTTTGCTTTTTCAGTCACGTCCAGAATATCATCCACGAAGCTCTGATAGCCGGGGATTATACCATGCCACTTTTTACTGCCGTCAGGAGGTGTGCCGTGCCCGCGTTGATCCAAGATAAGGCAGCCATAGCCCGCCTGACCAAGCTCCCCTGCTATTTCGGCATAGAGCCCTGAATGCTCGCTAAAACCATGACTTATAATTATCACTGCCTTTTTGTCGGGATTATCCATTCCAATTGACAAGATAGGTATGGCAGTTCCATCTTTTGCAGGTACCTGCACTTTCATTACTCTCCCTCCGTCTCGCTCTCCGACTCAATAATTTCGACAATACACTCTTCAGCACGCCTTGCCTCGGTTTTTGTCACCGTGACTGAGAGATTTTCAAAAATGAAGCTGTCTCCGACTTCGGGGATTCGCCGTAACACATCCATTATCCATCCGCAAACAGTGTTTGACTCCGACTCTGCTTTTATATCAAGGTGTGCGAACATGTCGGCAACATAAGCGGAGCATAATACCTTGTATTTCCCCTCACCTATTTCCACAAAATCCTCTACAGCCTCGTCGGATTCATCCAAAATATCACCCACAAGCCGCTCTAAAATATCATCCATAGTCACAATACCCTCTGTGCCGCCATACTCGTCTGTGACAATTGCCATGTGACTGTGCGAATCTTTGAATAATGCAAGTATATCTGAAACTTTTGCACTGGTGACCGTAAAAACAGCCGGTGAGATGATTTCATTGAGTGAATCTGAGCCGCTCTCGCCGCTCGCCACCATGTACTTTAAGAAGTCACGAATATGTATAACCCCTTTGATGTGGTCGGGTGATGTTTCATAGACGGGAAGCCTTGAATATCCGCTCTCTATAAATATCTCCGCAACCGTCGCCATATCTGCATCATGCGGCACACTCACCATGTCTACACGCGGCGTTACAATATCCCACGCCGCAAAGTCATTAAATGTGATAGCGTTTGTAATAAGAGTTGAATTTTCCGAGTCTATTGCTCCGTCATTTGCCGCTTCTTCCACCATGTAAATAAGCTCTTGCCCACGCATGGATTGCTCATCTTCGCTCACTTCCGATTCATCTGTCGTAAACGCCTTACTGAGCCTGTTCCTTATTTTCAAAACTACAAAGTTGATAGGCCTGAGAAGTGCCATCAAAAAGCGAATTATCGGTGCAACAGCAAGAGCAATCCGTTCGGGTTGCTCCTTTGCCATGCTCTTTGGAAACACATCTGTGAATATAACAACTATCGCACTGATTACAATAGTTGAAAACAGATAGCCCCACTCGCCAATCAAACGCACAAATAGCGTCGCCGAAAGCGTTGCCGCAGCTATGGCAACGGTATTGTTGAGTATGAGCAGTGTGGATATAACCCTGTCAAACTGCTCGTCATACATATGCGCAACAAGTTTTGCCCGCCGACCTTTCTTACCACTGAGTTCTTCTAAGCTATTAACTCTGGCACGCCGAAGAGACGAAAACGCCATCTCCGAAGCACTAAAAAAAGTACCCAGTGCAAGCAGTATTACGAGCGATACTGACGAAATAATGAAAAATGCCATGTCGGTATACATTTAAAATGACCATTCCTTTCGGAGTTCATTAGACACAAAACAACTGAAACTCTGTGAATTATAACGTATTTTAATGATTTGTGCAAGTTTTGCTGTTAATCAATAGCCTTAATAGTACGTGAATGGAACAACCCGCCTGCTACCGCTCCGCATAGTCCGCCAATAATGTGCGAGAGCTGAGAGATGTTATCAACCGTGAAAATACCTGTTAAAATCTCGTTGCCCAGATAAAGCACCGCCACCAGAGGCACGGTTATCGGCAGTCTGCCTTGGCGAATATTTGTAAATGATGCGAGCAAAATCAGCATAAATACGATTCCGCTTGCGCCTACTGTCGCCACTGCGGGGAAAAGCAGTATGTTTGCAAGCCCTGTGATAAACGTAGTTATTGCGATAAACCAAACGAGGTTGCGGCTACCGTATTTTTCTTCAACCATAGGCCCAATGGCGAGAATCATCATGAAGTTACCGACATAATGCGCCAAATCGCCATGCACAAATATGTGCGTAAAAAGTCTGAGATATTGCATAGGGTCGACCCAGCTCGTCCTGCGTGACGCAAACAGGCTAATCATAAGCCCACCCGTGAAAAAGTCCACTACAACGACAGCCAGTGCAATGACAGTCAGCCACAAAATAACAGGTGCGTTAAAATCAATGGTAAAACCTCTTCTTTTCATACCCTTCTCCAATTTCCGTAAAATAGCTCATAAAATCGCAAGTATCAGTAGTATACCACAAAGCTTGGCATGTGAAAATAATAAAAATTTTCATAAAATTTATACTAAAAGTGTTAAGTTAAGTATCAAAAATTCCGATAAATAAGATACGGAGTATTATTTTAATAAGCTCACTAATGGACGGAGACCAAAAGTGACGAGGAGTTGCGAATTTTGAGGGGTTCGCACAGCAAGGAGGCTATATTATGAGGCTTAATACAGCGCATACGCATACATTTAATACCCAGCCCGCCAAACCTAAGCATGTTGCACATGGTGCGGCAACCAAGGCAAAAAACATTAAAGCGCTCGAAAATCAAAGCGCATTCTTCTTAGAGCAAGAAGAGGACATTTTTGATTTTCTTGATTGGACAAATCAAGAAAATCAATCACATATGAGTGTCCTTGCAGAGCAAAACGAGGCGGTATCAGGCAACAGTGAGAGACCTACAGATAATTCAGGCAACCTCACCAGACGGCTTGTTTCTGCCAACAACACGTTTATTATCCACAGAATCATCGGCGATGCCTTCATGGATTTAGGCGAACTTCGCATGGCTCTCGCTCATGCCGATGACGAAGAGTCTGAACAGTTGCGCCAGATTATAAGAAGGCTCGAAAGAGTTGTAAGACGCGGCAACAGAAAAATTCGCGAACTTTCCAGAGAAGCTTCACTAGAGCGAAAATCCGAAAAAGCTGAAAGAGACGACCAAGCACAACGCGCAAGAGCGATTGAGGCGGAAATGAAACGGCAAATTCTGCGCCGCAGACAACGCGAGCGTGGTTATTTAGAAGAACTTAATCGTGAAGAAATGGAAGGCGCAAAAGCGGATGCTTTAGATTTTCTCGACACGGCAATGCGAGCAAAGATTGCCGCCAAAGCACAACAGCTTGCCGCTAAACAAGTTGCCGCAGGCAGTTTTGGTGGCTTCGATATGTCCGGCACAAACGCTTTTGAAGGTGGATCCCTAGAAGGTGACAGCGGAGCCGAAGGCGCAGTCTCAGGAGAACTGGATATTTCTGTGTAACTTATGGGGTTCTGCTTTTTAAAGATATTCTTGACGTTTGCGCTTAGAAATGTTAAAATCTAAACATAAAAGAGAGAGTGCTGTAACACTCTCTCGGGCAACAGCCGCCAAGGCGGTGGGCTTGCTTCGTATTTCAAGAGGAAATAATCGGCTCGCCTAAGGTTTCGGGAGGCCGGTTATTTCGTTCTGTTTCTTTTACGCTTGCTGACCTTGCGGTTCTTGTGGAGCTCACGGTTTTTTACTATGTCGTATATAAGGCGTGCGATTTTCACCGCGACCATCAAAACTTCATATACCGTCATTACTCCACCTCCCTCCGGTTGAGTAACATCTACCCTCCCTTTGAAGAAGCAAGCCCTGAAACGTCAAAAAATTCGTACCGCCCTAACGCTCTGTGCTTACGACAATTATACGCCTGTAAAACACCGCTTGTCAATACACATTTAAGTGTTAAAAATACCGCCAAAGTGTTGAAAATTCACACTTTGGCGGTATTTTTGTAGGGGACGCACACCGGGCGTCCTGCTTTTCGTAATTTAAGAATTATATCGTTTAGGAGAAAATAAAGCAAGTTGGTGTTGACTTTTTGTTCTGTTTGTATTATACTATATACGACAACTATCATCATTACAACAAGAAACGAGGTGAGTAAAATGCTGATGAAACTTGACTTTACCAGCGAAGTACCCATTTACAGACAGATCCACGACCAGCTTGTCATGGGCATAGCAGACGGAAGATTGCAGGCAGGCGAAAATTTACCCACGGTTCGTGCGCTTGCAAATGAAACAGGTGTTAACGTCATGACCATAAACAAAGCATATCAACTCCTCAAACAAGAGGGCCATATTCAAACAGACCGCCGAAAAGGAACTCTTGTTGCAGGAAACACAGTCTCAAAACCTTGTGAAACTACGTTATCAGAACTCAAACTGACAGCGGCAACAGCAAAACTATCAGGAGTTGAGCGAGATGAGTGGCTAGAGCTCTGCTCCACTGCATACGACTCATTATGTACTAGTTAAAATAATTATAAAGGGGGATTTCAAATGTTGGCGATGAACATAATTATGGTTGCGAGTTTCTTTCCTGCTTGGTTTCTTGTGTATTTTATGGCAAAAAACTACGCCGAGCCAAAGAAAAACATAATCATAGGCACGACTTTACCACAGGAAATACACAGCGATGAGCAAGTTGAGGCGATTTCCAAAAGCTTTCATAAATGGTTGAACATCACGATGTTTCCAATGCTCCCTGCACTTTTTGTGCCATTCTTCACGCAGTCCATGGGGCTTGCTACAACATGGTACATGACGTGGTTATTAGCACTGATTGTTGCCCTCTACGGAGTATTCGCCCACCACCGAGGTAAGCTCATGAAGCTAAAGCGAGAAAACAATTGGTACGGCGAATCTACAGGTGAGACATTTGCCGATATCAAAGCCGCAACTCTCCCTGTTCACAAAATCAGCAGTATTTGGTTTTTGCTCCCTACACTTATAAGTTTTATTCCCGTTATTTATACCATTTTTACAGGCGCTGAACTTGCGTCCATGATTTTATATACTTCCTTTGCGTTGACAACATTACTGCTTTGGCCATTTTACTATTTAATCTTCCGTGTGCGCTCTGAAGTTGTCAATGACGACCTCACACTTACAATGGCACTCACTCGTATGCGGCGTTACAATTGGGGCAAAATGTGGATTGCTTTAATATGGGCTACAGGGCTGCTCAACATACTCCTTTGGCTGTTCCCGGAAAACTCAATCGCCTTTCTCATAATAATTCTGACCTATTCGGCAGCATTAATCTTTATGGTTATAAAAGTGGAGTTCGACACAAGAACATCACAACAAAATCTCACCGCGGATAACATCGGTGAACTATATCTTGACGAAGACGACTACTGGATTGGCGGACTTTTTTACCATAACCCAAACGATACACATTTTATGGTTAACTACCGCGTAGGCATGGGCATGACCGTAAACCTCGCCAAATTAGGTGCGAAAATACTGATGGGGTTTGCGTTAATAAGTATAATTGCCATGCCCTTTATAGGGATATGGGTACTCGTAGAAGAACAAACGCCCGTACAGCTTGTTCTCACCGAAACGGAGGTGGTAGCACGCCACACCACAGTCACCTACACAATACCAATTTCCGACATTGATTCCATTGAATTATACGAAGAACTACCGTGGATTATAGGAAGAACTGCCGGAACGGGCTTACCAAATGTAAACAAAGGCAGATTCACCGTCTCCGGGTACGGTGCAACCAATCTGAATATACATCCTGAGCACCCGCCATTTCTGCTGATAACAGCGGGTGAGAGGACATATTTACTCAACGACGCCAATAGTAGCATCACACGCGAAATATACGATAGTATTGTCGATTATAAAGAGGCAGGGCAACTACTCAGCTCAATTTCTTGAACCCTCTATAAGCACATCCAGTTTTTGCCACATGTCTTCCAGCCATGTTGTGCTTCCACCAGTAAACTCAATAGGCGTAACACTGTCTATTTCCAGTAATGTCCTGATTGTAGCTAGTCCCGCAAGATTGCCGTCATCGTCCAGCATAAAGCTCAGAATCAGCGATTGACCGGGATTTAGCTCACTCCACTGTTCAAGCTGTGGCACTAACTCTTCAAAATCACGGATTATGCTCATGACCCGCTCCATCTCAGCAGGGTCTGCCGCCATGCGCTCAAGAAGTGCCTCATCTATTTGAATGTTACGAAAACCTGTTTGCCAGTCGCCATTGATGACCCAACCGGGCATCATTTCTCTCAGTTCATCCAAAACATCCTGCGCTGTTCTCGCTGTGCTTGTCTGACTTGTCGCAGTAACTTGGCTTGTGACCGGAGAACTCGTCGTCTCCGGTGTCGCCCTTGGTGCCACAGATAGCGAATCCTGTGCGGTCGTCTGCGCCGGTGATTGCGAGTTTGTCTCCGTATTTGTGCTCACTGTGTAGACCATAGCTGGATCTGCTTGATGAGCATTGGCGGCCTCATTCAAATTAGAAGTTATTGCATCAATTACGCTTTGAATCTGAGGCGCTTGCTCCGAAGTGGAGTTTGCACCAAACGCACTCGCATCAATAGTATTTTTGTTTACTGTTTTCTTTGAAAGTTCAACGCTATCTTGCGGTGTAGGTGCCGTCCTCACCACACGCCCCAAGCTCTTCCCCTGAATGCCATTTCTTGTCGGCATTTCCCCATTCGGGCGCAATTGATTCGAATCGAATCGCGACCTGTTTGTGCCTCCTGCGATATTTGCGTTACTAACATTGTTTGCCATAATTATTGACCCCTTTCACTCCATTAATAATTCTCTCTATTCCCCTTGCATTTTTAAATTTAGTATTCTCTAACAGCAGTTTTTATATCGTCAGCTTTTACAAGCTTAACTTAACTCATCACAAAAACAAAAATAGTTCCGAAAAAATCATTCGGAACACGCAAAGCGAAGCTTTTACATCCTTTATCTCCTCGCGAGGCGCATCCTTGCATCTCGAATATTCAATTAGAGAACTTTCCCCGTCCTTATTATCGTAAACAAAATGAAAAACTTTAGTTTTTTAATAAAATTTTTCGATAAATTCACGGACTGCTATTTTCGATACAGCATCAAGCTCGATGGTCTAATCATCCCAAAACCACCTGAGTTGTAATTGCCGCGATTTCTCTGAACCAATAGTACGGTAAACTGGTTATCGGCGTAGTTGACGGTAATGCGCTCGGATTTAACCCAACATCACGAGCAAAACTCTGCGCCCTAAACTGGTGAAACCCATCTGTGGTTATCACAACATTTCTAGGTAAATCCTGCTCTTCGATTATTCTTGAGGAAAACGCAATATTCTCTAATGTTGATGTTGAATACCCTTCCACAAACAGCCTGTCATTCGCAATGCCGTTATTAACAAGAAAACGGCGCATAGCCTCACCCTCGCTTATAGTCGCAACATTACCCACTCCCCCCGATAAAACCGCAACCGAATAGGGATTGGCCTGCATAAACTCAAGTGCCGCTCTCAGACGAAGATGTAAAATAATATTTGGTTCTTCGTCTACCACCTGAGCACCGTGAATGATGAGCGTCACATCTTCATCAGGAGGTGATGTATTCATCGCAATAATCATCATAATAGAAATCACGGCAATATATAGCAGAGCGGCGATAACGCCGATAGCTACTGCATTTATCACAATTCGCCAAGCACGCCGCTTTCTGATATTCTTCAGCAAAGTCACAATATGCCTGCTAAACAGCACAATGAAAGCAAGTCCGGTAGAAAAGGCTATCAGGCTGACACCAAGAAAATTTGTACTTATATGAATGCCTACAATTATAAGGAGTGTTCCCAAGGCAAACACTAAAGCACAAAATATTAGAATAGTCGCTTTTACAAGATTCTTAATCATAACGAGAAAGTATACAGCAAACAAAGCGCAATAGCAACCCGAACATCGCTCAAACTCTGAAAATTATATTGACAATCGGGCTTTGCTATTGTAAAATAATCTGCGTTATAGAAGAGGACACTTAGCTCAGCTGGTAGAGCTTCCGCTTGACGTGCGGAAGGTCAGCGGTTCAAGTCCGTTAGTGT
>WQSX01000013.1 GCA_009787625.1 Oscillospiraceae bacterium
AGGCTTGAAGTGTTTGTTATCACCGAGAGCGGCGATATAAGTCATACATGGCAGCAAAAGCCAAATGGCAAATGGTTCGGATGGGAGTCACGCAACTTTGCCGAAAATGCAAAATCCATAGCCGTCGGCAAAAACAAAGACGGTAGGCTGGAGCTGTTTGCCGTGGATAAAAACGGTGCTTTATGGCACTGCCGGCAGGAGAAGCCAAACTTCAACCCGTGGAGTAAATGGGTTTCGCTGGGTGGTGCAGACTTGCGGGATATTGCAGTCAGGAACAATGAAGACGGCAGACTTGAAGTGTTCGCACTAAACGGAAAAGGTGAACTGTCCTGCATTTGGCAATTGCCGTACTAAAAAACTTATGGGGTAAGAAATGAACAATTTCCTACCCCATAGCTTTTAGCGTATTTTAGTCGCATTGGGAACCGTCGTCACTGTCGCAATCATTTGGGTGTTCGCTGCCAATTACCATGCACATTACATGAACTCCTGAAGGGTATATGACTTCGCTCAGGCGCATACTGCGTATGTCATTGTAGTTTGTGCAGAGCGGAAGCTCATTTTCTCTGCTAAGATAGTCCGTCATCGCAAGCATATATAAGGCTTCAGGATACCTGAATACCACGCTGAAAAAGCACCGTTGTGAGATTTTGGCTTATTATGCTTGACCTGTCACTTTGCTCACTTCCGATTGCTTGACGTACAAACTCCATAACTCTCAACTCCTATTTCTCCATCCTCTCCAAACTCTCCATTTTCGCCATTGCTTGAAGGAGAGCTTGGTGTTATAATGATAAAGGATAAATTTTCGATATAAGAAACGCATTTATGCGTTCCGAGAGGGCAGATATCTCCATGAAAACCTCTATAGACAAAAAAACAAAATACATAAAACTTGCGGCGATGATTGCGCTTTTGGGCAATGTTATTTTAGCATCTATGAAAATTGCCGCGGGGATTTTTTCTCAGAGTAATGCTCTTGTCGGGGCGGGTATTGATTCATCAACAGATGTTCTTATCAGCATTATTACACTTGTTGTAGTTAAAATCCTGTCGAAACCCGCAGATGCAAATCACCCGTGGGGGCACAGAAAGGCGGAAACCATTGCAACAGCTTTTCTGTCGTTCATAATTTTCTTTGCAGGCGCACAGCTTATCATCAACTCACTCACAGACCTCATAGCCGGCATAGACACTCCGCTCCCGCCACCTATTGCTATTATCGTGCTTATAATTTCTGTAGCAGGAAAAATATTGCTCGCAGTCAGCCAGTATATATTGGGGAAGCGGGCAGATTCGGCTATGATAAAAGCCAATGCGAAAAATATGGCGAGTGATGTGCTTATTTCCCTCGGTGTTCTTGTTGGTTTTGCCATTGCACACTTGACAGGTTCAGGTTTAGCCGATTCAATAATGGCAATTTTAATCGGATTTTGGATAATAAGAACAGCCATCAGCATTTTTGCAGATGCAAACCTTGAACTTATGGACGGAAACAGTGACATGGAGTCATACCGCATTATTGTCGATTCAGTGAATGCAGTTGAGGGTGCCTCAACGCCGCATAGGGCGAGAATGAGACGAATTGGTGGGTTTTGGGATATCAGTTTTGATATAAACGTAGACCCAAACTGCTCAGTCGCAGAGGCGCACGTAATTGTCTCAAATGTAGAAAAAGAGATAAAAAAGCGTCTGGAAAATGTCATGGATATAATGATTCATGTTGAGCCGCACGGAGATAAAAGCGCAGAGGGCTTTGGTCTCTCTGAAAAGGAAATAAAAAACGGCAAGGCTGAGTGATGATTCGTAGTTACACTCAGCTACGCAGAATCTTTTCCATTGCCTTTCCCTTGGCGACCTCGTCAACCAGCTTATCTAGCCAGCGGGCTTTTTGCACGAGTGGGTCGTCTATATCTTCTACCCGAATACCGCAAATTACCCCTTTTATAAGTGATGCATTGGGGTTTATTTGTGGAGCTTCGTCGAAAAAAGTTTGGAAGTTGACAGCATTTTCAATTTGCGAGCGAAGCCCGGCTTCGTCGTATCCTGTCAGCCAAGTTATCACGTTATCAAGCTCTGCCTTTGTGCGCCCCTTGCGCTCTACTTTGTTAATATAATGCGGGTAAACATCTGCGAAAATCATTTTGTAAATGCGTTCGTTGCTCATATTATCGTCTCCCCCTCTGATTAATTTTCTGTCTAAACTGTAATTTTAAGTATACTACAAAATCTTTTACATTTAAATATATCTTTTAGGATTTTATCATTGACCATTTCTCCTGTAGCATATATACTGTACTGGCTTCTGCTTCTAAATGTAAAAAAAATCTACATGGAGGGTCACTATTTTGAAAGAATTGTTGTTAGGCAACTCCGCTGTCGCTCGTGGGGTTTGGGAAGCGGGCGGATGTCTTGCGTCCAGTTACCCCGGAACACCCAGCACCGAAATCACTGCAGCTATCGCAAAGTATGATGAGATATACACGGAGTGGGCGCCGAATGAGAAGGTCGGCATGGAAGTGGCCTGGGGAGGCTGTCTCGCAGGAAAGAGAAGCTTCACAGGCATGAAACATGTCGGGCTGAATGTTGCGGCAGACACGCTGTTCACCATATCATACACAGGCGTAAACGCAGGACTTGTAATAGCAGTCGCAGATGAGCCGGGAATGCACTCTTCGCAAAATGAGCAGGATTCACGCCACTATGCCAGAGCGGCAAAAGTGCCGATGCTTGAGCCTGCGGACTCAGCAGAATGTTTGGAATTTACAAAACTTGCTTATAAGCTTTCAGAAGAATACGACACTCCGGTTATTGTTCGCTTATGCACACGTATCAGCCACTCACAGAGTGTGGTTGAGTTATCTGACCGCGTTGAGCAACCTGTTAAGGAATATGTCAAAGACCCTAAAAAATATGTTATGATGCCAACAAACGCCAGACCGCGCCATCCGATAGTGGAAGCGAGAACACTAAAGCTCAAAGAGTTTTCTGAAAAAACAGAGCTAAACCGCATAGAGATGGGCGGCACTGATATCGGAATAATCACATCAGGCACAGCATACCAATATGTAAAAGAAGTTTTCGGCGAAAACGCGAGCGTGTTAAAGCTTGGATTTGTACACCCGCTGCCCGAAAACCTCATTCTTGAATTTGCCAAAAAGGTAAAAAAACTTATAGTGGTTGAAGAGTTGGACCCATTCATTGAGGAACATTGTAAAATTCTTGGGCTTCAGGTTACAGGCAAGGATGTATTCTCAATAATAGGCGAATTTTCGCCGAATTTAGTTGCAGAAAAACTGGGAGTTCCGTATAACAAGGGCAAAACGATTGAAGATGAAATACCAAACCGCCCGCCTGTAATGTGCGCAGGATGTTCACATAGAGGTCTGTTCTATGTACTCAGCAAGTTAAAAGCAATGGTACACGGCGACATCGGCTGTTACACACTCGGAGCGGCACCACCGCTCAACTCAATGGACACATGCGTCTGTATGGGTGCGGCAATATCAGGTCTGCACGGGTTTGTCCGAGCAGGTGGGAAAAACGCCGTCTGCGTTATAGGTGATTCGACCTTTGCTCACATGGGAATAAACGGTCTCATAGATATCGGCTACAACCAATCTGACTCAACAGTTATCATAGCCGACAACTCAACAACAGGCATGACAGGTCATCAAGAAAATCCGACAACGGGGCACAACATTAGAGGTGAAAAGGTCGGAAAAATGGATCTTGAAATGATGTGCAAAGCTTGCGGTATCGAAAGAGTTAAGATAATCGACCCAAATGACCTTGTAGAGAGCGAAAGAGTAATTAAAGAGGAGATGAACACTCCGGGAGCCTCTGTTATTATTGCGAGAAGGCCGTGTATGCTCTTAAAATCATCAATACCTGCACCGGCACTTAAAGTAATCGACGACAAGTGTACCGGTTGCACAATGTGCATGAAAATCGGCTGTCCGGCAATAAGCATGAGAGACAAGAAAGCATCTATAAACCACACGCTCTGCGTAGGCTGCAGAGTGTGTACGCAACTTTGCAAATTCGATGCTTTTTCTGCAAGCGAATAGGGAGGTAGAAAGATTATGGAAACTCGTAATATTGTTATAGTAGGAGTCGGAGGTCAAGGAAGTTTGCTCGCTTGTAATCTTATGGGACGTGCGCTTATGCTTGAAGGTTATGATGCTAAAGTATCTGAAGTTCACGGTATGAGTCAGCGCGGCGGTTCTGTTGTAACTTATGTGCGCTACGGCGATAAAGTTTATTCACCGATTGTAGACGACGGACAGGCGGAGCTTTTAGTTTCGTTTGAATTACTCGAAGCCGCAAGATGGTTTAACGTACTCGCACCCGGTGGCACTGTTGTAACAAATACACAGCAGATAAATCCGATCCCTGTTATAATGGGTGCGGCAAAATATCCTGAAAATCTCATCGGCAAATTTGAAGGCAACGGTGCAAAGGTCGACGCGATAGACGCGCTTGCACTGGCTGAGCAGGCAGGTTCTTCAAAGACGGTAAATATCGTCATGATGGGCAGACTTTCAAAATATTTTCCATTTGCTAAAGAGACGTGGCTAACAGCACTGGAGCAGACAGTCCCGCCCAAGTTTTTAGAAATGAACAAAAAGGCATTCGAACTCGGCGTTTCGGCTTAGTTGTTCACACTGTAGCTGAGCCTCGCAGATGATAGGCAACTTGTTCCGCAAACTGCCTATCACCTGCTACCTTTGTTCGATAGGCTACATCCGGAGACATAAATACTATAACGATCACAGAAAAAAGGATAAAATAAGCAGATGACAAACTCAAAAGCATTTACACGCAAACTTTCAATTCTGGCACTACTCAGCGCTATAGCATTTATCTTAGCATCACTTATCAGAATCCCACTTGTTCCTGCGGTTGGATTTTTGGGATATGAGCCCAAAGACGTAGTTTTGGTTATTGCCGGATTCATTTTCGGTCCATTGGCTTCACTGAGCATGATAACCGTAATCGCCTTGCTTGAAGGTTTCACTACGAGCGCACTGGGTCCGATTGGTATACCAATGAATTTTATCGCATCCGTCTCATTTTGTTGCACGGCGGCGGCGATATACAAAAAATGGCGAACATTGGCGGGTGCCGCTGTTGGGCTTGCTGTGGGGGTGGTTGTCACCACGGTCGCTATGTTACTTTGGAATTATGCGCTCACTCCAGTACTGATGGGTTTCCCACGAGAACAGGTGGAAGCAATGCTGATTCCCGGATTTTTGCCGTTTAACCTGATAAAAGGCACACTAAATGCGGCACTTGTAATGTTGCTGTATAAGCCCATAAGAAAGGCACTTGACAAAGCGCGTCTGCTACCAATTTCAGAAGATGCGGGAGAAAGTAACACGGGAAAAATAAGTCTCGGTACGCTTTTTGTGTCTGCTCTGATAATACTCACATTGGTTCTTGTTGTTTTATCCTGGCAGGGCATCATCTAACATAAAAGGAATGGTCAGTGAATGGAAATCTATCAAAAGAATACTGAAAGTGTTTTTTCGGAGTTTGCTACATCGCCGGACGGATTATCTAGTCAGGAAGTGGCCAAACGCATAGAAAAGCACGGTTACAACGAATTGCGCCAAGCGGAGCGGACGCCGCTTTGGAAACTCTTTGTTGAGGCGTGGAAAGACCCGATGATGATTATTCTGGCGCTTGTTGTGGTTGTAAAACTGTTTATCGGAGAGTTTATAGAATCGCTTGTAATTATTGCAGTGCTAGTGACAAATTCCCTTATTTCTGTCATTCAGACAAGAAAAGCGGAAGGCTCACTTGAGGCACTGCGGCAGATTAGCGCACCTGTTGCCAAGGTAAAACGAGATGGCAAAGTGCTCGAAGTTCCTGCAAGGGAGCTGGTTCCCGGCGATATAGTTACGCTTGAGGCGGGAGACTTTGTTCCCGCAGACGGAAGAATTGTTGAGTGTAACAGCCTTAAAATTGACGAAGGGCTTCTCACGGGTGAATCTGTTCCTGTTGAGAAGTTAAAAGACACCCTCGAAGGCTCTCTTGCTCTGGGCGACAGAAGAAACATGGTCTACAGCGGGGCTGTTGCCGTTCACGGTAGGGGAGATTATATAGTTACAGGAACAGCCAAAGAGGCTGAAATAGGCAAAATAGCCACGTTGATTGAAACAGCAGACGACAGGCAGACTCCACTACAGAGAAAGCTTGAGCATTTCAGCAAAAAGCTCGGTCTTGTAATCATGGCAATCTGCGCCCTTATATTCGCCACGCAACTTATTCGTGCATTTACAGATGCAGGTGGCGGCGCAATAGAATGGGGCCCAGTTATTCTCAGTGCGTTTATGTTTGCAGTGGCGGTAGCTGTGGCGGCAATCCCTGAAGCACTCAGCTCCGTTGTCACAATAGTCCTTGCCGTAGGTACAAAAACTATGGCGAAGAGAAACGCCATTATACGCAAACTTCCCGCTGTTGAGGCTCTTGGAAGTACAAGCGTCATTTGCACGGACAAGACAGGTACTCTCACACAGAACAAAATGACAGTAATGGAGCACTTTTTACCAAACGATGGCAAACTTGAAGATTCCTTGCTTTTAAAATCAATGGCTCTGTGTAACGATGCGAGATTAAACGAAGATGGCAGTCAAATAGGCGATCCGACAGAGACGGCACTTCTCGTCTACTGCGACAAAGTAGGTACTCCTCACCAGTCGCTCAGAGCGGAACTTGCAAGAATCGCAGAACTACCGTTTGACTCAGAGCGTAAGCTTATGAGTACGTTAAATAATGTTACGGTTCCGGACGAGCCAGGTAAAAAGTACATGTTCACAAAAGGCGCACCCGATGTAATGTTCTCACGTTGCAGCTTTGTTATGGTAGATGGCAAAGAAGTTCCTTTGACAGCTGAACTTTTAAAATCATTTGAAGATGCAAACGATGCATTTGGCGGAAAGGCTCTCAGAGTGTTGGCGTATGGGGTCAAAAAAATGAGTGGAGAAACAATATCGCTTGATGATGAAAACGAACTGATACTCGTCGGTCTCACAGCTATGATAGACCCGCCGCGTGAGGAAGTCTATGCATCAATTGCACAGGCGAAAAGCGCTCATATAAGAACAGTCATGATAACAGGCGACCACAAAAACACAGCAACAGCCATAGCCAGGGACATAGGTATACTGCAAGAGGGCGACATAGCAGTCACAGGTATGGAACTTGATGCCATGACCGAAGATGAGCTAAGTGAGAAGTTGCCGCATATATCTGTATATGCGAGGGTTTCGCCTGAAAACAAGATAACAATTGTCAAGGCATGGCAAAAGCGAGGTCAAATCACCGCTATGACGGGGGACGGAGTCAATGATGCACCGTCATTAAAGCAAGCAGATATAGGTGTTGCAATGGGTAGTGGCACTGAGGTTTCAAAAGATGCTTCGGCAATGATTTTAACAGACGACAACTTTGTCACCATTGTAAGTGCAGTTTCCGTAGGGCGCACGATTTTCGACAACATCAAAAAGGTTGTGGGCTACTTATTCTCAGGCAATTTGGCTGGTATAATTGCAATTTTATTCGCTTTTGCAGTGGGTTGGGATTCGCCACTCACGGCACTGCAAATTCTCTTTATAAATCTTGTAAACGACTCAATTCCGGCTATTGCTCTTGGGCTTGAAAAAAGTGAGCCGTCAGTTATGGATCGCCCACCACGAGATATGAACGAAGGTATATTCGGTGGT
Source organism: Oscillospiraceae bacterium (assembly GCA_009787625.1). GTDB lineage: Bacteria > Bacillota > Clostridia > Oscillospirales > Oscillospiraceae > WRMH01. The sequence continues at coordinate 7,731 of WQSX01000013.1, forward strand.
GGTCTCTTCGCAAGCGTGATGATTCGCGGAACTCTTATCGGCATCGCAACAATCCTTGCGCAGTTTATAGGGCTCCAACTGTTCCCCGCATTCCCGGCAGTTGGCGGGGCAATGGCTTTCACAACACTTATTTTAGCAAGAACACTGCAAACTTTCTCATCACGCTCAAACAGTGAAACGCTTGTGAAGCTAGGTTTATTCAGCAATAAATACGTTCTGTTGGCTGTGGGCGTTTGCTTGGCGCTATACGTTCTCACCATTTTGCCCGGTGTACGCGAAGTGTTTTCAATTTCTGATTACTTCGGATTAAATGCATGGGGCATTGCGGCAGGGCTTGCTCTCGGTACGATTTTAATAATGGAAATAGTAAAATGGGTGCGGCATCGGGGGAGCAATAAGACATGACAATCAGAAAAACAAAGCACAGCGATATTGAGAAAGTAATGCAGATATATGCATTTGCGCAGAACTTCATGATTCAAACAGGAAATCCTGAACAGTGGTGGACAGTTCACCCGCCTGAAAAACTCATTAAGAGTGACATAGAGAGAGGGCTCAGTTACGTTTGTGTGAATGAGCAAGAGATTGTCGCTGTGTTTTACTTCAACATAGAAATTGACCCGACATATGGGAAAATAGACGGAAGCTGGCTTAACGACGATGAATACGGAATTGTCCACAGAATAGCAAGTAACCGCAGTGTCAAAGGTGCAGGTGAGCACTGCATGAACTGGTGCTTTAAGCAGTGCCGCAACCTCAGAATCGACACACATGCCGACAATGTTCCAATGAAAAAACTTCTCGAAAAGCTCGGCTATACCTATTGCGGAATTATATGGATTGAAAACGGCGACGAGCGGTTGGCTTATCAGAAAGTGGAGTAACAATAGTGCTGTTCGTAACTCCCGCAGATGCCGGGCAATTTGCTACGCTGCTTTACGAGCCATTGGGATCTACACAGCTGTTCTCGCAAAGCAGCGTAACAAACGGCCCAACACCTGCTAGCATGGACGCAGTATCGTAATTCTAATATTTCAAAGGGGATAGGTCATTAACGCATGATAAAACAAGTTGAAAAAAGTGAGCAAATACTTGAGCATTTAAGGCAGAATCTATACGTGAACCTCAATATTCTGCACTTCATAGAAAATCACGCAGATGTGAAAATTTTAATTTATAATAACGACATGCAAAACGGGGTAATTGCGTTTGAAGATGATGGTTGGTGTTTTGTCGCCACTGAGTGTAAGGAGTTTTTGAAGGCTTTTTTGGAAAATTATCCCACAGGAAACAAACTATTTTCAAGTGTACCAAAAAATTCAGCCGAAGTTATATTTTCACTCAGTGAGCCGCTTTGGAAAACTTCGTGTAAGGTATATGTGTTTCAAGGTGAAGAAGTTACGAAAAAAAGTGGTAACTTCAAAGTCGAGCAGGTTCTTCCAAGCGATGTAAACGAAATTAATGAATATTACACATACCGTGGAGACTGGAGCTTAGAGGAGCTGAAAATGTGTATAGAAAACCTTGACTCATCATGCATTCGCATAGACGGAGAGCTTGCCGCATGGTGCCTTGTCCACGATAACGACGGCTCATTAGGCCCGCTGTATACAAAAGAAAAGTTTCGCAGAATGGGTCTTGCCGAGCTTGTTTCGTATGATTTGATGGAAAAATTGATAGCGAAAGGTCAAATCCCATGTGTGCAGATAGTAGATGACAATACGAATTCACTAAATCTCGCAGCTAAGATAAAAGGCATGGAATACTCGCATGATTGTATATGGTTTGGATTTGTGGAGTAGTGATAACGCTTTACAGTAAAGCATTATGTGCTATAATGATATTTGGATATTCGCATTAATAGAGAGGAAACAGCGGTATAGATGTTAGGCGTAATTGTAAATACTGTCGCAATAATTGCCGGAAGCCTTATTGGACTGCTTGTAAACAGGGGAATACCTAAGCGATTTTCTACAGCTATTATGACAGCAATTGGTTTGGTGATTATCTATGTTGGTGTATCAGGGGCTCTTGAAGCAGAAAATCTCATAATTATGATTTTGTCTCTGGTGCTTGGCATCATAACAGGAACAGGTCTTAGATTGGACGAGCGTCTCAACACGTTGGGGCAAAAACTTGAGAAACGCTTTGCTCCAAGTGGTGAGGGGAAAAAGAAAAGCACTTTTGCGCAGGGCTTTGTATCGGCGACATTGCTGTTTTGTGTTGGTGCTATGGCTATAGTCGGCTCAATCAATTCAGGTCTGCTCGATGACCATTCTGTTATTTACGCAAAATCTACGATTGACTTTATATCCGCCATTGTACTTACGGTTAGTTTCGGAATTGGCGTTATGTTTTCAGCCTTTTCCGTGCTCATCTATCAAGGGCTTTTAGTATTACTCGCAGGTCTTTTGAGTCAAGTGCTTTACGACAGTGCACTGATAGCAGAGCTTACAGGTGCAGGCTCACTCATAATTGTCGCACTCGGCTTAAATATGATAGGTGTGTCAAAAATAAAAGTAGCCGACTTCCTGCCAACCATAGTGTTTGTTCCTGTTTTGTTCAGGCTTTATGAGCTTATATTCTAACAAGGACCGGTAATTTACAATGCAAGAAAAAGAAAATCTGCTTAAGAAGATACCGCATGTCGATAAGCTCATAAAGCATGAGCTTATCGCTGACTCCGGCTTTTACCGTCATGAAATTACTGAGGCTGTTCGAGATGTGCTGACTGATATTCGTGAAACGCTGAAGTCCGGCAAGGCTGAAAGCGTTCCAAAAGACGAGGAGATTGCACTTAAAGCGACATACCTTGCGTCAATGCGGGCGCAAAAAAATCTAAGGCGTGTCGTCAACGGAACCGGAGTGATACTACACTCTAACTTGGGTAGGGCGTGTGTATCGCAGAAAGCGGCAAGCGCTGCGCATGATGCGGCTATGTTTTATTCAACTCTTGAATATGACACAAAAAAGGGGGAGCGGGGCAGTCGGACAGCACAGGTGGAGAAGCTTTTATGTGATATTACAAAAGCGAAAAGTGCTCTAGTGGTAAACAACAATGCAGCGGCGGTGCTCCTTGCTCTCACAGCGGTGGCAAGTGGCGGAAACATCATTGTTTCAAGAGGTGAACTCGTTGAAATCGGCGGTGCTTTTCGTGTGCCGGATATCATTGAGCAATGCGGCTCGAAACTCATAGCTGTCGGAACGACCAATAAGACGAGACTTTCAGACTTTGAATCGGCAGTAAATGAGGATACAAAAGCTATTTTAAAGGTACATACGAGTAATTTTAAAGTTGTTGGATTCACTTCCGCAGTCTCCGTGAAAGAATTGGCGGGTTTAGGTAAATCAAAAGACATACCAATTATTGAGGATATCGGCAGTGGCGCGCTTGTAGATGTCAGGCGCTACGGCATTCAAGATGAGCCGCTTGCCGAGGAAAGCCTAAAAGACGGTGCAGACGTAGTTACATTTAGCGGCGACAAACTACTCGGCGGGCCTCAGTGTGGTATAATCCTTGGAAATAAGAAACTAATTGATGTTATGAAAAAACACCCGCTTTATCGTGCACTACGATGTGATAAAATGACAATTGCCGCTCTCGAAGCTACTTTGCGGGTTTATCTTGACCCTCGTGCGGCGGAGCAGGAGATTCCTGTTTTAAAAATGCTTTCTGCTAAAGAAGGTGAACTCAAAGAGCGGGCGACCAAGTTATGCGCCGAAGTAGAAAATGACGGCGGAAAAGCGGGAGTCATAGAAACAAAAAGCGTAGCAGGCGGCGGAGCGGTTCCCGGACTAACACTCAAATCCTACGCAGTAATGCCAATGGGAGACCTGAGCGCAGACGCTTTGGAGAAGAAACTGAGAAGTTTAGAGGTACCAATAATCGGACGCATCGAGGACGATAAGTTTTTGCTTGATGTCCGAACAATGTTTGAAGATGATTTTGAGTATATAGCAGGAGAGATTGCTAAACATGACTAAATCGAATGACCATATCGTAATTTTTAAAACAGAAGATGATAAAATTTCTGTTGATGTACGTTTTGATGAAGATACAGTTTGGCTGACTTTAGACCAAATGGCAGAGCTGTTTGAGCGAGATAAATCAACGATTTCTCGTCATATAAAGAATGTATTTGACGAAGGAGAGCTTGAGAGAGATTCAGTTGTTGCAAATTTTGCAACAACTGCTTCCGATGGAAAAACATACAAAGTTGACTATTATAACCTTGATGTAATAATCTCTGTTGGCTACCGGGTTAAATCCCTGCGCGGAATGCAATTTCGCAAGTGGGCAACCAAACGGTTAAACGAATATATTCTCAAAGGTTTTACCATGGACGATGAACGTTTAAAAACTGGTGGTGGGCGATATTTTAGGGAACTATTGCAACGTATCCGAGATATTCGTAGTAGTGAACGCAATCTGTATCAGCAAGTGACCGATATTTACGCTACTTCCGTTGATTATGATCCAAAAGCTGCAACTACCAGAGATTTCTTTGCGAGCGTACAAAATAAGCTACACTACGCTGCTCACAAACACACAGCGGCAGAGCTGATTCATGAAAGGGTAAATAGCAACAAACTCCATGTGGGCATGACAAATTTCAAAGGTGAATACGCTACCAAGAGCGATGTCGTTATTGATATAGCCGTAGCGATAAATGATTTCGCAGAACTCGAACCACTGATTCCAGTGTTGGAACTCAATGGCTTTTTGCATCGTGGTTGGTATATTATTGGACGTTTAAAAGTGTTAAATGTTTATGAGGAATCAATCTCCGGTGGTGGCGATAGGGTTTGCACACACCATATACACATCGTTATCACCAATAGCAAAGAATGGAATGATCACATAATTTTTCGTGATTATATGAACAAAAATGCGTCAGTAGCAAAAAAATACGAAGCATTGAAGATGGAATTAGCAATGGCGAACACATACGACGAAGAGCGTGAAAAGTATCGTGCCGGAAAACATGACTTTATTGAGCAGACACTCAAAGATGCTTTGGCGTGGTCACTGATACACGACATCCACGGATATGATTCTTTCATAAAAATCGAGCCGCTTAACAAGGGTTGGTCTGCCGACAAAAAATATGAGATATAGCAATGTAAAAAGAAAGCGCTGGTAATATATTAAAGGAAAAACTATGAAACACGTAATAATTGGTACGGCGGGGCATGTAGACCATGGTAAGACTACATTGGTTAAAGCGCTCACCGGAATTGATACTGATAGACTCGCAGAAGAAAAGCGGCGTGGTGTGACCATTGAGCCGGGTTTTGCATATCTTGATTTTGAAGATGGCACAAGAGCCGGCATAATCGATGTGCCGGGGCATGAGCGGTTTATCCGAAATATGCTTGCAGGTTCGGGTGGTATTGACCTGTCTATGCTTGTAATTGCGGCAGATGAGGGAGTTATGCCGCAGACAAAAGAGCACCTGGGCATACTCTCGCAACTAAATATAAGTGATGGGCTGGTAGTATTAACAAAAACAGACAAGGCAGAGCCTGACTGGATAGAACTGGTCAGAGAAGATGTTTCCGAGCTTGTAAAAGGTACATTTCTCGAAGACAGACCAATATTAGGCGTTTCAGCGCAGACAGGAGAGGGGCTTGAGGAACTAAAAAGCAAGCTGTTTCAGCTCCAAAGTAATCTAAGCGAAAAAAATCATTCCTTACCATTTCGCTTACCGATTGACAGAGTGTTTTCTGTAGAGGGTTTTGGAATTGTAGTTACAGGCACACTTATTGAAGGCTCTGTAAAAGTAGGAGAGACAGCGGAAATACAGCCATCAGGCACAAAGGCAACAATCCGAAATCTACAAGTGCATGGCGATAATGTGGAAACCGCATATGCAGGGCAGAGAACAGCAATTAGTCTTGCAGGGATAAAAAAGGGTAGCACAGCACGCGGCGATGTGGTGTCCGCAGAGGGTATGTTGGAAGTCACAAGTAGATTGGACGTGAAACTCAGCGTTTTACCGGACACAGAGCGCAAAATAAAAAACGGTGCAGAGGTTCACTTCTTTCACGGCGCACGATCAATGCTAGCAAAGGTGTTTTTGTATGAAAAACGAGAAATTGAAAAAGGCGAAAGCGCATTTGCAAGACTAAAACTAACAGAACCGCTACCATGCAAACGCGGCGATAGGTTTGTGGTTAGATTTTACTCTCCACTGGAAACTCTGGGCGGAGGAGTCATATTAGATGCAAGCCCAAGCGAGCGAGTACGACGAGATGATGGGGCTTTGAGCGCACTTCAAATAAGAGAAAAAGGAACACAAACCGAAGTTGCAGAGCTGGCGGCCTTTCAATTGGGCAGAGTATTTTCAGTAGCAGACTTGTGCAAGCGTGCAGATTTAGACAAAAAATCATGCAATGAAGCTAGTAAAGAGCTCCTAGAGAGCAAACACATTATAGAGCTATCAGAGGGAAAATATGCTTCATCAAAAATAATAGAGCAAATCAGCGAAAAATGTGCTGATTTACTCAAAGATTATCATGCGGCATTCCCACTACGTGCAGGCATGAACATAGCAGAATTGCGCCAAAAACTGATGCCTGAAACAGAAACATCTGATGTTAGCTCAGTACTAAAGATTTTTGCCGACAGGGGACAATTAATAGTTTCAAGCAACACGGTGAAACTGTCGGAATTTAAACCAAACTACACACAGGCACAAGAAAAAATAAGAGAAAAACTTCTATCAGAGTTAGAGAATACAGGCTACGAAGCAAAATCACCCGAAGAACTTGCCGCAATGTACTCGAAAAATGAAAAGCGAGATTTCGAGCAAGTGTTTGAAAGCATGGTATCAGGCGGTGAAATAGTAATGCTATCACCACAAGTGTACTGGCTGCAAGGAGTTTATGAAAAAGGTGTAAATCAAATAACCAAGCACTTTGAAAACAATGAGACACTAACATTAGCGCAGTGCAGAGATTTACTGGGAACGTCACGCAAATATACTCTTGCCCTGCTGGAACATTTAGATGCAAAAAAGGTAACAAAAATGGTTGGAGATTCAAGAATTCTGTTAAAGTAAACAAAATTATGCGTCCACATTTGGATTATGCACACAGTTAATAAAAATCGTTTATCGTTGTGTAATTACCGAAAAATTTTCAAAGAGTTTTTCATCTTTTTCCAAAAAGGCAAACATGCGGTTTGCGATACCTGATGGGGTATTTCGGCCTGACTCCCACGCTTCAATGGTCTTAGCTGAAACCCCCATAGCCTCTGCAAAAACTCTTTGTGACATACAGTGCCGGGCGCGAATGGCCTTGATTTCCACAGATGTATACGTATGAAGTGGTGCAATCGAAATTCTATCGACTTTGATATTTGGCAAGTTTCCGCGTTCATATTCGACAGCTTCGGTTAAACCTTGTTTTATGGATTCAAATAAATTGTTCATTTTCCGCCTCTCCTTCTCAACTCATCTTCAAGTAGTTTAACGATTGCTTTCAGTTCATTTTTCTCATTTGATGTTAAGTCATCTTTTTTGCCTTTGCCATATGCAGTTAGAAGGTATACTTTTTCAAACACAACAAAGTCAATGTAGATTACTCTGGCTCCGCCGCTTTTTCCACGATTTGGCAATTGTATACGCAGCTTTCTGATACCACCGGTTCCGGATGATATTACGCTTCCCTTGGTGGGGTCAACAATCAGTTCGCTTTCGATTTTTGCTATATCGCTTTCATTGAAACCAAGCTGTTTGCATTGTTTATCGAACTCCGTCAGCCTTACAAACTCTCTTGTCATATTCCAAAACCTCGTTTCATGCTTACATTATACCCTATTGAATAGGGTGGTGTCAATTGTTGTGAGAAATATTGGAATGACAATAAGATGAGCTGGTAAAAAATGCTGGGAGATTCAAGAATTCTCACAAAATAAACTGCAACAAAGCTTGCTCTATGGTTGTTTTGTCTCGCTCTGTGTAGTAGGCGTGTAGCGAATCTTGCAAGATTATTGGCTTAAAATCTGCGCCTGCTAGTTTTGATTGCATTACATCTAGACTTTTTACCGATGTGACCTCATCATCTATGGAGAAGACACCCACAACGGGCGATGTAACTTGCGACAGAATCGCTCTTGTTTTGTGTTGCAGTTTTAAAAATTCAAAATCAGGCTTGTGAATGCGCCAAATCAAGTCAAAAGTTCTTGGCACACCGCTGAACTGAATGTAGGCACGATTAATTAGGCTGTTTTTACTTCCGAAAAATTTCTTTAAATGAACCACAAAGGCATGAGCGGAGATATATGTGACCTTGAGCGGGCAAGCGATTGCGAACACACCGCACACACACTGCGGAAACTTAATCGCCGCGTGCAGGGCGAGCAAACAGCCCATTGAGTGACCAACAAGCCATATCTTTTTGTATGACAGGGAAAGCCGCTCTATTTCGTTATATACATGCTCTTGCCAGTTTTCGTGTGTAGCTTCTGAAAATTCTTTCACGGATACACCGTGGCCGGGGAGTAGTAGTGATGTATATGAAAAACCTTGCAGACAAACAATATCTGCAAGGTTATCAAACTGTCTTGGAGTGCCCATATATCCGTGTATGAAAACAATGATTTCGCCGTCAATCGAGCCCTGCTTAAATCGGGGCTCATGCGTCAACTTTTGTTCACCCGAACCATCAGCACTCGGACCCATAGGCTCTACACCGAAAAAACATCAAACGGGACGACTTTGCGATCTTGTGCTTTTGCCGCCGCCGGGCAAATCATGTCTCCCAAGTAGACTGAAAGCCCCTTACGCAGTGCGGGATTTTCCTGCATTGCTTTTATTGCACCCTTGTTTGCAATTTCCAGCGCATATGGTAAAGTTGCATTTGAAAGAGCGAAAGTAGAAGTGCGCGGGACAGCTCCGGGAATATTTGGAACTGAGTAGTGAACTACGCCATGCTTTACGAAGTATGGGTCTTTATGGCTTGTGGTGCGGTCGATAGTCTCGGCTATGCCACCCTGGTCGATTGAAATATCAACAATTACAGAGCCGGGGCGCATGGTTTTTACCATATCCTCTGTGACGAGCTTAGGTGCTTTTTCTCCAACGATGAGAACTGCACCGACAAGCATGTCAGCTTCTTTTACTGCTGTGGCAATTGCCTGCTTTGTGGAGTAGAGAGTTTCCACTCGGTTGCCAAACACATCTTGCAGATATGCCATGCGGTCAAGAGATAAATCTAAAATTGTGACGCGAGCGCCTAAGCCGACTGCGATTCTTGCGGCTCCTGTTCCTGAAATGCCTCCGCCTAAAATCACGACATGTCCGGGCTTCACGCCGGGCAGACCACCGAGCAGAATGCCGCTTCCATCGTTGCTCTTGTGCAAGAGATTCGCACCAACCTGAACGGCAACTTTACCGGCTATCTCGCTCATGGGTGTGAGGAGCGGGAGAGAGCCGTCTTCAAGCTCAACGGTTTCGTATGCGATGGCGATGCACTTAGATTTAAGCAGAGCATCGGTCTGGGGTATATCCGGGGCAAGGTGCAAGAATGTGAACATGATTTGCCCCTCACGCATCAGGCTGTACTCAGGTTCAAGTGGCTCTTTAACCTTGTATATCATATCAGCTTGAGCATAGACATCTGCGGCACTGTCAAGGATTTTTGCGCCTGCTTTTATATACTCATCATCAGGGAACCCACTTCCGAGTCCTGCGCCTTTTTCTACATAGACAGTGTGTCCTGCCGATACAAAGCTCACAACTCCTGCCGGGGTTGCCGCTATGCGGTTTTCTTGTGCCTTAATTTCTTTTGGGATACCAACGTTCATTCTGATACCAGCCTTTCTATAACTTAGGTATTATTTAATCGGTGAAGCAATAGTTTCTTTATGCGAGTGAAATCATATACATAAAATAAGCATTTGTCAAGGAAAAACTACTTTCAAATCGTTTGGATTTGGTGCGTTTAATTATGCTTGCATTATTTTACATTAATGCCGTGGTGCATCATTTACGATTTTAGCGGCTTGATTCATAATTGTTACGAAATCGACCTTATGTTGCGGGTCAAATTCGCCAAGCTGGGCATAGAGCGCACCCTCATCGGTGACCACATACTTTTGCTCAAGATTGTTGAGCATAATAGCTGCAACATCCATACGGCAGGTATCACAGTGGCATACGTTTGCATCCATAAACCATCGGTTTAGAAAGTGATTTACTTGATCTTCTGTAAAGTTTCTGAGTTGTTTCATAAAATTTGACCTCTCTCTCAAATTAAAATCAAAATTGATACTCCTACGATACCAGCTCAATTGCCTTTGATGCGGCGCTGCCTGCATCGGGGGTGTATGCGGTTGCTCCGATTTCATCGGCATAGTCTTGAGTGACAGGCGCACCTCCGACCATTGTAAAGACCTTATCTTTAAATTCACTCGCCTCAACAGCTTCAACTATGTCTTTAAGCGATCTCATAGTTGTGGTCAATAGGGTGGAGGCGGCGACAATTTTGGTGTCGGGGTTTTCTGCAAGGGTGTCAAGAAACTTTTTTGGAGACACATCAACACCGAGGTCAATGACTTCAAACCCTGCGGATTCTAACATGAGGGCAACAAGATTTTTGCCAATATCGTGCAAATCACCTGCCACAGTGCCGATAATGACCTTCCCTTTTTTTCCGAGGCTATCTTTTGTGAGATGTGGTTTTAGTATCTCAATGCCTTTTTTCATGGTTTTTGCCGATACGAGCATTTCGGGAACAAACAATTCATTTTGCTGAAATTTCTGTCCAACGATTCCCATTGCAGAAACCATGCCATCATCTAAAATGGCACTTGGGTCTTCTCCGGATTCAATGGCTTCCTGCACAAGAGCTTCAATAAGTTTGACCTTACCACCTTCAACAGCGGCGGCAATCTCGGCAATTTTTGACATCTAAAATAGTCCTCCAGAATTGAATTGCTTTTAGTATAACATAAACTACGTAAAATGCAATTACTTTAGGGTGACTTTATTACTTATCAGCAAACACGCCGCTCCGATATGCGCTTATGTATTCCAGGCAATAGTCGTCATTTCCTAAAAGTGCTTCTGTTGCATATATCATTCCGCGTAAGTCAGGCAGTAGCGGATCAAGTACGACACTGCTCATTCCTGCATTTATAGTAAGTACAACAAAGGCTTGGTTTATGAGCCTGCGAACAGGCAAATTAAAGGAGACGTTTGAGATTGCGCCTGATATATGCACGTTCGGATGCGACTTTTTTATATGCCCCATGACTTCAAGTATCAGGGAGACACCTGCGCCGTCTTCGGTGGTGCAGAGCATTTCTACGAGAGGGTCAATGTGTATGCGTCTCTCGTTTATTCCATACTGCTTAGCTGCCGCCATTATTTTTTCAAAAATTTCAATTCGCTCAGCGGCAGACTTGGGTATGCCGTAATCTCCGCAGAGCAGTGCCATAACATGCCACTTTTCGTTTTCCGGTTTTGCCAGGATAGGAAATGCTCGCTCTATTTTATCACCCTCCAGCGATACGGAGTTAAACAGTCCGGGCTTTTTGCAAAACTGCATGGCATCAATTATGACCGAGACATCGGGTGAGTCGATGGATATTGGGCAATCGGTGACACTTTGAATTGAGTCAATCATCCACTTCAAAGTCTCAAGTTCACCTTTTTCGACCGATGCACAGCAGTCAATAAAGTCCGAGCCGGCATCTGCCTGACGTTTTGCCAAATCTTTGATATAACTCTCATCTTTTGCGGCAATGGCTTTACCACAAGAGGGGATAGAGCCGTTTAACTTTTCTGCAATAATTATCATTTAATGACCATTCCTTAAATTCTTTGCGGCAGTTACAACATTTGACACTAATACAGATGTTGTGACAGTGCCGACACCACCGGGAACCGGAGTGATGGCACCAACTATCGGCTCCGCTTCATCAAACTTCACATCGCCCACGAGTTTGCCTTTTTCATCGTTCCAATTGATACCAACATCTATAACAACTTGATTAGAACTCAAAAATTCTTTTGTGATGCTTTCAGCCCTGCCTGCGGCGATGATTAAAATATCTGCATCACGAGCTATTGATGGTATGTCAACAGTGCGGGTATGGCAGACTGTGACGGTTGCGTTTTTTCCCATGAGCATTATCGCAACAGGCTTGCCGACAACGAGGCTTCTGCCGATTACTACAGCTTTTTTTCCGGTGCAGTCTATGCCGTAAAAATCTAATATTTCGATACACGCCTGAGCCGTACATGGTGCAAAGCCATTGCTGTTACCTGCAAAGACTCCGGCAAGAGAGCCGTCTGTTATGCCGTCAATGTCTTTTTCGGGGCTTAGTGCATTACGGAGCGTATCTTCACAGATATGCTTTGGCAGTGGGCGAAACATTAAAACACCATGGATTTCATTGTTGTCGTTTAGTTCATGGACGCACTTAAGTAATTCAGCCTGTGATACATCTTCAGGGAAAACAACGCTTTTCACTGCGACACCAACGCTGTCGCATCTTTTTATTGCAGATTTCTCATAGGAAATATCATCAGCCCTCTCGCCAACTCTGAGTGTGGCAAGAGTAGGGGAGACACCCTTTTGCTTGAGATTTTCCACATCGGATTTCATCTTCTCACCAAGAGCACTGACGACATCTGCACCTTTTAATAATTTTGCCATAAAAATCCATTCCTTTCAGTAATCTTTAGGCACAAATAGTCCATGAAAAGGCATGGATTTTTTTGTGCATCATTTGCGGTTCCCCGCAGGGGGAGCAAATCGCACATTCCCCCGTTAGTTTGAACTTGTTCAAACTAATCCTCCTGATTTTACTATAGCTTCCCGCAGAGGTCAGGCTATTTACGAAATTATTTGCTGTAGGGGCGACCGTCTCGCCCGCTCTTGCCGCTCTTGCCGCTCTTGCCGCTTGCGCCGCATAACCGCTGTTCTCGCAAATAATTTCGCAAACAGCCTGACCTCTGCTATCCTGTGCATGCCTTACGATTGACGTAGGGCGGTTGTTACATTTTTTAGAATATCATCTGCTATTGGACAGTATTTTGCTAAGATCGCGTCTGCTTCTGCTTCTACGCTTTTTGCGTAGTCGCGGTTTGTCATGTATTTTGTGTTGATGAATACGTTAAAGCTTGCGCCTTGGATTGCCGCTCTGTTGAAGGCGGCGCCGACTGCGGCGTCGCTTAGAGCTAGGCGACTGCCTTTTTGGGCAAACTCATCTAAAAGTTCGATTGCTCTTGCACTGAGGCGCATGATGTCTAGTGGGACAGATGTTGCTAGTTTCAGGGCATCTTCCATGACAGCTTCTCTTGTAGGGTCGTCTTTGGGTATGCCATAGGCTTTTGAGAGTGGCTCAAATACTACCGCATCCTCATCGACTAAACGCAACAGTTCAGTTTGTAAGGCGTCTGCTTTTTCCATTAGAGCTTTGATGTCATCTTCCACATCGGCAAATTTTTTCTTGCCTAGAGTGAGATTACCAACCATTGAACCCAGAGCCATGCCCACAGCGCCAACCAGTGCAGATGCACCGCCACCGCCGGGAACAGCAGCTTTAGATGAAAGCTCACTGACAAATTCGGTCATAGGCTTGTCGATAAATTGCATGATAAAAACCATTCCTTTCCTGTCATAAGTCATATCTAAAAATTACTAAACAAATGGATTTAAAAATCTTCCGTTGTTTACAAAGGCCATGACTATTGCCGCAATGATTAAAGCTCCGCTTACAATTATAACTATATAATCCATAGCCTTAAACGGGCGATAGCGATACCATGTGCGTTTTTTGTTCTTTCCGAAACTCCTAAGCTCCATGGCATTTGAGATTCTGTCGATTCTGTCAATGCTGGTGACTATTAGCGGAAATAAAATTGTAACCATGCCCTTAATGCGTTTGCGTAACTTTACATTTTTTGAAATGTCTGTGCCGCGAGCCTGTTGCGCTTGGCTTATGTCTCTATACTCTCGTTGTATGGTGGGGATATAGCGCAGTGCAAGCGTTACCGAGTAGGCTACTTTGTAGTTGACTCCGACCGAGTTGAGAGATGCGGCAAATTCGCTTGGTTCAGTGGTTACGAAAAAAATCAAAGCAAGAGGCAGGATAGCCAGATATTTTATGGCGAGATTTGCTTGGTAAAACAGTTGCTCTTGCGTAAGATAATATCTGCCAATTAAATGAACTATTTCTGTGCGGGTACCATAGATGCGCACACCTTCTTCGGGTGAAAACAAAAAGGTCAGTACGATATTCATAAACATTATAATTCCTATAACAGTGATTATAAGCTTCATATCACGCACAGGTACTTTTGCAAGAACAAACATCATACAGGACAAAACCACGATGACAATAAGTAATCGTGTATCAAAAGTAATCATTGCTGCAAGGCTTGCAAACAGCACCATAAGGAGCTTTGCTGAGCCGGTCAGGCGATGGACAACCGTATCTTTATCTACATAGCTGAGTCCTTTGCTACGCATTATTTCGTGTCCTTTCCTCAAAATCTACAAAGCATTTGGTAAATGCCGCAGGATCTGCGATATTGCATTTTTCAGCAAGATGAAAAAGACTTGTCTCTTTAAGGCTTGCCTTTTCCGATAGTTCCGGATTGCAAAGCAACTCAGATGACGACATATCCGCAAGGAGTTTTCCCTCAGAAAAAACTAAAGCTCTCGGTGCGTATTCGAGCATCAAATGCATATCGTGGGTAATCAGCAATACTGTTATGCCACGCTTTTGCAGTGTTCTCAGAAATTCCATAATTTCTGTATAATGACGGTAATCTTGACCTGCTGTGGGCTCGTCAAGGATGATTATATCAGGCTCTAAAATCAAAACGGAGGCTATTGTAACTCTCTTTTTCTGACCATAACTAAGCGCAGAAATAGGCCATTTACGAAACTGACGTAATCCGCAAATTTCCAAAGTAGCCTCAACTCGCTCATTAATTTCATTTTCCGAAACACCACGATTAAAAAGCCCCAACCCCACTTCTTCAGATATAAATGGTTTGCAAATCATTTGGTTGGGGTTTTGCATAACATATCCTATATGCTCTGCGCGTGATGCTATGCTGTTTTCTGTGATGTCTTTTTTTCTAAGTGAAATGCTTCCCGACGATGGTGTTTCAAATCCGCAAATCAGTTTGGCAAGGGTGCTTTTCCCTGCACCGTTCGTGCCTACAATTGCGGTCATTTCGCCTTCATCTATTGTGAAGTTAACTCCGGATAATGCAGGTGTATCTCTTGCTTCATATGTAAACGATAAATCCTGTATGCGAATCAATTCTGTTTCAGATGATTGCTTTGTTGTTTTTGCGGACTCATTGTACCATTGGTTTATAGAAGATTTGTCGCCTTCTTGGAGCCTTAAGGTGTCGATTTGTGAAGAGTGGTGTGCAGGTGTAATTTTCACGCCGGCATATTTCATAGCGGCTACATAGAGAGGTTCTCGCAGACCCGTGTCTCGTAGAAAGTCAGTTGATAGCAATTCATCTGTAGGGCTATCCGCAACAATCCGCCCATCTTGCATAACAATCACACGGTCAACAGCCCGAAAAAGCACATCTTCTATTCTGTGCTCGATAATTACGACAGTTGTGTCAGTATCTTTTTTTATTTTGTCAATCAGCTCCACGGCTAATTTACCCGTAGCAGGATCGAGACTTGCTAAAGGTTCGTCAAAAAGCAGTATTTGAACATCTTCTACCAAAACTCCGGACATACTGACCCTCTGCTTTTGTCCGCCGGATAAGTCGAAAGGGGACGCATCAAGGAATGCGTCCCCCATGCCTGTCAAATTTGCTGCGGATTTCACAAGCGGAAGCATTTCATCTTTAGGTACACAGTTGTTTTCGAGAGAAAATGCAATATCTTCACCGGTAGTCAAACCGACAAACTGACCATCTGTGTCCTGTAAAACAGTTCCAACTATTTTTGATAATTCAAACACGTTTTGCTTGCTTGTTTCGACAGAATTAACTTCCACGTGTCCCGTTATACTACCTCTATAGTTAAAAGGAATGAGACCGTTGATACAGTTGGCTAAAGTGCTTTTTCCGCTACCCGATGGTCCTGCTATTAAAATCTTCTCGCCGGGGTATATAGCCAAATTTATATCATATAATGATGGTTCCGCCTGTGCGTGATATTGAAATGTAAAATCCTTAAACAGTATAATTGGTTTTTGCATTTAAAGTTACTAATCTTCTTTCGTAAGACTTCCCTTTGCAGGTCTGGCTTTGAAATATGCCAGTAATAGAAGAGTACCTACAACAGCGGTGGTAATTGCGTTACCTGTGAAAGCAAACAGCCCTTGTGTGAATACTCTGTTGACGGGTTCTGCATAGATGAGTATGTCGAGAGTAGGCGCAAGTCCGCCCCATGCGACGAGGTTCATGAGAACAGTACCGATTATAAATTGCAGGATCCCTCTTTTGCTGACAAAAGCTCCGTCGTCAATATTAACACCTTTCATCACAAATCCGAATGCAAATCCTATTACGCCTGAGACAATTATCCAACTCCACCAGAGTCCCCAGCCGAATGCTAAATCTGTGAGGATATGCCCGACCAATCCGATTAATAAACCTGCAATTGGTCCAAATAGTACTGCAAAAAAGGCTAGTATTGCATACTGGAAGGTAAATGTTGTGTTTGCGAATACGGGGATTGAGGCAAACCTTGCCAACACGAAGAATAAAGCGGCACCAATACCAATGGCTACGATGGTTCTAACTCCAAATTTTTGCATAATTAATACTCCTCTGTAACATGTAAAATTTTAGCTACCGTGAAAGCCAATACTAAGTTATCACAACATGGTGTATATTGCAAGATTTTATTCAGAAAAAGTTCATAAATTTTATAAAACTAAAACAATCCGGAAACGGCGCCTGTTTCTGTGTCTACATCTATGCGGCGATATGCGGGGTTCGAGCCGGTGCCGGGCATCATGCTTATTGTGCCTGCCATTGGGCAGAGGAACTTTGCGCCGCCGTAGACCAGTATGTCGCGGATTGGGAGCCTCCAACCTTTTGGTACGCCTTTTTTTGCAGGCTCGTGTGATAATGAGAGATGGGTTTTGACCATCATGGTGCAGTAATCTGCATAATGTGTGTCGCTTTCAAAACGCTCCGCCTTTTCGGTGGCGAGCGGGGACCAGTCAACTCCATCTGCGCCGTAAATCTCTGTGGCAATCAGCTCAACACGCTTGCGAAGAGGCATAGATAAGTCGTATAGGTACTTCAGTTCAGTTGGCTCATTGCAAGCCTCAACGACAAGCTCTGCGAGCTCAACCGCACCATCACCACCGTATTGCCAGTGTTCACTGAGCGCACAACGCACACCTTGCTCTGCGCAGAGCTTTCTTATCAGCGCAACTTCTGCGTCTGAATCTGTGTGGAACTTGTTTATGCAAACAACAGGGGTAATACCTGATTTTTTGACATTATTCACGTGGAAGAAAAGGTTGTCACAGCCTTTTTCGAGAAGCTCAAGGTTTTCCTCTGTATATTCACTCGGCAGAGGTTTACCGGGAGCAACAGCAGGGCCGCCGCCGTGCATTTTTAATGCGCGTATCGTAGCGACAACAACGGAGACATGAGGTTTTAGACCCGACAAGCGACACTTGACATTCCAGAATTTTTCAAAGCCTATGTCTGCGGCAAAACCTGACTCGGTTATGTGATAATCGAAAAGCTTAAGCGCGAGCCTGTCTCCTATAACGGACGACTGAC
This sequence comes from Oscillospiraceae bacterium, assembly GCA_009787625.1. Lineage (GTDB taxonomy): Bacteria > Bacillota > Clostridia > Oscillospirales > Oscillospiraceae > WRMH01. The sequence continues at coordinate 25,475 of WQSX01000013.1, forward strand.
CGATGGCGATGTTGGCAAACGGGCCTGCGTGGATAAGGCAGGGTTGATGCTCAACGGTGTAGCAGAGCGTTGGGTTAATGGTGTTTCGCATCCATGCGGTCATTGCACCGTCTACTTCTAAGTCAGCTGTTGTCACGGGTTCGCCTTTTTTGTTATAAGCGACGATTATTTTGCCGATACGCTCCCGCAAATCTTTGAGATCGGTGGCGACAGAGAGGATAGCCATAAGCTCACTGCCTACTGCAATGCCGAATTTTGAATCCACTTCAAAGCCGTTTCTCTCACCCTCACCCATGCCGATGCGGATGTTTCTGAGCCCTTGTGCGCAGAAGTCAATAACCCAGCCAAGTTCGATGCGTTCAGGGTCGATGTCGAGGCGTTTTAACCCGATTTCCTCGAGACGTGCATCGTCATAGTTGCGCTCATGTTGCATACGAGCGTTCAGCGCGACCATTGCAAGGTTATGAGCGTTCATGATGTCGTTTATGTCACCTGTCAGACCGAGCGAGAATTCTGTCATGGGTATGAGCAGGGCATTGCCACCACCCGCCGCGGTACCTTTGACGTTCATTGTCGGTCCGCCGGAGGGTTGACGAAGGCAACCGCCGACGTTTTTTCCGATTTTGCCGAGACCTTGAATCAGTCCGAGAGATGTTGTGGACTTGCCCTCACCAAGTGGGGTGGGAGTTATGGCTGTAACTTCTATAAACTTGCCGTCGGGTTTATCTTTGAGACGGTTCATTATCTTGATGAAATCGAGCTTCGGGGTCTTGCCGTAGGGGATTATCTCATCGGGCAATAACCCCATCGATTCACGAAAATGTTCAACGCCCGGCAGTGTCTTTTCTGCTTCTTCGGCGATTTGCCAATCTTTATATTCTCTAGGGTCGAGCATGTTTTATGTTCCTTTCATAATATGTGAAATTTATTACAACGGGACAATTGTACCACGGTTTGCTTTGATTTACAATGGGGAGATTTTCGATGCAGAGAGTTGACATTATACCTCGCACAATATATAATGATGGCGCCCGAAATATGGTGAAAATGTATGCAAGGCAATGGGGAGGATTTTACAGATGTCCTTGAAAATGGCGGACTACAATAACGGTTTGATATACACAGATGAAGAAGGTTGTATTGATTGCAATAAGTGCATACATGAATGCCCTATACTCAGGTCAAATGTATCAGTAATTGATGATAACGGAAACTATAAAAAATGTGTTGATGAAAATGAGTGTACATTTTGTGGTAAATGCATGGACACGTGTATACACGGCGTAAGGCACTACAAGGATGATTTAAACGAATTTTTAGCTGATTTGAAGTGCGGTAAAACAGTTTCTGTTTTAGTAGCACCCTCTTTTTATTTGAACTATCCGGAGGATTATTCGAAAATTCTGGGTTATCTCAAAAGCCTTGGAGTTAAGACTTTTTATTCGGTAGGAATTGGAGCGGATATCACAACGTGGAGTTGTTTAAACTATCTGACAAACAATAATACACCAACTCATTTACCAACAACTTACATATCACAGCCCTGCCCGTCAATCGTGAGGTACATCGAAAGGCATCTCCCTGAACTACTGCCCAACCTCATGCCTGTGCAAAGTCCGCTTATGTCCACAGCGATATACCTCAAGCGCTACGGAGGAATTACAGACGAACTGGCATTTTTAAGTCCATGTGTAGCAAAAAAGGACGAAATTCAGTCAAAAAGAGGCCTCGGTTTGATAAGCCACAACATCACTTTCGCAACTCTTATGCAGCATATAAAAGATCAAGGTGTGAACCTTGAAAGTTACCCATGTGTTGAAGATGAAAAAGGTGCCGGGCTGGGCATATTTTATCCTCAGCCGGGAGGGTTCAAGGAAAATATGGAGTATTATCTGGGCCGCAGTGTGGGAATACTCCAAATCGAAGGTGAGAGAAAAGCCTATTCATACCTAAAAACACTTGCCGAACGCACACAAAACATGGACGAGACAATGCCTGCACTGATTGATGTGCTCAACTGTGACTTGGGGTGTACATACGGCACTGCTACGGCATTCAGGCAGAACGGCGACTACTCTGCTGCACATCAATTCGTATTGACTCGAAAGAAAAAACTGGATAGTGAAAGAGAAGAAAGTGAACATTTCTTCGAAACACATTCAGACCGATTTTCTGCGCTTAATGAGCATTTTAAGGATTTGGTTCTTGAGGATTTTTTATGTGAATATGAGACCGAAACTTTCGTTAAACGAAGTGTCGCAAGCCAAGAAGAAATAGAAACCATTTTTAGAGAAAAACTCTTTAAACTGACAGAGGACGACAAGCACATCGATTGCTCTGCATGTGGTTATAAAAGTTGCATCAATATGGCAGAGGCGATTGCCATTGGCATAAATCACCACGACAACTGTGTATATTTCATGAAAAACTCTCTGGCAGATTCTGAAGTCGCCATGCGTCAAAGATTAAAAGCAATGCTTGATGCATCGCCGATACTCTGCTGTATTTATGATGAAAACTATAGGGTTATAGAGGCAAATTCGGCGGCTGCGCATATGTTTGACCTCACAGACATAGACACCTACATAAACCGTTTTTTCGACCTCTGCCCGGAATATCAGCCTGATGGGACTCCAAGTAGAGTTAAAGTTCCGCAGGTGCTTGACAAAGCTTTAGCTGAGGGTTCTATGCAATTTGAATGGATGCACCAGACTTTGGACGGAACTCCCATACCGTGCCATGTAAATCTTGAAAGAGTGAATTTGCTTGGAAAAAATGTGGTAATGACATATGTTCGTGATTTGAGAGAACAAAATGAGATGATTGCAAAACTCGAAACAGCTTACCAGGAAATGCAACGTGTTGTGGTCGCTGAGGAGAGTAACAAGGCAAAAAGTAGATTTCTGGCAAAGATGAGCCATGAAATCCGCACGCCAATCACAGCGGTTCTCGGTATTTCTGAAATTGAACTCCAGAACCCCAGGATTCCTGACCATTTTGAAAAGTCATTTTCCAGAATTCATGACGCATCGGCTGCATTGCTTCACATAATTAATGATATTTTGGATCTTTCAAAGATAGAGGCAGGAAAGACGGAACTGCTCTGCGAACAATATGAGGTGACAACCTTGATTGCCGATTTGACGAGTACATACAACATAAATGTCGGGAACAAAAACATCAAATTTTATGTAAGTGTGGCTGAAAACTTGCCTGCATCACTTTTGGGTGATATTGTCCGCATTGAGCAGGTGGTAAATAATATACTATCAAATGCTTTTAAATATACCATCGCCGGTTCGGTAAGTTTCACTGCTGCGTGTGAGGAAGATGAAAAAGGTGACTACATTAAGTTGGTACTTACCGTAGCCGATACAGGGATTGGCATGACTGAAAAACAGTTAAATGAGCTTTTTAACGATTTCTCGCGATTTCACGATGAGGAGTATATGCATGTTGCCGGGGTGGGATTAGGTATGCCGATTGCCTACAATCTGGTGAAAATCATGGATGCCGATATAGATGTAAAGAGTGAACCGGGCATCGGGACAGTAGTGGTTGTCAGCATACCGCAAAAGATTGTATCTGAGAAAACTGTAGGTAAAGAGCGAGCTTTGCAATTGGAGAGATTTGAGTCAAATGCCCAAAGAGCCGCAAAAAGTGTAACATTTGTACCGGAATCAATGCCATACGGCAAGGTGCTCATCGTGGACGATGTGGAATCAAACAGGTATGTGGCAAGAGGTCTGCTTGAATTTTACGACATAGATATTGACTCCTGTGAAAGTGGATATGAGGCTATAGAAAAGGTGAGCCACGGCAAGGTGTACGACATTATTTTCATGGACTATATGATGCCCGGAATGGATGGTGTTGAGGCACTAAAAAAACTTCGAGAACTCGGCTATATTGCACCGATAGTGGCACTGACAGCCAACGCCATGATAGGGCAGGTAGAGGAACTCATGAAGCATGGTTTTGACGCATTTTTGTCAAAACCTATACTGGCGAAGCCTTTGAATGATGTACTCACCAAATTTATAAGAGATAAGTATCCGGAAGAGGCTAAAAAGACAATTGAGACAATGATTGAAAGTATCCCCGTAAAAAGAGATGAAATCGGCATTGAAGAGTATCAACAAAGCCCGGAGCTCTTAGAAAAATTGCGGGTTGATTTTGCGCGAAGTCATAAAAACACATATAAGAGTGTCCTTAAAGCACTTGACGAAAAAGACAATGAAACTGCGATGCGCTTGGCACACACCATCAAAGGCTCAGCCGGGCTGATACAAGAACCGGAGTTGTCGTCAGTAGCACGAGATGTAGAGCTTTCAATAAGAGAAGGAAAAGAACCAACGGAAGTTCAGCTAACTGCATTTATGACCGAACTTGAGTCTGTGCTCAAACGAATTACTCCCGGTACCGGCACGGCACCGGATACAAGGCAGGACATCGAAAAAGGGCTTGCGCTACTGGGTGAACTTATTCCTCTTATGGAGGACGGAAATGCCTCATGTCTGAAACTGGTTGATGATTTAAATAAAATCACCGAAACGGCAGTTTTAGTACGGCAAATAGAAACATTAAATTTTGACGAAGCTATAAAAACATCAAATACGCTCAAGGATATTTGGGAAGAGTATCGATAGCGTATTCGGATTTGCGTAAGCGCTTAACTCCCACAGAGGCAGAGCAATTTGTTCCGCTTTTTGCGAGCCATCGGGATCTACACCGCTGTTCTCGCAAAAAACGGAGCAAACTGCCCTGCCTCTGCTAATATTGCGTAAAACTCATAATCTATATTTTGGTGGATTTGAAGTAGCCGAGAAAATCCTTATTCTTATCCAGCATTTCTTGTGTCATTGTTTTGATTTCTTCCATTGACAGTACTGCGCTTGTCAGTGGGTCGAATAGGTTTGCTTGGAAAACCTTCCATGGATCGCCCTCTATTGCGGCATTGACTGCCATCTCTTCAATGCGGGCGGATAAATCTACCAAGATTGCGAGGTTGTCGGGCAAGTGACCTACGTGAATTGGCTGTAATCCCTCTTTTGATGCTAGCACAGGTGTTTCAACACAGGCGTTTGGTTGCATATTTGTGATTATGCCGTGATTTAGGTGGTTGCCGTTGAATACAAATGGCGTACCGTCACCGAATAGGGCATTAAAGATGTTGGAAGCATATTCTTCGCCGCCGCTTAGGTCAACCTCATCTTCCTCTAAGAACTCTTTAAAGCGTGATTCCCAGGATTCTTCTGCGGCAAGATATTCATTTAAAATATATGCGTGATGACCGGGGTTCCAACCTGTTCCGTGGGTGCAATACTTTTCTATGAGGTCGGCACGTTTTCTAAACCATGGCAGATATTCAGAGTTGTGTCCGGAACTTTCCGTCGGATAGTAGCCCAGCTGTAAGTACATCTCATTGCGTACTTGTTCTTCGTTTGACACTTCTTTGTCATTTTTTACTTTATCCAAGATGAGCGGGTATGCATCTTTGTTGTTCCACTTGAAGTCGAGGTAAAATGCAGTGTGATTTATGCCTGCACAAGTGTAAGAAATTTCATCGTTTTTAGCGCCAATCCACCTTGCGAGCATGTGCGCTGTGCCTTGAACGCTGTGGCAGAGCCCCGTCACGTTGGAATGCCCCATGCGTTGTAAATATCCGCACAGCATTCCCATCGGGTTTGTGTAATTGAGAACTGTTGCATTTGGGCACAGTTTCTGTACGTCATTCATAATATCGAGCATTACAGGCGCGGTGCGTAAGAATCGCATAACTCCTGACGGCCCGCGAGTGTCGCCGACATTGATGTCTACGCCGTATTTTTTAGGTATCTCGATATCATGCCGCCAGACATCTACACCACCTTGCAGTATGGTGATGAGAACTCCATCGGCTCCTTCGAGAGCTTTTTTTCTGTCTGTTGTCGGGTGTACGGTGGCGGAGTAGTTTCCTGCTTTGATAAGTTTTTCTATCGCTTTTGCGGCATAACCGAGACGACCCTCATGGATATCCATAAGGTGGATTTCACAATCCCGAAAAGACTCAAAGCTCAAAATATCTCTGGCAAGACCTCGTGTGAAGCCTAAAGAACCTGCGCCGATAAAGGTGAATTTCTTTTTCAAACTTGGTTTCCTCCATCATAAAATAATGTTGATGTGATGCTACTATGCCGAGAGTGTGACTGAGTTGCTTAAGTTACTTAACTAAGTATATTAAAGGAAGTGCGAGTGAAAAGCAACAAATTAATGAGGAGAAACTGCATATTTGTCTAAATACAACAAAGTTATATGAATAAAAATATGCAAAATAAACAAAATATTTTGCATATTTTTCCGTCGAGCTGCACACCGTTATGTGAATAGAAAAGGCAATTACGTTTATATATATTGCACTAAGAGTGCACTGAAATAGTAGTGTTAGTAAATTCACTTTAGTAAATAAGTACAATAATTTCTGCTTTTAATAATTTATGTTGCTTTTTTGCATAGAAGTAGTTATAATATTAATTAAGCGAAACTAAGTAATGTGGTGTTTTTGAAAATTTTGATGCTGAAAGAGAGTTAGTGGGTGTCTGTGCGCAAAGTTTTGGATGCTTTAGGGATGGTAAATTAAGACTACATTAATATCTATCAAGTGTAAACGTTAAAATCAGAGTCAACAAATATATATCTTGTGCGAAAGGAGAGTTAGTTAGAAGGCAAATCGAGTTGGACAAATTTTGACGTTATAATGAAAGTCAAAATCTGCAAACGCAAAATTTAAATGCAATATTTTAACTGTTAATCAACAAATATCTTGAATAATTTTAGGAGGATTATTAACTGTGAAAAGAGTGATCTTGATTATCTGTGCGCTTCTCTTAACGACTGTGGTACTGGTTGCCTGCGGAAATGGTGATACATCGGCAGATGCTGATGGACCAAGTGGGAACATAACTGTGTTCTTTTGGGATGGAAATCAGACCCCTGCAATGGAGAACATTATGGCACTATTAGACGACACAGCCCCAAATGTCAATGTGGAGTTGACACAAATACCTTGGGGGCAATACTGGCCGGCAATACAGATTGCGTTGGCATCATCAAATGAGCCTGATGTGTTCTGGTCACATCCGGTTAACTCTGTTGAGTTCGTCCCTGCAGGGCTGATGGAACCATTGGATTACTTTATTGAGCGCGATGGAATTGACATGTCAATTTTCCCGCAAGGCGCAGTGGATATGTTTACTTTTGATGATGTTATCTATGCGATACCAAAAGACTTTGATACGGTTGCACTCTTCTACAACAGAGCTATATTTGAGGCTCAAGGTGTAGATACTCCAACAGACAACTGGACAATGGACAATTTGAGAGATGTATCAATAGCGTTAACTGAGGGATCTACTTTTGGATTTATTGCCCAAGCTTGGCTACATGGGCAAGTCTATCCATGGATGCTTTCAAACGGAGGAACTATACTCAGTTCTGACGGCACCTTTTTTGATTTGTATAGTCCAGAAAATATTGAAGCCGTTCAGTGGTTGTATGATGCCATGTATGTGCATGGGTTCTCTCCTGACGGACCTTCGCAAATAGAGACTGATCCAGTTTCACAGTTTTTAGCTGGAAACATAGCTATGATTTCAACCGGAGCATGGAATGTGGGTTGGTTCTACGAAACACTGGGATCTGATTTAGGTGTTGCGGCACTGCCGGTTTCAAGACAACCTGCAAGCATCATAAGTACTGTTGCGATTTCAATGAACCCGAGGTCTGAGAATAAGGACGCGGCATGGGAAGTGATTAGGCTCTTCACGATGGAAGAATCTGCTCCTGCTCAGGCAATGTTTGCAATTCCTGCTATCGTTGGAACACAGCATTACTGGGTGAATAACTTCCCAGGGTTAAACCTACAAGTTTTCATCGATGCTGTAGATTTTGCAACACCGAACCAAATTCCGTCAGTAGCTGCTCCTGAGCAAACTGCCGTGTTTGATGATGCTTTGCAGAATATCTGGTTGCGGACGGAAGATATTGCCACGGCTTTAAGAAGGGTAACTGAGGAAACGGCAGCTATTGCGGCAGGCAATTAACTGGTTTAATATGATGCATTCCGATATTGTTCATATCGGAATGCATCGCATGGTCATATTGTTTTTATTTTATGATTAGAAGCCTACAGGGAAAATAACAAGCAAGTTTTCTAGAGAAAAGGAGTGGTTATATAATGTCTGAAGCTATTACAGCTGCAAAAGACGCTGTAGTTAAGAAACGTTTAAGTCCACATAAAAGAAATTCGTGGATGTGGGGCTATTTTTTTATAGCACCAATGTCTCTTGGTGTACTGTTGTTTGCTATAGGGCCGACAATTTTCGCATTTTACATGTCTCTTACTGATTGGGATGGACTAAGAGCACAACCGTCTTTTATTGGATTTGAAAACTTTATTAATCTGGCTAACGATCATGTTGTAATACAAGAGTTTAGGAACACGATAGTCTACTCTCTCAGTGTGGTACCCGCGACAATCGCCATAGCAATCGTTCTTGCAGTTTTTTTAAACTCTAAGATACCTGCGCGTACTTTCTTCCGGGTCATCTATTTTCTTCCTATTGTCACGATGCCTGTTGCCGTGGCTACTGTATGGCGTTATCTTTTACACTCTGAGCTTGGTCTGGTTAATGTTATTCTCCGTCCTTTCGGACTTAACCCTCAATGGCTTGCCGATCCAAACTGGATTATGCCAGCAGTCGTTATTGTCGCTATCTGGGGAGGGCTGGCATTCGCTATAATCATTTTATTGGCAGGGCTTCAGTCTATTTCAACCACGTACTATGAGGCCGCCGATATTGACGGAGCGACGGCTTGGAGTAAATTTTATTACATTACGTTGCCACTGCTTTCACCCTCTATCTTTTTCCTTTTTGTCACATCGTTTATTGGCGCATTTAGAGTTTTTGATATAATATATATTATTTCCGGAGCAACACAAATAGCCCGAGGTCCAGTAGATTTTGCTGTCCGTTCAGTGGTTTACGGAATATTCGAACGGGGCTTCTTCTTTAACCAAATGGGCTATGCTGCAGCTCAAGCTGTTGTCCTGTTCTTCTTTATTCTTGTATTCACAGGGTTTCAGTTCTTTATGCAAAAGAAAGTTGTTTTTTACAACTAAAAGTCAAAAAACTAATAAAAAAATAATTATCAAGAATGAATGGGGTGTGTAATCTTGGAGGCGAAAAAAGTAAAATTTAATGCCAACAGCACTTTTATAACGTTGTTGTTAGCACTCGGATCTGTTATCATGCTTGCGCCTTTTTTGTGGATGATTCTGACAGCGTTTCAAACATTTCAAGAGTCAATGGCTATTCCCATACAATGGATTCCGCGCGGTTTGTTTGTTGAGGACGGTGTTTTTTCGCTGAGCAGATCTTTGGAAAATTTTCAAGAAGTACTGGGTCGGATGAACTTCCTCAGATTCTTTGCGAACACAATTACCGTAGCCGTCACGGTTACAGTCATGCAGTTACTGTTTTGCTCCATGGCGGCTTATGGATTTGCACGAATTGAGTTTCCAGGGCGTAATGTAATTTTCATAGTCTTGCTTAGTATGATGATGATTCCAACTCAAATGACTTTAATTCCATCATTTATACTACTGTCGAACTTTGGATGGATAAATACTCTGTATGCTCTTACGATTCCTCACTTTTTCAGCGTGTTCGGCACTTTTTTCCTGCGCCAGTACTTTTTAACGCTCCCTAAAGATCTGGAAGAAGCAGCCACCATAGACGGTGCTTCTAAATTCCGTATATACGCACAGATTTTTCTTCCTTTAAGTAAGGCAGCACTTTCGGCATTGGGCGTACTTACAGTTCTTTGGGCGTGGAATGAGTTTATGTGGCCGCTCGTTATGGCAAATCGTGAGTCTGTGCGAGTTCTTTCTGTCGGTATTGCCACATTGTTAGGACAACATGTAACGCGCAACAACTGGTTAATGGCAGCTTCATTACTCGCAACAACACCTATGATTATCATATTTATCCTATTCCAGAAGCAATTCGTTGAAGGTATTGCGATTACGGGAATAAAAGGTTAGATAAAAAATTATAAGAAGGGGTATAGTTTAATGGAACAAACAATAGTTTTACTTGGAGCTGGCGGAGCGTCGTTTACGATAGCTCTGCTCAAGGATCTTATTTTGACAGAAACACTTTCGGGAAGCACATTGCGCCTTGTTGATATTGATGAAGGAAGGCTAAAAGAGGCAAAAGAAATCGCCGAGAGCTACAATCGCGAAGCCGGAACGTCAATCAAGGTTGAAGCATATCTCGATAGGCGTGATGCTTTGGATGGTGCCGGATTTGTCATATGCGCTGTGAAGATTGGGGGATATGAACCACTGGAAGCTGAGCGAAAGATTGCTCAATCACACGGTTACTACAGAGGGATAGGTGACAGGGTGAGTTGCTACTTCGGTGGAGTTGGGGCTTATCTTCAAATAAAATTCCTGGAAGATGTAGCGAATGATATGATGGAACTTTGTCCTGACGCATGGCTTGTTCAAACAGCAAACCCAGTTTTTGACGGAACAAATTACTTGACACGCTATACAGATGTTAAAACAGTCGGAGTATGCCATGGACACTTCCTGGCATACAATGTTGCAAAAATAATGGGCTTGGACAAAGACAAAATGTCTGCCGAGATTATTGGCTTTAATCACTACAATATGCTGACCGATTTTCGTTATGAAGGAAAAGATGCATATCCACTGCTTGACAAATGGATAGCAGAGGAAAGCGAAGCTTATTGGAAAAGTCCGGCATATCTTGAAAGTACCAACAATTACGGTGCTGTTCCGGAAGAGTTGTCACCGGGAGCGATTGATTTCTATCGGATATATGGTCTATTGCCTATAGGTGATGCAGTGCGTTCCGCCACGCCTTGGTGGCACCACACAGATTTTGCAACTAAAGAAAAATGGTACGGCCCTAATGGTGGTTTTGACTCTGAAGTATGTTGGGCGGGCTATATCAACGATAAAACCGTTTACCGTGATGCCATAAAAGACGTACTTAGTACGGGTAAACCCATAACAGAACTCTCGCCGTTAGAAAAAAGTGGTGAGCTGCACATACCATTTATCAACTCAGTCGTCACCGACACATATGAGCGCTTTATACTTAATATTCCGAACAATGGCTGCATCCCGGGAATCCCTGATGATGTGATGGTGGAAATACCGGCTGTTTCGAGCGCACGCGGTGTGCAAGGAATAAAAATGGATCCGCTACCCCGCAGAATAATGGATAACGTAATTTATCCACGTATGCGTACTATGAACAATCTTCATGAAGCGTATCGCAACGGAGATCGCAGTGTGCTTGTACTTGAACTTATGCACGACAATCGTACCAGATCGTACGAACAAGCTAAAAATTTAATTGATGAATTGTTAGCGCAACCTTGGAATAAGGAAGCCGACGCGCATTACCGATGAACACACCCACACTTGAAACGGAAAGGCTGATATTGAGGAAGTTCAATCCTAGTGATACGGAAGCCTTACTAAACATTTACGGCGATGAGTATGTAAATACGTACTTGCCGTGGTATCCCTTAAAATCATTGAAAGAGGCTTCGGCATTCTTTGAAGAAAGGTACGCCGAAGCCTATAGACTGCCATTCGGATATAGATATGCGGTTTGTCTGCAATCCGACAATATTCCTGTAGGTTATGTCCACGTTGGCAGTGGTGATAGCTACGATCTTGGTTATGGATTAAAACAAGAATGTTGGTATAAAGGGATAATTACGGAAGCCTGCAAAGCGATAGTTGAGCAGCTGAAAAAATCAGATATTCCACACATCACCGCAACACATGACGTAAAAAACCCAAGAAGCGGAAATGTGATGAAAAATATTGGAATGACTTACCGTTACTCGTTTGAAGAACAGTGGCAACCAAAAGATATTTTGGTTACATTCCGTATGTATCAGCTAAACTTTGACGGACACAACAGTCGGACATACATGGGGTATTGGGATAATTCCGACAATCGTTTTATAGAAGAAAGTGTATAGGCACAGAATGAACTTGGCATAATAATGAATTATATCTTTTTATGCTTGGTCAACGAATAATAATAATGGAGGACATAAACGATGAACATGATAGACACAATTGCAGGTTCAATGCTGGAAGACTTCTTCCCAAAAGGGTGGGACTTACAAAAAATTGAAGACTGCTGTGCCACGCCGCCTGAGCGGGCACTAGACAGAATGCCGCACTGGCACAAAGATTTTGTAACAGAGGAGTGCGCCGACGTGGCTAGTTTCAATATGCAGATGGGCTATGAAATTGCCAAGCACATTAAACGCACCAGAGACGAAGGTAAAAAACTGGCGTTAATCCTTTCTGCCGGTCCTATGGGAATGTATAAATGGGCAGCATATTTTTTAAGAGATTGGAAGTGTAGTTGCGACCACGTGTGGGGATTTAACATGGATGAGTGGAGCGATAGTAACGGCAATACTTTACCAGGAGATGACCCAGGTGCTTTCACAAACGCAATGGAACTCGCTTTCTACGGACCTCTTGGTGAGTATACGGTACCGAAGGAACAACGTAACTTTGCAACATTAGAAAACTTACCCACATATCCGGATAAAATCAAAGCGATTAAAGATGACGGTGGGGAGTTAATTACAATATATGGCATAGGACGTTGCTTCCATGTTGCATTCTGGGAACCTCATTTTGCGTTGGATTATGCCAGTGTGGAAGATTGGAAAAAAGACCCTTACCGTATAGCAGCACAATTGCATCCTATGACCATCGAGCAAAACTCGCTTATCAGTTTCAGAAGCCGGGTAACGCTCATCCCCGCGCGTGCAAATACTGTTGGACCAGGACTCTTTTTGAACTCAGATTATTGTATTGGCGGTGTGGACGGTGTGGTCGGACGCGGTATGAATTGGCAAGGAATGACGTTTTTTGTTACACTGAAGTACGGGCCAGACATCTGGGTTCCGAGCAGTTGGATGCCTACGCTTCCCGGCAAGTTTTTTGTAGTGGAAGAGCTGAAAGGTCCATTGGTCCCCGAATGTAACTAGTGGTCTGTAACATCTTTTCGAATTTTAATAGTAAATCAACAAGGGAGGAATAACATGAGTCGTTATGATAATATGCAATATCGTAGATGCGGTAACAGCGGAGTTTTGCTTCCAGGCATTTCTCTGGGACTCTGGCATAATTTTGGAACCGATGCACCTTATTCAAATTGCCGTGAAATGATTTTGGGATCATTTGATTTAGGAATCACTCATTTTGACATCGCTAACAACTATGGTCCGCTGCCCGGCTCAGCGGAGGAAACATTTGGACGAATATTGAAAAAAGACCTACTAGCACATCGTGATGAACTATTTATAGCTTCAAAAGCCGGATTTTATATGTGGGAAGGACCTTATGGCGAATGGGGCTCTAAAAAGCATATAATATCATCTCTGGATCAGAGCCTTAAACGGACCGGTCTTGAGTATGTAGATGTGTTCTACCACCACCGTCCAGATTCAGATACCCCTATTAGCGAGACCATTGATGCATTAGAACTGGCACTTCGTTCGGGGAAAGCCCTGTATGCCGGTATTTCAAACTATGATCCTCAACAGACAAAAGATATGGTAGAAGCCTGCAAGCAAAGGAACATCCCATTATTAATTCATCAGATGAACTATAATATGTTCGACCGCTCAGCAGAGGATATAATCGATGTGCTTGATTCTTTTGGTATCGGTTCAATTGCTTACTGTCCGCTAGCCCAAGGTTTGCTGACAAATAGGTACCTGGGTGGAATTCCTGATGGTTCACGCGCTGCAACAGAAGGAACTTTCCTAAAAAGAGACAGTGTAACCGACGAAAAAATCAATAAAGTCAAAGCACTGGGTGAGTTGGCCGCTGAAAGAGGTCAATCACTTGCGCAGATGGCGTTGGTGTGGGTGTTGCAACGTTCATCTTCAGCGATAATTGGTGCAAGCAGCTTCGCACAAATTGATGAAAATGTCAAATCGCTTGACAAAATGAGCTTTACAAAAGATGAACTAGCGGCAATTGATAAAATACTTGGCTAAGAAAGCTGTTTTACTTTTTGTTACTACTGCTTTATTAATGCACAGAGAAACTGTGGGAAGTGACTATTGCCTCCCACAGTTTCTCTGGATTACACTACTTAGCAATACTATATGAAAAAACATCAGGTTTCAGATTATGGTCGTCGTCACAGTTTTCTACAAACGTCCAGCCCAGTTTTCTGTAGTAATCACTTGCGGTCTCTGTTCTCAGATACAGTTTATCATACCCCAGTTGCTGCGTTATCTCAATTACAGCACTTACCAATTGTTCGCCAACTCCGCAGTTTCTATACGCACTATCGACATAAAGTGCGGCAAGCCATGGTGTGTACTGCCTACAGTTTAAATCGTTAAAAACAAGAGATACGGTGCCTGCACATTTATCTTCAGCCAGCGCAATCAGGCGTATCGGCAACTCATGCTTGTTACATTCACTCACTTCTGACAGAATGCGTTCATATGATTGACCATGCTTTACACCATTGATGAATTCGTCGAAAATCCATTTTGTGACGGTCTCGGCATATTCCATTTTATCGCACAGATACTCAATCTTCATTTTCAATGTTTTCTCCCAGTTTTTTCTGTATTCATTACCCATGTCCAACCCAGCTTGCGCAACTTGGATGCTCGACTTAGTTACTTAATGTAGATTAGTAAAGATTTTAAAGGAAGTGTGAGGAAAAAGCAATAATTAAATGGGCGAGAGACATAAATTTGTGAAAACAGCACAATAAACAGCATGAATAATGTATAAAATAGATAAAAGTGGTTCTGGCTTATTTTGAGCACTTTGCAATGTGCTCAAAGACCGTCCTTTCCTGCGATTAGTTTGACAAAATCGGGAATTTATATTAATATAATAAGTAATGACTAACACTTATTAATGGTAGATAAGTAATGAAACGAGGGTGCAATATGTTAGATTCCGGTAAATCCCCTGAGAACATAGCTCAACATAATAAGCGGCTTATACTAGATGCTCTGCGTAAAAACGGAGATATGTCTCGCGCGGACTTATCGAGGCATCTTCACATGAGTTTTCCCGCTATATCTTCCAATGCTAAGGGTTTGCTTGAAGCGGACTATATTTTGGAAGTTGGCGCAGGGGACAACAGCATAGGGCGTAAGTCTACCATGCTCGCTTTTAATTCTAAACGAGGATTTATTATAGGGGTTGACTGGGGGCGTTTTCACATACGTATGATGCTCGCTGATTTGCTTGGTAATGAAATTATAAGCACAGAGGCAGTGAATGATTCAGATAGTGCAAATGTAGGGCAGGAACGAATCACCCTGATTCATGACAGAATAGCTGAAATTCTTGAAAAGTCGGGAAAAACAAAAGATGATATCCTATGCATAGTCATAGGCATTCCGGGGATTATTTATGATGGAGTCAGCTCTCTTGCTCCATTTACCGAAAAGTTTAGTGGTAAAGAATTTATTGATGTATTGCAAGAATCTTTCGAAGCTGATGTTATACTGGAAAACTGCGTGAATCTGGGAGCGATTGGTGAGCAGTGGAAGGGTGCGGGAGTAAATTATAAGGATATCACATATATTGCATATGGTGTTGGTATTGGTTCTGCGCATATACTTAACGGTAATTTGTATAAAGGTGCAACAGGTGCTGCAGGAGAGATAGGCTTTATGCTAACGGATCCTGTTAACATTTCAAATAAATATGACGATACAGGCTCGCTTGAACTAATGCTATCAATCAGTAAAATAAATCACTACCTCAAGTCAGGTAGTTTTAATGAAGATATAATTAAACTCATACAGAACTATAAAGATGGAGAAGATCTTTATGCAAAACTAATGATTGACGAGATTGCGTTGAACTTTGGAATCATGCTCGCTAATGTTGTCTCGGTGTTAAATCCTGAGATAATAATCATAGCAGGCGGACTTGGGTATAATTTCGGAAAGCTTTTTATTGATCACTGGCAGGGAGTTGTGAAAAATCATTTTCCCTATGCGCCAAAGCTCGTGCTTTCTGAGTTAAACCACACTGAAACTATGCTCGGAGCTGTAATGACAGGGATTAATCATGTTCATGAATATGTGATAGGTTAGGGGGAACTAGATGGACTATTACGTTGGTGTAGATGGCGGCGGTACTAAGACTACGGTTTGTGTTGCTTCTGCCGATTCGTCGTTGCTCTTATCTGAACTGACGAGTAGTGCATCTTGGAGAGAGTACGGAACAAATCATGTTATAAGTAATATTAAAGCGGTTATTGATGCTTTCCCGTTGGGTAAGAATGCTCGCGTCGCCGGTGTTGTTATGGGCTTGCCCTGCTTTGGTGAGGGTGAGGCGGGCGATCGTGAACTAAGAGCTACTGTAGCGGAAATTTTTGGAGAAATTCCCGTTTACATCACAAATGATGTTGAGGTCGGCTGGGCGGGTTCGCTCGGGCTTATGCCGGGCGTCAACGTTGTTGCGGGTACGGGTTCGATTGCTTTTGGCAAAAATGAAGCGGGAGAGACGTGCAGGTGCGGTGGTTGGAGTGAGTTTTTCGGTGATGAGGGTTCATGTTATTGGGTTGGTAAAAAAGTAATGCAACTTTTTTCAAAGCAGGCAGACGGCAGAGTGCCAAAAGATGAGCTCTATGATGTTGTGATGAAAGAGTTTGGTTTAACCAGTGATATAGAGATAATTGAGCCTCTGCACAGCAATTATTTGGTCAGCAGAGATAAGGTTGCAGCTCTTCAATTTTTAGCAAAAGAGGCGGCACTGGCGGGGTCTTCGAGTGCCAAAGAGCTTTATAAGAAAGCGGCTGAGGAGCTTTGCGCTCATGTCGCCGCTATTCGCAGTAGCTTAAATTTTGAAAATGAGCCGTTTTTGGTTTCATATTCAGGTGGGCTCTTTAAGACAGGAGAGCTTATTTTGCCGCATTTTTTCGCAGGCATTGAAGCTATACACGGAAAGCCTGTAAGCCCGAAATTTGAGCCTATGTTTGGTGCGCTACTCATGGCTTTTGAGCGTGGGCATAAGCAGGGGTTGCCTATGTTGCAAAAGCGACTTGGTGATGATTTTTGTGCATGAACCCCGCCTGGAGTGGGCAATTTGTTCCGCTTTTTTCGAGCCATCGGGATCTACACCGCTGTTCTCGAAAAAAGACTCCACAAACAGCCCATTCCAGGCTAACCTTGGAGTAGTTAACGTTTTTTCTGCATAATTTATGTTCGATGTTGACTTGCTCAGGATGCTTAATATCTGCTAGAATGAGTGCAGACAAATATATAACACTTTAGGAGGAATATCATGGCTTTAACTTACAAGGAAATGCAGGACACTTTTTCGGCACTTGGGAAAACTGTGGATTATTTGGAGAGTAAGTGGGGGGAGATTGAGGAGTTTTTTAAGGGTAGCACTCGCTTGATTTATGTTGGTTGCGGTTCCAGTTATTCTAATGCAAAGTCATTTGCAATGATAACCAATATGTACACTAATATTCCTGCTACGGCGCTTGCCGCAGGGGATATACTTTTACATGCCGAGCGTTATAAAAAAATGATAGACGGTAGTTCACTTGTGTTTATTTCACGTTCGGGTAAAACGAGCGAACTTATTATGGCGGTTGATACCATGAAGAAGCTTGGTTGCAAGTTTAATGTTGCTTCTTTGGTTTGTGCTGATGGCACGCCGCTGGGTGAGAGAAGTGACTTAGAGCTTTCTACTCCGTGGGCGTTTGATGAGAGTGTGTGCCAGACTCGCTGTGTTACCAATGCATATTTTATGGCGGCATACTTAGCTGCAAAGCTGACGGGTAATAAAAAAGTTCTCGAAGAGTTAGCCATTGTCATAAAAGAGGGCTCTGCCTACATGGACAAAGCTGAGGAACTTTCAAAAGAACTTGCAAAAGAGCCATGGACACATGCTGTTGTTTTGGCTGATGCGGAGCTTGAGGGCATCGCAGAAGAGGGCGCACTTGTGTTCAAAGAGGTCTGTCAACTACCGTCGAGTTTTCACCATGTTCTTGATGTTCGACATGGGCCGATGGTGCTTATTAACAAAGAAACGCTAGTAATAGTGGCTTCTGCAACAGGCTGTGAGCTTGAAAACAACCTCATAAAAGACCTGAAAACAAAAGGTGCAAATGTTGTTGTTTATTCGGATAAACCCAGCGACCCAGATGGCGTAAAGGTATCATCATTCGGCAAAGAACTATCGCACATAACCCGCGGCATTCCGCTGATTATTCTGTGCCAAATGATTGCATATTATAAATCTAAAGAGACCGGCGCCGACCCCGACAAGCCTGATGGGCTTGATCCTTGGATTTCTTTGTAGGTTCTAAAATTAGACCGTGACTTTGCCGATTAATCTATGCTATAATCAGCTTATTTACAAAAGCAGAGGAAAATGCCATATGATTAAGGATTTTGATGTCATTCTCAGCAAGGGTGAGGGCTACTCGGTAGAGTTCAAAGAAACTGCAGATAAATCAATTCCGAATGAAGTCTGCGCATTTGCGAATGCGTCTGGTGGTCGCATTTTTATCGGTGTGACCGATAAAGGTGATGTTGTCGGCACTGATGTGAGCAACGAAGCTCGCTCAAGATTACAGGACTCTATAAATAAAATAGAACCTCAATTAAATGTAGATTTAGCTATACACGGCAAAGTCATAGAAATTACTGTTCCGGAAGGGTCAAGCAAACCTTATTCATGTCCTAATGGATTTTATTTGCGCTCCGGGCCTAATTCTCAAAAATTAAACCGGAGCAACCTCATTGAATTTTTCAAACGAGAGGAACACATCCACTATGATCAGATTGTTCGGAAAGACTTACCGTTGAGTGAAAAATTTAATGATAAGGCTTATAGTGCTTACATTAGAACTGCTAACATAAGCGAAGTTTTAGATAGAGATAATCTATTGATAAACATGGGATGTGCCGATTATTACGGCGATACACTGTGCTTCACTAATGCGGGTGCTTTATTTTTTCGCATCAATGACGAGGACGTGAAGTTTCGTCACGCAGGTATTGTTTGTGGATTGTACAAAGGTATTGACAAAGCATATGTCATTGACGCAAAAGAGTTTAATGGCGATATAATCAGTAATATTGAAGAAGCGATAACATATTTGAAACGGCATCTTAATCTCAGTTACAAAATTGAAACCACCAGACGAGAAAATATATTGGAGCTGCCTGAAAAGGCTCTACGTGAAGCAGTTATAAATGCCGCATGTCATCGTCTATATTATGAAAAAGGAGCGAGAATATCGGTCGAAATTTATGATGATAGAGTTGAAGTCACTAGCCCCGGAGGAGTGTGCAAAGGCATTACGGCAAAAAATTTTGGTAAAATAAGCATTGCAAGAAATTCTGTCGTTGCCAGTATGCTATGTCGTATTGGCTATATTGAACAAATGGGTACCGGCATTGAGCGGATGAGGGGTGCCGCAAAAGAAGCCGATGTTGCCGCACCTGAGTTTGAGCTTGATGATTTTTTCAAAGTGACATTCAAACGAAGCAGACACAGCAATGTGCTATCGACTGTGACAAGCGATAGACAAGCGATAGGAAGCGATAGAAGAGCGATAGAAAATGTAGATAGAACATCTCTGATTATGAAGTATCTTGCTGAATATTCAAGTGGTACAAGTGCTGATTTTGCAGAGCTTCTCAACTTAAGTCCACAACGAGTGAGAGTCATTTTACTAGATCTTGCTCAACGAGGGCTTATTGAGAAACACAGTGATAAGCGTTATGCATATTATACAGCGAAGATAGAAGCGTTTAAAAAACTTACTTAGTCCATTAACTTATAGCAAAAGAATCTTTTACGAGGAGACTTACAAAATGCACCCTATTCAATCAATAATTGAAAATTATAAATCAGGACAGCATATTGGTATATTTTCTAATTGCAGTGCCAATGAGTATGTTCTTCGGGCGGTGATGCGTCGGTGCAAGCGTGAGGGTGTGTCTGCTCTTATTGAGGCTACGGCGAATCAGGTCAATCAAGAGGGCGGTTATACAGGGCAGACGCCGGAGGAATTTTATAACTGGTGTCACGAGCTTGCGAAAAACGAAGGTTTTGATCCGAAAAACCTCATTTTAGGCGGTGACCACTTAGGACCGCTCACATGGTCGAAACTTCCCGAAGATGAGGCTATGGCAAATGCGGAAACTCTTATAAACGATTATGTGCTTGCGGGCTTTACGAAAATTCACATTGACACGAGTATGCGGCTTGGTTCTGATGATAAGACAAAACCGTTGTCGAATGAAGTCATAGCGAAACGCGGCGCAAAGCTCTGTGCTGTAGCGGAAAAAGCATTTACTGAGAGAAAAAATCAGCATAAAGATGCCGTCGCACCTATATACATAGTGGGCAGTGAGGTTCCGATACCCGGCGGAGCGCAAGAACATGAGGAGCTCAGTGTTACGGGGAAAGATGAGTGTATAGCTACTATAGCCGAGTTTTTAAGTGCATTTAAAGATGCAGGGCTGAGCGAAGTTTGGGAGCGGGTTGTGGCGGTTGTTGTGCAGCCGGGCGTTGAGTTTGGCGAAGATGATGTTGATGTCTATGACAGTGAAAAGGCTAAAGAGCTGTGCAGTGTACTGAGCAGTGATAAATTAGTGTTTGAAGGGCACTCCACAGATTACCAGCCACGCCCGTCACTAAGGGAACTTGTGCGAGATGGGATTATCATTTTAAAAGTAGGCCCTGCACTTACATTTGCTCTGCGGGAAGCTCTTTTTGCTCTCGAAAGCATCGAAAAAGTTTTGCTTGCCGGCAAGGGCAAAGAGTTGAGCAAGTTCTCGGAAGTGCTTGAAACAGTCATGCTCGAAAAACCAAATAACTGGAACTCACACTATCACGGCGATGAGCATAAGTTAAAGATTAACAGAGCATTCGGATTTTCCGACCGCGCAAGATACTATTTGCCGGAGCAAGCAGTAGCAGACTCAATTGAAACTCTTGTGTCGAATCTGAGCAGTCCAATACCCCTGCCGATACTGAGCCAGTTTTTACCGCTACAGTATGCAAGGGTACGCGATGGAGAATTAAAAAATGCAGTAGATGATATAATCTTAGACAAAATAGGCGACTGCATTGATGACTATATCTATGCTGTAAAATAGCGGCATAAAAAGGTATAACAAAAACTAAAACTGTGGCAGGGGAGATGTTCCTCCTGCCACAGTTTTATGTACAGCGATTTTTATAATTTTATACTAGTCGTTATTCTCGCTATTTCTTTCATCTGAGCTACTGCTCTCCCTTGGAGGCTCAGCTCTGGCGGTTCCGCTTTTTTTCAGCTCGTCGATTTGGGCTTCTTTGGCGGCTATGCATTCATAGGCTTCAGTTATTTCCTTGACTGCTTTTTCAAATTCAGGGGCAGGGTTTTCCTTGAACATCTTATAGTAGACGGTTCCTATTTCAACGCTGAGGCGCCTGATGGTTGCTTTGTCATTGACAATGCTTGCGCGGAGCTTGGTTTTCTTTGCGAGGATTCTCGCCTTTTGTTCGGTGGCTTTGTAGGCGTCAACAGAGGCATCTGCCAGGGATTCGAGCGTCACTTTCGCTCTCGTTTTGAAATCATCATAATTTGACATGTTTTATTTTTCCTCCTGATTATCTTCATTTTCTGTTTCTGTATCTTTCTCTCCTGCACCATCAAGAGCGGCGGGGTCATCTGTGGAGTCGTCACTGCCGTCGATTTCGCCGAGAGATTCATCGTCATCAAGCTTTTTGTCGTTTTTATTAGATTTTTTGCTATTTTTAGATTTTTTAGCAGTTTCAGAAACTGCACCTTTTTTGGATATGCGGTTACCTATGAGTATGCCCAAAGCGATAAGGAATGACATTGCTGCAAGCACTTGTGAGGCGCGAAGGCCAAGCTCCGGATTGCCGACAAACAAGCTGTCTGCTCTGAGTCCCTCTATCCAAAAACGTCCGAAGCCATACCATGCAACATAGAAAAGGAAATATTGTCCGGGGTACTTGGTTTTTGACTTCTTAGAGAATATATGCATGATAATGAGACCAACTATATTCCAAAGTGATTCGTAGAGGAATGTGGGGTGTACATAGAATGTGCCTGCGGGCGTGGTGAGACCCATTCTCCATGGTAAATCAGTTATAGTGCCAAACGCTTCGCGGTTTATAAAGTTGCCCCAACGTCCAACTGCTTGACCAATAAAGAGACCAAACCCTGCCGCGTCGAGAAGATTGCCGAGCGGGATTTTTTTAATGCGGCTGTAGATGATGAAAACCAAACCGGAGGCAATTATGCCGCCGTATATGGCAAGCCCGCCATCGCGAAATCTCAAAATATTGCCCCATTGACCCGGACCGAAGTAACTGCTGAAGTTAAACAGCATAAAATAGAGACGGGCACCGATAAGACCCATCGGAATTGCTATGATTATTATGTCGTATATGTTGTCGCGAGTGAGTCCGAATAATGCACTTCGGCGTAGCAGATAGAAACCTGCCAAGGCATAACCGAGAGTGATGAAAATAGCGTAGTAGTAGATATCAAAGCCGAATAATGTAAAGTAGCGGGGGAGGTCTAAGGAGAAACCATCTCCAAATAGCGGAAAAGTAATAACTGCGTTGCTCAAGATACCACCTCATTTTGATTAATTGAAAGTTGAAAATTGATTGGTATTCAATATGATAGTCGTGTATATTTCCCATTGACTATAGGGGATTTATGATTGATATTGCCATGCGCTCTGATAGGATATTTTCGTTTATGAAATTCATTATGTCCTCGGAGCTTACCGCAGATAAAAGCTTTAAGACTTCAAATGGGTCAAATCCCCTAAAATGAGCCTCAACTGCGCTTGCCGCAATTGCTGAGAAGGAGTTGTATGCGCGGATGGTACCCCCTATGCTTGCTTTTTTTATCCGCTCAAGTAACTGAGCATTGGGGCCTTCATTTGAAATTCGAGAAATTTCCTTTTGAACTTCATCGAAAACAAACAGAGGGTCGCGAGCTTCTCCACCAAAGACAATATACGCTGTTTCCGCCGCAGAGTCAACAGAAAATCCAAAATCAGAGCCTACCCGCCCATCTGCGTAGAGCTTTAAATACAGCGGAGAAGAGTGCCCAATGAGTAAATCGAGTGCCATGGAGCTCACTGTTTCAAGCCTTAACATATCATGGCCGCTGCCCATGGATTTTATTTTAAGCCCTGCATTAAATATGGGTAAATTAATATCCATAGATTTTTCAAATTTTGCCGCGAGCGGAAGCAGAGATTCATCTTCACCATAGTCGCGCTTTGGTAGTTCGCCCGGCTCAGTAGGTAATGTTTTTTGTGCGATATCAAGCACTTCGGCGGGATCAACATCACCCACGACGCAAAGGGCCATATTTGATGGGTTATAAAAAATGCGATGACAGTCGTAAAGCGTTTCTGCTGTAATTTTTTCAATGCTCTCTACAGTGCCTGCAACACTGTCTCGCAGAGGTTTGTGCTTATATAGCGATTTTAGCAAGCCATAATAAAGGTTATAATCAGGATCGTCCTCACCCATACGTATTTCTTGAGTTATGATGCCTTTTTCCTTTTCGACACTTTCGTCGGTGAAATAAGGGGTAGATACAAAATCTAGTAAAATTTTAAGGTTTTCTCGGAATTTATCTCCGCATTCAAAATAATATGCGGTCATGTCATTTGAGGTGTATGCATTTGGCGATGCGCCATTTATCGACAAAAGGTCAAGTGCATTTCCATCTTTTGTGTCAAACAGTTTATGCTCCAAAAAATGTGCAACCCCTGCCGGAGTGTCTATCCATTTATTTGAAATCTTGAAACGCCTGTCAACACCACCATAATTGGTGGCGAAAAAAGCATACTTCTTATGAAACCCCGGCTTGGGTGCAACAAAAACCGTGAGTCCGTTAGGTAATGTCTCTGTATATAGCTTCTCTCCAAGCGAGGCATATTCTTTAAGAATCATACTCAGCCTCCATGTCATCATCGTTATCATCACTTTCGGAATCTTCGCCGTTTCCTGACAGAAAATAAACTGTGTCGAGTTTTATGTCGGATGCGGCTTCTATGATTCTTTCGGGTGTCACTTCAAGAATTTTATCTGTGAGCTCTACGGGGTCATAACTAAAGCCGCATACCGCACTGTCAAAATAAAGTGCTTCCAGTCCGCCGAGCCTGTCAAGTGCAGAGTTCATAGAGGTGACAAGGGATTCTCTTGCCGCAGTGAGCTCTGTATCACTAATTTTGCCCTGCTTCACGTCATCAAGTAGGCTCAATATCTCGCTTTGTGCCTCATCACACTTAGAGAAATCAACACCCGATGTGACAATCATGATTCCCTTCATTTTATCTAACATAGAACTCACATAGTAACAAAGCGACAGACGTTCTCTCACATTTTGAAAAAGTTTAGATGAGATTTCCCCGCCGTAGATAGAGTTTAGCATCATGAGTGCGGGTAAATCAGGGTTTTTCATAGTGTTGCCGAGACGAAATCCCATGGTGAGCTTGCCTTGTGAGACATCAAGGCTCTCATCAATCCTGCGTGGTGCTACTGACTTGGGGGCAAAAACTATTTCTGTCTTAGGAGTATCGGCTCTTTTTTCATTCGGTAGGTCTTTTAGTGCCGAGCGGAAAGCGGACTCAACGCGGCTTGGGTCTGCCGCTCCGCAGTAGAGTAGTTCGACTTTGGCTGTTTTGAGCAGGTGGCTGTGGTGGGCGGTGAGAGACTCGCTTGTAATCATAGAGGCTTCTTGCTCAGCCCCAAGCCGTCCGACACCATATGCTTCATTTGCACACATCTCCTGAAGTAATCTGTCGAGAGCATATCCGCGTTTGTCATTTATTGTTGCGCGAATATCGTCAATTAGATTGGATTTTTCGCTTTGCACATATTCATCTATGAGCTTGCCGTTTTCTGTTGCGGGAGATAATAATATCTCACATGCAATTTTTGTCGCATCTTCGAGCAAATTGTCGCCACCTGATAAATAACGGTCGTCGACAAAATCCACATAAAAGCCCACACAGTGCATTTCGCCTTTCTTGCGCACGATGGGCTCTACGCGAACGCCGTATAAATTGTCAAGTAATGCTGAGAGTTTTTCCATATTGGGGTAGTTTACACTGCCCCGCCTGAGAACTCTGGGCAAAAGAGCACTTGCAGATGCAGTCTTTTTATCCAGTGCGGTGATAAAATTGATTGTTATAGAGCTTGACTTAAATCTGTCTGCCCTGACACATGTAAGTGAGACTCCGGGCGCAAGCTGAGTCTTATGCACAGTGTGTTTAGAATTCATCGTCAAAATTCAGATACCATCCTTCATTTTTCCTTTTTTGTTATTGTACCACTATTTATGCGAATTGGAAACAATAAATTTTTGACACCACTTCGTTTTTATTGTATTATATACAAACGTGCAATAAAGCACATTTTAACTTTAAATTATACTAAATTTAATTATTCTTGTTCAAAAAAGGAGATTATCAAATGTCAAACAGAATTTTTACTTCGGAATCAGTAACAGAGGGGCATCCTGACAAAGTCTGTGATGCTGTGTCGGATGCGGTGCTTGACTCTATCTTGGCTGGTGACAGTAAAGCTCGTGTCGCTTGTGAGACTATATGCACCACGGGTCTGGTTCTTGTAATGGGCGAAATCACCACAAACTGTTATGTCGATATACCAAATGTCGTGCGTAAGACTATTGAAGAAATCGGTTATGTCGAGCCTGAGCTCGGATTCGACTGTAAGGGCAGTGCGGTTATGACCACAATTGACGAGCAAAGCCCTGATATTGCAATGGGTGTCAATAATGCATTTGACAATACTGAGGATGCGGGTGCGGGCGACCAAGGTATGATGTTTGGTTTTGCATGTGACGAGACACCTGAGCTTATGCCTGCGCCGATATCATTTTCACACGCCCTTACAAAAAAACTCGCCGATGTCAGAAAAAGTGGTGAGCTGAAATTTGTCAGACCGGACGGTAAGAGCCAAGTAACTGTTGAATATGACGAGAATAAAAATGTCGTGAGTGTGCCCGCAATCGTAGTTTCAACTCAGCACGACCCTGATATCTCAATTGAGAAACTCAGAGAAGCTATAGTCGAAACTGTAATCAAACCCGTGATTCCGGCGAACCTTATCACAAAAGATACAAAGTTCTTTGTGAATCCAACCGGACGCTTTGTAATTGGCGGTCCCGTTGGCGACTCAGGACTGACCGGGCGTAAGATCATTGTTGACACATATGGTGGTTATGCAAGTCACGGCGGTGGTGCTTTCTCAGGGAAAGACCCGTCAAAAGTTGACCGCAGTGCGGCATATATGGCACGCTATGTGACGAAAAACGTTGTAGCCGCAGGTCTTGCTCGTGCTTGCCAGCTAGAGCTTGCTTACGCAATCGGCGTGGCGGAGCCTGTTTCTGTACATGTTGACACCAGAGGCACAGGTGTTATCTCAGACCAAAAAATTGCAGATATTTTAATTGAAAACTTTGATTTCCGCCCATCAAAGATTATACAAAAGCTTGACCTTCTCAGACCAATCTACAAAGCAACAGCCTCATACGGTCACTTCGGGCGTGAAACCGAAGGCTTCACTTGGGAAAAACTAGACATGGTAGATAAGCTTAAAAGTTACCTATAAGTTCCAAGGGGGCGATGGCAATCGCCCCGTAAACTAATGTTAGGGGCGTGAATCACATCGAAGAACGCGACGATATTCGAGACGACAAGATTGAGGGGCGAAACACCATTATTGAAGCTCTTCGTGCAGGAATCAACATAGACAAGGTGTTCATTGCAAAAGAAAACACCGACAAAACTCTTATGCACATCGCCTCATCAGCTCGTGAAGCGGGGGCTGTGGTTGTTATGGTTGACAAGCGCAAGCTTGATTCCATGAGTGTCACCCACTCGCACCAAGGCGTTATTGCAATGGTGGCAACCGCTGAGTATGTTTCGATCGATGATATTTTGGCACTTGCTGAAAGCAGGGGAGAAAAACCTCTGATAGTCCTCTGTGACGGAATTTCAGACCCGCATAATCTCGGAGCGATAATCAGATCATGCGAAGCTGTCGGTGCCCACGGAGTTATTATCCCAAAACGCAGAAGCGCGGGGCTCAGTGCCATTGTGGCTAAAACTTCGGGCGGTGCTGTATTCCATATGCCTGTGGCGCGTGTGACAAACCTCAGCGCAACAATTAAAGAGCTCAAATCGAAAGGGGTGTGGGTTGTGGGAGCCGCTGCCGATGCTGAAAAGTCAGTGTGGGAGGCAGATTTCACAGATGCGACTGCTTTTGTCATAGGTTCTGAGGGAACCGGAATATCACGGCTTGTCGGTGAACTCTGTGACTATCACGCAAAAATTCCAATGGACGGGAAACTATCATCACTAAATGCCTCTGTTTCCACAGCAGTATTCCTTTTTGAAGCAAAAAGACAACGCTTTGGTAGGTGAGTTATGAGCAGTGAGAGAGACAACTTAGATAATTTTTCTTTGCAGTCTATTTTGGCGGAAGTCAAAGGCTCTGCGTTTATTAACAGTGAAAAGCGAACTCCGCCGGACGAACTTGAGGAGAAAGCAAACAGAATACTGCGAGAAGCGGCGGCAATTATTTCGGGAGAATCAACCGAGACGGTTTCTGCGCCAAATGCAGAAAACTACGAAGAGGCGGCACGGGCGTATCAAAATGTTAAAAACGTGCAAAAGCCACGCATGGTTGAGCCGGATTTTTCTGATACCGAAGAAATTCCGATGGTTAGCACTCCATCTGACGATAAACCTCAGAGGCAAAATGTAGATATTCCGCTCACTTCTTTTAGCGAAACGTTTGAGGGGGCGTCCGCGGCGAGTGAAATAGACGACGACACAAGTCCGTTTGTCGTACCTCTGCAAGACTTTACGAAGTCTCAGCAAGATGAAGGGCAGACAAAGAAATTTGTGGGTCCGACACTGTTTGACCAGTTTAGTGCGGAAAATAGTTCAGATAGATTCATAAGCGAGATAAATATTGAGGATCGAAGTGAAATAGCGTTTGAAGAAGAGCAGTCCGGCACCTCACGATGGGGCGGGCTTTTCGGCAAGCGCAAACAGCGTGAGGAGTCCCCGGCTGCTTATTTTAACGAGGAAGAGCAGGAAGCGGAAGAACCGAGACTCAAAGATGCGGCGCATACTTTTGCGAAAAAGTGCAACTCGGTTTCGTTGAGGTGGATTCCTGCACTTGTTTTAACGTTGCTGATGATTTCCATAACGTATGTCTATGAAGCGGGACTTATCGTTCCTTTTGGGATAGAGCGGAATTTAGCCTTTGCGGTGGGAGCGTTAACTATTGGTCTGCTAATTGTTATGATGCTCTGCGCAGATGTGATAGTCAGAGGTTTTGACTTTCTTATAAAAGGCACACCAAACGCTGAGACGCTGGTTTTGTTTTCGTGCGTCTTTTCGGTAATATCTTCAATGTTCACAATGATTAGTGATACGGCTATGTTCCTTCCGTTCAGCGCAGTGTCGGCGCTTTCACTCATTTTTGCAACCTATGGTGAGAAAGTGAGCCTACGTGCACTGACAGACACACTTAAAACAGCAACCGGCTCATCAGAGCCATATGGTGTGCTTGCAGAGCACAACCCCAATTTAGATAAGTCAGTGCTTAAAAAGGCATATAACAGAACAGATGGATTTTATAATAACCTGATGCAGCCTGACATTACAGAGATGGTCTACCGTTTTGTTGCGCCGATTTTGCTCGTTGTAGCCCCGCTTTTGACGATACTTATAGTTTTAACCCAAGGCGGAGCAGAGAATGCACTTCACATAATGTCTGCACTGCTTGCGGCGGCGGCACCGTTTTCTGTTCTGCTCACGTTTTCCATACCATTTATAACAGTTGCGAAGTCAGTTCGCAGATCAGGTGCCGCACTTGCAGGGTGGGGTGGGGCTGATGATATTTGCTACACTGATGGCGTCTGCGTGACAGATGATGATTTGTTTCCGCGAGGAACTTTGCGTCTGAGCGGAGTTAAGGTGTATGACGGAGCTCCCGCAGATATGGCGATACGCTATACGGCAAGCCTTGTCATCGCATCAAGTTCAGGTCTTACAGATCTTTTCACGGAAATACTCAAACAGCAGGGCATGAACACCGATAGAGTTGATGATTTTGAGCACCACGAGAGTGGGATTGCGGCGCTTATTAAAGGGCAAAAGGTGGCGACGGGCAGTGCGGCATATATGAACCTCATAGGTGTCAGAGTTCCCGATGACACAAGCATGACTAACGCTGTCTACACCGCAGTAAATAACAAGTTGGTCGCTATGTTTGCCGTTGAATATAAACCTCTTAAATCTGTCCAAGATGCGCTTATAGCAATGTTAAAATGGCGTATTGACCTTTTCTTTACAATGAGAGATTTTAATGTGACCCCTACGATGGTAGGTCAAAAATTTAAAGTACCGTTTGAGAGTTTTGTATTTATAACGGCAAAAGATTCATACAGCATATCCGACCCTTTTTCCGATAAGCAGGGGAGAATGGCATCCGTTTTGGTCAGAGAAGGGCTTGGTCCCTTTGCCGAAGCGATAACGGGTGGGAGACTCTTAAAATCAGCATCACTTTTTGCTACAATTTTATCGGTGGCTTCTGCCGTGTTAGGCATGATCATAATGTTTCTGCTCAGCCTAAACGGCTCGTTCCAAGCGGGCAGTCCGGGTAATCTGACTATATTTATGCTATGTATGCTGGTGACGGTGCTGGTAGTCTGCGGGTATGTCAGGCTTAAAAAGTAGAAAGTAGAAATATCATAACAAAAGTTCTTGTAATTTTTCGACTCTTAATATATAATTCTTAGACCGATTGAACTGAAAACGAAAGGGTAGGGTCAAACATATGCCGAACACCACAGATAAAATCCGCAATATCGCTATTGTCGGCCATGGNAGCAGTGGGAAAACCAGTCTTGCTGAGAGTATGCTGTTTCTCACGGGCTCGGCTGACAGNCTTGGCAAAATTTCAGATGGAAACACAGTAGGAGATTCCGATTCCGAGGAGATTAAACGTCAGATTACCATATATCTCGCCACTATGTTCACGGAGCACAAAGGATGCAAAATCAACATTCTCGATACACCCGGTTTCTTTGACTTTGCAGGAGAAGTAGCCGAGGCACTTCGTGTTGCAGATGCAGGTATTGTCGCTTGCACAGCTAAGGACGGCGTGAGTGTAGGTTTTGAAAAAGGTTGGTCAGCTCTTAATGCAAACAAGCTCCCAAGAGCCGCATATATCTCAAAAATTGATGAAGAAAACGGTGATTTTGACGCTGTTTTAGAGGATTTGCGAAACAGATACGGGACTTCTGTATGCCCGCTGACTATTCCCGTAAAAGGCGCATCAGGCAAAGTCGAAGGTGTTTATGACATGGTACACCGCAAGGCGTTTGCTCTTGATGGAAACAAACAAAAAGAAATCCCCGTGCCGGACAGTATGAAAGATGAGATCGAAGCGCACTATGAGGCGTTTAACGAGAGTATCGCTGAAACATGTGAGGATCTCATGGAGAAATTCGGCGAAGATTATACAACCGAAGAAATCATAAGAGGCGTGACCATTGGTCTTAAAGAACTCACTTTATTTCCCGTGTTTTGCGGCTGTGCAACATCAGGGCTTGGCACAGTGCCACTGCTTGACGCAATAGCCGACTTTTTCCCATCACCACTTGACAGAAAAGAGCAGACCGACGACGGTAATGAACTCGTTGTTGACCCGAGCGGCACAACTGTTGCAATAGTGTACAAAACCCTCTCAGACCAGTACGGTAAGTTTAGCATATTTAAAGTTCTCTCAGGCAAAGTCACTTCAGATATGCAGCTTATGAATACCCGCACAGGGCAAAATGAGAAGATGGGCAATATTTTCAGAATACTCGGGAAGAAAACTCTTGACACAAAAGAAATCGTCTGCGGCGATATCGGTGCGGCATCAAAGCTCTCCGACACTAAGACAAACGACACGCTTTGTGATAACAAAAACAAAGTTGTGGCGAAACGCATAGATTTTGTTGCACCATGTTATTCAATGGCAATTGCACCAAAAACTAAAGGACAAGAGGAGAAAATCTCCACAGGTCTAAACAGGCTTGGTGAAGAAGATGTTACATTCTCATTTGTAAATAACTCCGAAACAAAGCAAATGGTTCTCTCCGGAGCGGGAGACATTCAGCTTGATGTTCTCTGCTCTAAGCTAAAAGATAAGTTTGGCGTGGAAGTAGAGCTGTCACCTGCTCGTGTGCCTTATCGTGAGAAAATTCGCAAGAAAATCTCTATCCGCGGCCGCCATAAGAAGCAGTCAGGCGGCGCAGGTCAGTTTGGTGACGTTGTGATTGAGTTTGAACCCGGTGAAACAGAAGAGTTGACATTTGAAGAAAAAATCTTTGGAGGAAGTGTTCCGAGAAACTTCTTCCCCGCTGTTGAAAAAGGCTTGCGTGAGAGCATACAGCGCGGAGTTTTGGCAGGGTACCCACTTGTGTTCTTAAAGGCAACTCTGGTAGACGGTTCATATCACTCTGTTGACTCAAACGAGCTTGCATTTAAGCTTGCGGCTCAAATTGCATACAAAGAAGGTATTCCACAGGCAAATCCGACACTTTTGGAACCTATAGGTTATCTGACAGTAACAATACCTGACACATACATGGGCGATATTATGAGCGACCTGTCGAAACGCCGCGGCAGCCCGATGGGTATGAATCTCAATGCAGAAGGTATGCAGGTTGTTGAGGCAGAGGTTCCAATGGGTGAGATGTCAAGCTACGCTATCGACTTACGTTCAATGACACAGGGCAGAGGTTCATTTACAATCAGATTTGAACGCTACGAAGAGGCGCCCGCACCTGTACAAGCAAAAATTGTAGACGAGTCAAAGTATCTTACTGAGAGCGAATAACGGTGGAATGGATTAGAGAATCAATTACATACATGCAAGAGGCGGTTGCAGGTTTAGAATTTGACCTGCAATCGCTTGCTGGTATATTAATACGCTTTATATTGCCTGCACTTGCCATTATCATTGTCGTGCGTTGCATTAGGTCTCTTATGCAAGAGAAAAGCGAGATCGAGATATGGGGTCAACTCAAACTCGATAACGGTACGCTTGTTGATCTTAATAACTGGGAAAACGCAATAGGCAGGGCAAATGCATCAGACGTATATATCGACTACCCCACAATATCCCGAAATCATGTTGCACTTAACAGGGATGACAAGGGAAATTGGATGCTGTTTGATGTGCAGTCAAGAACCGGCGTTGAATTTGATGGGGGGAAAATCGAGCCCAATGTTGGTGTCAGTA
This sequence comes from Oscillospiraceae bacterium, assembly GCA_009787625.1. Taxonomy (GTDB): domain Bacteria; phylum Bacillota; class Clostridia; order Oscillospirales; family Oscillospiraceae; genus WRMH01. Next base: position 57,930 of record WQSX01000013.1, read on the forward strand.
TCGAATCGGGCGATAGATTCGAGATGGGTGGTGTCGGGCTGACATTTATAGCCGCCGACAATACAGATGAATATGAACAGGCTGTTAGCCGCACACGTCCCGGTCGGCTATACAGGCAACATACGACTTTGATATTTCTTACACAGTTTCAGGCGTTGCTCGGATTGCAGCACTTTATAGCCGCAGGAGATGCGGCAGGGGCGGCAATTCCTTTTAGTTTTATTGCTTTAATTGTATTGCAATGGGGCTGTTATATTGCCATGCGCACGCTTAAAAGAGTTGCGTTTGAAATTGAAACGCTTGCATTTTTCCTCAGCACCCTGGGGCTGTCTGTGGTGGTGTCGAGCGCACCTGCACGAATTATGACACAGACAGTGTTTTTGGTTCTGGGACTATTATTATTTTATGTAATGGGCTGGATTTTGCGTGACATAAATATTGCAAAATTACTTAAAAGGCCAATAGTCATTGCAGGTCCGCTATTGCTTGCCGCAACACTCGTTTTAGGCACGAGTGCACACGGGGCAACACGTTGGATAAGCATTGCGGGCATACAGTTTCAGCCTTCTGAGTTTGTAAAGATAGCTGTCATTTTTGCAGGAGCTGCAACTCTTGAACGAATGTATACCAGACGAAATCTGATTGGATTTATCGGATTTATGGGTATTTGCATGGGGCTCTTGGCCCTTATGACGGACTTTGGTTCGGCTATGATTTTCTTTATGGCTTTCTTGGTAATTGCATTTTTGCGCTCAGGAGATTTCGCAACAATGTTTCTCAGTGTTGCAGGCGCAGGTTTTGCCGGGCTTCTTGCGCTCAGCTCAAGGCCGCATATTGCAGGGCGCTTTGCCACATGGGGCAATGCATGGGAGTATGCCGATCATGGGGGATTCCAACAGACAAGGGCTATGTCTGCCGCGGCAAGTGGTGGTTTCTTTGGTGTTGGTGCGGGTAATGGGTGGTTTCACCGCATATTTGCCGCAGAATCTGATTTGGTGTTTGCCATGCTCAGTGAAGAGCTTGGGCTTTTAGTTGCGCTTTGTGCTGTTTTTGCGGTGGTATGTTTTGCCATATTTTCTATTCGTGCGGCTAACTCTGCACGTAGTTCATTTTATGTTATAGGCGCGTGTGCGGCATCGACCATGTTGGTGTTTCAAATGCTACTTAATGTCTTGGGGTCGATGGATATTGTGCCGTTTACCGGGGTCACATTCCCATTTGTTTCAACAGGGGGCACGAGCATTGTTGCATCATGGGGTATGCTTGCATTTTTTAAGGCTGTTGATACTCGGCAGAATGCAAGTTTTGCGGTAAAAACACCAAAACGGCCGCAGTACAGCGGAGGCGGTGCTATTGTGTACAGACACGAAGCCGAAATGCCTAATTTTGAAGTTGAGTGAGAATAATTGAGGAAGATGTATGAACAGAGTTAGAAAAAGAGCATTATCTTTATATCTGCTTGTGGCTGTGGCGATTTTAGGGCTGGGATTCTATGTCGGCAGATTTTTTGTAAGCGGAAGTGCGTGGGCTTCTGCTCCGTTTAATCAGACAGTTCATAGAGCAGGTGTTTTGGCTGTTGGCAGAGTAGTTGACCGCAATGGTGTGGTACTGGCGGATTCAAACGATGGTGCGCGTTCATTTGCCTATAACGCAGAAGTGCGCAGAGCGACACTGCATGCCGTGGGCGATAGGGGAGGTAACATCGGCACGGGTGCACTGTCTCTATTTGCCGCAAATTTGATGGGATATAACCCCGTTTTAGGGTCAACGACTCTGATGGGTGCAGGAAATACAGTCACGCTGACTATTGATTCAGACCTCAATGTTGAGGCTCTGCGAGCTTTGGACGGCAGGCGTGGGGTTGTTATGGTGAGTAACTTCGAGACAGGTGAAGTGCTCGCTATGGTATCGAGTCCGACTTTTGACCCGGCAAACCCGCCGGCAACTTTTGAAGATGGAATTTTTCTCAATCGCGGTATACAGTCGGCATATACTCCCGGCTCCAGTTTTAAAATTTTGACCGCTGCAGCGGCTCTCACCCATGTAAGTGATATTTTCACAAGGACATTTGAATGTACAGGAGCGATGGCGGGTCACAGCATTGTCACTTGCCCTTCTGCACACGGCCGGATTGGCATAGCAGATGCAATGCGTGTCTCGTGCAATGTGGCTTTTGGTGAGCTTGCCATTGAGATGGGCCCTGATGTTATGGCAAGGTATGTTGAGAGAATGGGCCTATCAGGCAGAACTACCGTTGCAGGAATGATGACGGCAAATGGTAACTTTGATAGGGCGTATCCAAACTCCGCCGACCTCGCATGGTCAGGCATCGGTCAGTTTACAAACACTGTTTGTCCTGCATCTATGCTACGTTTTGTAGGTGCAATTGCCAACGACGGTGTTGCTGTGGACTTGCAACTTCGGATACCTCAAGGTCTTAGTGCACTTATACCTACAGGTTCGGAGAGGTTAATGAATTCCGGCAATGCTCAGAGGCTCGCCGGGATAATTGAGATTCAAAACAGGGCAAATTTCCCCGGTCTTGAGATTCATGCAAAGACGGGTACTGCCCAAGTCGGAGGAGACCAGCTCCCTCACGCTTGGTTTACGGGATATATTACAAATGAAGGGTTTCCGCTTGCGTTTGTGGTGGTCGTAGAAAACGCAGGAGGAGGCGCAGCCGTAGCCGCGCCTATAGCAAACAGAGTTCTGCAAGCGGCGGTTAGAGGTTAGGGGATATCACTGTCAACAACAAGCGGGCGAACACAGTTCGCCCCTACAAAATTATTCGCAATGCCCCTGTAGGGGCGAACT
>WQSX01000014.1 GCA_009787625.1 Oscillospiraceae bacterium
AAGCACACATGGCAGCAAAAGGCGAATTTCGACTGGGGATATTGGGAGTCACGCGGTTTCAAAGGAGCAAAGGCATTGGGGGTTGAGAGCAACCAAGATGGTAGACTTGAAGCTTTTGTGCTGGACAGCGATGGTGTATTGTATAACGCATGGCAGCAGGTGGCAAATTACAACTGGAACATATGGGAGTCACGCGGTGGTGAGAAAGGCAATACGGCTTTGGCTGTAGGGAAAAATATGGATGGCAGGCTTGAAGTGTTTGTTATCACCGAGAGCGGCGATATAAGTCATACGTGGCAGCAAAAGCCAAATGGCAAATGGCTCGAATGGGAGTCACGCGACTTTGCTGAAAATGCAAAATCCATAGCCGTCGGCAAAAACAAAGACGGAAGGCTGGAGCTGTTTGCCGTTGATAAAAACGGTGCTTTATGGCACTGCTGGCAGGAGAAGCCAAACTTCAAGCCGTGGAGTAAATGGGTTTCGCTGGGTGGTACAGACTTGCGAGATATTGCAGTCAGGAACAATGAGGACGGCAGACTTGAAGTGTTCGCACTAAACGAAAAAGGAAAACTGTCCTGCATTTGGCAATTGCCGTACTAAAAAACTTGGGGGAGTTTTCGTATGGGGCAGGAAATGAACAATTTCCTGCCCCATAGCTTTTAGCGTATTTTAGTCGCATTGGGAATGACTAATCTTGCAGAACTAAGATTGTTGCACTTATCCAACATTTGCATGACTAAAAACATGCGGCGAGAGCTAGACCGTATGCACCTTAGAGAACACCAAATAATTAACTTCGTTTTTTGTAGGCTTCGCTCGTTAAAATAAAAAGTTCGTCATGTAAGGTCTTTTGTGATATACTTGTATAAATTTTGAAAGGTGGGTATGCATATGTCTAATGCAGTGTTTTATTGTTCTTTTAAACTGCGAAACGGAGCAGATGTGTCGGATTTTCTACAGGCAGCAGAGGCGCTTAACAATGAATATATCTCAAAACAAAAAGGATATATCTCGTGGAAGCAACTTTCTGACGGAGAAACCTGGGCGGATTTTTTGACATTTGAAACGATGGAAGATGTCAAAAACTTTGAAAACAACTCCGTTAATGCGGGAGAATTGTCGGCGAAATTTTATTCATTTATCAACCTTAACTCCTGTGTCGTGAAATATTATTCAGTTGAAAGAAGCTATGAATGAGTTACTCATTAATACTGTAACATAACACGTGATGAAATCCCTGCTATCATTACATTTGGCATAAGCCTTTCCTGCCTTAATTAGTGCAAAACTTCATCACAACCGAATATGTATCCACTTCGCTCTTGCGAAACGAGTGTAGTTTAGCAAAAGCCTGATTGCTTGGTCAATCAGGAACGCAAACCAAACTCCGATGAGTCCCATATCCAGTGGAAATGCGAAAACCCATGCGAGTCCGGGGCGAAGTATGCCGATGGTCAAAAGTGCCACCATTGCAACATACTTGGCATCCCCGGCACCTCGTAGAGCACCGGAGATAATCAGCTGTGAAATTTGAGCGAATGTTATCACCGCAAGAATCAACACTAAATAAGAACCGGTAGCTATTATTTCTTCCTCAGATGTGAACATTCCGACCAGTCCCCTGCGTCCGAAGATAAACACAACAGACATAACAGCGGAAATAGTGAAACCGATTCTCTGGCAGACTTTTCCATATACAATTGCCATATCCGGGCGTTTTGCCCCCAAGCTCTGCCCAACAAGCGCACTGGACGCAATACCCAGCCCTTCCGCGAAACCGAAAGAGAGCATAACAATATTCATGCTTATGTGGTGGGTTGTGAGCGCCATTGTTCCCAGGCTTGCAACCACTATGGCAAACATAAAAAAGCCAAAGCGCATGACAAGTTGCTCTGTCAGTGCACCGCCCCCGACTTTAGCAAAACCGCGTAGCGTCTGATTATCAAACTTCCAGCCTTTAAATGACAAAATGCTTAATTCCGAGTTTCGGCCGATAACAGAATAGACAGACATTAAAAATGATACGGCAAACCCAATAATCGTGGCGATGGCGGCTCCTCGTATGCCAAGTGCAGGAAATCCGAGATGCCCGCCTATCAGCAGAAAGTTAAACATAACCTTGATTATATTTGCAGTTAAGTTGACTTTCATAGAAATTCGTGTATTCCCCGCACCACGTTGCGCCGCAATTATCGTCATTCCCAGTGACGCAAGCGGGACACTGAGCATCGTTGTCCTGAAAAACATAACAGAGTCGTCAATAATATCGTAACCTGCACCTGCGAGTGTGAGCAGTGGACGGGCGAACACAAATGCCGCAAAACTGAGCAAAAGCGAAATCGCCAAAGATAAGATGAGCGCCTGTTTTAGCGTGGAGTGAGCCGTTTGCATATTCTTCTCGCCTTTTCTTCTGGCGATTATGGCGGTCACTCCGACATTTAGAGCTATAACTACTGACATTACAATAAATCGCGGCTGATTTGTTATCCCCACTGCAGCGATTGCGGCGGCACTAATTGTGCCGACCATAATGGTATCAACCATACCCATTAATCCCACCAACATGGTCTCTGTGGTGGCGGGCATTGCCATATTCATCGTTCGCTTGTAAACATCACGTGTTGTGGGAATCTCTCCCACAATCATGCTGTCTTTAACCATATGCTCGCAGGAGTATAGTTTTTTAAGAAAGCCGGGCAATCTTAATTTCGACACTATCTAAAATCACTCCCATCACACTCTTAATGTATTTTTGGTCTTTAAGCTTTGGCGGGTGGTTCACCGCAGATGATGGGTAATTTGTTCCGCTTTTTTGCGGGCCATCGGGATCTACACCGCTGTTCCCGCAAAAAAGACTCCACAAACAGCCCATCATCTGCTACATTTTGCTATTTTCACACTGTTTCTTTGCACCTACGGTGCACCGTCTACCAACTTCGAAATGTCTCCTTCGCCTTTGAAACGCAATACGTTTACCATAAAAATGTTGAGCTTATTGACGATATTAGGTGGCAATACATTTCCGTCCACTTCAACCGATAAAATCGGGTAATTCCTGTCTCTTGCCCAAGGCGTGAATATCCCTTCTATGACCCTGCCTATCAGGCACGCAAATGGTGCTATGTTTATAACGCCTGAATAACCTGCTTCCATCGCGGCGGCAGCTGAACCTGTTGATACAGCTATCTCGGATTGTAGCTCTAAGTTTACGAAATTATCCTTAGTGTACCCCATAATAAGTTCCATATCGTGAGGAGTTTCAGGAATTAGCCCTGTTGGCATTAGAATAGAAAGTACCTTTTTTTCTACTGAGTGTTTCCACCACTTCTCTACTCCCAGTTTTTTCTTTCTCTTCCACTGCTCGGTAAATAAGCGCTTAAACGGACCCATTAGATTTAGTCGCTTAGTTAAATCATAATTGCGTACAAAGTCGAGATAGTGAATCCACTCAGCAATTCCTGCAACTTTTACAATGATTCCCCTCTCGCTCATCAAGTCGGTGAGTTCTCCTACTGCAAAATCATCTCGCCTCACATAGATTTCGCCAACTACAAGTACCTTGGGACAATCTGTCACTTTCATTTTAAGTGGAATTTTCTTCACATCATCAGCTACATTTTGTAGTTCTCTCCAAATATCTTTAGGTCTGTGTTCTACCACTTCCATAAGTTTTTTCCACGACTTGTCAAACGTGGCCAGTGCAGATTTTCTATCTGTCGCCACTGTATTCAAGGAATTCCTTACGTCCTTTAAGTAGTCTGAAAGCACTATGCCTTTCCACATGTCTTTTGAAAATCCCGAGCCCAGTTCGCCGTATGAGTTGTCGGCGGACAGGGTGAAAACAACCACATTTTCAAGGCGCATATCTCTAAACAGATTTTCGTAGTACACATAATACTGACCCGTTCTGCATGGACCTGTGGTGATTGGTACAAACAATAGATAGAGTTCATCTTTGCGATAGTTTTCGCTCCAGACAAATTCAAGCGCAGAACCAAGTACCAAGTGACTTGGTACGCATTCCTTACCTGATGAATGTGCGCGTGCCGCCATTACGGTTTTTGCAGTTGCAACAGGCAGCGCTTCGGCACCTACGCCTTGTGCTCTCAGCACCGCACCTATGTACTCGGTTGAAATCTCACCCATATTTGAGAGCAGCACCTTGACCCGCTTGTTGCCGCGAATCGGCACACTCTCCCCTGTCTTACTATTGTCAACACGTAGCTCAAACTCTCCGTCGGACTTCTCTTCGCTTATAAAACTCCAGCCGTTATCATAACGCTCACCTTCGACTTCAGCTTTTCTGCTCTTGTAGCCATCAATGACATCGAGAAAAGCCTCAACACGGGTGTCGATCCCCGCATCTGCGGTGTGATTATCAAGCTCCAGAACCAAAAATGGTTTTTGACCCATTATCCACTTTATGTAGTGCAAAATGAATGAATCGGGTGCGCATGAGAAGTTTGTCACGTATGTGAGATAGATGTTGTCCTCATTTTTCAGCAGACTTGCAGATTTGACATCTTCCTGTCCGTAATACCAATACATATTCGGGAATATATTTTCATCTTCAAACGGCAAGATATCAAACGGCACTATGGAATAGCCCCTTGTTGTAAACTTTTTCGGTATTCCCATATTCGCTTCGGACGCAAACGCATTATATGCTCTGCCTAAGATTGCTATGACAGGTCTGTCTGCTGCCCTTGCCTCTTCAAGAGCCTCAAGTCCCAGTTTTTTCGCCGCTTTGAAATAATCATTTTGCTTTTCGAGGGCAAAGTTAAACGCTTCTTCAATCTCAACTCCTGAAATTCCGAGTTTTTCTCCCAGCCCAGAGAAGAGTTCCAGCGCTTTATCGTTGCCGTACTTAAAGCTTACAACAAGCGGAAGCCATCTCTTTTCGTCGATGTGCGGAAAGGCTTTTGTCATGTAGTATGGCAGAGCCTGTGTAAGTGGGCAGAAGTTTGCGTGTACGTCGGTCTCATAGCTTGGCATATCTCTGAAATGCGGCAAAAGTACATAGTCTGCACCTTTATCGAGGCAGTCTTGCACTGCTCCGTGGGCTATTTCTGCAGGGAAGCAGTACGCCGCCTCTGCTCTCGCCATTCCCTCATGCGGCACTTCGATTGACAAAATTGTCTTTATGCCCAGTTTATGGAAAAACCACGAGTACAGCGGGTACAAAGTGTGTACTGACAGTGCCTTGGGGATTCCGACAGTATAGTTTCGAGTTGGATTATCAATAGTTGGCGCGGCAGAATCCTCATATAATAGTTTCTGCCGTTTTTCTACGTAGTCAAATATTGGCACATCGTCAATTGATTTGCGTATATTTGCATATTTATTACACCTGCCGCCAAACATTATTTTGCGGTCTTTGAGTTTTAGTACCTGAATCGGGCAATAGTTTTCGCAAGCTTGACATGCAAATATCTTGTCATAACCAATCTCTGTTTCGAGCAGGCTATCTATGTCCACTTTCTTTTCTTCCAGTAATCCGTCCGCAAGCCTACGCTCGGCAAGTAGTGCAACTCCAAAACATCCCATAAGCTCAGGCGATGGTGGAACAAGGATTTCCTTACCAAGCAACATCGCAAACGCCGCGGAGACTGCCGGGTTCTTTGCAACCCCACCTTGCAAGAAAACCTTACCGCTGATTGTGCGGTTTCCAACTACACGATTTAAGTAGTTCGCTACAATCGAGCAGACGATTCCCGCCGTTATGTCCTCGCGTGTCGCCCCCTGCGCTATCGCCTTTCGTATATCACTGTTAATAAATGCACTGCAATGTTCGCCGAACTTCAGCGGTGCTTTTGCACTCAGTGCTATCGGACCGATATCTCTGTCGCTGAAAATAGACAGGTCACCCGCCGCACTCTCTTCGAGGAAAGAACCTGTTCCCGCACTGCAAGCCTCATTCATCGCATAGTCAATCGGCACTCCGTTTTTGAGAAGTACATACTTTGCATCTTGACCGCCGATTTCAAAAATCGTCTCCACTTCGTTGTCGTAATAGCTTGTTCCCATTGAATGTGCAATGATTTCATTGTAGACACCACGAGTTTCGAGAAATACGCCAAGTATCTCACGGCTTGAACCTGTTGTCGCTGAGATTACAATATCTATATCCTTACTTCCCATATCGGCAATCACTTTATCTTGCAAAATCTTTAAGCACTCTTTTAATGCCCTAACAGGGTCGCCGTGCGTTCTCCCGTAGTGACTTGCCACAACCTCTTTTGTATCAATATCTACAAGGCAAGCCTTTGTTGTGGTTGAGCCGCCGTCAACACCGAGAACATATCTTGCATCCGATTTAACCTTGCCATTAGGTTTGTCGAACACTTTTACTTTACTCGCAAATTCATCAAGCGCATCAAGTGTTTCAAACTTGATTTCACCTGATTTCATCAATTTTTCTATCTCAGGTAATGGACTCCCAAACTCACCCGCCAAAGCCGATGCACCCAGAGCCTCAAACACTGCCGCAGTTTCGGGTACAATAAACTCAATATCGGGCGCACTCTCTTTAATAAACCTTATTACATGGCTATTGAGGGTCATTCCCCCTGTAAGAACCACCCTGCCGCCTGTTATATTTGCCCTCTTCAGAAAGTCAATTACTTTTACCGCCATGACATGTGAAAGCGATAGGACAATATCTTGCTTTGAAGCCTCGCGTTTGTTAAGCTTGTGAGTACAGTCACTTTTCATAAACACACTGCAACGTGTTGATATGGGGTATACTTTTGCAGTATCGGGAACTTTCTCGATATCCTCCGGACCTAAATCCATACGAGCCAGTTGTTGCATCAAAAATTCGCCTGTGCCTGATGCGCATTTATTGCCTGAAAAACTTCCGACGATTTTACCCTTGTCAAGCGAGTAGACAATAAGGTCCTCTCCGCCCATACTGACGACAGCATCGGCATCTATAGCAAGAGATTTTATCGCCGCCTCAACACATACGGGCTCGAGTGTGCCCGCCAGATTAAATATAAATCGACCTTCGTTCCCTGTAATCAGAGCCAAAGTGCCTGCAGGCACTTTTCCTTCATTAAGTAATCGTTTTGCCGCTTCCGCAAAGTCTCCCTCATGACTGAGTGAAGCGCTCCAAACTGTCTTACCATCTTCGCAAAGCACCATTTTAAGGCTGGTTGAGCCTATGTTTACTCCCAAAGTTTGCATAGAAATATAAGTCCTCATTTATTATATTATTATTTTGTAACTATACACCGGGCTAGCAGATGATGAGCAGTTTACACTGGTTTTTCGGGAGAACAGCGGTGTAGATCCCGATGGCTCTCGAAAAATCAGGGTAAATGGCTTATCATCTGCGGGGGTGCGCAACAGTTTCATTATTTTTACGGAAATAAGAAATCCTTTAATTTCTTGCTCCGACTCGGGTGGCGAAGTTTACGCAGTGCTTTCGCCTCGATTTGTCTGATTCGCTCGCGAGTTACGCTGAACTCTTTACCGACTTCTTCAAGTGTGCGAGTACGCCCATCTTCGATGCCAAACCTGAGTTTCAGCACTTTTTCCTCGCGCGGAGTCAGAGTTCCGAGAACACCGTTTAACTGCTCTTTTAAAAGAGTAAATGATGCGGCTTCCGCAGGTTCAGATGCATCCTCATCGGGGATAAAATCACCAAGATGGCTGTCCTCTTCTTCACCAATCGGTGTTTCAAGCGAAACCGGCTCTTGCGCAATTTTGAGAATTTCCCGCACTTTCTCAACAGGCATACCCATATCTTCTGCAATTTCTTCAGGAGTTGGGTCATGCCCCAGTTCTTGCAGAAGTTGGCGAGAAATACGCATAACTTTATTTATGGTCTCCACCATATGGACAGGAATTCTGATTGTACGAGCTTGGTCAGCTATCGCACGAGTAATGGCTTGACGAATCCACCAAGTTGCGTAAGTTGAAAACTTATAACCCTTGGTGTAGTCAAACTTTTCAACAGCTTTAATAAGCCCCAAGTTGCCCTCTTGAATGAGGTCCAAGAAAAGCATGCCACGACCCACATAACGCTTTGCAATACTCACAACAAGGCGCAGATTTGCCTCTGCCATCTGCCGCTTTGCCTCTTTGTCACCCTCAGACATTTTTTTAGCCAACTCAATCTCAGCTTCGGTAGTAAGCAGGCTAACTTTACCAATCTCTTTTAGGTACATGCGCACCGGGTCGTCAATGCTGAAATTGTCCACAAGAGCTTCCGGGTCTATCAGTTCTTCTTCGGAAAGTGTTTCAATCTCGGCAAGCTCTTCCAGTTCAGGAGATTCATCTTCTGAAGCTACGAAATTTGCCTCTTCTGTCTCAGCCATGCTGATATTGAGGTTTTCGAGTGTATCATAGAACTTATCTATCTGCTCTTGATCTAAGTTCAAATCTTCAAGAACATCAAGCAATTGTTTTGAGCTTAAATTGCCCCGCTTCTTCCCCTCTTCTATGAGCGCCTTGAGTCGTTCTTCAATGTAGCGTTCCTGAGCTTGCATAGCAAATTTCTCATGCTCGTTTAGCTCATCAACATCATCAAGGTCGGAAATTTCACCCAGAGCATCAATATCCTCCAGATCATCTAAATCGTCTAAGTCGTCCAAATCATCAAGCTCACTAATATCCGGAACATCGTCAATAGATTTGAGGTCGTCATTATCGTCAAAATCACCGAGCCCCTCAAGGTCGTCCTTTTCCATCGGCGATGAATTTAAATCCTTTTGATTAGCTTTTCCTTTTGATTTTTTTTCATTCATTCTTACTCGCCATTCCTTTCCGTAGATTTTGTCTTTTGTTGTCTTATTTTAAGCAACGTGTCTGTATCAGGCACATGCGTTCTAAGCTTTTCGCTTCTGATTTTTTCGATATATGTATGGATTGTTTTATCGTTGTCAGCAAGGGCTTCGGGTCTATCCATAATTCTCATAAGCTGTGATGCCTCGCTCGACTCCAGTTCGTTTAATATTAGACTCATTTTAACTTCTCTGTCCTCTGATATGCGTGACTCCAAAGTTATATACACTTTTTCCAAAAATGTTGAAGTGAATTCCGTGTGTGAAAATCCGGTTTCGAGCGCAATTTTAATGAGTGTTGGGTCTCGCATCAGACATCTTATTATACCCTCTTCGGCAACGGCTGACGCTTCGTTGTCGTATCTAAGCTCACGGCTTGCGGGTTGAATGTTTGTTTTAGGCCGCATTACCTCCCGCTCACGATTTTTTGCTTTAGCTTTGGTTTTTGCCTTTACCCTTTTTTCGATCTCTGTGTTGACTGCACTTACTGACACGCCGCCCTCTTTTGCCACTTTTACTGCATAAATCTCACGCTGGGGCATATTGTTTATTTCAGCCAGTATGTCAGTTGCCTTTGCGAGATATGATAGTCTCCCCTCATCTGTCTGCATATCGTGGCTTTTAGAAATTGTGAGCAGACGATAGTCTGTTTGGCTTTCGCCTTGGCGCAAAAGTGCTTTAAAAGCATCTGCACCTCTCTTACGAATGTAATCATCGGGATCTCCCGATGTTCCCAAATCCACAACCTTTATTTTTTTTCCTGTCGCTTCAAGGAGCGGAAGAGCTCTTAAAGTCGCCTTTTTTCCCGCCTCATCAGGGTCGAACGCTATTATAACAGTTTCTGTGTATGATGCCATGAGTCTTGCTTGTTCGGCGGTAAATGCTGTTCCCAGCGGTGCAACCGCACTGTCAAACCCCGCTTGATGCAGCGTTACAACATCTATATTTCCCTCTACAAGTAGGAGATTGCCTGCTTTAGAGTTTTTCGCAAAGTTGAGCGCATACATATTTCGGCTTTTTGTAAATGCCACGGTATCAGGAGAATTTATATATTTCGGTTCGCCGTCATCGAGGATTCTGCCGGAAAATGCGATTACATTACCTCGTACATCTATTACAGGAAACATTAATCTGTTTCTAAAAAAGTCATAGGCACCTTCGCCACCTCGTCCGGGTCTGCAAAGCCCGGCTTCTATTAGCTCCGTTTTTTTATAGCCCTTTTTCTGCATTGCATCGAGCAATGTTGTCCAACTGTCTGGTGCGGCACCGAGTCCAAAACGTGTTGCGCTTGCTTTTGTTATTCCCCGCTGTACCAAGTAGTCACGAGCCGAGGTGCAAAGTGGAGATGAGAGCATTGTGTGAAAATGCCGTGCCGCATCGCGGTTGAGTTCAAGCAGTTTGCGGCGGCGATTTGCCACTTCCAGTTGCCCCGCTTCCTCCGGCACGGTCATTCCTGCTCGTCTTGCGAGTACCTCAACAGCATCTCGAAACGGTAGATTTTCGATTTCCCGAATAAACCCTATTGCTCCACCGCCTTTACCGCAACCAAAACAGTAGTATATCTGCTTTTCGGAGTTTACCGAAAATGACGGTGTTTTTTCACTGTGAAACGGGCAAAGACCAAACATGTTAGTCCCGCTTCTCTTACCCAAACGGACATATCCACTGACAAGCTCTACAATATCCGTCCTACTAACAAGTTCATCAAGAAAAGCATCAGGTAAAGCCACGTTGCATCTCCTTATCTATCTCACTTGCCAACCAACAGGAATAAACAGCTTTTCATATACATGCACTGCGTAATTATCCGTCATTCCCGAAACATAATCGCTTACAGCGCGCCTTAAACCATCTTTTGAGATAATCTGCTGATACTCCTCTGTCATTTCATGTGGATTCTCAACATAGTGGTTAAATAATCCACTTAAAATCCCATGAACTTTGCGCTCTTCGCTCTTTGCGTTTTCATTGAGGTACACGCTATTATACATAAACGTACGAAACGAGTCAAAGGCCTCTGCAATGCGAGGGCTTAGAGTTATCTTGCCGATTCTGCCGCTCTCAACAATCATATCGAGTACAAGGGTGTTTATTCTATCGTCATATCTTCCACCAAGAGCGGACGAAATCTCGGTTGGAATATCCGACTCCGTTAAAATTCCGGCTCTGAGTGCATCGTCAACATCGTGGTTTACATATGCAATCCTATCTGAGATTCTGACAATCGCTCCCTCATGTGTCTGCGGCAATTGGTCTCCTGTGTGGCATAAGATACCGTCTTTCACCTCATATGTGAGGTTAAGCCCCTTGCCCTGTTTTTCAATATATTCGACTATTCGGAGGCTCTGTTCATTATGCTTAAAGCCACCGTCATTAACCAAAATTTCATCGAGAGCCCGCTCACCTGCATGTCCAAATGGAGTGTGTCCAAAGTCATGCGCAAGGGCTATCGCCTCAACTAAATCTTCATTCAGCCTAAGCCCTCTCGCTATAGTTCTGCTGATTCTCGAAACCTCAAGAGTATGTGTGAGGCGCGTTCTGTAGTGGTCGCCTTCCGGGCTGAGAAAAACTTGCGTTTTCCGTTTTAGTCTGCGAAAAGTCCTTGAATGTATGACACGGTCTATATCGCGCTGGTAACACGTCCTTATTTCACACTCAGGCTCCTCTCGGACTCGCCCCTTTGATTGCACAGCATAAGACGCTTTTTCTGACAGAATTTGCCCCTCAAGCGTCTCTTGTATTTCTCTGGGATTTTTTATTTTCATAAAGAATCTCACCACACCCTTATTAACCTTATACGAGAGAGAATGCTAAAACCCTTTTTTATTTTACTATTCTTGCTTCTCTGAGTAATATATTACATATTTCTGAATCTAATAGGCTTCGGACGCATTTTTATGCCTGATACTATTCCGAGTGCAACAAGACAAGTTACCATTGAGGAACCGCCATAACTTATAAATGGCAGCGGCACTCCTATAACAGGGAGAAGGTCGAGAGTCATTCCGATGTTCATTATAGTCTGAACTATAAACATCGCCCCAACGCCTATGCAAACGAGCAAGCCAAGTGAGTTATTTGATTTTACACCCACGTGAAAACATCTTATTATAATGCATGTCATCAGGGCAATAATTGCAATACAGCCTACAAAACCAAGTTCCTCTCCTGCGGCAGAAAATATAAAGTCAGTGTGCTGGGCGGGAATTATTGGTGATTGTGTCAACCTGCCATTGCCTAAACCCTGCCCAAAAAGACCACCCGTGGCTATCGCTTCAACACTCAAATCCACTTGCCACAAGACCCCTGTGCGGTTTGGGTCAACAATTTCCGGAAAAAAAGGCGCCATTATCCTGTTTCTATGGCGTTCATGAAAGACATTTTCCCAAAGAACCGGAGCTGTGGCTGTTAGAACCACAGCGGCTAAAGCAAACCAGCGAAGTTTTACACCTCCGGCAAACATCATAACAGCGAATATTCCGAAATACACAACCGTTGTTCCCAGATCCTCTGACATCAGCAATACCGCCGCTAAAAAGATACCAAATACGGCACAAATCTTCAAAAGCGATAAAACCGAATTTAATGTCCTTTGCTCTTTATATATGGCAATCATTTTTGCCATAACTATTATGAACGGAACTTTTACTATTTCTCCCGGTTGTACTCCTATTCCGAAAAATCTGATCCATGATCGCCTATCGCCTTCTGTGTATCCCCACACAAGCAGTGTTGCAAGCACCAGCATTGAAAATAAAAACAGCAATTTTGACTTATCAGCAATTAGATCAATATCAATGTATGTAAAGAGGATAAACAGCAATACTCCAAGAATCACTGCACCTGTCTGTATATCACTTGCACCTGCATGTAGCGGCACCTGCGCAGTAGCGCTTGCTATGAGGGCTATTCCGAGTATTGAGCTGGCAAAACTAAGCGAAAGCAGAACCATATCCGCTTCGCGAAAAAACCTCACTATTCCCCTGTAGAAAGTTGCTACTGTTTCCATTGTTTCCACCTCATGGGTATTAGTTTATCATTTTTCGTATAAAAATGTCAAATATACTTAAAAAAATGTTTTTGACGTGGTATACTTAGTGCATGATAAAAAATGTAACTACAAATAACGAGTCTGAAACTATCATTTTAGGCGAAAAATTGGGGCGTTTACTCTGCCCTGGTGCGGTTGTTGCGCTATATGGAGATTTGGGTGCAGGAAAGACTGCTTTTACTCGTGGGCTTGCAGAGGGGCTCGGTATAAAGATGGCAGTATCCAGTCCGACTTTTACAATCGTAAACGAATATCCCGGAAAAATCCCGCTGTTTCATTTTGACATGTATCGTCTCGAAAGCGAGAGCGAACTTTTCGATATCGGCTGGGATGATTATTTAGAGCGAGGTGGGGTATGCTCTGTAGAGTGGAGTGAAAAAGTTCCGGGTGCTTTCCCGCCCGATACCATTATTGTGAGATTTGAGCGCTTAGACAATGATGTGCGGCAAATCACCATAGAAGGAGGAGTTCCATGCTCATTTTAGCATTTGAATCATCTGCAAAACCGGCATCGGTTGCCGTACTGGATGTCACCACTGATCCTGATGGCTTTAAAAAACACAAACTTTTGGGTCAATATTTTCAGAATAATGGATTCTCACACAGCCGCACACTTCTCCTCATGGCTGAGGCACTCTTAAATAATCTTGAGCTCAAACCCGCTGAAATAAATCTCGTAGCAGTTGCAAAAGGTCCCGGCTCGTTCACAGGAATACGTATCGGAGTCTCCGCCGCCAAAGGTTTTGCATGGGGGCTTGATATCCCGGTCTGTGGTGTCTCAACACTTGAAGCAATGGCACACCAGACGAAACTACCCGAAACTATTATCTGCCCTGTCATGGATTCACGCCGAGAACAGGTATATAATGCCGTTTTTAAGTGGAGTGGAAATGTTCTTGAAAGGCTCTGTGATGACCGTGCAATTTCCATAGATGATTTAGCTGACGATTTAAGCCGCTTTAACAACCCCACCATGCTGGTCGGCGACGGCATAAAAGTATGTAAAGAAAGCATCTCCGATAGGAATCTGTTAGACACCCCGGAGATGCTCCAATATCAAACCGCCTACGGCGTAGCACTAGCCGCTCTTGACGCAGAGTCAGTGGAATCGCAGT
Organism: Oscillospiraceae bacterium; assembly: GCA_009787625.1. Lineage (GTDB taxonomy): Bacteria > Bacillota > Clostridia > Oscillospirales > Oscillospiraceae > WRMH01. Next base: position 13,956 of record WQSX01000014.1, read on the forward strand.
TGCTTGAGCCTTTTTATCTTCGCCCATCGCAAGCTGAGAGGGAGCGGGGGAGATAAGCTTAGCCCGCAACTTCGCCCCAAGCGTCCATCAGCCGCTCTAACTCAGCATTTAGCTCTGACTCGCTTGCATCGAGTTCCATCAGCTTTTCGTAGTCGCTTGCGTTTTGCTCTTTTTGGCTCGCTACATCTTCCAGCTCCGCTTCCACCTTTGTTATCTCGCGCTCAAGTCGTCTCAGTTCCTTCCCCGCATCTGACGGTTTGAGCTTTTTCTTTGCACTTTTTTCTTTTGACTTTACAAAACCGTTTGAAACATCAGCTTGCTCACGCTCCCCGCTCACCTTTATTATGTGTGTAGAATTTCCTGATTTTTTCATTTCCAAATACTGCACATATGTGCCTCTAAAGTCCGTAAACGTTCCGTCAGACAATTCCCATATGCGTGTCGCAAACCTATCTATGAAGTACCTGTCATGCGAAATAAACATAAGCGTCTCATCGAATTTTCCAACCACGTCCTCTATCCACTCACGTGAAGCGAGGTCGAGATGGTTTGTCGGTTCATCCAAAATGAGCAGGTTTATCTCATCTTGCGTCAGCATACAAAGGCGCAGACGGCTTTTTTCACCGCCTGAGAGGTCGCCCACATACTTAAACACATCTTCACCCGAAAACAAAAATGCTCCCAGCTTGTTTCTTGCAAGTTGCGGGCTCATCTCTTTTTCGTAGATCAGCGTATCCAAAATTGAGCGATTTGGGTTTTCAAAATGGATAATCTGCGGTAAATATGCGGCTTTCACAGCAGGGCCTTTTCGAGAAAACCCCGCATCAGGCGCAAACTCACCGAGCAAAACTTTAATCAGTGTCGTCTTACCTGTTCCGTTGTCGCCAATTATCGCAATACGCTCGCCACCCTGCACCAAAAGCTCATCAATCTCAAAAAGCCGCTTCTCCCCGAAAGATTTTCTCAGCCCCTTTACAAGAAAAACCTCATCTCCCCGAAATTCCCGCGATGAAACCCCGGCTCTCATAGTCTTATCTTGGTCGGGCCTTTCGGTCTTTACTGCTCTTTCAGCACGGGTTCTGAGTGCAAAAGATTTTTTCATGAGGTTTTTGTTGCCCGTGCCCCACGCATATAATCTGTCGGCGGCTTCATTGAGTCGTTTTGCCTCAGCTTGCTCACGCTCAAATCTCTCCCGCTGCTCATTATATCGCCTTTTCTTCTCTGTCACATAGAAGCTATAGTTACCACTATAAAAATCGGCTTTACCGTTATTAACTTCGACAACTCTGTTTATTGTTTTGTCGAGAAAATATCTGTCATGCGATATGATTAAAACCGTACCCCTAAACTTTATCAAAAACTCTTCAAGCCAGATTGTTGCATTTAAATCAAGATGGTTAGTCGGCTCGTCTAAGAGTAAAATGTCTGTATTTTCAAGAATTAGACGTGCGAGATTGAGCCTAGTTTTTTCGCCGCCTGAAAGCGTAGAAAACTGCTGATTCCGTTGCTTATCAGGAATCGCAAGGCCATTTATAACCCTCGCAAGCTCAGTTTCAGTCGTATAACCGCCTAACCGCTCAAACTCATGCGAAAGCTTGTCATAGCGACCGAGCAAATCGTTCGACTCTTCACTTGCCATCTGCTTCTCAATATCTTCCATCTCAGCTTTCATGCTGTAAAGATTTGCAAACGCAGTCCGTAACACATCTTCTCCCGTGAAATGGTCAGGAAACACAGGAATCTGCGAAATCAGCCCCACTTTTTTGTATGCGGGCATAATAATTTCGCCCTCATCTTCAGAAAGCTCACCTGTGATAATTTTGAGCAACGTAGTTTTCCCCGCTCCGTTCTTACCGAGCAGACCAACACGCTCACCTTCGTTAACATCAAAGGTTATACCATCAAGTATGTCATTGCCTTCCTCAAATGCCTTTTTTATGTTTTGTACGCTAATATCTATCATTGGCTTATTGTTTCTCTCAATTGTAAAATGTTCAGATTGCACGTCGAGAATCCATCTGTCTCCTTCGCAATCAAATATATTTTAGCATAGTTTTCATTTTGTGCAACCTTTTTCAATAGCACTTGCCGCTCTATAGCACAGCGGAGTAAATTGCCTACCACCTGCAAAAACGAAGCACCGGAAACACCAAAACAATTGAAAAAATCTTCAAAATACGGTAAACTAAAGCCAAAGGAAAGAAAAAGCAGACAAACAAAAAAGGATGGAAGCCAGCATGACAGAGATTCAAAGCCGCAGAAGTTCATTTAAATACTGGGCAATGATATGGAGCCTGGGTTTGGCAGGGCAGCTGTGTTGGAACATAGTAAACCTGTGGTTTAACACATTTATTTATGCAAAAATAGCTATGGATTCACGCATAGTTGCGGCAATGGTAATATCCAGCTCAATATTGAGCACATTTTCAACATTCTACTTTGGCACGCTCTCCGACAGACTCGGCTCCAGACGCAAATTTATATCATATGGATACATAATATGGGGCGTGTTGACGATAGTATTCGGGTTCACTGAGTTCATCGGCGGCGGCGTTGCGGGGCAAGGTGCTAGCGTGATATTTTTGACAGCAACCATAGTTGTGTTGACAGGCAGTATAATGAGCTTCTTCGGCTCAATGGCGAATGACTCAGGTTTCAACGCATGGATAAACGACACAACAACCGACAAAAACCGCGGACAACTCGGAGCGGCACTCGCAGTGCACCCCATAATAGGCACGATACTGGGAACCGTTGTGGGCGGAATGCTTGTAGGCAGTGACGACAACTATCAGCGCCTATTTTGGACCGTCGGGCTGTTTGTTATCGCAATCGGAGTCATTTCGTTACCGTTTGTGCAAGACGCACCCACGCTAAAGCCCCACAGAGAGGGAACATTTTGGAAGCAATTTTTCTCAATATTTGACTTTAGAGCACTCTTTAAGCAACGTGAGCTGATGTTTGCCTGCCTTGCGCTCGTTGCATTTTTTACACCATTTAATGTCTTTTTTGTACACATGGGAAACTGGCTGATTCACAGAATGGGCTTCACTCCTGACTTAATGGGGCTAATACAAGGCACAGCACTGATTGCAGCAATGTTCTTGGCAGTCCCCGGAACAATACTCATAAACAAGCACAAAACACCGATTGTAGCAATTGCAGGAGCTATCCTCAATGCGGCGGGAGTTTTAGCCGTAAGCTTGTTTATCCGCCCCGGCATGGGGAACACAGAGACAGTGTTCGCCGTGGAAAACATTCCTCTGCTGATTTGCGTATTTCTGGTGGGAGCAGGGATGGTTTTGTTTACACAATCGCTGACAATGTGGGTCAAACAGCTATTTCCCGAGGACAACAGAGGACAATTTGAGGGAATTAGGCTACTATCATTTATGCTAATCCCAATGGTAATAGGCACGCTGATTGGAAACGCCGTAATAAGAGGCGGCGAAGGCAGTGTTGTCAACGAATTTGGCATAGTCGAAAACATCCCGACAGAAGCACTCTTCGGCTGGGCAGCGGTTCTGATGATACCTCTGGTTGTCCCGATTGTTTTGGCAACGCGCTTGTATTTCAAGCGTGTGAGGGGTGAGAAAGAGAGAGCAACATGGACAAATTAACACACATGCTCACCCCTTGGGGCGAAGCGATAGACAAAACAAACCCACTTTCGGAGTACCCTCGCCCGCAGCTCAGGCGAGACAACTGGACATGCCTAAACGGCACATGGGAGTACGCCATACTCGAAAGTGGCATGTCAACAGTGCCGTCCGAATATGACGGAGAAATTCTGGTCCCCTATTCGCCCGAATCTCTGCTCTCAGGAGTTAAGCGCCAGCTACTGCCGGGGCAAACGCTTTGGTATCGCCGTAAATTCAGCTTTACGAAGCCCGAACAGGAGGGTCGCCTAATTTTGCATTTTGGAGCAGTTGACCAAGTTTGTAAGGTGTATGTAAACGGGCAAAAAGCGGGAGATCACAGCGGGGGCTTTTGGCCATTTTCAATTGATATTACAGACTTTTTGGCAGCAGAAGAAATAGTCATCACTGTCGCAGTGCAAGACGAATCGGACAGGGGAATAGAAGCCTACGGAAAGCAAAAACTGGAGAGGGGCGGCATTTGGTACACGGCACAGAGTGGCATATGGCAAACAGTTTGGACAGAAGTAGTGCCCGAGCAACACATAGAAAACATAAAAATAACACCACTTCCCGAAAGCTCAGAAGTAAAATTTGAAGTCATTTTTGCAAAAAACACTTCTGCAGCAACTGAAATACAGGTTTTCGACGAAGAAAAAGAAGTGTCGAGTGGCAGTTTTGAGACAAACGAATTTACGCTAAAAATACCGAACTTTCGCTACTGGAGCCCCGATGACCCGTTTTTGTATAAGACTAAAATAACAGCGGGAGGAGACAAAGTTGAAAGCTACTTCGGTATGCGCTCATTTGGTATCGTAAAAGATGAAAACGGCTTTCCAAGGCTGAGTCTCAACGGAAAACCCATATTTCACAGCGGACTACTAGACCAGGGCTATTACAGCGACGGCATGTACACACCGGCATCTGATGAAGCAATGGTCTGGGAGATAACGAAAGCGAAAGAGATGGGCTTTAACATGCTCAGAAAACATATCAAAATAGAGCCGCTGAGATGGTATTACCACTGCGACCGCCTTGGAATGTTAGTGTGGCAAGATTTCGTCTCAGGCGGCGGGCCCTACGGCGAATTTGTGACCAGGTACCTCCCATTTATCGGTCTGCACCTAAAAGACACCACCAAAAAGAAGGGCTTCGGGCGCAAAAACGAAGCCGGGCGCAAAGCGTTCGAGCGTGACATGACAAGGACGGTTAAGCTATTATATAATGTGGTGAGCCTCTCGGTGTGGGTTCCGTTTAACGAAGGCTGGGGGCAGTTTGATGCAGAGCGAATTTGCAAAGACCTGCAAAAAATAGACCACACCCGCTCCATAGACCACGCCAGCGGCTGGCACGACCAAGGCACAGGTGATTTTTCAAGCTATCACGTCTACTATAAGCCATTCAAAATGAAGCCCGACAAACAAGGGCGTGTTCAAGCTCTAACAGAATTTGGCGGCTATTCATGCCCCACCACGGGACATATGGCAACAGACAAGCTGTTTGGCTATAAAATGTACAAAACCAAACAAGAACTAAACGCAGCAATAGAAAAGCTCTACACAAAAGAGATAATACCAAAAATAAAAAAAGGCCTATCAGCAACAATCTACACACAACTAACAGACATAGAAGACGAAATAAACGGAATACTAACCTACGACCGCAAAGAGTTGAAGCTAGATGCAGAAATGGTGCGAGAGATAAATGAGAAGTTGATTAAGCAGGGGTGATGGTTTTCTAAAAATGTATTTATGGTGGTTATGTTCCAACCTTTCACCCCACACACATCTCACGCAAAAGCGAAATTGCCTCTGACTCCGAAAAACTCGAATACCCCTGAATGCCTAAAGACGAAGGCTTTGTCTGAGGGCTTTCTCGGTATTGGTTTGGTGAGACAGAAGTCAGCTCTTTAAAAACTCTGTAAAACGAAGATTCGCTTGCAAAGCCGCTCTCGGATGCGATGTATGGGATTGCGGTTGTTGTCGTGCGAAGCATGCTCTTTGCGTGTTCAATGCGGTAATAATTGATCAGCACTTTATACGATGATGCCCCTGCCTTTTTGAGCTGACGATGCAATGTGGCACGACTTAGTCCCAAATCCCGACACATTTGCGTCTGACTTATATCTTCGGCAAATCTCTGCTTGATATATCTTTTGATTTTATCAAAATCTTCAATGTCTATAGGCTGCTCCCATCCTTGCTGTACATGATATTTTAAGTATTTAAACATAGCTCCGATGAAGTCAAACAAGCGCGCTCTTACATAAAAAGGATAGCCGTTGGGTTTTTCATGCAATAAAATCCCTATTTGCGCCATTATTTGCCTGAAAATATCAATAGATTCAAGCGGCATACTTTTACAAGTGTTCAGTTCAAAGCGAAATTTAGTATCATAAATATCACTGTAAATATTGGGGTGAAATTGAAGCACTAGGCACAGATTATTTGGCTCAGGTTGGTTGATAGAGTGTATTTCGCTTGGGTTAAACAGATAAATATCCCCGTCACTGAGCCTCTGAGTGTCTGCCTCACAGTGAACGCTCACACTTCCGCGCAGCACCAAAAACGCTTCATATTCATAATGCCAATGCGGGCTGGAGTTTTCCATGGAGACAATGCGGCATGTGAGAGGTGTCTGCGCTGTGCGTTTTACATATTCCAGTTCATACTGACTCACTTACACTCCCCCTCTCCCACTTTCGTATATTATACACTTTTCAAAGAAAAATGCAAAATTTTAAGATTGCTTTTGACACAAATTGAGAACTTGAGCTAATCTTTTTTTGTTATAATGTATAAAATAACTGAAAAGAGGTATGTGATATGGAAGCAACTAGCACACCAACCAACAGCAAAATGATTACAAAAATCCTTTATGCGGCGGGAGACATTGGTTGCAATTTTGTCTGGACATTTGTATCAGGATTTCTCATGCTCTACTATACAGACAGTGTGGGCGTTTCAGCAGCCTTTGTCGGTACAATGTTTTTTGTTTCACGCATTTTCGACGGTGCGAGCGATATTGGAATTGGTTTGATAATCGACAGGACAAACACACGTTGGGGCAAGGCACGCCCGTGGCTGTTATGGTTTTGCATACCTTTTGTAATAAGCCTAATGCTATTATTCAGAGTACCCGACTCTCTTTCTGACATGGGACGAAATATCTACATATATGCAACCTATCTATTTTTGGTTGTCATTTGCTACAGCTTTGTAAATCTTGCTTACAATGCCCTGCTTCCACGCTTTTCACTTACGGTTCACGACAGAAATGTTGTTGCGGCTGTAAGAGGATTAGCCGTAGTTGCAACAGCACTTGCAATTTCAATTTTAACACCGATACTGCTCGATGCATTCGGCGGAGTGGAGTATCAAGAAACTTGGGGACGAATTTCAACACTTTATGCAGGTATTGCTCTTGTGATGATACTTCTTACGTTTTTTGGAGTTAAAGAAAAAATTCCTAGTTCACAAGATGATGGCAGTGTCGACAAAGTGCCAATAAAAAAAGCCTTGGCAATCTCGCTTAAAAACAAGTATTTTTATGTAGCGACAGGGCTTTTTGTTGTTTTCTACGCCTCCATGGGCCTCGGCGGTGTTACAATTTTCTTTGCCCGTGATGTAATGGGTGATGCAAACTTGCTTGGACTGATTTCAGGCGTGTTGATACTCCCGATGTTGCTCGCTACTCCTTTTCTTCCCGCACTTTACAAAAAATTCGGCAAACGCAATGTGATGTTTGTCGGTGCATTGATTATGGCACTTGGGTGTGGACTACAACTCATTCGCCCCGATGATTTGATGCTTTACGTTATTTTCGCTATTTTACGCGGACTGGGCAGTATCATGTTTTCTATGCCTATCTTTACTCTGGCGGCAGATATTGTGGATTTGGACGAACATCGCCACGGTCTGCGTGCCGAAGGACTTATTACTAGCGTTAACAGTTTCGGAATGAAAGTAGGTACGGGGTTTGGTGCAGCATTGGTCGGTTGGGTCTTGGCGCATGGTAACTATGATGCAGATGCCGCAGTTCAAGGTCAAGATGCATTAAATGCCATGATTGCTTTGCAAATCAGCATACCGATGATACTCTCTGTAATACTTGCAATACTCCTGATTTTCTGGGATATAGAGAAACACAATATAGGCGAAAAGAAAAGTGAGGCTGAGGCTTAGTTTGAAAGAATTCAAACTAACGGGGAATGTGCGATTTGCTCCCCCTACGGGGAACCGCAAATGATGCACAAAATGACAATTCCTTTAATGAGTCGTTTTGTGCCTGAAGATTTTCGAAAGGAATGGTCATTAATATGAAAAAATATCAAGATAAATCCCTATCTGCAACGGAAAGAGCAAATGATTTGCTTCCGCATATGACAATGGACGAAAAAATTGCGCAATTGCAATGTACTATGGTTGTCGGCGAGCCTGAGCCACTTTCAAAAAACTTCCCAAATGGTCTCGGCAGTGCAGTTGTGTTCTCGGCGGCACAAAACCCTGCCGGTGTTGCTGAAAACAATCAAAAAACTACAGAATTTTTCTCAAACACACGACTCGGGATTCCACCGCTCTTGCACGTTGAAGCAGTGACCGGCGTCACAAGCCCAGGCGGCACAACATTCCCCTCTGCTATCGGATTGGGGGCAACATTTAATCCCGAAACGATTTTCGACATGGCAGACACTGCACGGCAACAGATGCTGGCTGCCGGTTACCGCCATGCGCTGTCTCCTGTGATGGATGTCGCTCGCGACCCACGATGGGGCCGCACAGGTGAGACCTATGGTGAAGACCCAACACTATGCGCAAAAATGAGCGTAGCGTTCACAAAGGGCTTGCAGGGCAAAAACCTTGAAAACGGTGCAATCGCAACAGGCAAGCACTTTCTCGGATATGGTTTTGGTGATGGTGGCCTAAATATGGCGAGCAACCCCATTACACCTCGTGAATTGCGTGAAGTCTATGCAAAACCCTTCCAAGCCGCCGTCACTGAGGGAAAGCTGCGAGGGATTATGAATTCATACGGAACTATCGACGGAGAGATGATTATCGGCTCCGCTCATATCATGACTGATTTGTTGCGTGATGAAATGGGTTTTGACGGAATAATGGTGTCCGACTATCTTTCCATAGAAAAGCTTGTTTATTACGGGCTTGAACCAAATCTCGAAGAAGCCGGAATAACGGCATTAAAAGCGGGACTTGACGCAGAATACCCTAATGCAAATTGTTATAAAGGCAATTTGGCAAATGCCGTAAACGCGGGGCGACTGGATGTCACTGTAATCGACCGCTCTGTGAGGCGAATTTTAATAGCAAAATTTGAACTCGGACTATTTGACAATTCAAGACCAAAAGCAGAAACTATCCCCACTGCATATGGCGACCCAATTCACACCGCAAGAAGTCTTAAAGCCGCACAGGAATCAATTGTACTACTGAAAAACGACGGCGTTTTGCCACTCTCAAAAACCATAAAAACTTTGGCTGTGATAGGTCCTCATGCAGATAATATACGCCTATTATTCGGCTGTTACACCTTGCCTGCGGGCTTAGAAATGTCCATGAGCAACTCGCTTGCGAGCGACATGGCGGGGCTTGACGGCATGAAAGATTTTGTAGAGCAAACCACTACGGAGCAACCACCACCTGAAACTTATCCCGGCAGTGATGTTTTGCGTGAAAAGCCCGAAGTTACCGAAATGATAAAAATGGCATTTGGAAGTTTTGTTCCCACGATTTTAAAGAGTATAAAAGAAAAATGCCCCACAACCAATGTCCTCCATACACAAGGTTGCGATATAGCAGGAAATGATCGCTCAATGTTTGCTGATGCTGTCAAAATCGCAGGTCAAGCAGATGCTGTAATCATGACTCTGGGTGGAAAGTACGGCTGGGGCGCAAATTGCACAATCGGTGAAGGGCTCGATAGAGACGACATAGGACTCACGGGTATTCAAGAGGAGCTCGTAAAAACCATCATCGAAACAGGAAAACCAACCATTATCGTCCACATGGATGCAAGGCCGCTTTCAAGCGTGTATATAAAAGAAAACGCATCAGCCATTATCGAAAACTGGTTCCCCGGCACAACGGGCGGTCAAGCTTTGGCAGATGTGCTGTTTGGCGACTACAATCCTGCGGGGAGATTACCTATGACTGCTGTACGAAATGCAGGACAAATTCCAATATATTCTGGTCAGAAAAACGGCAATAGTTATTACGCAAAAAACACCACAAGTGCGTTGAGCCGCTATGTTGAAAGCACCACAGAACCATTATTTTACTTTGGAGAAGGTTTAAGTTATACTACATTTGTATATGAAAATCTATCCGTCACGCCTGAAGTAGCGTCCGATGGAACAATTGAGGTAAAATTCGATATATTAAACAGTGGCAATTACGACGGAGAGGAAGTCGCACAACTATACGTATCCGACGAACTCGCCTCTATGCTCCGCCCTGCCAAAGAATTTGCAGGTTGCAAGCGCCTTTTTATCAAAGCCGGAGAAAAGGCATCTGTGCGATTTACTGCCAAAGTCGACCAATTTGCATTTTTAAATAAAGACATGGACTGGGTTTTAGAATCAGGCAAAATGAATGTTCTCATAGGCGCATCTTCTGAGGATATTCGCTTAACCGGCAGTTTCAACATTACGGACAGCAAAATAATTGACGGCAAAACTCGTAGTTTTTACGCTAACTCTGAAGTACTTTCTCACGATTGCCGAAAGTGATGAGCAATTTGCTCCACTTTTGCAGGGGACGCACACCGGGCGTCCCGTCCCCCTCTGTTTCAAAAAGAAATTAAGAAAGGCAACAAACATATGAAAGATATTATTTGGTTATTAGGATCAAGAATCTTAATCCTCGCAGCCTTAGCAGCCATCGGAGGCTTGGTTTTTAGCTCATGGCTTGGCGCTGTCTTTCTCCCTGTTACTATCGTAGCGGTAAAAATCTTAGTGCGTCTAACAATGGGTGCAATAAGAAACAGCAAAATGAGAAGCAAACTCGGAGAAGAAGCCACCATGCAAACAGACGAATCCGGTTACACCTTCTGCGACCTTAACAAAAATGGGAAGCTGGATATTTATGAAGATTCTCGTGAGCCGATAGAGCGGCGTGTTGAGGATTTGCTCTCTCAAATGACTATTGAAGAAAAAGTCGGACAAATGTTCTGCCCCTATTTAAGCTCAACTAACGAAAATAAGCTGCATAAAAAAGGCAGTCCGTTTTCGGCTGGAACCGTACTTGAAACGATTGCCGAAAAGCAAGTCAGTGCATTTAGTTGCATGGGCTCGGCAAAACCCGAAGTGTTTGCTAAATGGTACAACGCCTGTCAAAGACTCGCCCGCCGAACAAGGCTCGGAATCCCTATAACCCTCGGCTCCGACCCCAGACATCACTTCATAGGCGAAAACAATCCTCTCGCAACCCTTGTAGATAACGGCTTGTCCACATGGCCTGCCCCTATCGGCCTTGGAGCATGTGCCGATGAAAATCTGGTGGAGACTTTCGGCAAACTCGCTAGACGTGAACTGCGCGCACTCGGCATAAGTTTTGGACTTCACCCCGTCGCAGACACAGCCACCGAGCCACGTTGGCCTCGCATCAAGGAGACTTTCGGCGAAGATGCTGATTTAAATTCTCGCCTTACAGCGGCATATATCAGAGGGTTTCAAGGCGAAAAAATAGACAGTAGCAGCGTCGCCTGCTGTGTGAAACATTTTCCGGGCGGAGGTCCTCAAAAAGATGGCGATGATGCACACTACACATTCGGCAAAGAGCAAATATATCCGGGCGACGGTTTTGATTATCATCTAAAGCCCTTTGAGGCGGCAGTAGATTCTGACGTTGCCGCAGTCATGCCATATTACGGCATACCGATTGGGCAAGAAGGCATAGAAGAAGTCGGGTTTAATTTTAATAAAGATGTCATTACAGGGCTTCTCAGGGAAAAACTGGGTTATGACGGCATTGTGCATACTGACTATAGCATAATAAAAGACAATCTCATAGCAGGAATTCGCCTGCCCGCACGAGCTTGGGGTGTAGAAGCTCTCTCTGCGCACGAGCGAGTAAAAAAGGCAATTGATGCGGGTATTGACCAATTGGGCGGTGAGTTTTGCTCCGAGCTTTTGGTTGATTTAGTGAAAAGTGGCGAAGTCTCGGAATCACGAATAGACGAATCCTGCCGCCGTGTGCTCACACTCAAATTTAAGCTTGGACTGTTTGATAACCCGTTTGTCCCCGTTGAAGATGCGATAAAACTTTGCAATAACGCCGAATATGCAAAAGCAGGTGAGGACGCAATGAGAAAATCGCTCGTTTTGCTGAAAAACGGCAAAAACGACACATCTACTCTCCCGCTCGCCAAAAATATCAAAGTATATATCGAGGGATTTCAAAAAAGCAATGTAAGCCGCTATGCCGAGGTTGTCAGCAGTCCCGACAAGGCTGATTTCGCTTTGGTTCATCTTGATTTCCCATACAGAACCGACAAAAGAGAACTTTTAGCGATGATGTTTAAAGGTTTGGACTTAGACTACACAGAAAAGCAAAAAAAGAAGCTCCACAAAGTCATGAAAACTTGCCCGACTATTGTGTGTATCAACATGGTGCGGCCCGCCGTTATCCCCGAAATAGCCGAGCATTCGGCAGGGATTCTCTGTGAGTTCGGCGCACGGGAAACCATAATACTGGAAGCTATATTCGGAGAATTCTCACCAAGCGGCAAGCTACCTTTTGAACTCCCGCGAAGCATGGAAGCTGTGCGCAAGCAAAAATGCGACACCCCATTTGACAGCGAAAATCCGCTCTATGAATACGGCTTTGGCTTACAATATGATGGTATAGATGTTGCGACATTTGATTATGTATAACTGTTCGGTACCCCCGCAAATGATGAGCGGTTTACCCTGGTTTTTCGGGAGCCATCGGGATCTACACCGCTGTTCTCCCGAAAAACCAGGGTAAACCGCCCATCATCTGCTGCATTTGTGAGTGATCTTTACATTGGGAGTTTTTGTTTTTATGAAAGAGTATAAACCGAGTTACGAAATTGAGGAAATCTACGAGAATACTTACAAAATCGCAGACCATGGTCTAGGCATGGGTAAAGTTTATATGTATCTGCTTGTGGGAAGCGAGAAAGCTTTGCTTTTTGATAGCGGATATGGATTGCTTGATTTAAAAACCATTGTCGCAACAGTCACAGACAAGCCGTGCATATGTGTTTGTTCGCACGGACATTTAGACCATGCACTCGGAGCGTGTCAATTTGAAGAGGCCTATATTCACAGCAGTGATTTTGATGTGTATACGCAGCACACGAGCTCTGAACTCATTACCACATTTGCAATGAGCGGACTTTTATTTAAGCCGCCAAAGTGGATACGAAATAATCCGAGTTATCAAAAATTAGTGACGCAGATGGTGCAAAAAGAATATGCGCCGCTCCGTGCCATTGATGATATTTCATCATTTGATTTAGGTGGGCGGATAATTACTTGGCGAAGTGTTGTTGGACACACAAAAGGAACTATCTCCCTCGTTGATGAAAATCATAATACCGTGTTTGATGCCGATGCAGGAGCACCCGGTGCATGGCTTTTCCTGCCGGAATCAAGCCCATTGTCCAAATACAAGATTGAACTTGAAAAATATCGTGATTTTATGCACGAAAAAGGCATTACACGCCGTTTTGTCGGACATTCAGGCAAGCCACTCGGCGAAAAATACATAGATAACCTAATTCGCTGTGTAGACATTTCCATAGCAAAGCCCAAGAAAGGCATAAAAGTTAAGTCAGTTCTGGGTGATGTACGTATCGTATTTGCAGGTGGTTCGTTAATATTTTGCCGCAGGAATGGAGGCGATTTGTAATATGCCGAAAATTACAGAAGAAATGATACATCCGGAGTTGCGTAAAAAAGCTCGTAATCTTCGCAAAGCACCACAGCGTTTTTCTCTGCGCAAGACAAAACTCATGAAGAAAATGTGCAGATTTCTCAAAGGCAAGCATAGTAAGGAAATGCAATATAAACAGCATTACATCACTCGACCTGACGGTTCACAGCTACGCATTTGCGTATATACACCGCAAGAGCCTAAAGAAAACGTGCCGGGGCTTTTGTGGATTCATGGCGGTGGCTATTCCATTGGTATTCCCGAACAGGACGATGCTTTTATATTGCGTTTCGTGAAAGCGAGTGGCTGTGTGGTGGTCTCCCCCGACTATACGTTATCGCTTGACAAACCATATCCTGCGGCTCTTGATGATTGTTATGACGCACTTCTTTGGCTTCGGGATAATGGCGCAAAATATGGTATGCAAAAAAATCAAATATTTGTCGGAGGAAATTCGGCAGGTGGCGGACTCTCTGCGGCGCTGACGCTTTTAGCTCGTGATAAAGGCGAGGTGCCGATTGCTTTTCAAATTCCACTTTATCCCATGATGGACGACAGACCAACGGATTCATCAACAGATAATGATGCTCCGCTCTGGTACTCTGAGGTCAATGATGCATCATGGCAATTATATTTAGGCGAACATTATAGGAGCGAAACGGCTCCAATCTACACAGCGGCGGCACGTGCAGATGACTACGCAAATCTACCGCCAACATGTTCGTTTGTGGGTAGCATAGAGCCTTTTGCTGACGAAACAATAACATACATAAAAAACCTTGAAGCAAGCGGAGTGCCCACTCACTTTAAGGTTTTTGACGGTTGTTTTCACGCATTTGACCAAATTTGCCCTGATACAGAAATATCAAAAGAAGCTGTAGAGTTTTTGATGGAGTCGTTTAACTACGCTGTGGCAAATTACTTTACACCTTTATGAAATTTTCAAAAGGAGCGGTATCTATATGGCTTTTAAAAAGTACTTCGTTTTAAATTTTGATGATGGGCTTGAACATGACAAGCAGTTTATATCTCTCATGAAAAAGTATGGACTTTCAGGCACGTTTAACATAAGTGCAGGGCTTTTTGGTGTGCGCCATTCGCTGGCAGGTATGAGCCGTATACCTAAAGATGAGGTGCGGCAGGTCTACGAGGGGTTTGAAGTGGCATCTCATGGGTTTAAGCATGAGAAATATCTATTTATGTCTGCTGAAAAAATAGAGCGGTCACTTGAAGACGATATTGCAGCGCTATCGGAAGTGATGGGCTATGAGATTGTTGGTCACGCCTTCCCCTATGATATGCGAACACGCGCAGCTGTGAATTATCTGCGCAAAAGAAAAACACTCTACACTCGCAAAGCAGTAGGCACAAAACCACGGTTTTATTTTCCGGATGACCCTCTCACATACATCGCCACCTGTTCATTCACTTCACCAAACGTTATGCGGCTACTAGATAAATTCATACAGGCAAAACCGGAAAAATCAGATTTACTTTTCACAATGTGGGGGCATAGCTGGGAAATGGAGCGCGGATTTATCAAATGTCCCCCATCTAAAGTAGAACGCATTTTCGCCAAAATCGCAGGACGAGATGATATAACATATTGCACAAGCAAAGAGGCGTTTTTGCGAGTTTAAAGCCCTACCCCATCTGCCTAAGCTCACAAATCAGCTCGCCGCTGCTCAGTTCGATTATTGCATAAGACCCCTTATTATCCCCGACACTACCCGGATTTAACACAACAAACCCCTCATCTGTAGAGTAATATTGCACATGTGTATGACCGAAGAGCAAAGCGTCCACTCCCCGCTCTTTTGCCGCACTTATTATTCTGCCTTTGCCCATCTTTACACCGTACAAGTGCCCATGCGTCATGAAAAAACGCTTATCTTCCAACACAAATTCATCTATATCAAGCCCTCTTGAAGATGGGTCGCAGTTCCCTCTCACAGAGCGAAATGGTATATCCGAAAACTCTATTTGAATAATTCGGCAATCCCGATCATTATCTCCAAGATGGAGTATGAGGTCGGGATTTTCTAATGCCACCACCCTGCGCAAAGCAGAATCATTTCCATGTGAATCCGATAACACAAGTATCTTCATTGTACGCTCCTAAACAAACACTCCGCAAGTCACCTTACACATTTTGCGGATAAGTTAAAGGTTATTTACTGCCGCAATTATAATCTAATTATGCAAAATTATCAAGAGATTATTATCTTTGACAATTCTTAACTTTCCATACTCCCCAATTTCAAATTTGCCCGTTAGAATGTCACCTATCATTCAATTGTTTAGGGAAGGAAATGCAATGATTCAAATAACAAATTTAAGCAAATCCTATGGCAAGAACAAAGCACTCGACAATATAAGCCTCGACCTTTTATGCGGAATATACGCTTTACTCGGCCCAAACGGGGCGGGAAAATCCACGCTTATGAACATTCTCACACTCGGACTTTCTCCCGATAGCGGAGAGGTGAGCTGGCAAGGGCGCTCTATTGAAAAGGCAGGGCGTGATTACCGTGCCATACTCGGTTATATGCCACAACAACAGGGAATATATGACGGATTTCGGGGCATAGATTTTCTCTATTATATAGCAGGATTAAAAGGTTTAAAAAAAACGCATATACAAACCGAAGTCCTGCGAGTTGCAGCACTCGTAAACCTCTCCGAGCGCTTAAATGACAGACTTCCAACATATTCAGGCGGCATGAAACAGCGCATTTTGCTTGCTGCCGCAGTTTTAGGTGACCCTAAACTCGTAATCCTCGATGAGCCTACAGCAGGGCTGGACCCAAAAGAGCGTGTACGAGTGCGGGAAATCATCAAAAACATGGCAGGCGATAAAATAATTATATCCGCAACCCATGTGGTATCTGATATTGAAACAATTGCCGATGAAATAATCCTTCTCAAAAACGGCGTAATTGCCGACATGGGTAGCCCCGCCGAGTTATGCGACAAGCTTAATGCTTCGGAGGGTTTGGAATCCGTGTATATGAAAATTTTTGGAGAGGAATAGCTTTATATATGTTTTTGTTTAAATATGAACTTTATAAAGTTATCACAAGAAAAATGTTTTGGGGCATACTGGTGGCGGCTGTTATCGTGAATATGCTTACTTTGTGGTGGTTAAACCCACCCCCCGAAGGGCTCAGCCATGCGCAAGTCAGATATATATATGATACAATTCGCCCCATGAGCTCAGAAGATAAGGTCACATTTCTTGCTGACTTTATACACCGGGATGAAATGCACAATATTTACGATGAAGTAACTTTGCTCGAAAATGAAGCATATAGCAGGCTTGCCGCTTATATCACATATCAATTGACGATAAACACACATTCGGCACATCTCGACCGCATTGACGAAGCCGCCAACAGACTGCTTGGCACTGCAATATTCGGCGGTGACCCTCACTCTTTTTCTGCACGAAATATCAGCAGGACACAGCAAAATTTCTATGGATTGCGAGACATTCCGATCCACTTTGATGTGAACAAAGGACTCTATATACTGCTTAACTCCGTTTCTTCGGATATAATTATAATCCTATTAATTTTATTCATATGCATAGCGCTCATAACTGACGAAAAGGACAAGCGGCTGTTTTTAATCGTAAAAGCGACTTCAAAGGGTCAAATACACACTATTGCCGCAAAATTATGTGTAATGTTTTTGTGTGTACTCAGTGTCAGTATGCTTATTTTTCTTTCAGGAGTTGCTTTTGCCGAAGTTACATACGGACTGGGTGATGTGACACGCTCATTACAGTCTGTACCGCTCTTTATCGGTAGCACATTACAATTGTCTGTAGCTGAGTTTTTAGGCTTACACTTTTTTGCCAAAACCGTCGGCATGTTCTGCATTGGGATTGCCGTTTTATTAATTGCCATCCACGTTAAGCACTCTGTGATACTCATTGCGTCAACAGCCGCTCTTGCCGTGTTGAATGTATCGCTGGCTTCTATCCCGATAGTATCAACTTGGAATATTCTGCGTTTTCTGAACATGTTTACCCTGCTTCGCCCACACCGTGTTTTCGGCGATTATTTTAACCTGAATATTTTCGGCTATCCGGTTAATACAGTGCCTGTGTTCATATTATTTGGAGCAATTTTATTCATTGGCTTGGGGCTTTGTGTCTGCATATCATTTGTAAAAAAGCGCAGTTTGGAAAGTGATTTAAACTTTATTGCTAAAATCACAAATTTGCGCCTATTTCCAACTCGCATTAACACAAGCTGGAAATATTTTGAGTTTAAGAAACTTGCATTTACAAACAAAGCACTGATTTTCCTCATAGCATTTATTATCATGCAAGGATTTTTCATTCATAGCCAAGACGAGCCGCATTTGGGGTTTCACCATCACTCTGCGAGAAACATTCTGATTATGTTGGAAGGTCCTCTCACTGATCAAAAATCAGAGTTCATTCTTTCTCAAAGGACGAGGTACGACAGGCTCAGAACCAATTTAGACAGACTTAACAATGAATTACTCACCGCTGATGAAAATGTATACATGATAATTTACCAAGATACTTGGTACTACCAAAGTCAGATTAATTCCATGCAAGGGTTTCTCATGGTTTACGAGCGATACGAGCATATCCGCGCTAATTCTCACGCTAAATTTTTATATGATGCAGGGTATGCGAGGCTGTTTGGACTCAGAGTTTCGGATGCGGGGCTTCATGCGGGCGTTTTGCTTATTTTATTGTTGATTTTGTCTTTGAGCGGAATGTTTGCTATGGAATATAAGACAGGTATGTATAAGATACTTAACTCGACTTTGCACGGACATATCGACACCGTGCGAATAAAATTACTTCTGTCATCTGGGTTTACACTCATAGCGTTTATATTCGCAAGTTTACCCGAACTGCTCTACATTGGGCGCTTCTTTGGATATCGGGGGCTTAACTTTCCACTCGCAAGCATTACGCCCACAGGTATGGGCGAATTCCCATCATTTGTCGACAACCTGCCCATTTGGGTGTACATCGTATTTTTACTTTCTATGCGGTTAACCGTGTTTATGGGTATCAGCTTGATTATTCTCGCACTATCACTTAAAATCCGCAATGTCGCTTATACGGTTTTAGCTTCAGCAGGGTTACTGTTGCTCCCCGTTTTCCTTCATTTATTCGGTTTTGAGCTTTTAAATCCGATAAGCCTGGTGAATCTGATTACACTAAACCCGCTAATCCTTGCCCCATCTATAGTTGGAGCTATGCAGGTCGCTATCTTTGCTTTTGTTTCAATAATGTGTCTGCGATACATTATTAGAAGATTCTTAACATTCTATGCCACTTAACTTTGAAAACACAAGTTAAAATAATCACCTAAACAAAAAAGGAGGCACTACCGTGGACAAAAATAAAACAATAATTACATTTATTACCATTATCATCACCCTCTGCTTGCTAACCGCTTGCAGCAACGAAAGCTCGCCACTCGGAACTATAGCGAATAGCCGTGAAGATACTGCTATGCAAAGTAGCGCTATACAAAACGTTGATGCACCATCAAGCACAGACGAAATAGGCGGCGAAACAGCCGGCACCTACTATGAAAGTCACAATAACTCTACACCTGCAGTCGCACCAATCTCACTGAACTCACCTGACGGCATCCCCCTCACCGACAGATGGACAGCAGAGCATGGAATCTACTTTGTCGCCGCAAGTGAAAACGCATCACTTCTCTTGCACATGACAGACCACACCACAGGAAGTAGCTTTGTTTTATGTCCCAGACCCGACTGCCAACACAACTCGGCGGACTGCGGAGCATATTTGCCGCAAACCATTTTTGAAAGCGGCGGCATAAACGATACGGTAGGAGCAAGACGTGTACTGACAGACTCACAAGAAAACGCCATACTCTTTGCAGACGGTGAACATATCTACGCAAGCAACGGCGGCAACAGCATTTATCGCTTTAATCTCGACGGTAGCGGACGAACAGAAGCTGTGAGAATTCCCGATGAATATATGATTTCATCGATTGACGTATGGCTGATGAATGGTAAGCTGTACGCGCAAGGTTCGATTACGCTTGCTTTGGGAGATGAAAATTCCCCGGAATTTACGATTGTCGGTGTAGGGGTGGTTGTGGAAATAGATTATCAAAACGGCACAGTTCGCGAACTTCACCGAAACGATTACCGCCAAACACTTGAATCAGATGGGGAGTTCATATTTACAACAGTTTTTGGTCTGTGGGATGGGAAAGTTTTCTTTCGTGAAAGACATAGTCCGGCTTGGGACGGAACAGACAGAGCCGCAATAATGGCAAATTTTGACAATGAACGCACGACACTATTTTCCATAGACCCACGAACAAGCGAGAGAACCACATTACACAGCGCAATACAGTCAGAAGCGAGCGAACCTACCGTCATGGGGAGAGCCGGGGCAGTATTTCATTCTCGCTCTCAAAATGCAATGTTGCGGCTTGATTTGCTGACAGGCGAAACAGCCGTTCTTGCAGAGAATATCCACGGGTATATTCAAGTAGACAGAGAGCTTGGCGGGCGGTTATTGCTGGAACATTGGAGCGACCATCCCCGCGCCGATGCATATGCTTTCGACCGTTTGAATTTACTCGCTCTAAACCTTGCAACAGGCGAAGTTTCCGAAATAACACTGCGTATCACAACGAATATGGGTAAGCGAGGTGCTATGCGCATTGTCCGCGAAGAAAATGGATATTTCTACATTGGAGTCGAGCAGGAGCTTGAGAGGCAGGAAGTCCGTGGAAGCGACCCATGGTATTCTCCTATCCGTCATCGCATGGGGCGTATTCCGATAGAAGATTATTTCGCCGGCAACGCCGCCGCTATAGAGCTGCTGGGCTGGTATACGGCAAACGACTGGTTTACATGGGAACGTCAAGTCAGGGGTAGGTAACAAAAGCTATGGAACATTATAGCGGACGAAGGCAAAAATCCAGACAGAGACAAAGGCGGCGGCGAAGAACTCTTTTCGCTAAAGTTCTTGCATTTGTAATTTTAATTGCGGTATCTATCGTGGCATATACGCATTTGATGGCTGACACAGGCAATAGCGGATATTCAACTGTAAGCACTTCTACTGTCTCACACAGATTTCCATCTTTTAATACAGAGCTCCCCATCTCGGACATCGAGGACACGCAATATTTAAAACTCGTAAATCGCAACCTCTCTATTAACACCCCGGTTGAGCCAAGTTTGCTTGCTCCGATTTGGCCCGGTGTATCTGTGCGTGCAGTTGATATAACACTGCACGAAACGGCAAGGAGCGCAATGCTTAAGCTTTACCAAGCCGCAGAGCGTGATGAAATCCATAATTTATTTGTCGCAAGTGGCTATCGAACACACGAAGAACAGCGCAATCTCTATGAAAACGCAAGTGACAGAAGATATGTCATGCCACCGGGGCATTCAGAACATCAGCTGGGGTTGGCAGTAGACATTTTGCTTACCACAGGCAGTATCAGAGGGACAAGCGAAGCGATGTGGCTGACCGAAAATGCGCCTGAGTTTGGACTAATTCTCAGCTATCCGTATCATAAGCAGGAAATAACAGGTGTTGCCTACGAACCTTGGCATTTTCGCTATGTAGGGCGAGTACACGCATCGGTTATGTTACAGCATGACTTTGTACTTGAGGAATACATAACGTTCTTGCAGGAAACCGTTGGAATACAAGTCGAGTTTGACGAAGAGAATTGGTATATCTTGTACCAACGTCCGATAGATGGTAAAATATTCGTGCCACACGATATGGACTTTAATGTTTCAAGCACCAATACGGGTGGATTTATTATTACGGCATGGAGGTAAATGTTTTTGGAATACACAATATTTGTATGTGATGATGATGAAGATATTCGCAATGCGCTGACTATTTATTTCAGTCAAGAGGGTTATAGGGTTTTGCATGGGAAAGATGGCTCTGATGCCGTTAAGGCGGCTGAAAAAGAGACACTTCATCTAATAATTTTGGACGTAATGATGCCTAGTCTCGACGGCATTGCGGCGGCTGTGAAAATTCGAGAGAAGAGCAATGTGCCTATACTCTTTCTTTCCGCTAAAAGCGAAGAAACCGACCGCATTTTAGGGTTAAATATGGGCGGAGACGACTATATAACGAAGCCCTTTAACCCGATAGAGCTTATCGCCCGAGTGAAAGCCGCACTCAGGCGGTATGCCCGACTTGGCGGTATAAGCGGCAATGAAACAATCGCAAAGAGCCCCGGTATTTATCAAACAGGTGGGCTTGTCCTCGACGATGACAAAAAGCAGGTGAGCATTGACGGGTGGGAAGTAACGCTTACAGCACTGGAATACAACATACTAAAACTGATGATTTCAAATCTCGACAGAGTGTTTTCTTCAAATCAAATCTACGAAGCAGTTTGGGACGAGCCTGCTTTTCATGAGTCAAAAACCGTGTCTGTGCATATAAGACATATTCGGGAAAAAATTGAAATCAACCCTAAAGAGCCGCATTACCTAAAAGTCGTCTATGGGTTGGGTTATAAGGTGGTGCGCCATGATTAAAATTCTATGCTCCCCTCTTACAAAGCTATTGCTTGTTTTTGCAGCATATCTTGCGCTCGTGTCGGCACTGCGGGGTGTCAGTCACACATTTCACGTGCTGTTCCGAAGCATTTTCGGCGACTGGTTGCACTTTGGTTTAATTCCATCCTTTACCCTCTTAGCCATGCTTCTCGGCGCTCTGGGGTTTTCAGTTTTTAAGACAAAAAAAGGTTTCTTACGGCAAGAAACACTCTTTGTCCTATGGCGTAAAATCGATGGATTTTTGATGATTGTTTTCGCAATTTGGTTTGCATTATTTCTGATGATTCAGACATATAGACAGTGGGGCACGCCTGAATCTATAATTCCCTACACAGGCGCATATCTACTTTTTATTTTGGTGGCGACAGAGATTATTGCGCGTATTCGCGATAAAGAGTTTATGTCGAGTTTTTGCCTCGCGGACTTTTTCAAAAAATATCCTGTTTGGAGTCCTTTGGGGTTATTAATTTTAGTTACTCTCATGGCAAATCTGCTGATACTTTTCTTTTCGCATTTATCATCAATCGGTGTCGGGGTTTTTCTCCGCGCAAGCGCAGTGATTATGGTAGAGCGGGCAGTTGTGCTTCACTTCAATGCAGAGGGCTTTTTACAGACAATATCTGCGCTCTCCATCGTTGGAATTGCTTGTTTTGTGATGGTCTTACGGAGTCTTTCTAAAAAATACGACAAAGCAAATGACGAAAAGCTCCGTTCAGAACGCTTCAAGAGTGAGCTTATCACCAATGTCTCACACGATATCCGAACACCGCTCACCTCTATCATAAACTATGTAGATTTGCTGAAAGCGAGGCCGCTAAATGGCGATACCGCCGAGTATGTAGCGGTTTTAGACAGAAAATCCGCACGGCTTAAAACGCTGATTGATGATTTGATGGATGCTTCAAAAGCAGGCACGGGCAATGTCAAGGTGGAGCCTAAGTCCGTTGATTTAACAGAGCTTATTGGGCAAGTCGCAGGAGAGTTTGATGACCTGTTTATCGCACGAAACTTAACACTTGCACTCCGCCAACCCGACGAGACGGTTTTTGCCATAGCTGACAGTCGCCACCTGTGGCGTACACTTGAAAACTTGTTTTCCAATGCCATAAAGTATTCCCTCCCCGGCACTCGTGTGTTTGCAGAGCTTTCGCAAATTGCAGAAAAAACGGTGTTCACGATGAAAAATACATCGCAAACACCGATTGATCTATCAGGAGATGCCTTAACCGAACAATTCATCCGAGGCGACAAAGCTCGCGAAAGCGAAGGCAGTGGATTGGGTCTCTACATCGCTAAAAGTCTCGTGGAATTGATGGACGGGCAATTTGAAATCCGCACATCGGGAGATTTATTTGAAGTGGAGATTAGGCTGAGTGCTCTGCCTTTACCGTCTCAACATATTCATCATAAGTCATAGCCCTATCGATAATTCCATCATTCGTAAACTCAATAATACGATTCGCCATCGTCTGAATTAACTGATGGTCATGGGTCGTCAAAATTACGTTGCCTTTGAAATCGACAAGCCCATTGTTGAGTGTGGCTACACTTTCCAGGTCAAGGTGGTTGGTCGGTTGGTCGAGAAGCAAGACGCTTGAACCCGACAGCATCAGTTTTGAAAGCATACAGCG
Source organism: Oscillospiraceae bacterium (assembly GCA_009787625.1). Lineage (GTDB taxonomy): Bacteria > Bacillota > Clostridia > Oscillospirales > Oscillospiraceae > WRMH01. Next base: position 37,731 of record WQSX01000014.1, read on the forward strand.
TACCTTCTCACCCCCCGAAAGCACACGCACTTCTTTATATACATCATCGCCCGTGAACAGCATTCTACCCAGAAACGTCCGCAGGTAGCTCTCACGTTTATCTTCCGAATACTGACGAATCCAGTCAATGATTGAAAGCTGGCCATCTTTGAAGAGCTCGCTGTTGTCTTTCGGGAAATACGCCTGTGAGGTCGAAACACCCCATTTTATTTCCCCCTCATCAGGCTCCATTTCTCCCGCCAAGAGCTGAAACATGGTAGTTATGGCATTTTCGTTTTCACCAATGAATGCTATTTTGTCGTTTTTATCCATGATAAAATTCACTTTATCAAGCACTTTCACACCGTCTATTGTTTTTGAAACATCAGTGACAAAAAGCCTGTCTTTGCCCGGCTCGCGCTCCATTTTAAAGCCCACCCAAGGGTAGCGGCGAGTGGACGCGGGCATTTCTTCAATTTTAATTTTCTCGATTAGCTTTTTCCTTGAAGTTGCCTGACGGGATTTAGATTTATTTGCCGAAAAGCGACGCACAAATTCTTCGAGTTCTGAGATTTTATCCTCATTTTTCTTGTTCTTTTCCTTAATTAGCTTTTGCATTAGCTGGCTTGAATCATACCAAAAGTCGTAGTTTCCGACATACATCTTTATCTTCTCGAAGTCGATGTCTACAATGTGTGTACAGACTGTATTTAGAAAATATCTGTCATGCGCCACAACTATCACGGTACCCTCATAATCCATCAAGAAATCTTCAAGCCATACTACACTACCGACATCTAGGTTGTTAGTCGGCTCGTCCAGCAAGATGATATCAGGTTTGCCAAAAAGTGCCTGCGCAAGCAAAACCTTCACTTTTTGACGAGGTTCAAGTGCCGTCATATCGCTGTGATGCAGTGATGTTGGTATACCAAGCCCCTGCAAAAGTTGCGAAGCATCTGACTCGGCTTCCCATCCTCCGAGTTCTGCATACTTCTCTTCAAGCTCAGCGGCAAGTATTCCATCAGCATCGGAAAAATCCTCTTTGAGATAGAGCGCATCTTTTTCCTTGCCGCATTCATATAACTCTAAGTTCCCCATTATAACCGTGTCGATAACCATGTGCTGATCATACATGTTTTGGTCTTGTTTCAAAACCGACATGCGCACATTTGGTTTTATATCAATACTTCCGGTAGTATGGTCAAGCTCCCCCGATAGTATTTTGAGAAATGAGGATTTCCCCGAACCGTTCGCGCCGATAACCCCATAACAATTGCCGGGTGTGAACTGCAAGTCCACCCTCGAAAAAAGAGTCGTTCCACCAAATTGTAGACTTAGGTTGTTGACTGTAATCATATTAATGACCATTCCTTTCGAATCTTCCGCTTAAGTATAACGTATCTAGTTGTTTTTAACAACATAATGTGGTATTATGTATATATTGTTAATAACAAGGAGGTGGGCATTTTGGAAGGTAATGTAGGCTATTTGGTAGCTATTGTTTTTCTTGTGCTCGCGCTTAATATATATATAACTTTCAAACGTATTAGCAGCACTAAGAAACGTAACAATAGTAATAGAAGAACCAGGGTAGAGCTTGATGTGGAAAAACAAGCCATCTGGCGTGATAAAGAGATTGCCCGCAGAATAGCCAGAGAACAAGATGATTATCTTGAACGGATAAAATTACGCGACGAGACTCTGGCCTTTTATGAAGAAGTGAGACGCCGCCATGTTTTCAGCGATGAACCTGATAAGAATAATGACACTGCAATTGAAATCACCACGGTATTTAACGCCGATACCGGGTTTTCAGATGCCGATATTGAGCCGATAGGGAGTGTGCCCGACATTGAACACGATGAGCGGCGCTAAGATTTCACCTAAACTTAAGGCTTATATCCATCGCCCGCACTGAGTGAGTTAGCGCACCTATGGATATAAAATCCACACCTGTTTTCGCCACAGCCAACAAATCATTGTCTCCCATATTGCCGGATGCCTCTGTTAGAGCGCGTCCGGCTATTTCATTAACAGCATCACGCATGAGCTCAAGCGACATATTGTCGAGCATTATTATATCGGCTTTTGCATCAAGAGCCTCTCTCACTTGCTCAATACGCTCTGTTTCGACTTCGATTTGGAGCGATTTGTCAAGCGAGTGTGAAGCTATTCTTTTTCGTACAAGCTCTACCGCTTTTGTAATCCCGCCTGCGGCTTTGATATGATTATCTTTTATAAGCACTCCATCAGAGAGGTTAAATCTGTGATTTGTCCCGCCGCCGCATTTGACTGCATATTTATCGAACGCGCGAAAACCCGGGGTAGTCTTACGGGTGTCTTTGATTTCAGTGGCTTCGCCTGACACTTTTTCCACAGCTTCGGCGGTTTTTGATGCAACACCTGACATATGTTGCAGCAGGTTTAGCGCAACCCGCTCGCCCGTTAAAATCGCACGGGAATGTCCTTTAATTTCAGCAAGATTCGTTCCCTGAGTAACTTTATCACCGTCGCTTACAAAGCAAGTCATAACTACTTTGTCATCAAGAAGTTCAAATACACGTTTTGCAACACTTAACCCGCAAACCACTCCGGGCTCTTTAGCAATAAAGCTTCCTTCCGATATAGCCGTTTCCGCTACAGTGCTAAGTGTGGTTACATCGCCTGTGCCGACATCTTCCTCAAGCGCAGAGCGTATAAACCCATCTAAATCAAATCCAAACATATTTTGAAAATCCACCGTTTCTGCCTCGCCCTCCGGACCATTCGAGCCTTCCGAGTTATGACCGCTTAATTCCGCTTTTTCAATAAAGTGAGACCCAATGCTTTCATCTCTGCTCAGTGCCGCTTCTAAAACAGCTTTTGCCACTGTAGCTATGTTCAGAGTTTCAAGATACTCCGTGCTACTATCATAAATCCGCTCAAGTTCCACAAGAATCTCTGAAACCTTTTTTAGCGCATATTCTAAACCTTCATTTGTTCTTATGACGTAACAATACTCGCTCATCAGCTCCTTAACAGACCTGCGCAGGGAGATATAGTCAAGCTTTTCATGAGTTCTGCTCTGTGTGCCAAAGTCAAAATCCGATAAACTCATGTCCAACGGCTGAGACGAAGTGAGCTCACTGTAAGCTGAGTTTATAAACTCAGCGGCACGGCGACCAAAAACTAAACACTCAAGCATAGAGTTTGATGCAAGCCTGTTTGCACCGTGAACACCTGTGTTTGCCGCTTCACCACATGCATATAATCCTTTGATATTTGTACAGCCGTTAACATCAGTCTCTATACCACCCATGAGGTAGTGCTGTACAGGGTGAACCGGAATAAGTGCTTTTGCAATATCAATGCCACGGTTAAGGCATTCCCCATATATAGTGGGAAAACGTTTTTTTAAGAACTCCTCAGATTTTGATGTGATATCCAAGTACACGTGGTTTTCACCCGACTTGCGTAGCTCCGCCGCTATACCACGAGCGACGATATCACGCGGAGCAAGCTCCCCTAGTTCATGCTCGCTCGTCATGAACCGCTCGCCTTTACTGTTCACCAAAACAGCGCCTTCACCGCGTACAGCTTCGGAAATTAAAAACTCATTGCCCGACTGCGAGCTATCCCACAAGCCTGTTGGATGAAACTGAATAAACTCCAAGTTCGTCACCTTTGCGCCGCACCGAATTGCGGCCGCAATGCCATCGCCTGTGGCAACAGGGGGGTTTGTTGTTGATTTATAAACCTGACCGATTCCCCCCGTTGCTATTATCACACTTTTCGCCAAAACAAGGTGAAACTCACCATCACTTTTTGAGATTACAACCCCAACGACCATGTCGTCTTTCACAACAATATCATAAAGGCAAGTGTGACCGCTAAACGATATATTCTCCTTTTTTGCAACCATGTATGCCAGAGTTCTGATAGTCTCACGGCCTGTGGCATCTCCGCCAGCATGAACTACTCTGCTCTTTTTATGTCCACCCTCTTTTGTGAAATGAAATTCTCCATATTCATCTAAATCGAATGGAACATTTAGTTTTACTAACGTTTCAATATCCGACGGACCTTCATTTACAAGCACTTCCACCGCCTCGGTATCACATTCGCCCGCTCCTGCAACTATGGTGTCGTTGAGGTGAAGCTCCGGTGTGTCGTCACGGTTGATAGCCGCGGCGATTCCACCCTGCGCCAGCCATGAACTTGATGCATCTAAATTCTCTTTTGCGATCATAAGTAAATTGAGCTTCTCATCGAGGTTGAGCGCCGCATAAAGACCGGCAAGCCCCGCTCCAACGATTACAACATCATACTCATAGGTCTTTGATATTTTTGTATCTGAATTTATTGCATATTTCAATTTATTTCACCAATGAACTCTTTCATGTTAATTGTATCCTGATTTTCTGTTCCTGCCCACAGGGTAGCCCGGAATTGGCAGTTTGCGGAGTCGCTTTGCGAAGCAGCGGTGTAGATCCCGATGGCTCGCAAAAAAGCGTAGCAAATTGTCAATTTCGGGCGGGTTGAATTGTATGATTCCCTATATCCCCTTAAATCTAAACGAAAACTCTAATTTTGTATCGGTCGGAAGCAAGTACTCGTCATGGGTGCGGGCGCCCCAACTTTGGTCGCCTGCTATTCCCATTTGTTTCATGTTGACGCGGGCAACAGTGTAATGAACTTCGGGAAGCTCATGGTCGTGCATGGCATTTTCCAGTTCGTGTGGCGTGTATGGCAGTGCGGAAAATTCCATATCATCTCCCGCAAACTCAATGCCACGACCGCTGAAATCTGTGAGCCTTGCATATCTGACACCTACCTTGTTGCCACACTCCTGCGGAACGAGATATTTCGCCATGTTGTCTGCTACCTTGTTTTTATAAATGCCGAGCCTCGCACCGGTCACACGGTCAACATATGTCTCCTCAGGACCCATTCCATACCACTCAAGGTTTTCATAATCTGCATCCAGCTTGAACATCATACCAAATTCAGGCATCGGCGGCAACCCTTTCGGCTCGCAAATTAAGTCAACACCCACTGTTCCATCACAATTTATCGTGTACTTAACCTCACACTCGGAAGCCGGCTGTGTCGGAAGATAATAGAGATAAGTCACTGTAACGCATCCGCCATCCTTTGTCACTATCGGGTCAGCTCCGGGAAGATACGTCTCATTCATAATTCCGGGCGGTACAGCACTTGCGTAGAGGCTCGCAATTTTCCACTGAGCTGAGCGAACAGGATTTAGATTGCCGTTATCATTGTCGTTCGGGGCACGCCAAAAGTTCGGTTTGGGAATTTGCTTTATGTATTCTCGACCTGCATAGTTATATGAATATAGTCCACCCCTTACAACGGAAAACAAAACGCTGAAATCGTCTCCATGCACACCCAGCGACTGTGCGCCTTTTACTACTCTGAGCTGCATACCGCAATCAGTGCAGGCAGACGAAGGCGGAGCATTTTTTGTTACGAACTGTCCGAAAGCAACTTCATGACCACGCTCTTCCCAAGATGTGTTTTCTTTTAAGCGAAATGAAACAGTTACGGCGTACTCTCCCGGTTCTTTCGGAATATCTATAGGTAGATCATATTCACACGCCGACAGCGGAGCAACATCGGTTTTTAGCTCCGCACACTTCACTTTCACTCCATTTTTTTCTAAAATTACCACACAGTCATACTCAGAGCTTGATGTAAACAAATTTTTATTCGTCACTTTGACCTTACCATTGCTCACCTCGGCAACTATGGGCTGATAATTGTATTTCACAGTTTGGAGCTTGGGTGAAAGTCCCCTGTCGCCATAAAGTATACCGTTTCCACAGAAGTTGGCATCACACGGTCTGTCATCAAAATCGCCGCCGTAAGCCTGAAATTCCTTGCCGTAGCGGTCTTTTTTCAGTAAACTCTGGTCAATAAAATCCCATATGAACCCACCTTGATAGTGCTTATGCTTTGACATAAGTTCGATGTATTTGTGCATCGCACCGCCTGAATTGCCCATAGCGTGGACGTATTCACAGAGAATCATCGGTTTTTCCTTGTTTTCCTCCAGAAACTTATCTAAAACTACAGAGTTTGTGTACATCTTGCTGTACATATCTGTGCTGTCGGGATAACGTGGATCCCAGTCTACGCCTTCATAATGAACAACCCGCGATTTATCGAGTTCACGAAAACGTTCTGACATTTTCAGAACATTTAAGCCCCCAAATGATTCGTTCCCGAGCGACCAAATTATTATGCTTGCATGATTTTTGTCGCGCTCATAGAGGCTGTCAACTCTATCAATGACAATATCGAGCCACTTGGGGTCATCTCCCGGCAGAGCGGCTTCAAGCCCTCGCTTATCAATCAAATGCCATCTGCCGTGTGATTCCATGTTCACTTCGTCAATAACGTAAATCCCATAGCGGTCGCAGAGCTCGTAGATATATGGGTGGTTTGGATAGTGTGATGTGCGTAGGGCGTTTATATTAAAGCGTTTCATAACCAGTATGTCATATTCCATCTGCTCCTTGGTGATTGCTCTCCCCGTATTGCAAGAGAACTCATGCCTGTTTACACCGTAAAACTCAATGCGCTTGCCGTTTATATACATTACACTGTCAATAATCTCAAATTTTCTAAAGCCCACATTTTGATGTATGACTTCGCAGAGATTACCGTTACTGTCTTTTACATGAAGTTTGAGGACATAGAGGTTCGGTTTTTCTGCACTCCATAGCTTTGGAGAAGTTAAAGGCATACTCAGCTCTGTTTTGCCCGATATATCAGCGCTTGTTTTTGCAATTTCTCTGTCGCCATCAAAAAGAGTCGCCTCGACAGTTCCCTTATTGTCGCTTTCGGGGCAGAGGCTCACTGATAGCTTCGCCGAATTAAAATCGTCACTAAGATTTGTTAAAACTTTCATGTCACGGATATGCACTGCGGGTATAGCGTAGAGGTGTACATCTCTGAAGATGCCGGAGAATCTGAAAAAATCCTGATCTTCAATCCAACTGCCCCCGGTAAACTTAAACACTTGCACAGCAAGCTTATTTTCACCATCTTTTAAGTACGGAGTGAGCTCAAAATCTGAGGGAGTGTAGCCGTCGAGCCCATATCCCACATAATTTCCATTCAGCCATATTGCAAACCCGCTCTCCACACCTGCAAATGTGATGAATACTTTCTGCCCTTTCATTTTTTCAGGAAGCTGAAAATATTTCACGTAATTCGCAGTGGGATTGAAGTCCTCCGGTATCTCACCCGGCTCAATGTCGTAAACTCCATCCCAAGGATATTGCACATTTACATACTGAGGTTTATCATACCCCTGCATCTGTATATGCCCCGGAACCGTGATGGTTTCCCAACACTTGCAGTCAAACTCAGGGCTTTCAAAACCTTTTGGCGCAAGTGCGTAGTTTTTTGCATAGCTAAACTTCCAAGTTCCGCTCAGAAGCTGATAAAAACTGCTCTCTCCCAGTGTAGCTTCGCATTCGCTGCGATAATGAATATGACTCGAATATGCATCTAGTCTGTTTTCCCGAAAATACTCAGGATTTTTAATTTTTGAAAAATCGAAACTCATGTTGTAAGCCCTTTCAAATTATAGTTTGTAGTCACTTTATATTCTAGCAGATGATATACTTTTTGCGAAGTCTTTTTTTACCTAATCAATGCGACAAAAGATATGTTGTTGCAGTTCACAGGGTAAATTGCCCATTATCTGCGGGAATCAACCGGGGTGTGAACAGTTACGATATGTTTTATTTTACAGCTCCCAAAACTCCTTCTGCGAAGTAGCGCTGCAAGAAAAAGAAAATCAATATAGTCGGCAGCGTTGCTATAGTTACTGCGAGCATTATCACACCAAAGTCCGCCACATAACCTGCCATTAGATTTGAAATCAAAAGCGGCATCGTAATAGAGTCCGGCGAAATCATGATAATTCTGGGCCATAAAAATACATTCCACGCAGCCATAAACGTAATTGTGATTGCCGCAGCATATGTCGATTTCATTGTAGGCACATAGATGCGTACGAAAATGCTCAGTTCATTTAGCCCATCTATTCTTGCAGCCTCAATCATCTCACGAGGGAATGTTCTGGTACTTTGACGAAAGAGCATTATGAGAAAAGCTGTTGACAGCGAAGGGAGCATAAATCCAAGCGTCGTGTTCAACAGGTTTAGATTTCCCGCAAGCTGAAACAGCGGAATCATTATAGCCGCAAACGGAATCATCATTGAGAGAAGCAAAATACTCATCAGCCTGTCTTTAGCTTTACTGTAAAATATCTCGAAACCATAACCTGCAAGAGAACAAATTACCATAGAAATAAAAGTTGCAAGCATTGCATTGCGAGCAGAATTCCAAAAAGCTCTGCCTAAATTCGTAAGTTCTGTAAGTCGCGCAAAATTTTGAAAAAGATTAGTTCCCGGCAACAACGTTCCCGCTAAAATATCTGCATTAGCATTTGTAGATGCGATGAGGGTCCATACCAGTGGAAAAAGCGACAAAAAAGCAGCAACGGAAAGAAATCCATACATAAATATATTTGAAATTTTTACTTTCATCGTCTATCACCAACCTTTATCTGGATTAAAGCTAAAACTGCTACGAACAGCAAAATCACAAATGACATCGCAGATGCATAACCAATCTGCGGAATCCCTTGAAATGCCGAAGCAAAAATATGATGCGACATTGTTCGCGAAGTAAGGCCCGGACCGCCGCCCGTCAGATTAAACGATTCGTCAAATAGCTGGAGCGTGCCGTTTGTGGACATTATCGCAGTGAGCAATATAATCGGACGAAGCAACGGAACTGTGATTTTCCAAAATTGTTGAACCACATTGGCTCCATCAAGGCGTGCCGCTTCAAAGATAGAGCGGTCTATGTTCTGCATTCCCGCCAAATAAAAAATCATATTAAACCCCGTCCAGCGCCACAAAAGCCCCAAAATAATAATCATCCTTGCCGACCATGCTGAGCCAAACCAATTAAACGGAGTTTCCATTATTCCAATATTCATCGCTATTGTATTTATTATACCGCTAACGGCAAACATTTGGCGAAAAACCAAAGAATATGCAACAAGCCCGACTGCGGCAGGCAAAAATATCGCAGTTCGGAAAAAGCCTTTCCCTTTGAGATTTGGCTTATTCAAAATAGATGCAAGAACAAGTCCCGTTATAAGCATAATCGGCACTTGAACTAAAAGGTACATGAATGTGGTCGCTATCGTCTGGCGAAACTGCGGGTCTTCCAATAATCTCAAATAATTAAACGCACCGGCAAACTCCATGTTCGCCCCGGCACCTCGGTATAGTGAAAGATAAAAACCCCTTATCATCGGATAAAAGTTCATCCACACTATAAGCCCTGCCGCAACGAACAAAAAAGCCCATCCAACTAAACCCTGCTTCCGACTTAAGGTAAGCCATGGCTTTTTCACTGCAGCACCACCTGAAATTTCGTCACGTTGTCCCATTAGCTCCGAAAACCTCCATTTTATTTATTTAGTAGTTAGGAGTTAGAAGCTTTGGGTAAAACTCCTAACTCCCTTCTGATTGCTGTTGTTAATTTTAAGTTTAATTTCTCAATTATAATCCCATTTCAAATCGAACTGCGGCTTCTGCTTCTGCCAGTGCTTCAGCTATATCCATACCCAGATTAATAATGTTGCCCAGAGCAATGTCAATTTGATCCATCGCTGTGTAGTGATGAATGCCACCAACAAAATCAGGAATATTTTGTGAGAATCTGATTATGTCTGCAAAAACAGTCTGCCCGCCAAAGAATGGTTGCGGCTCTTGATATATGCTACTTGCTGCAGCAGGACCCCATGTGGAGAGAGCTCCGGCAGCAGGAAGAAGAATATCATAAAGTTCTGTGCTGCCCGCAAAAGTGTAGTTCAAAAATTCAATTGCAAGGTCTACATTTGCATTTGATGTAACTGCCCAACTGGAACCGCCCCAAGATGAATAGTTTGTTCCACCGGCTACATTCAACCTCGGAATGTTCGTAACCGCCCAAACACCTTCCGGTCCGACATCTTGAATAGTTCCGAGAATCCAACACCCTGCAAGCGTGCCTACAACATCGTGAGCTGCAAGAGTTCCGATATAATCAGACCAGTCACCCGGTAAAAGCATAACGCCGGCATCAACCATTTCGATAAATCTGTCTACAGCTTCGCGAAACACAGGATTATCCACGAAATTTGGTGTACCATCAGCATTAAATAAACTCGCACCTGCCGATTTCACCATAACATCCATAAACGATCCACCGACACCGTAGGTGCTAAGCATAGGCATTCCTGTCGCATCAAACACTTGCCTACCGAGTGAAATAAACTCATCCCACGTAATATCCGTAAAGTCATCAACCGTAAACCCTGCTTCTTCAAGAATATCTGTACGGAAAGCTGTAATTGTTACACCATTGTCAAACGGTACTGCAAAGTTTCTGCCGTTTACTACCGAAAAGTCAGTTTTACCGGCTGCAAATTCAGCAAAGTTTATGCCTGAATCTGTAATATCCGTAAAAATTCCCGGGAATAACAAAACACTGATTTCAAACGCCTGATCTTGAATGAGCATTATATCAGGTAGGAGATGATATTCCCCGGTAATGCCAATCGTGGTTATTTGCATGTCAATATCTTCCCAAGGCATTTCAACATTGTTAAGTATAAAACCGGGATTGCTTCGTTCAAAAATTTCCGCGGCTACATCCATGGCAAACATATTAAATGCAGGATCCCAGCTCCAGACTGTGAGAACATTGTCCCCTTCAGCCAATTGCGTGTCAGGTGCGTCTGCAGGAAGCGTTTCAGCCTCCTGTGCCGGGGCATCTTGGGCAGGGGGAGCTGTTTGTTCCGAATCGTTTGCGCATGCGAATACAAGCAGTGATAATGCAAGGACAAGGACAAGTGCAAATAGTTTCTTCATTTTTTGTTCCTCCGTTTATTCTTTCTTACAAAATTTTAAGCCCTCAAAATAACACAAGAATTTTGGATGTTTTATACAAAATAAAAGTGGCTCAGAGTAGCTCTATTTGGAGATTATAACAGCTATACTTACAAATGTAAATAGTTTTTGTGATAAATCACCTTTTTAATGCATGCGTTAAATATCTCATGCATTAGTTACACGTTACTCCCCCGTTATTAATTTCATTACAGAATGATAAATTTCTTCTGCATTTTTGCGAAAACCTTTTTCTAACTTATCAGCCTTTTTTTCGTTTATCGCAAAAATTTCCATCGAAAGTATCTCACTCACACCGTCAGAGAGTGATAGCGTGACCATATAGCCATTTTCATCTTGTAGCTCCCTGCTTGTTTTTATCATTGCATTTCTGTCAACCGAAGCTCTGATTTTGGCTGTAAGCTCTTCAGCTTTTTGCCGAACTGAATAAGGGAGATTTTCTTCCAGAATTTCTCCGTTGCGCTCACCTTTTGCTGTCAAAGAATACTTTCCCTCAGAGGACACTAAGTGGTTCGTCTCTTCAAGCTTTTGTACACAGTCTGTGATGTCAAAATAACTTATTGCCTCATCACATAGAGTCAGTTCACTGAGCAGTTCCAAAGTTGCAGGCTCAGGCAGACGCTTAAGCACAAACAAAATGAGCATCTTAACTTCTATTTTTTCATGAATAAATCCAAAATTTTCAATCATAATACAAAGTATAGCACATTAGTGCTTGCATAGTACACAAAAATTTGTTACAATAAGTTACAGTTCAGAGGCTGAGTAGTCAAAACACGCCTTTTTCACACGATTTACACATATTACTTTAGCTTGGCAACTAATTATTTTACGGACAAAATGACAATCCCTTTTCGTGGTCGTTTTGTGCCTTAAAGATTCAATAAAGGAATGGTCATTATAATGAACAAATTTTTAGGTAATTTACCGGATAATCTTAAAAAACTTTTCAAGCGCTTAACGGGTGCAAAACATTTTAAACGTTATCTCACCGGAGCCGGGGTTCTTATTATTGGTATTATTATTTTTTCTGTAAGTGTGCTCGGCGGTAATGCACCTCCGGCTGAGGAACCGGTGATTGCAGAAGCAACGCCTGAACCACCGCCGGTTGTGGAGCAGACGCCAACTCCAACTCCCGAATCTACGCCAACTCCAACTCCCGAACCTGCGCCTGAGCCTCCGAGCGGTCCGCGACTTTATAACCCTCTTACAGGAGAGCCCAGAGCTGACGATATTTCAGGAAACAGGCCTTTTGCATTTGTTTTTAACAACCTGGTCGTCGCCTTACCTCAAGTAGGCATTTCAAATGTTGATATTTTATACGAGTTCCCTGTTGAAGGCGGAATCACCCGCATGGTGGGGATTATACAGGATCTCACTGATGTAGGCGTGCTGGGCAGTATAAGGAGTGCCCGTTACTATTTCGTCTCCATCGCAGAGAGTTATGATGCCATTTTCGTCCATGCAGGCGACAGTTATGTCGCTCGGCAGCAAATACTTCATAGAGGGATTGATAATCTCAATGGCGTATCGGGAGCTCACGGGAGACTTTTTTACAGAGATTCAAATAGACCCGGAAGAAACACCGAGCACCATATGGTTACGACAGGTCAGAGAATTCTTGACGGAGTAGTCGACCTTGGCATTCGAACCGAAATTTGGGAAGGTTATGAACCCATACTTTTATTCTCTGAAAATGCTGCGCCCACCAATGGCAACCCCGCAAGAAATCTCAGAGTTAGAGCTACAGCCAATAAAGACAGCTTCTTTACATTTGATGAGGCATCAGGTGAATATCACATGCGCCAATTTAATCGCAACTTCATAGATGAGGCAACCGGAGAGCCTGTTGGGTTTACAAATATACTCGTGCTGCAAACAGCAGTCAGTGCAAGACCCGGTGACAGAGCCGGTCTACGCATGGTTGAAACAACGGGAGAAGGCACAGGATTTTTTATTAATGGCGGCTATTATACAGAGATCAGATGGTCACGCCCTGACGAATCCGACCAGTTTGTATACACCTTGGCGGACGGAAGCCCGCTTTACCTCGGTATCGGCAGAACATTTATCGGAGTAGTTCCTGATGATTTAGAGCATGAGTTTGAGTAAATCTTTTCTAAACTTACCGCAGAGATCTGGTGATTTGCTGATGGAGGAATATGATGAATTTATGGTTTTTAACTGAAGAAAAGCCGAAAGTATCTACTTTGCTTCAGTTATTGCAACTGTATTGCCGTGATTTCGGTGATATTTATTGGGATTACTCTGCTGTTGTAAAAATAAAGCCGCTATTTACTGATGGTGTATTCTCGTTTACATATTTACTTGAAAATGTAAAAGTAGACGGTATAAATAATGTATTTATAAAAACAGTCAGTGGAAGTTCCAGTTTTTTTGACTATTTGCTATTTCGCCAAGAGCAGGAGCCGGCTGATAGCTGCATGGATAATTTGCTTATGGCAATAGAGGAAACAAAAACAGGCGATGACGAATCTCGAAACACGGGAGTGTATCAACGAGGTTCAAAATTTGTTCATATTAAATCTTTTGCGCCTAAGGTTAAACAATATATGCTTTACAATGATGAACTTGGTGAGCGAAAAGAAAAAAAGCCGAGCGATACGAGCATTTTTGGTACGAGCATTCTATTGACACTTGGTGTAGAAATTGTCGGTAAATCTACAGAAGGGCGTTTCCGGCCTTTCTCGTCAGTAGAGGATTTAATCCGATTTAAATCTAAAATGAGAAAGCCCCCTGCGGGAAATGTACCAATTGATATAAAGCAAAATGGTAATGTGATTTACATATCCGGACGTCTTTCAAAACCTGCTGATGCCGGAAATATTGGTCACGACCCCAACATTGGCGCATTGTCCATGATTTCAGCTTGCATCCGTAAATTGGGTTGGAAAAGTGATATAGTTATAACAAAACATGGAGTTTCCCAAAGTTATGCAGACAGAAATTGTTCAAATAAATTTTTTCATATAGCCCGCGCTCTTGGTGTTACGCTTGATGGAATTACATTTAGTGGAAACGTTGCTCTACCTAAAAGGTATTGGTATTACGAGAGAAATTCTGAAAAAGTCGCATCAATTTTACTCCATGTTACCGCTGAGTATGGCGGTATGCGCGAAGTATATCAAAATCACGCAGGTTGCGAACGAGGCTATTTTAAGACAGAAGAGGATGGTCTTATTGCATTGCCTAAATATCGCTCGGTTTCGTACACTTATGAAAAAAAGCGAAAGAAAAAAGGCGGTTATAAGCTAAAAAATGGCACTATCGTTGAAAACCTTTTCTTGCCGGATTTAATAATATGTGATAAAGAATCGAAATCTATGTTAGTAGTGGAAGGAAAAAAACTTCAAACTCAAGCGGCCGGATTAGAAGAAATAGAAAATTACTATGGTATCAAGGAAGACTATCTTGATAAATATTATCCGGATTACAAAGTAACAGTATGGTTGTCGCTTTTTGGACGAGAGTTGAAATCTTTAGATCAATTATCCGATAGGGTTTTGCTATACCTAGATAATCTTGGCAAAACACACATAGATGATAACGCGCCGGCTTGTATTATCGATGCTTTTCGCAAGGTCAAGGTATATAATAGCTAATCACTTTTCTTTGCGGAATATTAATATATACTGGTGTATTTGATTTGCTACAAAGCAAAAAGGATAGCCGTAAGGATACATTTTTGCCGAATTATCTGCCCATATCTTCATCCCTTTATAATAGACATTAGGAAGTTCATTTATTTTTTCGGCAACTTCACTATGCAAAAAATTGAGTTGCTTCTTTTTAGGTTGCATATCTTTTATAAAGACAACAACATAGCCTCGGAATTTTATGAACGGGAGCGTGAGTTCTACAGCACGTTTTAATGAATTCAAGAAAGTTTCTCGCTCCATGTTTCCAAGGTCATGGATGTCATCAGTAAATGGTGTTGGCATATCGCTGCCGAGTGCAAGCGCATCACCACCGGTTTTAGGCTTACTCATCATGTTCATGTACGGCGGGTCAATAAGCATTAAGCTGATTTTTTGTTCAGTTGGAAGGTTCTTATCTTCTAAGGTTGACAAAGCATCGCCGCAAAAAACAGGGAATTGTGTTAGACCAAGAGCATCTGCGGCATTTTTATATGCTTCGATATACGCTGAGTTCAACTCGATTCCGGCCGCTTTTCGCTCACACATTGCAGCTCCAAGAAGCGTTCCTCCAACCCCGGAAAAGCAATCAAACACCAGCTCGCCTTTCTTGGTGAAAAACTCTATCAATTCTCGCATCAATTGAGGCGGCTTAGGGGAAGGATGTATTCGGCGTATTTTATGAGCGTAGCTCTCTTCTCCGCTTGTAGGATAGCGTGTTGTGAAAACAGAATTTATAAAAAGCGTCCAATCTCTACCTGTGATGTCGTTTAACTTATTATCTAAGTGATACTTTCTGCCATCGGCTAATATGACACATTTATTGTCGCGCCCATATACTTTTGCGGTTTCGATATTTTCTTGAATCCAGTCGGGCAATTCGCTGATTGGATAGCCTGGATGAGCCTCAGAAAAAGACATATAGTCGCAATTTAAAATAGACTCATTTGCTGACATGGTGTTTTACCCCCATCATAATTAGTGATAAGAACCTCGGCTGTTTCAGTATCCCTATCTTTGAATTGATAACTGCAGTTTGAATATGATTTATCAAGGAAGATAACTCTATATTTGCCACTCCATTCAATTAGGATTTCATTTGAACAGCCTTTGTGGTAAAATACATTTGAAAGTGCAAACTTTACACCTGACTCATGTATTCGGTCGAGCAAGCATAATAATTCACGCTCCTCTTTTTCTGTCCAGTCTTTAAAGCCACGTTTTCCATCATTGTACGAGCCTGTGGAAATTAAGTACGGTGGGTCGCAGTACACAAAATCTCTATCGTCAAAATTAGTAAAGTCAAAGGCTGTAAAATCCTTGTTTTCAAATACAACATTTTTTTCTTGTAACGCACGGCAAAACATAGCCAAATTGCGTTCGATGTTATCGTTGAATGAGCTGCGTGCTCTACCAAATGGTGTATTGAACTCGTGTTTTGAGTTAAATCGGATTTGGTGATTAA
Organism: Oscillospiraceae bacterium; assembly: GCA_009787625.1. Lineage (GTDB taxonomy): Bacteria > Bacillota > Clostridia > Oscillospirales > Oscillospiraceae > WRMH01. The sequence goes on from WQSX01000014.1 coordinate 53,816, forward strand.
AAGCGTAACAAGTAAGAATGAATAAATCCAGCGGCGAGGGTTGCCTATTGTACGTTGAGCGAAAGCTCTTATACCCGTCCTCGTTTGTATCAGACAAAGAAAACTCCGTTATGCGCTGATAAATTCTGTCCTTTATTTCGTTAAACGGAGTATCGCAGAAAAACTTGTACAGTTCAATGATGTAAGTAATGTGGTCGTTACAGTATATCTCATCTGCATCGGCATTTACACCAACATTAAAACCCCCAGCGAAAAGGTCGACAAAGCGACGAGGTTTTTCAATGAAAGCAGGGAAAATATCGGGTAATAGCTTATACTTTCCGCCTGTGTAGTTTAGTGGGGACTTTATATAAGTTGTTCTCATTATTAATCATATCCTCTTTTCAATATAGAATAATAACTCCTTAAGACCGCCAAGTTCAGTTTCTTTTCGACTTTTAAAACGACGGTACGGTATTTCGGTTAACTCAAAGGTATCAGGCAAACCGTGCGCTTTTATTATTTCTTCAACACGCTCTACCGGCATTAGACCATCGGTATTATAGCTAAAAATAATGTGCTGATAATTAGAGTTTGATAATAGTTCAGAAAAAGCGCTCTCAACCTTTACCTTAGAACAAAAATCTGATTTCTGGTCAGTGTCGGCTCTTTGTCCTGTAACTCCACGCAGCACCGGAAAGTCATATTTTGCCGCTGTTTCGAGCAAATGGTAATTTGGCAAGTACTGTCGCGAGTTATATGGAGGGTCTATGTACAGCACATCTCCATTCAGCTGTTTTAACAATTCAACGCCGTTTTCGTTAAATGAGCAATTTTGCTTGCCATTAGATATAACTTCCAACCGTAAAGGTTCGTAAACCTTGAATGAACGCTTATCCCACTCTTTAGCGTATGCCCCATATGTCCCTCGGATGTTGGACACAAAAGGCAGACCTTCAACGGCACAGGCCACGAGATAAAAATACTCGTTATCGGCGAGCAAACCGTTACTGAACCAATACTCTACCATATTGCGAAAATAATCAAAGCGAAGTGCATTTATGTCTGTGATGTACATTCTACCACCTGTCGGGGCGTAGTTGTTTTGGAAAAATCGTTTATCTTGCGATAATGTTTCGAGTGTTTCGATTGGTAATTCGTTGAAATATTTAATCGGGTCAATGTTGCCTATGGCCGAAGATAGTCTTGCAAACTGCGGTAATGTGTCATTCTCAATAGTACCTCGTTGCAAGCAATACGAAAAGTAAAGCAGGTCATTTGAAGTCACTTCAAAAATTTTTTTGAAGTATCGAGCTACGGTTGCCGTTCCCGAGAATATGTCGCAAAAAGTTCTTGAGTTAGGTGCTTTGCGCTCTATTATATTTTTTATATCTTCAAGCAAAAGGGTTTTGCAACCAATAAATCGCATCGTATATATCCTTCCGAATTTAATTCTTGGATTTTGCATCGGGAGTTATTTCCATAATATCTCCGATGTCGCAATTCAAGGCAGAACAAATCGGTAGGAATTTTTCGTTCCTACCGATTTTTTTGGTTTTTATGCTTTGCCGTCGCAGCCTAGGACTTTTGTGATTTTGTGCTTCACCAGCTCTTTTATATAATCACGCCCTGGAGCCAGATATTGTCTGGGGTCAAAGTGCTCGGGGTTTTTAGCAAAATGTTCTCTGATACCCGCTGTCATGCCGAGGCGCAAGTCTGAGTCGATGTTGATTTTACATACGGCAGATCTTGCCGCTTCACGGAGCATATCTTCAGGAATGCCGATAGCGTCGTCGAGTTGCCCGCCATTTGCATTTATGATTTTGACATACTCAGGAACAACAGATGATGCGCCGTGTAGGACTATTGGGAAATTGGGTAATTTTTTTGTAATTTCTTCTAAAATGTCAAATCTTAGGTGAGGTTTTTGACCGGGCTTGAATTTGAATGCACCATGGCTTGTGCCGATGGCAATGGCGAGTGAATCAACGCCTGTGCGCTCTACAAACTCTTCAACTTCTTCAGGGCGGGTGAATGATGCATCTTCTGCGGAGACATTTACATCATCTTCAATCCCTGCGAGCTTGCCGAGTTCACCTTCAACAGCTACGCCTCTCTCATGTGCATAGTCAACAACCTGTTTTGTGAGCTTGATGTTATCTTCAAACGAATGTTTTGAGCCGTCAATCATAACTGATGTAAAGCCACCGTCTATGCATGACTTACAGATTTCAAAATCATCACCGTGGTCGAGATGAACAGTAATCGGCAAGCCTGTTTCAATCTCAGCCGCCTCGATGAGCTTCATCAGATATGTGTGCTTGGCATACTTTCTTGCCCCTGCGGAAACTTGCAAAATCAGCGGAGCTTTGAGCTCTGCTGCCGCTTCTGTAATGCCTTGAACGATTTCAAGGTTGTTTACGTTGAAAGCTCCGATTGCATACTTTCCCTCGTAGGCTTTCTTGAACATTTCCTTTGGTGAAACTAATGGCATAAAATATTCCTCCAATTAAAGTATTAAAGTTTTATCCCACCAATTATACTACATAATATGAAAAATGGCTATAATTTTTTACTCTCACCCTGTAATGATTGTGCCCGTTTTCCCTTTTAGTCCATCACGAGCAACTTCAAGCTTTGTAATCAGAGACTTTCTGCCACTTCCCGACTTCGCAAAGTTCAGTGCTGCCTCAACCTTTGGCAACATTGAACCCGGCGCAAAATGACCCTCGGAGATATAGCGCTCCGCATCCTCANCCGACAACTCACTCAGCCACTTCTCGCCCGGTTTATTAAAATTAATTGCNACCTTTTCCACAGCCGTCAAGATAACCAGCATATCTGCATTTAGTTCCTCTGCNAGCTTTGCGCTGGCAAAATCCTTATCTACTACAGCAGAGGTACCCTTTAACTGTCTGCCATCAACTTTTTTTACAGGAATNCCACCACCGCCGACAGTTATGGGAATTTGCCCTGCATTTAAGAGCGCAGAAACAGTGTCAATTTCAACAATGCCTATAGGTTTTGGAGATGCCACAACACGCCTGAAGCCGCGTCCCGCATCCTCTTTCATATCATAACCGAATTTTTTCATATCAGCTGCTTCAGCTTCATTGTAAAATGCACCAATCGGTTTTGATGGATTGAGAAATGCAGGGTCGTCAGCATCTACTAAAGTTTGAGTAATTATAGTCGCCACCGGCTTTGGAATATTTCTGCTCAT
>WQSX01000015.1 GCA_009787625.1 Oscillospiraceae bacterium
AAAGCTACGAAAGAAGAAAGCGAATGTTGCAGGATTGCAGTTTGTTGATTTAATTTCACATCCGGCGAGACGGCATATACTCTCTGAAAACAATCTTGCAAGTGATATCAAGTCTACTTCATTCGAGCAAAAGGTCGTTGAAATACTTGTAAGAAACAAGTTCCGCCGTAAAGATAGTGGCGAAATTGATGGATATGGGACAGTATTTTTTCCAAAGTAAAAAGCGGCTCTTTATACGAACCGCTCCGAGTGCAAGCACCCCACCTCCAAGTGAACTTGGATTAACTATATTCTACCACATTTTTTCATTTTGTAAAGCATTTTTGAAAAAATAATTTAGGCGCAGTGCGACTGTGCCGACAATAGAAATCTGCGCTCTGCACCAAGACAAGACAGAGGGATTGTTCCCCTGTCTTGTGTCTTGTTGTTGCATGTTTTACTTCCTAGTACTCAAAACTTCTTTCTCGTACTTTTGCACTTCCGGTAACCAATTTCCGTCTTGTGGTACTTTTTGGGTTTCGCAGTATTTTGCCCATACTGTGCCGAATGGTAGGGTTTTTGTGTCTTCCATTAGTGCCATTACTGTTGTGAAGTCGCCTTGTTCTTGTGCAACTTTTAGTTTGTCGTGTGGTATTAATAGTGCGTTTAGTAGTGATTTTTGTACGCTTCTTGTGCCTACAGTCCAAGCAGCTATGCGGTTTATTGATGCGTCGAAGAAGTCTAATCCTATCAGCACTTTATCAAGTGCATCATTTCTTACTATTTCTTTGCATATTTCTCTTGTGTCGTCGTCAAACAGAACTACGTGGTCGCTGTCCCATCTTACCGGGCGTGTTATGTGGAGTGGTATTTTGTCAAAGAAACATAGTAGTGATGGTATTTTGTCTGCTGTACTTTCTGTTGGGTGATAGTGTCCGTTGTCTAGTAGGGTGTATACGCCGGGGTTACTTAGGGAGTATGCCAGATAGAACTCGTTTGAGCCTACTGTGTAGCTTTCGACTCCTATGCCGAATAGTTTGCTTTCAACACAGTCTATTACATTTTCAAGTTTTTCTTCAAAGATTTGATCCAGTGAGTCTTTTAGTCTCATTCTTGGTGCTTTGCGGTCGGCGGGCATGTCTTTTATGCCGTCGGGTATCCAGAGATTGCAGAGGACTTTGTCGCCCATCGCCTCGCCTATGGCGTTTGATATTCTTCTGCTACGCTTGCAGTGTTCTATCCAGAAACTACGCACTTTGTCGTCAGGGCTTGATAGAGTTAAGTTGTCTTTGACCATTGGGTGCCCGAAACATGTTGGATTGAAATCTATACCTATGCCCATTTTTTTCGCATATTCCACCCATGGTATGAAATGCTTGTACTCTACTTCATTGCGCTCCGGGCGGTTGCCCTCTTCGAATACTGCATAGCTTGCGTGTAGGTTTATGCGTTTTTTTCCGGGGATTAATGAACAAGCTTTTTCAAAATCTGCTGTCAGCTCCTGAAAGTTTCTCGCTTTACCGGGGTAGTTTCCTGTTGCCTGTATTCCGCCACCTGTGCCGCCGCTGTCGAAGCCTGTTATGTCGTCGCCTTGCCAGCAGTTGATTGAGATTGGTGTTTTTGCCAGTGTTTCAATGGCTTTGTCGATGTCAACGCCTATGTTGCTGTATGCAGTTTTTGCTTGCTCAAATGAACTCATTAATGTTTCCTCCGATTTGTTTTTTGTTCGCATTGAGCTATTATACTACAAATATGACATTATATAAATATCTTTTTTGGTTTTCTTACTCTTACTCTTATTATTCTGCTGTTGCAATCAGTTTTTGCTTTCTCCGTTCTCGTCTTGTGGTCACAACTATGACTTCACCTACTAAGATTGCTACTGCTGTGCCTATGGCTATCATTGCATTGAAGTACCAACCGCCTTCCTCTGTTGGGTGGACAATTGAGAGAATTGCTGATACTACTAACATAAATAGCGGAACGTAGGCTATCAGTTTTATCATAATCGGGCCGCCGGGGGTTTTGAATGGGCGCTCTGTGTCGGGGTCTGTTTTTCTCAGTTTTGCAAATGCAGGGAACATCAGCAAGTAGGCAAGGAACAGTGTCACTATTTGCATTGCAAAGAATCCCCAGAATATGTCAGGATTTGGTATGAATGGCACTATGATTACCATTATTGAGGCAATTATGCCTATGAGGATTGATGAGCCTATGGGTGCGCCTTCTTTGTTTCTTATGGCAAAGGGTTTTGGCATTGCGCCCTCTTCGGCGGCGTGGGATGCTACGTAGTTAACTCCGAGCGCCCATGAGAGCACGTTTATGAAGAGTGTGAACAGAAACAGCACGCCAACTATTGGGACTAGGATGTGTCCGGGCAAGCCTAAGACGTTAAAGAAGTGTATGAAGCTGTCTATCAGTCCACCTGATGTGCTTAGATATGCTACAGGGATTGCCGCCCCGATGCCGAATGATGCGAATACGTAGAAGAAACATATCATTACACCGCCCAAGAGAAATGCTTTTGGTATTTCTCTCTTTGGATTTTTCATGTCTTTTGTGAATGCCGCTACTACTTCAAATCCTTTGAAATTTAGGATTATGACTGAGACGAATGTTATCCCTGCAAAGCTTGGTAGTAGGTCGCCTGTGCTTGTAATTGGGTTTGCAAAACCGAATACTATTCCACAGTATAGCCCGAATATTCCGAGCCCTAGCATCAATATGATTTTTGCGTATGTGCCTAAGTTTATCAGCCACTTGTTTACTGATATAGGCAAAAGACTGCCGTATGTCATCACCCAAATTAACACCAGTTGCAGTACCACTGCCACCGGTACCGGGATTTCTCTACCCAGCACTTGTGAGAGTACTTCCGTGAAGAGCACGGCTAGTGATGCGAGCCAAAATACGAATTGTATCCAATAATACCACGCACTGCGGCTTCCCCAGTCTCTGCCGTAGGCTCGCTTTACCCAATCGAACAGTCCGCCTTTGTCTAGGTATGCGGAGCCTAGTTCGGCTGTGATGAATCCGTAGGGTATGAAAAATACTACGAACATCAGTATCCACCAAAAATATTGGCTGTTTCCTATTGCCGCTGTTGGGGCAACGGATTCAACAACCATGGTGACACATACTGCTGCCAGTACTGCGTCGAACAGTCTGAATTTTTTGGTTTGCATTTTGTCTTCGTGAAGTTTTTTTACTATTTTCTTGCGCGCAGGCATTTTAAAAAGCCCCTTTCTTTTTTCATGTTGCTCAATATATTATCTTAATCTTGTTTAAAAAGAAAGAGGTTTTTGCCGTTTATTATCATTTCTTCGCAAGCAGGAACGCGTTACTTTTTTGACAACTTTGTTACTTTGTGTTTTTCTGCCACAACGGGCAGGATTTATCCATCGCTTCGGCTGTTTATGAATTCATATGTCAACAATTCTACCAGCATTAGCATTGCTACTCCTGACGTTAGATCCATTGCTCCTGTTTTGATTTCGTCTGCAAATACGTAGAAATTTGTGTCTGACAGGTTTTCTAACGGATTATTTTCTGCTCTGGTTATTGATAGCAAATATGGTTTTTGCTTTAGGAATACTCTTTCTACGAAGTCAAGCAATGTTGAATCTTCGCCTGAGTAGGATAGTGCCAGAATCATGTCGCTACTGCCTATTTTGTTTACTAGATTTTGCCGCTGATAGGCTGTTTCGGGGAAGTAGGCATGGAATTTTAGTCCTATGAACAGGCGTTCGCAGTATTGCCCCAGAGTGTGGGTTTTGTCGTCTGTTAGGATATATATGTTTGGTTTTTGTTTTAGTAGCTCTACTACTTCCTTAACTTGTGTTTCGGACATTACTCTTGTTGTTTCTAATATGTTCTTCAGGTAGCTTTCTCTGTTGTTTTGACCTTTTACTATTTTCGGGGTTTCTATGTCTTCTTGTTCTTGCATGTGAGCTGTTACTATCAGGCTCTCTGTGAAATCTGTGTAGCCCGAAAAGCCCAGTTTTTGGGCGAATCTGAAGATCGTCGCCGTGCTGAGGAATCTGCTTTCGGCGAACTCACGTATGCTCATTTGTTTTACGCTATGGATGTTTTTTACCACGTATTCAAATAGGTCGCGTTCGGTTTTGTTCAGGTCGCGAACGGTTTCTTGGGTGGCTTTAAAGAAGTCTTGTGCCATGTTTTTATTCCTTTTAAAATGTGCATCTCGTGTTTGAGATGCACATTTTATTTTGATTTTAGTACATGCCGCCCATGTCGGGAGGGCCTGCGGGCATTGGTGCGGGAGGTTCGGGTATGTCTGATACCAGAGATTCTGTTGTCAATACCATGCTTGCCACTGATGCCGCATTTTCTAGTGCGCTACGGCAGACTTTTGTTGGGTCTACTATTCCGGCTTTAATCATGTCGCAGTATTCTTGGTTTGCTGCGTCGAACCCGAATGTTGGATCACCTGAGTTTTTGATTTTGTCCAGAACCACTGCGCCTTCGAGTCCTGCGTTCATTGCTATTTGTTTGATTGGGCTTTCGAGTGCGTTTGCAATGAGTGCCATACCTGTTTTTTCGTCGCCTGATGCGCCGTCTAACATTTTGTCAACTGCCGCTGAAGCGAGGGCGTAGATTGTTCCGCCGCCTGCCACTATGCCTTCTTCGACTGCTGCACGTGTTGCGTTAAGTGCGTCTTCTAGGCGGAGCTTTTTCTCTTTCATTTCTGTTTCTGTTGCCGCACCGACTTTGATGACCGCTACGCCACCTGAGAGTTTTGCAAGGCGTTCTTGCAGTTTTTCTTTGTCGTAATCTGAGGTTGTGATTTCGATCTCTGTGTTGATTTGGGCGATTCTGGCTTTGATGTCTTCTTGTTTGCCTGCACCTTCAACTATTATTGTGTTGTCTTTTGATGACTTAACTTGACGTGCTGTACCTAACATGTCCATTGTCGCTTCTTTGAGTTCCATGCCAAGTTCGCTTGATATTACTTGGCCGCCTGTCAGCGCTGCGATGTCTTGGAGCATTTCTTTACGCCTGTCGCCAAAGCCGGGTGCTTTTACGCATAGGCATACAAATGTGCCGCGGATTTTATTTAGGATGATTGTTGCGAGTGCTTCGCCTTCAACATCTTCCGCAATGATTACTAATTTTTTGCCTGCTTGTACTACTTGCTCAAGAACAGGTAGAATTTCTTGGATGTTTGAGATTTTTTTATCTGTAATGAGGATGTGCGGCTCGTCAATTACCGCTTCCATCTTCTCTGTGTCTGTTACCATGTATGGGGTAATATAACCACGGTCAAACTGCATACCTTCAACGACTTCTGAGTATGTTTCGGCTGTTTTTGATTCCTCGACTGTGATAACTCCGTCGCGAGAAACTTTGTCCATTGCTTCTGCAATGAGTTTGCCGATGTTTTCGTCGCCTGATGAAACTGTGCCGACTCTGGCTATGTCTTTTGAGCCTGAAACGGGACTGGAGTTTGTTTTAATCGCTTCAACTGCAACTTCAACAGCTTTGTCGATACCTTTTTTCATTACCATCGGGTTTGCGCCTGCGGCAACGTTTTTGATACCTTCGCGAATCATGGTTTGTGCTAAAACTGTAGCTGTGGTTGTTCCGTCGCCTGCTACGTCGTTTGTTTTTGTGGCAACTTCTTTAACCAGTTGTGCACCCATGTTTTCAAAGGGGTCGGCTAGTTCGATTTCTTTTGCGATTGTGGCGCCATCGTTAGTGATGAGTGGTGAGCCGTATTTTTTATCGAGAACAACGTTTCTTCCTTTTGGTCCTATTGTGAGACGTACTGTATCGGCGAGTTGATTTACGCCTTTTTCAAGTGCTCTGCGAGCTTCTTCACCATAAATAATTTGCTTTGCCATTTAGTAAATTCCCTCCTACTTTCTTTAATTATTCAACTATTGCAAGGATGTCGCTTTGACGGACAATTGTCAACTCTTCGCCATCAACTTTGACTTCTGTGCCGCTGTATTTCCCGGTAATGATTTTGTCGCCTTTTTTAACAACCATTTTCACTTCGTTGCCGTCGACAAGTCCGCCGGGTCCGACTTCAAGCACTTCATACATCTGTGGTTTTTCTTGCGCCGCACTTGTGAGAATGATACCTGCTTTTGTTGTTTCTTCGGCTTCAACTTGCTTGACAATAACGCGGTCTGCTAGTGGTTTCAATGTCATGTGGTAATGCCTCCTTCTATAATATACATTTTTAGTGATAACGCTTTGGGTGCGTTAGCACTCTCAACTAACGAGTGCTAACGCAAGTCATATAATACATAATTTTCAGTTTTTTCGCAACAGCATTTTTCTTTATTTTTAGCCGATTATGCTGATTTTACGGTTTTTTTTCCACTCAAATCGGTAATTTCCCTGTATTTGGACTGTTTTCGTCGTTTTTCGCCATTTTCCTATGCTTTTGCTTTTATTTTTGTCATTTTTGTTGGAAATATGAAGTTTACACCGTTTCTGATGACCTTAAATCGCATTTTATTGGTGTATTCTGCCTCACCATCTATGTTCACAACGAACTTTCTGTCCGCTTCAATCTGTAGCTCGGTTGTGCGCAGATGTCTGATTATGTCGGGCAGCTCTTTGAACTTGCCTTTTGCATACTTGCCTACTACTGCCGCAACCTGTAAACGCGAGACAGGCTCTACTATCAGGCAGTCGAGCAATCCGTCATCCGGCTCGGCCTCCGGCACAGGATTGAAACCTCCGCCGTAATATTTGCCGTTACATGCACAGGCGAGCGTTATGTTTTTGTCTAGCGTCTCACCGTTGGCGGTGATTTTGAACTTTTGCACTACGCCTTTTATTACGTTGACAACAAGCGAGACAACGTAACCTGTTGCACCGCCTATTATCGGAAGTTTGTTGTATTTGTGTACGTCTGTGCCGATTCTTGCATCTATGCCTACCGAGCATATGTTGATGCCGTAGCGGTCGTTGCACTCTATGAGATCTATCGGGCGGACTTCGCCTGAAACAAGCGCTTGCAGGTCACGGAATTTTTCTGTGTTTTCGGTGCCGAATGTTTTTAAGAAATCGTTGCCTGTTCCACACGGATAATGGGTTATGGCGACATTAGTACGATTTGCCGCAGCATTGGCGCATTCGTTGAGCGTGCCATCGCCTCCGCAGGCGTAGACGAATAGTTTGTCTGCGTTTTCTGCCTCTTTCTCTATTTTTTGGCACGCATCAAGTGGTGCTTTTGTGACGTAGATTTCAGATTCGTCCTCAAGTGTTTTTGTGAACTCTGTCACCTCCTGAAGAACCTCATCGAATCGGCAGTTTTTTCCCCCTGCAATTGGGTTGATAATAAAAAGATGTTTCATTCTTCCCTCCCATTAGAAATACATATATAGATCGCATTTTATCATGCCGTTGTATAGTTTTCGCTTTTTCTTTGCTCTTTTGCCGAAGAAATGTTCGAACTCGGGATGGGATGATAAAATGTACATTTTTGCATTTGTGGTCAGGCTCAGTGCTTTGCCGAAGTTTCTGTAGAGTTCTTGAACTTCTTTTTGCTCCATTACACGCTCTCCGTAGGGTGGATTTGTGAGCAGTAGTGCGTTTTCTCCTGCTTTTAGTTCTGTCGCGTTTGCCACTTCAAAGCGGATATGGTCGGAGACTCCCGCTCTTTTTGCGTTTTCCTTTGAGATTTCGATGCACTTGGGGTCAATATCTGCACCGATTATATCATATTTTCCGCTAAATTCATTACTTTTTGCTTCTTTTTTTGCGTTTTCCCATATTTTTTTGTCGAGCCACTCCCAGTTTTCAGCTGAAAAGTCTCTATTTAGGCCGGGTGCGCGGTTTAATGCGGCAAGTGCGGCTTCGACTGGGATTGTGCCTGAGCCGCAAAATGGGTCAATGACTTGCTCTCTGCCCCTGTAACGGGATAGCTTTACTATTGCGGCGGCTAAAGTTTCTCTGAGTGGGGCGGCACTTTGAGCAGGTCTGTAACCTCGCTTATGGAGTCCTGTGCCTGATGTGTCGAGATATAAAGTCGCTGTGTCATTCATAATTGCAAATTGGACTTGGTATTTTGCACCTGTTTCAGCTAGTATTTCTGTTTTATGTGCTTTTTTCAGGCGTTCAACTGTGGCTTTTTTTATTATTCTCTGGCAGTCGGGGATAGAATGAAGCTTTGAGCCTAGAGAGTGTCCTTTTACGGGGAACTCGCCGTCTTTTGGAATAAAGTTCTCCCATGGCATGGCTTTTACACCCTCGAACAGTTCATCAAAGGTGTTGGCCTGAGTCTCGCCTATTATTAGCAGCACTCGCTCGCCTGTGCGCAGGTTTATGTTTGCTTTGGCTATATCTGTTTCGGTTCCGCTAAATTGCACTCGCCCGTTTTCCGCTTGTACGTTCTCGAAATTAAGTCTTTTTAATTCGTCCGCGGCAAGCCCCTCAAGACCGAACAGGCATGGAACTGTGAAGTTTAGGTTCATGTGGTTTCTATCCCTCTTTGTATTTTGTTGATGTGTCTTGCAGAGTATATCAGTTTTTTGTGTTTATATCAACCTCAACTTGTGTCTGGGTGTTCTTTTTTTGTTGACAGGATGGCTTTGTTTGCTCTATAATTGAAACAAAAAAGGGGAGGCGATTTTATGGCGGCTTCACAAGCTAAGCTTAGAGAAATGTTTGGTGCCATGAGCATAGAGCAAAAGGGTCAGTTTATCGAAAACTTAAAGAAAACTCTTGAGGGAAGCACTGATTTTGAGGATATGCAGTTTCTTGATGAGTGTATGATGATTTATATGATGGAAGTTGATGCTTTAGAGTCCGGCGAGACTTCTGATGATGGAACTTTGGCGGATGCTGAACCTGAGACTCCTGTTGTGGCGGAAGCTGTGGTGCATGTCGTAAGTGATGATGACTTCGATATTTCCGAGGTTGAGCCGGAGGTTGAGGTTGAACCTGAATTAGTAGTCGAACCCGAAGCTGAGCCGGTTGCTGAGGTTGAGGCGGAGTTAGTCGCCGAACCTGAAGTTGAGTTTGAACCTGAGTTAGTTGCCGAACCCGAAGCTGAGCCGGTTGCTGAGGTTGAGGCGGAGTTGGTTGCCGAACCTGAAGTTGAGCTTGAACCTGAGTTAGTCGCCGAACCCGAAGCTGAGCCGATTGCCGAACCTGAGGAAGTGGCGGAGTTGGTTGCCGAGTTCGAGGCTGAGGTTGAACCTGAGCTAGTTTCCGAGCCTGAAGTTGTGGTTGAGGAAGTGGCTGAAGTTGTTGACGAATTAGAAACTGAAGTTATGGTCGAAGATGAATTTGTCACTGCGGTCGGGTCTGCTTTTGATGATGTGCCTACTACTGCGGACAAGCTAATTACCGAGGACGAGGCTGTCGTTTCAGACGAACTTTCTTTTGATGAAGAGCCTATGGTTGAAGAGTTTGCAGAAACGACTGCTTCTGATGATATTGTTTCTGCTGAAATCAGCAGGCCGAAAATCGTCAATATTGAGGTCCGAATTGCCGAGCTCTATGATAATATCGGAAAAAACTTGAGTGTTATTGAGACCATATCCAAATTGCTGTCAGGTACAGATAGTGAGATTGTGGACGCCGTTAAGCAAGCTCAGTTAACTGAGCCAACTGAGCTTCTCGACTGTGCGAGTGATTATGCAAGCAAAATAGAGTATATTGAGGGCAGGTTCGCAGAGCTTGCCGATAGTATTCGGCATGATATGAGCGTCATTGAGGGAATTTCCAACCTGCTTGAGTAAGCGGTCCAGGTAGCCTTTTAAGCAACCCCTGAACTCTCTAACCGAGTAGTTCGGGGTTGTGCTTTATGCACTAGCTCCCGATTTGTGCATACACCCTTTTGAACAAGTCTGCGGGGTCAAATGGTTTTACTATGAAGTCATTTACTCCTTCCATGATTCCGGTCAGCACTGTACCGGTGTCACCTTTCGAGGTTAAAAATATGACCGGAATATTAGCCGTTTTTTCGTTGACTTTTATTTTTTTTAGAGTTTCATGCCCATCCATGTCCGGCATCATTATATCCAATAAAATTAAATCAGGCTGCACGTTTTGAAGCACTTCAAGCATTACTCTTCCTGAGTCAAGCGGAAACACATCATAGTGACTTGAGAGGGCGTTTTTTCCCGCCACCAAGCAGACCATATCGTCATCAACAATAAATATTTTCTTTCTGCCACTATTCACTATATCATTTCTCCTTCTCAGCATTCAAAATGTCAGTTATCAATGTCTCTGCTTGTTTATATCTGCTGACAAAAGCAAGGCGCAGTATCTCCCTCACCGTTTCGCCGTATGTGGGATGCTTGCTGAAATTTTGTACTTCTTTGGAAATCTTATCAATGGCTGATATATCGAAATTTTCGAGAGCAGTTTTTAGTTCGGTTAAGCCACTAATCACGGAATCTTCATTATACTCTATATCCTCTGATTTTTCAACACTCGCTAAAGCTTCGTTTATGTTTGCTATCAGCTTCACCAAATTATAGGAAAACTCCGTATGATGCTCCCGTATGAACTCCCTGTCTTTTCTTTCTCCGGCATTTTCCAGTTCTTCTGCTTCTTTTGAAACTTTAGCCGCTCCGATGTTTGCACAAGCAGCTTTTAAGGCATGTACATGTATTGTGTACAGAGGCAGATCCCCTACCTTAAAACATCTTGTCAGCTCTTCATGTTTTTTCGCACTTTCAATGCTGAAAGTTACAAGTAGGTCTATGTATAGCCGTGCATTTTCGCCGGATAGTGCCAAACCCCTTGTTATATCCACTCCGTCAATTTCAAGCTCTACTTTAGTTTCGTAGGCAGCTGTGACTGTGTCTGTCTGCTGCTGCTTTTTCCTTGGAATCCACTTGGTAATAATGTCATTTAAGCGTGTCATCTCAATGGGTTTTGAGAGAAAATCATCGAATCCTGTTTCTAAAAACACTTCTTTTGCGCCTACAATAGCGTTTGCTGTCAGTGCGACTATTGGAATATCGGCACCTTGGTCAATCTCACGTATCATTTCAACAGCTTCAATTCCGCTCATTCCGGGCATCATGTAATCCATCAGCACAAGGTCAAACGTGTCTTGTTTTACAGCTTCGACTGCCTCATAGCCGCTTGCGCACAGAGTAGTCTCCATCTGGTATGGTTTGAGTAATCCACTTGCCACTTTCAGATTTACTTCCACATCGTCAACAATCAATATTTTTGCCGTAGGCGCAATGAAGCTATGTACCTTGCTGCGCCCGCTGGGGCTTGCTGAAAGTGTGTCATTTAGAAGTGGAGCTACTGATAAACAGTAAATCGGTGTCGTCAGCATTAATAAGCCTTTGTCTTTTGTTTGCACTTCGGCATTAAATTCATTTACCAATACAATCTGCGTATCTGCTTTAGGCATTTGCGGATATTTTTCACAGAAGCTGTCGTATAAGTGGTCTGCTAGAAGTGCGAATGCGTATTTTCCGCTCAACAGAGCTTCGTAAAACTCCTCAAACGATTCAGTCACAGTGCATATAACTCCTAAGTCTTCCATTGTGCGGTAAATTGACTCTATACAATGCTCTCTGCGCTCCAATGCAATAATTGATTTTTCTTCGGGCGAGGTGACAGACACCATATTTTTGTGGTTCACTATTATTTGAGGCAAAGTAACTGTAAATGTGCTTCCCTGACCAAATGTTGAGTCCACCTCAATTGTTCCGCCCATATGGTGAATTAAGCTGCGAGTTATGGCTAGACCAAGACCTGTACCCTCTATCCCTTTGTTCGCTTCCGTATCTAGCCGAACAAATTCCTTAAAAAGCCCCGCTAAGTCCTCTTCCTTGATACCTTTTCCACTATCACGCACTCGCACGATCAAGTTGAGTTTATCGCCGTCTCGCTGTCCCTCCATGTCCATAGCAACAAAGCCTTTTTCTGTGTATTTCACGGCATTGCTCAGCAAGTTGATGATGACTTGGTAGACACGTGCAGAGTCGCCCTTGAGGGCATGTGGTATATTACTGCTTATGTTCAATATGAAGTTAATCTCTCGCCCTTGTAGACGTGCTTTTATTACGTTGACCAAATCGTTTATCAACGAAGCTGTAGGATATTCTTCTTCCACTAAGTCTAGTTTGCCGCTTTCAATTTTTGATAAATCGAGTATATCATTAATGACGTAGAGAAGGTGGCTGCCTGATTGCTTAATAATTTCTGCCTGTTCGCGGGCCGGTTCAGGGATGTTTTCACGTAAAATCAGTTCTGCCATGCCCATGACCGCATTCATCGGAGTGCGGATTTCATGGCTCATGCGAGCTAAAAATAGAGATTTTGCGAGATTTTCATTTTCAGCAATCTCGCGGCGCAGTTTTTCCTCTTGCATAAGCTGCGCCTCACGCAAATCTTGGAAATATACCGAAAGCACTTGCTCATCTCCCAAGTCTACAAGCACACAAACACAGGCGCCTAAAACCTCTTCGCCCGTCGTTGTTAAAAACACCCACTCATAGTTGCAATATCCATTTCTCTTGGTTTCTTCGACGACTTCGATTATTTTCTCTGCCGTGGTGGCTCCGCAAGGTTGGAACTCAGGATTAAGCTCTGCAAATTTGTTTATAAAATCTTCTGTCTTTTCAAGCTTAAGCAACTTAACCATCGCCTGATTACATTCAAGCGGTTTGAGATCGAGACTCCACATGCTTGATGGTATGGGGCTGGCATCATATACTTGCTTTATTCGGCTTATAGCTTTTTGTTCAATCTCACGTATCTTTTCATCTTGCAATTTGGATTTCGTTATGTCGGTGGAATATGTGATTATCACAGTTTCATTATTGCGCACTGCGCGCAGTCCCTCTACTTCAAAATACGCTGGCTCTCCATTTTGGTCTCTTTCTAAAAAATCAATGTGTCCGGCGCCATCTTCCAACACCTTACGTAAAAAAGCATTCCATTTATCCCAAGACGGTGAACCGTCTGTTTGATGTGACGGCAAGACATATTTTAACTTTTCGAAATATTCTTCTTTTGTCGAGAATCCGTAAAAGTCAAGAGTAGTTTGGTTACTGTCAATGCAAACATAGTCGCGATTCCAATACTGAATGATGAGTGGAGCAACATCCAACATAAACTGTCCTCTTTGCTCTACTTCGCGAATTTCTTTAGTTAAATTAATCAGGACTGATTTCGCTTGGTTGAAATTTCTTGACAGTAAACCAATTTCATCATTTGTTTTTACGATGGGCACTGTCGTATCTACATCTCCCGAAGCTATTTTGTTTGAAGCTACACTCAGCTTAGTCAAGGGTTTTTCAATTAATTGCTTGGTACACAAAATTGCCACTATTGAAGAAATAATCACAAAAATCGCTACTATTAAAGCAATGGTATTTCTAATTAAATTCAACTCAGCATATATTTCACCCAGGGATAAATCAACCCCCACTATTGCTATTACATCGCCCGACTCATTAAAAATAGGCGCATAGCCTGAAACAAGATCTCCATAGCCCGCAACAGAATATGGGGTACTATATGTATGTTCTCCTGCAACATGAGCGTGTATTGCGGCATCATTCCAAATCTCCAGTGGAAATAAAAATCCCAACTCATGGGAAATATCCCCTCCCGGACTCCTCCCGTAGATAGTGAAAAAATAGGGTTCTTGCATTGATAATATGTATACAAATGCAAGATGTGGCATTCTCTCGGTAGCCTCAATTATCGAGCCTCTCACAAAGTCGTAGTATTCATTTTTCTCTTCAGTATCCAAGATGTTTTGGATTTCCCGCCAGTTCAGGGAAGATGCGAATGATGACGCCATCATCTGTGCTGTTTGCCCGTTATGACTGAAAAAACCTGCCGCAACTTGCCGATAGACGAAAACACCAACAAAAACGGAACATAACACAACCATTGCAATGACAAGTATAGTTATTTTATAGCTGATTTTGAATAGATGTGAGGTTTTTTCCTTGTTTTCTGACTTTTTCAAACTACATTCAACCTCCGAGCTGTTTTTTCAAATTCTACATTGATTTTCTCAAACAAATCCACGAGAGTCGGGTCGAAGTGGTTTCCTTTACCTTCAAGGATAATTCGTACTGCTTCATCATGGGTATATGGGGCTTTGTATGGGCGTAGTTCCACAAGTGCATCATACACATCAGCAATTGCCATTATCCGCCCAAGCAGAGGGATTTCTTCGCCCTTAAGACCGCGCGGATATCCACAACCATTCCATTTTTCATGATGTGATATTGCGAAAACTCTTGCGTATTCAGCGAAATCACTATCTATTGTTTTGTCTTTTAATTTGAGGATAACTTTTTCACCGAAAACAGTATGTTCTTTTATTTTTTCAAATTCCTCAGGGGTTAATTTCCCCGGTTTCAGCAAAATTGCATCACTTATTGCTATTTTCCCTATATCGTGAAGCTGGCATGACTGCAGAGCCAAACTCTCATCTACAGCTTCGAGTTCCGCTTCGTACACGCCATGCTCTTTCATGCCGCGAAGTAGTATTTCTACGTAAGATTGCGTTCTGGCGATGTGGCCTCCGGTCCCCTCATCGCGGTATTCCACCAACTCTGCCATTGTAGAGAGAATGGCATCTTTTAGCTCTGTGACAGTTTGAGTTTTATCTTCCACCATCTGATGCAGGTTGTTGTTTAAATGCTGTAACTCTGTCTTTTGTGAAAGTAATTTTTGTTTTTGCGACTCTATCAGCAGATGAATTTCTATACGTTTTAGCAGTGATGGAGCTGAAAATGGTTTTATAATGTAGTCCACTGCCCCTGCAGAAAGCCCCTTAATCTCCGTTTCTTCATCGTTTAATGAGGTCAAGAAAATAACGGGTATATCTGCTGTATTTTTGTTTGCTTTAAGATGGCGGATAACTTCATATCCATCCATGCCCGGCATTTTAACATCCAGCAAAATCAGGTCAGGCGATACATTATTTATCAGCTCCAACATGGACTCTCCGGATTCTGACGCAAACACGTTGTAGGCATCCGACAGGGCGTTTTTTCCCACTTTCAAGTTGATCATTTCATCGTCGACCAAAAATACTGTTTTTCTCATATCCGAAATTTCGATTCCTCTCTCAGCCATGATGCGCTTCAATGCTTTATTTGTTGTATAATCCTTGCGTTGACTTGACAGAATTTCAGTATGCACGATATATAGGAATTAATGAAGTACCCAAGGTGGTATTATTTGAAAATTTTACCCACCAAGCACCGTCCTTGCTACGTAGATTCCTGCGGCACCTGCCTGTGCCAAACCTCTTGTTATGCCTGCGCCATCACCTGCAGCGTATAAGTTTTTTATTTTAGTCTGTAGGGTTTTGCTCAGCTCGGGGCGGGCGGAGTAGAACTTTGCTTCCACTCCGTAGAACAGGGTGTGTTCTGCGGCAAAGCCGGGGGTTACTTTATCGAGTGCCTGAGTCATTTCTATCAGGCTTACCATTGTGTTGTATGGCAACACCAGACCAAGGTCACCGGGGATTGCTTCTTTCAGTGTCGGCTCTAGGAATCCCTCAGCTATTCTCTTGTCTGTGGAGCGTCTGCCGCGTAAGATGTCTCCGAATTTTTGTATTATCAGCCCACCGCCTGAGAGATCATTTGCTCTTCGGCAAATCTCGCGCGCGTATTCGTTTGGTTTGTTGAATGGTTTTGTGAATATGTGGGATACTAAAAGTGCAAAATTTGTGTTTTCTGAGCCGAGTTTTGGGTCAAAGTATGCATGACCGTTTGCCGCTATAACTCCGCTGTGGTTTTCCACGACCACATAGCCCGATGGGTTGGCGCAGAATGTGCGGACTACCGAGCCTGTTGAGGAGTTGAATATCAGCTTTGCTTCGTAGAGATACTTGTTGATATCTTTCATTATTACGTTTGAGGTCTCCGCTCTTACACCTATGTCCACTTGATTGCAGATTACATCTATGCCGTTTTTTGATAGGATTTCGCTGAGCCATGATGAGCCGTCGCGACCGGGAGCAAGCAGAACTTTTTTGCCTTTGTATTCTTTGCCGTCTTTTGTTAATACTCCAACAGCTTTTATATCTTGCCCGCTCTTTTCTGTAATTATGTCTGCAACGTCTGTTTTAAAGAGCATTTCTATTTTCGGTTTTAGCTCATCAAAGATGGATTTCATTATGCGTAGGTTCATCTCTGTGCCGAGGTGGCGCACTTTTGCGCGCAGGAGTTTTAACCCTGCTCCGTAGACTTTTTGTTCGATTAGATCTACTTCGGGGCTTTCGGGGTTTGTGATTGTTGGTGGTGCGCCATGTGCCAGATTTATATCATCTACATGGTGTATCAGTTCAAGCAGTTTTGATGCCGGCATGTAGTCCCCCAGCCAGCCGCCAAACTCTGACGTTATATTGAATTTGCCGTCTGAGTAGGCTCCTGCTCCTCCAAAGCCACATGTCACGCTACAGGCGGGTTTGCAGCCTGAAAACCCATCTTCGCCCCCGGACATGGGGCAAAGACGAGCTTTTTTACTCATTATCGGGCATATTCTGTTATAGATGTCGTATCCGCGGTCGATTAGTAAGACCTTTGCTTTTGGTGATAGCTTGGTCGCTTCGACTGCGGCATAGATTCCACAAGGGCCTGCGCCTACGATAATTAAGTCGTACATCATATCGTTACCTGCCTAGGCGGTTTGGTTCAGGGACTGCTCCCTCAAAGTCTATTGTTATTCTCGCTATTACCGGCATGTTTTCAGGTAAAACTGTGCCATTTCCGCCTATTACGGGTGTGTCGGCAAGGCGGTCTACTACATCCATGCCGCTTGTCACTAAGCCGAATGCCGCATAGGCGTTATCTAAGAATGTCGGGTCACCGTGGCAGATGAAGAACTGTGAACCTGCTGAATTGTAGGGTTGTGCTCTTGCCATTGATATTACACCCCTAGTGTGGCTTAGGTCATTTTCTACACCGTTGTCAGAGAATTCGCCGAGAATTGACCAACCCGGATTGCCTGTTCCCGTTCCATCAGGACATCCGCCCTGTATCATGAAGCCACTGATAATGCGATGGAACGTCAATCCATCATAGAAGCCACTGCGTGCGAGGTATACAAAGTTTCTTACAGATTCAGGTGCTATATCGTGATATAGTTCAAATTCTATAATACCACCGTCTTCCATTTCGATTGTTCCTGTGAGTGTATCGGGCATTTCTTCTGCTCCTCCTGCTTCGTTATTTGTTTCGTTTTGTGCTCCGTCTTGCTCTGCATCGTCTGCCGCTCCGGGCGGAGTGTCGTCTGCATCGTCTGCGCATCCTACAACGAATACCGTGACAAGTAGTAGGCTGAGTACTATAAGAATTAATTTTTTCACGATTGTAGTCTTTCCTTTCCTATTTCTTTCTCCACTTTGTCAAATCACCCGCGGGGCCGGGTGATTTGTCGTTCCAAACGTTAAGTTAAAGGGACGGTTTTAGGAACCGCCCCTTTTTTTACACTAGCTCTATGATTGCGACTTCTGCGCCATCTCCTCTGCGAGGGCCTAATCTTGTTATACGTGTGTAACCGCCGTTTCTGTCTGCATAACGTGGAGCAAGTTCATCGAAAAGTTTCGCCATTACAATTTGTTGTCTGCTTTTCTTTTCTTCTTTTATACTGCCCCTTTGACCTACGGCAATAAATTTCAGCGCCTGCCTACGTGAATGCAGCGTGTTTCGTTTCCCCAGTGTTATCATTTTTTCAACCAGTGGTTGGATCTCTTTGCAACGTGTAACCGTTGTCTCCATCTTACCATAGTCAATAAAATCAGTTACCATTTGTCTCAGCATTGCCATACGCTGAGCAGTTGGTTTACCAAGCTTACGTGTTCCCGGCATCTTTCTATCCTCCTTCTCTTCTCTAGAAGAGTTTTATTCTTCGAGTTTGAGGGTCAGTCCCATCATTCCAAGCTTGTGAATGACTTCTTCCAGCGACTTGCGTCCCAGATTCCGAACTTTTATCATGTCGTCCTCTGTTTTTGAGAGTAAGTCTTCCACGGTGTTTATGTTCACTCTCTTTAGGCAGTTGAAACTTCTCACTGATAAATCCAGTTCTTCTATTGTCATTTCCAAGACTTTGTCTCTTTGGGTCTCCGCTTTTTCTACGACTGTGATTTTTTCTGCAACTGTCTCTGATAAATCTGTGAAGAGTGTAAAGTGGTCACAGAGTATTTTTGCTCCGAGCGATACCGCTTCTCTTGCCGGTATTGTCTTATCTGTCCAGACTTCCAGTGTCAGCTTGTCAAAGTCTGTGACGTCTCCAACACGTGAATTTTCAACTGTGTAGTTGACTTTTTGAACAGGTGTGTAGATTGAGTCTATTGGGATTACTCCGATTATCGGCTGTTGCAATTTGTTTCTCTCCGCTGATATGTAGCCGCTACCGTGGTCAATCGTAAGTTCCATGCTGAGCGCACCATCTGAACTGAGTGTCGCAATGTGCATATCGGGGTTCAGTATTTCTACTTCCGCATCTGCTCTGATGTCACCTGCTGTGACTATTCCTTCACCTGATGTTTCAATGTAAACTGTTTTTGCTTTGTCTGAGTGAAGCTTCGCTGTCAGACCCTTGATGTTTAGGATAATTTCCGTTACATCTTCTTTTACGCCGGGTATTGTTGAAAACTCGTGTTGTATTCCGGCTATTTTTACTGTTGTGACCGCTGTTCCCGGTAGGGATGACAGGAGAATCCTGCGTAGTGAATTGCCTAATGTTGTTCCATACCCGCGTACCAGTGGTTCAATTATGTATCTGCCGTATGATTCATCTTCGGGAGAATCAATACACTCAATTCTTGGTCTTTCTATTTCTATCATAAATTATTACCCTCCTTCATAAATGTTGTGCAACTCTGCACGAAATTTTTGCTTGTTTAAATATCTTTTATGAGGGTCAGCCATATTAGCCAAGTAAGCGGTTATTTCAATGGTTATCCGTTACTTAGAATAGAGCTCGACAATGAGTTGCTCCTCAATTGGGAAGTCGACGTCTTCTCTAACCGGTACGCCTGCTACTTTTGCAACCAGTGCGTTTGCATCGTATTCCAACCATTTTGGAGGTTGTCTGAATGCATTTGCTTCGATAGATGACTTCAGTTTGTCAAGATTTCTGCTTTTTTGGCTGAGTGTAATAATCATTCCCGGTTTTACTAAAAATGACGGCACGTTGACTTTCCTTCCGTTTACTTGGAAATGTCCGTGCAGAACCAGTTGCCTTGCTTCGGCACGACTCATTGCAAAACCGAGTCTGTAAACTGTGTTATCCAGGCGTGTCTCCAAGATGGAGAGCAGGTTGTCGCCTGTTTTTCCTTTACGCTTACTTGCCATAGAAAAGTAACCGCGGAACTGGCGCTCAAGCACTCCATAGTATCTCTTCGCCTTTTGCTTTTCGCGAATTTGTTTGCCGTAATCAGATGTTTTGGTGCGCCCTTGACCATGCTGGCCCGGAGGGTATGGTCTGCGATTTTGATCCATTGCACATTTTTCTGAGTAGCACTTGTCGCCTTTCAGCATTAATTTCTGGCCTTCTCTGCGACAAAGTCGGCATACTGCTCCTGTATATCTAGCCATCTCTATCCCTCCTATACTCTGCGTCTTTTTGGCGGACGACAGCCGTTGTGTGCTATTGGGGTTACGTCTTTAATCATTGTAACCTCAAGCCCTGCCGTTTGAAGCGCACGAATTGCCGCCTCACGACCACTACCCGGACCTTTTACGAAAACTTCAACTGTTTTCAGTCCGTGTTCCATTGCGGCTCTGGCTGCTGCTTCCGCTGCTGTTTGCGCAGCAAAGGGAGTTGATTTTCTGCTTCCCCTAAAATCCATTCCGCCCGCTGATGCCCAAGAGATTGCATTTCCGTGTACATCAGTAACTGTAACCATCGTGTTGTTGAACGATGATCTGATGTGAACGGCGCCCTTCTCTATATTTTTCCGTTCGCGGCGTCTGGTTCTGGTTTTTTTACCTTTGGGTGCTGCCATTTGCTTTACTCCCTCCCTTACTTCTTCTTGTTAGCTATCGTGCGTTTTGGACCTTTACGAGTGCGCGCATTTGTCTTACTGCGCTGACCGCGTACAGGCAGTCCGCGTCTGTGACGCAGGCCTCGATAGCTGCCTATTTCTGTGAGGCGCTTAATATCAAGCGCAACTGTTCTACGCAGGTCGCCCTCAACCATGTAGCTCTTGTTGATGCAATCGCGCAGTGCAGTTTCCTCTGCTTCTGTGAGGTTCTTCACCCTTGTGTTCGGGTCAATGCCCGTCTCCGCAAGGATTTTTTTCGCACTTGTTCTGCCTATGCCGAATACATAGGTAAGTCCGATTTCTACTCGTTTGTCCTTAGGCAGGTCAACACCGGCTATACGTGCCATATTTCTAATCCGTCCTTCCTTCTAGCCTTGTCTTTGTTTGTGTTTGGGGTTGATGCATATAACCCTAACTTTTCCCTTGCGCTTGATGATTTTACATTTTTCACACATGGGTTTAACTGACGGTCTAACTTTCATTTTTGTTACCTCGATTCTGCTTATTTACTGCGCCATGTTATTCTTCCTCTGGTTAGGTCGTAGGGGGACATTTGTACTGTTACTTTGTCTCCGGGAAGAATTCTTATAAAGTTCATTCTGAGTTTGCCTGAGATATGCGCCAAAATCGTGTGTCCGTTACCTATGTCTACGTTAAACATTGTGTTTGGCAGCGACTCTAACACGGTTCCCTCTAGTTCAATCATGTCGTCTTTTGGCATATGCTATCATTCCTCCCATGCCTGTGAGCTTGCTTCTTCGTTGAATTCCCTAATAGCTCTTCGGACTTCATTGTTTGTTACCTTATCTCCATTTGTGAGCTTGCCTTCTACTATGCCGATTGCTTTACCTATAATAGTCATGTGCTTATTCTTTTTCAGCTTTGGTTTTTCGCATCTTCTACCCTTACCGTCTGCCAGGAGTGAGTAGTTTTCCTGCACTTCAATGACTATGAGTTTTTTCCCTGCATCTCTGCCGTTATTTGACATTACTATGTCGGCGAGTTCGGGGGACTTTCGGGGCGGGACGTCGAGGACACCGTCCCCTACGTTTCGCCTGTCGGTCTGTGCATCGTCTTTCATGGCATGTCCTCACAGGCTGTAAGTATCTCGGGTTCTTCTTCTGTAATTAGAATTGTATTTTCGTAGTGTGCAGAGTTTTTTCCGTCTTTTGTTACTACAGTCCAGTTGTCGTCTTTGACGTAAATTCCTGCAACTCCCTCATTTATCATGGGTTCTATAGCTAGGGTCATTCCTGACATCAGGCGAGGGTCGGCTTTTTTTCGGGGTATTTCCACGAAGTTTGGCACTTCGGGTGGTTCGTGCATTTCACTGCCTACACCGTGTCCTGTGTAATCCCTGACCACCGAGTATCCATTTTTTTCGGCGTGTTGCTGAACTGCTCTGCTTATGTCGGATACCCTATTGCCGGGTTTTGCTTTTTTCAGAGCTTCATAAAAGCATTCTCTTGTGACCTCAATGAGCCGCTTTGCATCTTCTGATGGTTCTCCCGCTACAAATGTTGCGGCGCAATCACCAATGTATCCGCGTTTTTTCACTCCGATGTCTATACTGACTATATCGCCTGATATTAAGCGTCTTGCCGCGGGGATTCCGTGAATTACTTCGTCATTTATTGAGATGCACGAGCTTGCGGGGTAGTCTTTATATCCGAGAAATGCGGGTTTTGCGTCTTGAGATAGAATGTAATTTTTTATCGCTTTGTCGATGCTTTTGGTTGTTGCTCCAACTTGAACCAAGTCTCTTGCCAGATTTCTCGCCTCTGCGGCAATTCGCCCTGCTTCGCGCATCTTATCTATCTCTCTGCTTGATTTTCGCTTTATCATAATCCAAGAGCTTCAAACACTACTGCGGTTTGTTCCGCTATTCCATAATCACCGCTTGCTTCTTTGAGTTTTCCCTGTTTCTTGTAGTAGTCTATAAGTGGGGCTGTTTCCTTGTGGTAGGTTTGCAGTCTGTTTTTTATGGTTTCAGCTTCATCGTCTTTTCTAATTACGAGTGCTGTTCCGCATGAATCGCAGATGCCTTCGGCTTTCGGTTTTTTCGTGGCGATGTGATATATGTTGCCGCATTCGGGGCATGTGCGCCTGCCGCTGAGTCTTTTAATTATTACATCGTCGGGAACTTCAATCGTGAGAACTGTGTCTATTTGTACAAATCCTTCGTCTAGTGCTACGGCTTGCGCCATTGTTCTTGGAACACCATCAAAGATGTAGCCTGTTTTGCAGTCCGGTTCACGCAGGCGCTCTTTTAGCACGCCGATTATGACGCTATCGGGCACAAGATCCCCTGCATCCATGTATGACTTTGCTTCAAGTCCTACGGGAGTGCCTTTTTTTACGGCATTACGAAGTATGTCTCCTGTGGATATTTGAGGTATATTTAATTTTTCGACAAGAACCTCTGCTTGGGTGCCTTTTCCGGCACCGGGTGGACCTAACAATATTAAGCGCATTATTTGATTACCTCCTGTGCTTTATGAGCGGGCGACCGGGACGGTCGCCCCTACAGGGGACACGGGCGGGCGATTGAACCCCTACGTGGTGTGCCCATCTGTTTTTTATTCTAGGAAGCCTTTGTAGTGGCGCATTAGCATTTGTGATTCGAGTTGTTTGATTGTTTCAAGTGCAACACTTACTACGATTATTATTGATGTGCCGCCCATTGCTATGCCTGCTGCTGCGGCTACAGGGGATACGGCGCTCACTATTATCGGGGTGATTGCCACTATGGCGAGGTATATTGCTCCGAATAGTGTTATTTTTGTCAGAACTTTTTGTATGAATTCGCTTGTGGGCTTACCTGCCCTGAATCCGGGGATAAATCCACCGTTTTTCTTGAGGTTGTTTGCTACTTCGACCGGGTTGAATTGAACCGTTGAATAGAAGTATGAGAAGAAAATTATCAGGAAGAAGTAGAGAACCATGTACGGAATAGTTGTTGTGTCAAATGTACGTGCAAACCAACTATCTCTCCAAGCAGGTACGAATACTACGATTGTAACAGGGATTGATGCTATTGATTGTGCGAAAATTATCGGTAGAACACCTGACATGTTGACTTTCAGTGGGAGGTGGGTTGATTGACCACCGTACATCTTGCGTCCAACAACTCTTTTTGAGTATTGAACAGGAATACGCCGTTCGGAGTTTTGTACGATTACGATGAGTACGATTATAGCCAATGCACCGAGTACCATTACTGCATGGATTGGGATTGTTGCCGGATCAGCGATGCTACGCATAATCATTTGACCAATATCGGTTGGGAATCTTGCAACGATGCTTACAAAAAGGATTATTGAGATACCGTTTCCGATGCCGAACTCTGTGATTTGTTCACCCATCCACATGAGCAGAGCTGAACCTGTCATGAATGTAGCTACTATTACAAGTGCCGGGAATATCCCTTCGGCACCGGGAGCAAGCATTGAGCCACCGAGGTGCGGATCGGGTGTACTAATCATAATGTAATATGCATAACCTTGAAGTGCAGCGATACCGAGGGTTGCATAACGTGTGATTTTTTCGATTTTTTTCTTACCTTCTTCGCCGCCCTCTTTGCGCATACGCTCAAGTGCGGGGATTGCTATTGTAAGAAGCTGCATGATAATGGATGCATTGATGTATGGCTGTATAGACAGCGCAAATATCGACGCTCTTTCAAGCGCACTGCCTGACATCGTGTTGAGTAGTCCTAGCAGTCCAACGTTTGTCTCTTGGAAAAAAGCTGAGAGCATGTCTGTGTCTACAAATGGTACTGTGACAGCATTTCCAAGTCGAAATATTAGGATTATAAACATCATGAAGAGGAGTTTTTTACGTATGTCTTCTACTCTCCACGCATTGCGTATTGTCTGTAGCATACTAAATGACCATTCCTTTCGAAAACCATCAAGCACAAAAATAGCTCGTGATGTGTGTTACACTATCTCTGCCGCGCCACCTGCCGCTTCGATTTTTTTCTTCGCAAGCTCGGAGAAAGCGTTTGCTTTAACTGTGAGTTTTTTCTTTATCTCACCGTTTCCGAGAACTTTAATGCCATACTTACATTTTGTTACGATTCCTGTTTCAAGGAGTTCTTTTTCTGTAACTGTTGCGCCGCTTTTGAATTTGTTGAGTGATGCAACGTTGATAGCGGTAAGTGGTTTTGCAAAGATGTTGTTAAAACCTCTTTTTGGCACACGGCGTGCAAGCGGCATTTGTCCGCCTTCGAAGCCTATTCTGACTCCGCCACCGCTTCTTGCTTTTTGACCTTTATGTCCACGACCCGATGTTTTGCCAAGTCCGCTACCGTGACCGCGACCTTTGCGTTTTGATGAGTGTGTGGAACCTTTAGGTGGTGAAAGTTCGTGAAGATTCATTTCTCACGCCCTCCTTATTTCTCTGGTGTTACCGTGATTAGGTAGCTGATTTTGGCTATTTTGCCTCTTGTTTGAGCATTGTCGGGTTGAACTGTCTCTTGCCCGATTTTCTTTAGCCCAAGGGATATTGCGGTTGCAATGTGTTTGTCGCGACGTCCGCTAAGGCTTTTGTTTAGTTTTATTTTCAAGTTTGCCATCTCTGACCTCCGTCATCCGTACAGGTTATCCTATGATTTCTTCTACGGATTTTCCTCTTGTTTTTGCAACTTGTGATGCGTCGCGTAGGGTTTTTAGTCCTTGCATTGTTGCCGCAACTATGTTTTGCGGGTTGTTGCTTCTGAGACACTTAGCGCGGATATCTGTGATTCCTGCGGCTTCCGCTACTGCGCGAACTGCGCTTCCCGCTATGACTCCTGTTCCGGGAGGTGCGGGCTTTAGCAACACTCTGCCTGCGCCGAATGCTCCGATTATTTCGTGAGGGATTGTGCCACCTGCGAGTGTGACTGTCGTCACATTTTTCTTGGCATCTTCGATTCCTTTACGGATAGCTTCGGAGATTTCTCCTGCTTTTCCGAGACCGAATCCGACCCTGCCTTTTTCATCGCCTACAACGCATAATGCTGAGAACTTGAATATGCGTCCGCCTTTAACAGTTTTAGCGACACGGTTCAGAGAAACGACTTTTTCTACAAATTCCGGTGGAGGTGCATCGTCGCGTCTGTTGTCGCGTCTGCCATCACGTCTGCCACCATCGCGTCTGTTGTCATTTCTTTGACCGCCGTAACCTTGACCTTGCTGTGCATTACCTGACATAAGTCTTTTCTCCTTCCGTTAGAATTTCAGTCCGCCCTCGCGGGCAGCTTCTGCTAGTTCTTTGATACGACCGTGGTAGAGATATCCGCCTCTGTCGAAAACTACATTTTCAATGCCTTTTTTCTTGGCGCGCTCTGCCACTTCTTTACCAACTTTCGCCGCGCCCTCTTTATTCGAACCTGAACCGCTGAATGCTTTTTCAAGTGAGGATGCGGAGCATAGTGTCGTGCCTGCAACATCGTCAATTACTTGTGCGTAGATGTGCTTTTCACTGCGAAATACATTGAGTCTTGGGCGCTCCGGTGTGCCCGCTATTTTGGCGCGCACTCTTCTGTGGCGCTTTTTGCGTTGAGCATTTGTATCCGGTCTTTTAATCATCGTAACACACCTTTCACTTATTTAACACCAGTCTTGCCTTCTTTGCGGCGAATGACTTCGTTAGCATATTTGATACCTTTGCCCATGTATGGCTCAGGTGGTCTTTTCTTTCTTACGTCCGCGGCGAACTGCCCGATGGCTTGTTTGTCTATTCCGCTGATTATTATTTTGGTTGGAGTCGGCACATCTATGTTTATGCCTTCAGGTTCGTCCATAATGACTTGGTGCGAGTAGCCGAGATTCATAACGAGTTTTTTGCCCTCTTTTGCTGCTCTGTAACCTACTCCGTTAATGTCGAGTTCTTTTGTGAACCCTTCCGTCACTCCGACTATCATGTTGTTAATCAGTGTGCGGTACAGCCCGTGCATACTGCGGTGTTGAGGTGTATCTGTCGGGCGTGCTACGCTCAGTGTGCCGTCTTCTAAACTGAGCTGCATTTCAGGGTTTATATGTTGCTCCAGTGAGCCTTTCGGACCTTTAACCGTTACTAGGTTGTTGTCTGCTATTTTTAGCTCTACTCCCGCAGGTACGGTTATTGGACTTCTTCCTATTCTTGACATATTCTTACGCCCCCTTACCAGACAAACGCAAGGACTTCTCCGCCGACATTAGCTTCACGGGCTTTTTTGTCGGTGAGTATTCCCTTGGATGTTGAAATGATTGCTACTCCGAGTCCTCTGAGAACATAGGGTAGCTCATCGGCACCTGCGTATACGCGCAGACCCGGTTTTGAAACACGCCGCAGTCCGGCGATAGCCTTTTCTGAGCCGTTATATTTGAGTGTGACTTTGATAACACCTTGGATTCCGTCTTCAATGAGTTGGAAGTTTTTGATGTATCCTTCTTGCAGTAGAATTTCTGCTATTGCCTTTTTCATGTTTGACGCAGGAATTTCAACTGTTGGGTGTTTTGCTGAGCCTGCGTTTCTGATACGTGTGAGCATGTCGGCAATTGGGTCTGTTATTTGCATAGTATTTTCCTCCATTTAAGAGTTACAAGCTACGAGCCTGTTTTCGTGGCAAGGTTTCGATTTGCGAATCGACGTTTGCCATCGAGGGTATTTGTTAGATTGTGGGGCGGCGGGACGTCGAGGACGCCGTCCCCTACATGGGTGTTGGTGAAATGTTTATTCGTGAGGGAATTTTTTTGCTAGGCGAAGTCGAAAAACCGCCGCTGTATGAGATACTGCAAGGTCTTGAGACGAAGCATAGCGGAAAAAGTCACCACGAAGCTTTTCTTACGCCGGGGATTTGGCCTTTGTAGGCTAGGTTTCTGAAACATATACGGCATACGCCGAAATCTCTTAGGTACGCGTGTGGGCGGCCGCAGATTTTGCAGCGATTGTAACGGCGGGTCGAGAATTTCGCCTCTCTTTGTTGTTTTAAAATCATTGATTTTTTTGCCATTACATATTCCTCCTAAACCTGAATGAACGGTGCGCCAAGATGTGTGAGTAGTTCGCGGGCTTCTTCGTCAGTTTTTGCTGTTGTGCAAATTACGATGTCCATTCCGCGTATTTTCTCTATCTTGTCGTAGTCTATTTCAGGGAAAACGAGCTGTTCTTTGAGTCCTAATGCATAGTTTCCGCGTCCGTCGAATGCGTTAGGGCTAATACCTCTGAAGTCTCTGACACGAGGCAGCGCAACGTTTAACAGTCTGTCTAAAAACTCCCACATTTTAGCTTGTCTAAGTGTTACTTTAACACCTACAGGCATTCCTTCACGAAGTTTGAAGTTCGCTACAGATTTGCGAGCTTTAGTTACAACTGCTTTTTGACCTGTTATTTGAGTGACATCTTTTACAACTGCATCAATGGCTTTTGCGTTGTCACGGGCATCGCCGCAACCGACGTTTACCACGATTTTTTCAACCTTGGGTATTTCCATGACGCTCTTGTACCCGAACTTTTTCATAAGTGCGGGAGCAGCCTCTTCTTTATATTTAATCTTCATTCTTGGCATTTTGGACTATCTCCCTTCTTAGATTTCTGCGTCGCATTTTTTGCAGATTCGGACTTTTTTACCGTCTTTTTCGATACGGTGTGCGGGTCTTGTAGGCTTATTGCATTTTGGACAGACACGCATTACCTTACTTGCATAAATCGGGGTTTCCATTGTGATGATACCACCCGGCTCACCTTGTTTGCGAGGTTTTTTGTGTCTTTTTGCAACACTTACGCCCTCAACCAAGACTTTTCTTGATTCGGGATCAACGCTCATCACCTTGCCTTGCACACCTTTGTCTCTGCCTGCAAGGACTACGACTGTGTCGTTTGTTTTAACATGTACTTTGTTCATAGTTAATGACAATTCCTTTCCTGAATCTCTAAGGCACAAAACGACTTGAAAAGGAATTGTCATTTTGTGCATCATCTCGCGGTTCCCCGTAGGGGGAGCGAGTGGCACATAGCCTCGTTAGTTTGAATTTATTCAAACTATATTACCTCCGGAGCGAGTGACAGAATTTTCATGTAATCCTTATCACGAAGTTCGCGTGCCACCGGTCCGAAGATGCGCGTGCCTCTGGGGTTTTGGTCATCTTCTTTGATGAGCACTGCCGCATTTTCGTCAAAGCGGACATGTGTGCCGTCTGCACGATGAACACCTTTAACGGTGCGCACTATAACAGCTTTTACAACTTCGCCTTTTTTGACTGTGCTTGCAGGAGCCGCCTTGCGAACAGATGCTACGATGACATCACCGACGCCGCCGTATCTTCTCTTTGAACCGCCAAGCACTCTAATGCACTTGATTTCTTTGGCGCCTGTATTGTCGGCGACCTTTAGATATGATTCTTGTTGTATCATGGTTTACTCTAGTCCTTTCTGTGAAAGGTTAATTTCCTGTTAAGCCTGAAGTTTATACTACTTGGCTTTTTCGATGACTTCTATGAGTCTCCAGCGTTTGTCTTTTGAAAGCGGGCGGGTTTCCATGACACGCACTGTGTCGCCTATGCCGCAATCGTTTTTCTCGTCGTGAGCTTTGAGCTTATAAGTTCTTTTGATGATTTTTTTGTATAGCTTGTGCGGTACTCGAGATTCCACTGCGACTACAATGGTTTTATCCATTTTGTC
Source organism: Oscillospiraceae bacterium (assembly GCA_009787625.1). Classification (GTDB taxonomy): domain Bacteria; phylum Bacillota; class Clostridia; order Oscillospirales; family Oscillospiraceae; genus WRMH01. The sequence goes on from WQSX01000015.1 coordinate 28,610, forward strand.
TGAAACGACTCGACCTACCCTAGTTTTCCTTCCGGATGATCTTATCTCACTCATTTGCTCTAACCTCCTGCTTGTTCAAGCTGCTTTTGGCGAATAACCGTTTTGACTCGGGCAATATCTTTTTTGATTTGTGAAATCCTAAGTGGATTGTCGAGTTGGTTTGTCGCATGTTGCATTCTCAGAAAGAAGAGGTCATTTTTCAGTCCTGCAAGTCTCTCTTGGAGCTCATCAGGGTTAAGTGTTCTTGCCTCGCTTGCCTTCATCTTTATTCACCACCTGTCTCGCTTTGAACCTCGCGTTTTATAAATTTAGTCTTGCATGGAAGTTTGTGTCCTGCAAGTCTTATTGCCTCACGTGCAACTTCTTCTGTAACTCCGCCGATTTCGAAGAGCACTCTTCCGGGTTTTACTACTGCTACCCAGTGATCCGGTGCGCCTTTACCTTTACCCATGCGTGTTTCAGCAGGTTTTGAGGTTATCGGCTTGTTGGGGAAAATCTTAATCCAGACTTTACCACCACGTTTTGAGTAACGTGTCATGGCGATACGAGCTGCTTCGATTTGATTTGCTGTAATCCAAGCGGGGTCTAATGTTTGGAGTCCAAACTCGCCATATGTTACCTTTGTGCCGCGTGTGGCTTTGCCTTTCATGCGGCCTCTCTGTACTCTACGGTACTTAACTCTTTTCGGTGAAATCATTTAGCTGTTCCCTCCTTCCGGTGGTGCGCTACGTTGGATTGGAGGTCTGCCTTCTTGCGAGCCGCCTGCGGGTCTTGGTCCTCTGTCGCCACGATTGTAGCCACCGCCCTGTTGCGGTCCTTTATTGTCACGGTTATAACCGCCACCGCCGCCCGGACCTCTGTTGTCACGGTTGTAACCACCTCCGCCGCCCGGACCTCTGTTGTTGTAGCCGCCTCTATCTCCACCTCGACCTCTGTCGCGGCGGTCTCTGGGTGGTTTTGTCATATCCATAGTGCGTGGTGTTGTACGTAGTGTTTGGCTGAGTATTTCGCCGTTGTATACCCATACTTTAACGCCGATACGCCCATAGGTTGTGGCAGCTTCGGCGAAGCCGTATTCGATGTCTGCTCTGAGTGTTTGGAGTGGTATTGTTCCCTCGTGATATGCTTCACTTCTTGCAATTTCTGCACCGCCGAGTCTTCCTGATACCATAACTTTTATACCGCGAACGCCAAGGCGCATTGCTCTGCTCATTGCATTTTTCATCGCTCTGCGGAATCCTATACGTTTTTCCAGTTTTGCAGCGATGCCCTCTGCTATAAGTTGTGCGTTTGTGTCAGGATTTTTGACTTCAACGATTGAAATTGCAACGGGTTTACTGATTCTCTTTTCGAGTTCCAAACGAAGCCTTTCAATCTCTGCGCCACCTTTACCGATTATGACACCGGGGCGTGAGCAGTGGATGAATATTTTGACTTTTGCGTTGTCGCGTTCGATTTCAATTTTCGGAACGCCTGCAGAAAAGAGCAGTGCTTTGAGGTGTTTGCGAATGTTGTAGTCTTCAACTATTAGATCTCCGACTTTATCTTCGCGGGCATACCAACGAGAATCCCAGTCTTTTATGACGCCTACTCTAAAGCCATGCGGATTAACTTTTTGTCCCATACTGTTCTCCTATTCCTTCTCTGCGACTACGATAGTGATATGTGATGTTCTTTTGAAAATCCTGTGTGCTCTTCCGCGACCTACTGCTCTGATTCTTTTGAGTGTCGGACCGGGGTTTGCGTATGTTTCTGAAACAAACAGATTATCAGGATCCATTTCGTGGTTGTTCTCTGCATTTGCGACTGCGCTGTTTAAAAGTTTAATCATAACTTCTGAAGCGGCTTTTGGTGTTTGCATAAGTATCGCTCTTGCGAGTCCTGTATCTTTGCCTCTTATAAGGTCGCAGACTATTTTGACCTTACGCGGCGAGATGCGCACGAATTTTGAATGTGCCTTCGCTACTTTGGTACTCATTTTCTGCTCCTCCTACTTCGATGTTTTGCTACCGGCATGACCGCGATATGTGCGTGTCGGTGCAAACTCTCCGAGTTTATGTCCTACCATGTCCTCAGTGACGTAGACCGGTACATGGCGTCTGCCATCGTGAACTGCGATTGTATGACCAACGAATGTTGGGAATATGGTGCTTGCGCGTGACCAAGTTTTGAGCGCTTTTTTATTTCCCGAGCTGTTCATTTCATCAATGCGCTTGATGAGTTCCGGTGCAGCAAAGGGGCCTTTTTTAACACTTCTACTCATATTCAGTTCCCCTTTCTATTTCTTACCACGACGTTTGACTATGTATTTGTTATTTGGATTTTTAACTTTTCTGGTTTTATAACCAAGAGTTGGCTTACCCCAAGGTGTTACAGGTCCGGGGCGTCCAATTGGAGCCTTACCCTCACCACCGCCGTGCGGGTGGTCTACCGGATTCATCGCCGAGCCGCGAACTGTCGGACGAAATCCCATATGGCGCTTACGTCCGGCTTTACCGATGTGGATGTTTTGGTGGTCAGTGTTTCCGACTTGGCCGATTGTCGCCATACAGTTACTGCGAACCAGTCTGTGCTCACCTGACGGCATTCTGATTTGAGCCATAACGCCTTCTCTTGCCATGAGCTGAGCTGCTGTTCCGGCTCCGCGGACGAGCTGGCCGCCTTTTCCGGGGTGGAGCTCGATGTTATGTATAACTGTACCAACAGGTATTGATGTGATTGGCAGTGCGTTTCCGGGTTTGATATCGGCAGAGCTTGATGAGATTACCGAATCGCCTTGACCCAGTCCCGCAGGTGCGATGATGTAGCGAAGTTCGCCGTCTTCATACTCGATGAGTGCGATGTTTGCGCTACGGTTGGGGTCATATTCTAAGCGCAGAACTTTTCCGGGCACATCAAACTTGTTGCGCTTGAAGTCGATGATTCTGTACTTTCTGCGATTTCCGCCGCCCCTGTGGCGAACTGTGATACGACCGTAGTTGTTTCTGCCTGAATTCTTCTTCAGAACTTCAGTGAGACTACGTTCGGGTTTTGCTCTTTTATCTACTCCGTCAAAACCTGAAACTGTCATATGCCTTCTTGACGGGGTGGTGGGTTTAAATGATCTTACAGGCATTGTTTAGATTCCTCCCTGTTTATTTCTCAACTTGAAAGTTTAAAATATGTTACATTAGACCTTCAAAGAATTCTATTGTTTTTGAGCTCTCTGTTAGTCTGATGACTGCTTTTTTCCAGTCTTTTCTCTTACCTGTCGGGTAGCGGCCTTGACGTTTTGCTTTGCCTTTCATGTTGAGCGTCGTAACTTTTGAGACTTCAACTTCAAACAGGTCTTCAATTGCCTTTTTGATTTCTATTTTGTTTGCAGACGGAGCCACTTCAAACACGTACTTTTTGAGGTCAACATGCTCGGTGCTCTGTTCGGAGATAATCGGCCGCAAAATAATATCACTTGCTGTTTTCATTATGCGTATACCTCCTCAATTTTTGGAAGTGCCGCTTTGTCAACGATGAATGTTGTGGCATTCATGATATCGTATGTGCTCAGAAGTGTGGCGAAAGTGGTTGTGACACCGGGGATGTTTCTGGCACTGAGTACGACGTTGTTATCCGGCTCTTTTGTAACAACTACAGCTTTGCCGTCTACGCCGATCGCTGCGAGGAACTTAGCAAAGTCTTTAGTTTTGATATCTTTCATCTTTAGTTTGTCAACTACGATGATTGAGTCTCCCGCCGCTTTAAGTGACAGGGCTGATTTCAGTGCAAGCCTTCTGTACTTTTTATTCAGCGAGTAGCGGTAACTGCGGGGCTTGGGAGCAAACGCAACACCACCGTGTGTGTAGTGCGGAGTGCTGATAGAGCCTTGACGTGCTCTGCCCGTACCCTTTTGACGATGCGGTTTTCTGCCACCACCGCTGACTTCAGCGCGTGTGAGCGCAGATTGTGTGCCTTGTCTTTTATTTGCAAGATGGTTCTTGACTACGGCGTGAATTGCCGCCGTGTTTGGCTTGATTCCAAATACAGCTTCGGAGAGTTCAACCTCGCCTACAACTTTGCCTTTCATGTCGTGTACTTTTATCGCTGGCATAATAGGTATCTTCCTTTCCTATCGTTAATTAGGTGTTACGCGTTCTTGACTGTGTTTTTCAGGTATACAATGCCTTGTCTCGGTCCGGGTACTGCGCCTCTGACGGCTATCATGTTTCTCTCCGGGTCTACCTTTACTACGTCAAGGTTTTGTACTGTAACTTGTTCGTTACCCATTTGTCCTGCGCCTATCTTGCCTTTGAAGATTCTTGCAGGGTCTGTTCCGGCTCCCATGGAACCTGCGTGTCTGTGAACCGGGCCACCACCGTGTGATGTGGCTGTTCTGCTTGCACCGTGGCGCTTTATGACACCTGAGAAGCCTTTACCGCGCGATATGCCTGTGATGTCTACTTTGTCGCCCTCTGCGAACACATCGGCTTTTAGCTCGTCGCCTACATTATATGTAGAAGTGTCGTCCAGACGGAATTCTTTGAGATGTTTTTTCGGTGCAACTCCGGCTTTTTTGATGTGTCCGAGTCTTGGTTTTGTGAGCCTGCGCTCTTTGACATCTTGGTAGCCGATTTGAATTGCTTCATATCCGTCGTTTTCCATTGTTTTCTTTTGTGTAACCAAGCAGGGACCTGCTTCAATTACTGTAACCGGTATAACTTTGCCGTTTTCGTCGAAAATCTGCGTCATTCCGATTTTCTTTCCGATGATCGCTTTGACCATTGCTGTTTCCTCCTATAATTGGTTGACTCACTATGGAACCAACATTATGCACTGTGGGGCGGGACACCGAGGACGCCGTCCCCTACAATTTAATGATTTGCTATTTTATAGTTTGATTTCGATTTCTACGCCTGCGGGGAGTTCGAGAGACATGAGTGATTCTACTGTTTTTTGCGTGGGGCTCATGATGTCTATCAGGCGCTTGTGGGTCAGTCTTTCAAACTGTTCTCTGCTGTCTTTGTGCTTGTGCACTGAGCGCAGTATTGTAATGATTTCTCTTTTTGTAGGAAGCGGGATTGGACCTGATACTCTTGCTTCTGTCCGTTTTGCTGTTTCGATGATTGTTGATGCGGCTTGGTCGATGAGCTGGTGGTCGTATGCTTTTAGCCTGATTCTAATCATCTTTTTAGTTGTTGACTTAGTCGCTGCCATTTTTTATCCTCCTAAAAATTCTATACACTCTGCCGTGTGTGTCATATTGCCTGATTATTTTAACCGGATTTTCTCCGGTAGAGCCTGCAATGACTACACTTTTTGAGAATGTAATTTTAGCCGCCCGATTTCACACTGATTTGTCTCATTTTTCCAGCGCCGGACTTGCTCCCCGAAAGTTACCAGGTGGTGCCTGCAATCTCTCGGTTCTACGCAGGTTTTTCTTACCCTCGCAAAAGGGCGCCTGAGTAGAATACCAAATGGCGCCCCTATTGTCAACATAAATTTTTGATTTTTTGTAAATTTTTTCGAATTTTTTTAAGCTTGTCTTATTTGGCCTTCTTCGTGGGTGGCGAGATTGGGGTTGTGAAGCAGGTTTCTATATAAGCCAGGCGGGTACTATCCATGTGGTGTGCTTTGAGCGTACTGCCGGCCTCAAGTTCTGTCCTTGGTAAATTATACTGCCCATTCCGACGTTCATTCTCATGTGGACCGGCAAATCATCACAACCTTCTTCACTTGCAACAGGATAGAGAGCATTAAAATTCTTCGCATTTTCAGATGGATTCACACTCTTTTTAATCTCTATCGGATAAAGCGTCCCATCTTTCCAGATAATAAGGTCAATCTCCCTTTTATTGTTGTCCCTGTAATGAAACAGCGGAGGAGTTTTGCCTGTATTGATAAAGCTCTTATATATTTCTGAGACGACATATGTTTCAAAAAACTCCCCCGACATTGCGCCAGCTTCAAGCACCTCAGGGCTTGACCATTTTGTTAAATGAGCCGCAAGGCCGGTATCCATGAAGTACATTTTAGGTGATTTGACAACTCTCTTGAGGGCATTGTTGTGGTACGGCTCTATTAGAAAAACAATTCCGGACGAAACAAGAACAGAAAGCCACTGTTTTGCAGTTGGTGCTGACACCCCAACTTCTCTTGCCAAAACTTCATAATTGACAAGACAACCGGTTCTTGCCGCTGCTGCGCGCAAAAAACGGTAAAATGACAGTTCGTCAGCCACTTGCGTAAGATCTCGTATGTCTCGACTGACATAGGTTTGTATATATGAGGTGAAGTAGTCGTCCAAATCCGTCTCAGGCTGTTCGTAGAGCTTTGGCATTCCTCCCCTATGAATTCGCTCGAATATTTCAGGGAGTGACATAGGTTGCGCTATTTCAAACCTACCCAGCAAATCTTCTGACGATGTTGTAAACGCATTGAATAAGCTACCTGTTATTTCATTATTCGAAAGACCAAACAAATTCAGTATGCCAACACGCCCGGCAAGGCTTTCTGACACATTTTTCATCATGTGAAACATCTGAGAACCTGTTAACCAAAAACTGCCATTTCCCTTATTGGTATCTACATACATTTTGATGTACGGCAAAAGCTGTGGCGCATACTGGATTTCATCTATTAGCACAGGTGGGGAATACCTTTCTAAAAAAGCGGCCGGGTCGTCCATGGCAAATAACTTATTGTCAGGATTGTCCAGCGTGACATATTTTCGCTCTTGCTCTGCTAAGCGCTTGAGTAATGTCGTTTTGCCTGATTGACGAGGTCCTGTAACAAGCATTACAGGGAATGTTCCCGACACCTTTTTTGCTGTATCCTCAATTTTGCGCTTGATATACATTGTACTCGCCCCCTTTTCAACAAATTAAGCTAATCTAAAAAGTTATTTTAGATTAGCTTAATTTGTTTGGATTGTCAAGTGGAAGTTTGGGAACTATATTATATTGTACAGTTAACGCATTTTTGCAGAAGCTCTGGTTGCAGTGTGGTATACTGAGTATGTTCACATGAAAACTATTCTCGCAAAATAATCCCGGGCAACTCTTCAAGATCTGTCACCGTATAGGTGGCGCGTACATCTCTTGTGGCATCACCTATGGCTACACAATCAAAACCTCCTGCCACGGCGGCCTCTATGCCCGCAAAAGCGTCCTCGACTACTAAGCACTCACCGGGCGAAAGCGAAATTTTGTCAGCAGCCAGCAAAAAAACTTGTGGGTGTGGTTTTGAAAACTCAATATCATTTCCATCAGTGACAGCGTTAAAAAAAGAGCCAAGTCCGATGCGATCGAGTATAAGGCGTGCATTTTTGCTGGACGAACCTATAGCAAGTTTGACCCCATTTTCACGCAACTCATGAAGAGTACTCAGCACAGAGGCTGCAACATAACTCTCATCCATTTGCATTATAAAGTTTTTGTAATGCATATTTTTACTTTCAGAGATACGCAGCTTTTCAGCATTACTGAGAGGGGGCCCGTGGTAGCGCTCTAAAATAATGTCAAGGCTCTCCATGCGGCTAACTCCGCGAAGGCGGTTATTTATCTCTTCGTCAAAGTAAATGTTCATGGAATCTGCGAGCGATTTCCATGCCTTGTAGTGGAAATCATCCGTATGGCAAATCACTCCGTCTAAATCAAAGATTACTCCTGCATATCTCATAGACGCGTATCCCACATTCCGCAAAATGCATCAACCGGGGAAACACCCTTAAAGTCGGAACGCCCCATGAGCTTGTCGATGAGTGCATTGAGAATTGTGTCTGTTGATGCATAAGTGTTTATAAAAGTCTTAACACGCGGCACATCAAGCAGATGATATGGATTTTCCAGTGATATGAAAACTGTAGGTATGCTTTCCATGTATATAGGCACATTAGCGCCAAACGGCATGACCCACTCTATACGGATGGTGGTCTGATTGCTGCGGGTGGCAAGATTTGCCACGTACAGCATCAAATCATATTTCTCTGTCATTTCTGAAAATGGCTGCATCATACCTTCATATCCTTTTGAGGACTCAAACACGTCAACATCAAAACCTTCACTCTTCAGCGACTCAATAAACTGATTCACAGCACCAACTCGAACGCCATAAGCAAAACCTTCCTCCGACTCAATCGGATAAACTAATACACGCTTGTATTTTTCAGGGGAGATAGGCAGCACACCTTTTTCTTCTTTTACCAAAGTGATAGACTCATCGGCGCACTCTTTTGCCCAACGCTCATGTTCATCCTTGGCAGGTATCTCACCGCTTGCAACCAATGTTCCGGCAGATTTTTTCTTATGAAGCCCCAGAGCAGCTTTAAGTCCTAATATTTTAGTTATAGCGTCGTTTAAGCGCTCAGGTGTTATGATGCCGTTTTCCACACCTTTTCTCATGTATGAAAAATCTTCTTCCATATTTTTTGTGAACAGAAACATATCGCAACCGCAAGCAATGGTATACGGTACAGCTTTTTCCCGCGGCATGGGAATTGTCATGCCTGCCATAGTGGTGGCATCTGTAACTACAAGCCCGTTGAACCCCATTTGCTCTTTTAGAAGTGTAGTAACAAGCTCCGGCGCCAGTGATGCAGGCATTATCTCTTCGTCTTTTATCCCGGGAACAAGTTTTCGTGAGTATGCAGGCATACTGATATGCCCAATCATAACAGTCATCGCACCTGCATCAATACAGGCTCTGTATGCAGAGCCGAAAGTGTTATCCCAGTCATCGCAAGACATAGTGTTTACTGATGTGACAAGATGTTGATCTCGCTCATCCACACCGTCACCGGGAAAGTGTTTTATGGAAGCTGCAATGCCTTCTTTTTGTATAGCCTTAACATATTCCACACCCATGGACTTAACTCTCTCTGGGTCAGAGCCAAATGTGCGTATATTGGTTATTGGGTTGCGAAAGTTGTAATCAATGTCGATTATTGGTGCAAACGACCAATTGACACCGACAGATGCACCCTCACGCCCGCAAATAGTTCCAAGTCTTGCAGCGGTCTCAGGCTTATCCGTAGCTGCCACGGCTAGATGAGAACCCATGCTTGTACCTTCCTCAAAGACCCCAACTCCACCACGCTCAAGATTAGCAGCTATGAGCATCGGGATTTTACTGTTCGTCTGCAAAATCTCGGCAGCCTCTCCGGCTTGCTCAATAGCCATAGGACGGCACATTAGCCCTCCCGGTTTTACATTTTTTGCCAGTGAGGCAAGTTTTTCCGGTTCAGAGTCGTATGCTATGAGGCAAAAAAGTTGAGAAATTTTCTCTTCCTGCGTCATATTGCGAAGAGTTTCATTGACCCACTTAATATCCTCATCGGTTAAATTAAATGGTTTTTCTTTAAGATTATTCATGTTCATAAACTCCTTTACTGGCTAATTACCGGTGAAATAAATTCATTACTCTCTACTGCACTGTAATTGATTTCTATTGCGCTGCCAGCCACTCGAAAATGGTTATGTCTCTTCCGCAAACTTCAGCTGAAGCATCATTGTTAAAAACATGAATCCAAGCCCAGTGACCATCATACTTCCAGGGATTACCTTTGCCGTCACTCCATTGACCGCTTATATCTTCCATTACATCATACCATGTGTGGTGAGCATTTTTTGCATTTCTCTCTACCAAAAGCTGATGAGTTCTTTCCGCTCCTGAAAATGCGACAATGCCATCATTTCTTGCATGTACCTGCCATATCGGCATATTTACGATCCCCATCAGCTGCTCATCTGTTATCCAGTTAGGGTCATACGCCTGACAAACAGGGAAAGCAGCGGCAAACTTATTAGGATACTGCAAAATCATTCGCATAGTCATAAACCCGCCGTTTGAGCATCCTCCGATGAATATTCTTTTTGAGTCAACATTTGGGTGGTCAATCAGGTAACGTTCTATAAGTTCAATCAGTGCTGTTTCGTATTTAGTTATACCATTTTTTGTATATGCGCCGCTACCATCATCCATCCACATGGTTGGAACTTGTGGTGCGAGAATGTATGCACCACCCATCAACTCTTGAATCTTTTTGTCCGCAAGTGCAACAACCTTGTTTCCGATGATTGCCACATCCGCTCGCTGAGAGCCAAACCAACTGCCTTCACCTGCCCCGTGAAGCCAAATAATGAGAGGCCTTGAGCTGCTTTCTGCCTCCGGAGGGACAAAAGAAGCATACTGCAAAATCACATTATCAGAAGCCACAAACCTACCTGAAATATCAAAAGAATCCGCAAGCGGCATTTCTATGCCGGAGCACTCCATGGTAAATTCAATGCCTTTCCAAATCAAACTGTGGGTATAAGGGTATGCCCATTGATTCCCAACATAAAATTTCCCCGGTCCTTCTTCAATTTTTTCAACACGAAGGGCATTTGCATAACTATAAGACGGGTGGACTTCCAAATCCAAAGTCACATAGCCCCCGGACACAGAAAGCTTCGTGATCTTGCGTGTGCCGGAAACTATAGGTGTCGGCTCAAATGCACCGCCTTGTCTCGTGACATTCACGATAAAATCTTCCGCACAAAGACCATTAGTATCGCCTTTCCAAGCAATAATTAGTTTTGTAACATAGGGACCGAAATCAAATCCTTCGACAACCATTTTATACAAGAGAATGTTTTTCATTTAACTCTAAACGCCCTTTCATAAAGTTGAATTATCGGAGGGCAATCAATGCCCTCCGATAGTTACTTGCCGTTAGGAGGAAGTGTATAGTTAAATCGGTTATCCAATTCCTGCCTCAATAGCCCAAGCATCAAGTTGCCTTTGCTTTTCTGCAATTATAGTCTGCAGTCCTGCTGCATTCATTCGAGACTCCAATTCTGCAATTCCCTCAGCAGGATCGATAAAGCCTAAACCGATACCGGGCAGAAGTTCCTCGAACACACTCGTGACAGCTACAATTTCGTGTTGAACCGGAGCAGGGTCAAACAGAAACCCAAAGGCCAAAGACTGCACAGCATTGTCATTAAACTCAATAAGCTGATCGGCCAGGTCAAGATCATCCCCTATCCAAACATGTGATATAAACTGGTTAGGCATTGCCCACGCCATATTCACAAACCAACCTGAGTTTGATCCATCTAAGCCGGGTGCAAAATCAATGTGACCGCTCGGCTGTACTTCGTAGTGAACGCCCTCTACACCCCAGATAAGAATGTTTGAGATTTCAGGGTCGGTGTAGAGTGCTCTCATCAGAGTCATTGCCATTTCGGGGTTTTCGGTCGTCCATGGGATTACCCACGGGAAGCGAGCTGCAGCATTCGATGCCATAAAGTCAATGCCTGTTTGGAAAATAGTCATGGGCTGAGCACAAAGACCACTCTCTTGCACAACGATTCCGGGCTTGCCTGCCGTAAAGTAAGACATAATACTCCCTGCTGCAGTAAGAGCTGTTACAGGAGTGTCGTCTACTGCCGCATCTCCACCAATGAAGCCAAGTTGGTTCCACCTGCGAGTCATGGTGATAAAGTCGTAGAAAATCTGGCTTGTGAAGAAGTCGGAAACAGTCAAATCGTTTGCGGGATCCAGCAAAACACCAAATGGTTGAGCACCGAGAAAATCGATTGAAAAGTAATGTCCGATATTATCAGGCATAAGCGGACGAATTGTCTCAATGTCAGGGAAGGCAACATGAAGTTCAGCCAAAATATCTTCAAATTCTTCAATTGAAATGTGTATTATATCGTTGTTAGGTTCAGGCAAAGGGAAGCCAATTGCTTCCAGATATTGACTACCAACTGCGAAAGCACCGCGCCCTGCAGCGTGGTCTACATTCGTAGGCAACCCATACAACGTGCCGGCTACTCGAGCACCATCAACAATTTCCCATCCGCCAAGAGCTTCCACAATGCCTGCACCATAGTTCTGCAAAAGGTCATTTTCTTCCAAATCCATTAGAAACCCTTGTTGGTGCATAGTCATATATCCAACAAAAAGGGAGGACATAACGTCAATCTGCTCTCCTGCGGTTAGCATCAGAGTAGCATTCTGGGCATATGAGGCAACGTCCATAACTATGAGTTCAAGGTTTATACCGTATCTGGGAGTGAGAATTTCATTGAGTGCATCTTCAATAACTTGTACATCACCCGGAATTACGAATGTACCCATGGCAAGTACCAAATCGACAACTTCGCCGTCTGCATCTCCGTTACCACACGCTGTTATAAAAATTGTTGTCAGCACAATTGCGAGTAATAGTGTTATAATTTTTCTTTTCATAATATGTACCCTTTCAAATCGTTTTAACTTTTGCTGTGTTAGGTCGCAAGAAGAAGTAAAAATGCATTGATTTTTTTAGCCTTTTACACCCCCTAACGTAATACCTTTTACAAAGTTTTTTTGTACAAATGGATACACAAGCACGATAGGGAGTACACCCATTACCGCCATAGCCATTCGAACGGCTGTCAATGGAGCGCGTGCAAGCCCGACAGCTGCCTGAGTGCCGATATCGGCAGTTTGCATCAGGACTTGAATGTTTTGCATAATTCGGTTGAGAAGGTTTTGAATGGTGAATAAATCTGTACGTCTCACCAGATATACAAACCCGTTTATCCAGTCATTCCAGTAGTTAATTCCGACAAATATAGCAACCGTGGCAATGATAGGCTTTGCCATCGGTACTGCTATCTGCATCATCAAGCGAAACTCGCCTGCGCCGTCTATTTCGGCCGCCTCAAGAATTTCGGTGGGTATATTTGTAGTGAAATAGCTCTTCATAAGAAGAACGAAGAAACCGTTAGTGAGCAGGTTAGGTATAACAAGTCCCCAAAACGTATCGCCAAGGCCAAAAACCTGCGTGTAGTTGATGTATGTTGGCACAAGTCCGCCGTTGAATATCATGGTAAAGAACACAAAAAATGTCAGAGCCTTGCGCAAGGGTAAGCCTCTTTTGGCAAGACCATAAGCTAGAGGTGTGGTAATGCAAATACTTAAAATTACTCCAACGGTGGTTACGAGAAAAGACATCACATAAGAACGGATGATGACCGCACCGTTTGTGACAAACAGCCATTCATATGCAAAAAGGCTGAACTGATGGGGTATAAAGTTGTAACCATACCTAATAAGAGCCTCTTCAGCGGTGAACGAGGATGCAACGAGCAGGACAAAAGGCACCAATACAAAAAATGCAAGTATTGACATGAATATATGTCCGACTGTATTGAAAATGCGATCTGATTTGTACATCATTTGCTTGTCATTCCCTTCCTATATTAGTGCGCTTTCGCGGTCGATTTTACGGATTATCAGGTTTGCAGTGAGAACGAGTATGAAGCCTACTACGGATTGATAAAGACCGGCAGCCGCTGACATCGATATGTTGCCAAGCTGGATAAGACCTCGGAAAACATAAGTATCAATAACATTGGTGGTGGAGAAGAGTGCTCCTGAGTTCATAGGGACTTGGAAGAATAATCCGAAATCAGCGAAGAAAATTCGTCCGATAGCGAGCAATGTCAGCATGATAATTGTAGGCTTCAGAAGTGGAAGGGTTATATATTTGAACTGTTTCCACCTGCCTGCTCCGTCAAGCATTGCAGATTCATAGAAAGATCTATCAATGCCAACCAAAGTGGCAAGATAAATAATAGTTCCAACACCCACACCACGCCAAGCGTTGACAAGTATCAGTATAAAGGGCCATCGTCCGGGCTCGCTATACCAACTAACGGGGTCCAGTCCCAAAAACGGAAACAAAGCTGTGTTAAAAAAGCCGCTCTCAACACTTAAAAATCCAAAGACAATATATCCGATAATAACTGTCGAAATCATGTTGGGCAACAGTATTGAGCTTTGAAAAAAGTTTTTCATTTTCCCACGAAGTTCATTGAGGATAACGGCAAGAAATATTGAAAGCGATGTGTTAACGACAATAAACGCTGCATTATAGAGGATTGTGTTGCGTGTGATTATCCAAGCGTCCTGTGTAGCAAAGAGAAATTGAAAATTGTCAAATCCAATCCAAGGACTCCCAAAAATTCCCTGCCTTGCATTGAAATTCCTAAAAGCCACAGTTATGCCCGGCAGCGGCATATAATTGTTAATAAAGAAATACACAAGACCGGGGAGCATGAGCAGATAAACCGGCAAGTAGCGTGTCCACTTTTGTTTAGAACGGATTCGAGGACTCTGCTTGTCAGCAGAAAGTACAGTTTTCATAAAATGACCAACCCTTTCGAGAATCTTCAGTCGCAACAAGATGCATAACGGAGTTCTACTTGCTGTAAGCTTATATATTATCCCAAAGCTTTATGTTAAAAGCAACAAAAAATTAAGTAAAAATTACTTAATTTTTACTTAATTTCACCACTTGTTAATATTTTGACATATTTAATCCCTTTTCACAAAGAATGTAACATTCACACTCCCTACACTGTTTGACGTTTTTTCAGTGATGTTGCTACCTCGATTTTCAAAGGGGAGTGTGAGCCGTTTTTGATATTGCTTATCAGACGCGAAACAGCCATCTCTCCCATATATCTTTTAGGAACATGGATTGTTGTAAGCGGGGGGTCCATGTAGGATGCGAGTGGGACATTGTCGAAACCTATAATTGCAATGTCATCCGGGACACGTATGCCCTTTTGCTGAAAAGCTTTTATTGCACCAATGGCAATACAATCGTTATCGGCAAAATAGCATGGAGCAAGTTCCTCTCCCTGTTCGATGAGCTCCAGCATATCTGCCATGGCACCTTCGACTGAGGGTGTCAGTCTATGCATGATAGACTTAGATGTTGACATCCCATGCCTTCGAATTGCTTTATAAAATCCATCAGCGCGATCCTCAAAATTCCCTATGGAGTAGGAAGAACGCAGATACCCCGGCTGTTTATTGCGGCGGCTGATGAGATAATCCGTTGCAATGAGCGCACCTTGAACATTATTTATCAGCACACAATCGTAATCAAGAAAATCGAGAAATAAATCAAGAACCACAACAGGTATTTTCAGGGATTCAAATGGAATGAAATCCTCAATTTGCATCTCAGTTCCCAACAAAATAACCCCTGCACAGTCAGAGTAAGAAATCTCGTCAATTTTCTTTTCCACATCTTCGCTTTTTAGTATATGAGTGATGTGAAGCTTGTACTGCTCATTTGCACAGGCGACCTCAATACCCTCAAAAAGCTCTGAAAAAAATGGCGTTTCAGTGACAATTGCGCCTTGCCTCTTGTAAATCGCAAATGTGATATGCCTGGAATGCATACCCTGCTTTGTTTGTTTATAGAAATCGTACCCATGCTTGTCGGCTAAATCCATTACCTTGCGGCGAGTCTGAGTGCTTACGCCGGGTTTATTTCGCAAGGCGAGCGATACCGCCGCCTCGGAAAGATTTAACAATTTCGCAAGTTCTTTCACCGTAATGCTCATATTGGCACCATACCTTTCAGACTTTAATTGTTCACGTAAGGAACTATCAAACCGGGGTCATCCTCACTGCCATGTATTGCCGAGCCGGAAGCTCAACATGCAAATTTTCTCTTGCCATTATACCGCAGTCTGTAATGGTCATGTTCCAAGTATCAATAATTTCTACTTTATAATTTCCATCAGGCAAATTACTTCTTCCGAGATATGGGTGGTCTGAGTGAAAAGAGCGATTTTTCGGACGACTAAATCCAAGATATGCTATATATACTTTACCCTCAATACCGCCGACCGCAATATCCCAAGGACTACGTTCAGGCAGATAATCAATACCACCCGCCTCTTCGCAAATTTTCATTAAAAACTCATATCGCTCAGGGCTATCGCCTTTTAAAACACCGCCTTTGCTCCACCATAGAACATCGTCGTCACTCAAATATGTCTCGCCGTGACCGGGATATCCGCCACGCACAAACGCCTCCCAAGAGCGGCGCATAAGTTCTTCGGCAGTCAAATTGCCCCAGCCCCAATGTATGTCGCCTTCATATCCGATTTCATCTAAAGTTGCAGGCTTTTGGTACTCTTTTATCCACACATCTGTGTATTCAGTTGTTTTGTATACATCTTGGCGTTGCAGCGAACAATGAGTAATCCAAGGTTTACTGTGATTGTAGAATCCAAAGCAATTGTGGATAGACATCAGATGTCCTGCGTAATCACCCTCCAAAATGACCTTTGCAAACCCTTCCCAATCTTGCTCTGTGAGATGTCGCAGTAAATCATACTCATTGGCAAGACTCCACCAAACATTCGGAAAACAAGATAAACGAGCAGTTATATATTTAAGATAACGATGATTGCACTCGGTATTCATTTGGGAGAATCCCCAGTGGTCATAAGCGTGAAACAGTATTAAATCAGACTCAATGCCAATACTATGCAGCTGCTTTATACAGCTCTCCAGATGTGCAAAAAATGCAGGATTGGGTTTTGTGTAGTCAAAACCGTCAGTTAAATTCCCTTCAAATGCAAACATTTCCGGTTCGTTTTTATTAAAATCATAATGCTTTGGAAACACACACATGCGTATTTTTTTAAATGCTGATTTCTTTAGACTCTCTATCGTTTGTCTGCGAAGTTCATATGGTTGGTGTATCCAGGCATAACTGGTTGTTCCCATGGGGTAAAGGGGAGTTCCGTCATCAAAAGCAAAATGTTTTCCACGTACACGCGCCACACCGTGATTATTTGGCTCAGCCTCAGAGCAAATAAAACTACCGGAAAGACCGTTGAGTGACAAAATTTCTGAAGTTGTGCTATAGGTCCATTCTCCTAAAGAGTCAGGCATAAACCGAAGCTTGAAAATACCGCATCCATCGTAGAACCCATGGGCGGTTAGTTTGCGATTGTCTTTTTGAAAAACTCCCTTAAAATCGACATCAAAGGGGTTGATTGCAACTTCTCCGACCTCAATAGTAAGCGAGATTTCCCATGTTCCGTAACAAGGGACTGTTTTAGAAATAGACATATCTCTTAATCCTTTCAAATAAAATTTAGTAAAATATACTAAAATCTTCCTTGACATTAACTTAACATTAATAGATAATAAATGCAATATGTTTTTAGAAATTTATTTTAAGCAACGAGTTTTAATAAAATTATGAGTAGAATTTTAGTAGCAGGAGGCAATTCACAATGAAACCTATCAAACTCGGTTTCGCGCCAACTCGCAGGAGTATTTTCAGCGCACCTGATGCGGTGAAATATGCGAACTTGACTCGCGAAAAACTTAAAGAACTGGAAATTGATTTTGTCGATATAACAGACATAAACGATGAGGGGCTTCTTTATAATGAGCAGGATATGCAAAAAGTAGCCGAAAAATTCAAAGCTGAAAAAATAGATGGTCTTTTTGTGCCGCATTGCAATTTTGGCACAGAGTATATTGTGGCGAAACTCGCTAAAGAGATGAATGTTCCTGTCCTTTTGTGGGGACCGAGGGACGAGCGACCTGATGAAGCGGGAATCCGTTTGCGAGACACCCAATGCGGGCTGTTTGCCACGGGTAAAGTTCTCAGACGTTTTCAGGTGCCATTTACTTATTTGAAAAATTGCCGGCTTTCTGACGATGTTTTTGAGCAGGGAGTAAAGAGATTTCTTGCTGTATGTAACACAGTAAAAGCGTTCAGAAACACACGCATATTGCAAATCTCAACTCGACCTTATGATTTCCTGACAACAATGTGCAACGAGGGCGAACTGCTTGAGCGGTTTAACATTCAACTCGCCCCAATTCCAATGCCTGAGCTCAGCGCAGAGGTGAAAGCAGCAAAAGCGGAGAAGAATCAAGTTTCAAAAACCATTGAACTCATTAAGTCAAAGATGGAAGTAAAAATCGAGTCTAATGAGCTTGAAACGGTTGCAGCACTAAAAGTCGCTATGCAGGCTTTAGCTGATAAATATGGCTGCAATGCAATTGCGATTCAATGCTGGAATTTCCTTCAGAATGAACTCGGCATTATGCCGTGTGCCGCAAATGCTTTGCTCACAGATGAGGGACTGCCTGTTGTCTGCGAAACGGATATCCATGGCGCAATTACTTCTATTCTTGTGGAAGCGGCGGCAGTGGGTACGGCGACAACATTTTTTGCAGACTGGACTGTTCGCCACCCTGATAACGAAAATGCGGAGCTGTTGCAGCACTGCGGTCCATGGCCGATTTCTGTTGCTCAAAATAAGCCGACACTCGGTTATCCGCTCGCTTTTAAGCATCCGGGGGCAGTGGAAGCTCTTGCAAAACCGGGAAAAATTACGCTTGCACGTTTTGACGGAGACAACGGTGAATATTCAATGTTACTTGGTAATGCCGTGGCGGTTAACGGGCCTTTCACAAAGGGTACATATATGTGGGTCGAGGTAGATAATCTCGGCAGGCTTGAAGAGAAAATAGTCTGCGGACCGTATATTCATCACTGCACGGGCATACATGGCGATGTCGTTGCTGTTTTGTACGAGGCATGTAAATACATGGGTATACAACCCGACCTCTACGACCCTATTGAGGAGAAAATCAGAGCAACAATCAGAGGGGAGAAAGCGGAGTGAACTATAGCGAGTTGACTGCGAAATCGTTTGCACTGCGTCGTGATGTCCTGGAGATGATTTATCGCAGTAAAGGCGGGCATTTTGGAGGCGATTTCAGCGTGATGGATATTCTTGTCACGTTATATAACCTGCATATGAGTACCTCTTTACAAAATATCGATGACCCGATGCGTGACAGGTTCATTTTAAGTAAAGGGCACTGCGTCGCCGCACTCTATGCGGTTCTCTGCGATAAAGGTTTTTTTCCTAAAACCGACCTCGAAACATTTTCGCAGTTTGGCTCGAATTATATCGGGCATCCGAACAATAAGATAAACGGAATTGAAATGAACTCCGGCTCTCTGGGTCACGGGCTGTCAATCGGCGTAGGCATGGCAATTGCCGCTAAGATGGATAATGCAAGTTACCATGTCTATGTCGTCATGGGCGATGGGGAGCTTGCAGAAGGCTCCGTGTGGGAAGGTGCAATGTCCGCCGGGCATTATAAGCTCGACAACTTGATTTCGATAGTTGACCGCAACAGACTTCAAATCTCAGGTTCAACTGAGGAAGTTATGGCGCAGGACAACCTGTCGGAACGCTTTGCTTCTTTTGGTTGGAACGTACTCGAAGCAGACGGGAATAACATTAAATCACTTGATGAAGTTATTAGCAGTGCAAAACTGCACAAGGGAAAACCGACCGCAATAATTGCAAACACAGCAAAAGGCTATGGTTACTCAGCAGCAGAAAATAATGCCGGCTGGCATCATAAAGTGCCAAACGCAGAGCAGTATGAATCGGCAAAGGCAGAGCTTCTTAAGAGGGAGGCGGAGGCAGTATGAACCAAGTTACTAACCGCCAAGCGGTCTGTGATGCTCTGATTGGGCATGGAAAAATAAACCGAAATATCGTCGTCCTATGCAGCGATTCACGAGGTTCTGCGTCTCTCAGCACATTTGCTGAGCAATTGCCGAAGCAGTTTGTAGAAGTTGGGATTGCCGAGCAAAACATAGTGTCGATAGCAGCAGGACTGGCTTCATGCGGTAAAAGACCGTTTGTTGCTTCTCCTGCATGTTTTCTTTCCACAAGAAGCATGGAGCAGGTGAAAGTAGATGTGGCGTATTCGGGTACTAATGTAAAGCTGATTGGAATCAGTGGCGGAATTAGTTATGGTGCATTGGGTATGACGCACCATTCAAATCAGGATATAGCGACTATTGCTTCAATTCCCGGTATGCGTGTATATCTGCCGAGCGACAGATTTCAAACAGGCAAACTGCTCGAATATCTCATAAAAGACGATGCTCCCGCTTATGTCCGGATAGGGAGAAATGCAGTTGAAGATATCTATAGTGAAAATGAAATCCCTTTTAAGATGGATAAGGCGACCATTATAAGGGAAGGTAGCGATGTGACAATAATTGCCTGTGGTGAGATGGTGTCAGCGGCGGCGAAAGCCGGTGACATTCTTGCTGCACAGGGAATTTCTGCACGTGTTCTTGATATGTATTGTGTTAAGCCTATAGATGAGGATTCAATCATCAAATCGTGCAAGGAAACAAAAGCAATAGTGACAATTGAAGAACACTGCGCAATTGGCGGAATGGGCAGCATGGTGAGTCAAATAGTGGGGCGCACAAACCCTGTTCCCATCATAAACATGACACTTCCCGACAGTCCTGTTATAGCCGGGAAGTCGGGCGAGGTGTTTGACCACTATGGGTTAAACGCCGATGGAATTGTTAAAACTGTACTTAATCTTGAATGTTTTCGAAAGGAACTGTCATATGTCTGAGCGATATATTTTGGGGCTGGATCAAAGTACATCAGCGACAAAAGCCATGCTTTTTAACAACAGTGGCGGCTTAGTTTGCCGTGAGGACATATCTCATCGTCAGATTGTGGACGACAGAGGTTGGGTTGAGCATGACCTCTTGGAAATTTATGAAAACTGTATCGAAGTGATAAAGCAAGTTATACTAAAATCAGGTATTGATAAGTCACAAATTATCGGAATCGGAATCAGTAACCAGCGAGAAACAGCCGCTGTCTGGGATAGAGAAACGGGAGTTCCCGTATATAACGCAATCGTTTGGCAATGTTCCAGAGGTGAAGAAATATGCAAGGAAATAGAAAGTGCAGGGTTTGCAGAGAAAATCAGGGAGATAACAGGACTTCCCCTATCCCCTTACTTTTCTGCGGCAAAGATAGCTTGGGTACTAAAAAACATTGATACAAAAGACAAGCAGCTTTGTGCGGGAACAATTGACAGTTGGCTCATATACAAGCTCACGGGAAATTATAAAACCGATTATTCAAATGCTTCGCGTACACAGCTTTTTGACCTGAAAACCTTAACTTGGAGCGATGAGGTTTGTCAGATTTTTGGCATTGACCGTGATATATTGGCGGAAGTCTGCGATTCGGACTGTTGCTTTGGTTACACTGATGTTGCAGGTTTATTTGATAAACCTATCCCGATTCACGGAGTCATGGGAGACTCACACGGAGCTTTGTTCGGTCAAGGTTGTCACGACGTCGGTATGATGAAAACTACATATGGAACCGGTTCCTCGATAATGATGAATATCGGCTCGAAAATGCTTCTCAGTGACAGAGGTGCCGTTACTTCTATAGCGTGGAAAAGTGAGGGCAAGGTTGATTATGTCCTTGAGGGTAATATAAATTATACGGGTGCTGTTATAACGTGGCTCGCTCATAATCTTGACATTATTGAGACTCCCGAAGAATCGGCAAAATATGCCGCTGCTGCAAATCCTGAAGACGAAACATATTTGGTTCCGGCTTTCAGTGGGCTGGGTGCGCCTTACTGGAAAAGCGATGCACGGGCAATTCTCTGCAATATGAGCCGCACGACGGGAAAAAATGAAGTAGTCAGAGCAGCACTTGAATGTATTGTTTATCAAATATCAGATGTAGTAGGTGCAATGCGCGAAACTGCAAATATTACCGCTAACTCTCTGCGCGTTGATGGTGGACCCACAAAAAACAGTTATCTCATGCAGTTTCAAAGCGACATACTAAATTTGCCCGTCGAAGTGCCTGAGCAAGAAGAATTGTCCTGCATCGGTCCGTCATATATGGCGGGAATAGCTCTAGGGCTCTACGATAAAGAAACAGTGTTCACCCGGATAAAACGAACACTGTATAGTCCTGCTATGGACTCAAAAGGGAGAGAAAAAAAGCTTAGCGGATGGTCAAAGGCGATTGGTATGTTGCTCGGAGGTGGGTAGTTAAACCAATTTACTGTCAATAACCAATTTACTTGACCTGTGAGACAATTTCACGTAAAATAAGCTAGAACTTTTTTTGAGAGGAATTGTCTTTATTATGAGTATATACAGTAATTTGAGGGGCGATGGCGAGCTGAGTCTTGCAGATTATGAGGCACGGGTTATTGGTCTAATCCGTGAGCAAGTTGGCGATGGGCAGGTTGTTTTGGGGCTTTCCGGCGGGGTTGATTCGTCTGTTTGTGCTGCACTTCTTGCTAAGGCTGTGCCGGGGCGGCTTCATTGCATTTTTGTTGACCATGGGCTTATGCGGTTAAATGAGGGACGTGAGGTTGAGGCGGCTTTTCGTGATAGAGATTTAAATCTCATTTGCATTGATGCCGAGGACAGGTTTCTTACTCGGCTCGCCGGGGTAACTGACCCTGAGCAAAAGCGAATGATTATCGGCGAAGAATTTATTCGTGTTTTCGAGGAAGAGTCTCGTAAGCTAAAAGATGCTGACTTTTTGGCGCAGGGGACCATTTTCCCTGATGTCGCGGAATCCGGCTCTAAGGGCAAGGTCGCTGTCAAGTCGCATCACAATGTGGGCGGGCTCCCTGATGATATTGATTTTAAAGGTTTAGTTGAGCCGCTCTACGGGCTTTATAAGCCTGAGGTTCGTGCTTTAGGTCGTAGTTTAGGGTTACCGGCGTCTCTAACTGAGCGCCAGCCGTTCCCCGGACCGGGACTTGCGGTGCGTTGTTTGGGCGAGGTTACTAAGGCTAAGCTGGATATTCTCAGAGAGGCTGATGCTATTTTTTGCAGAGAGCTTGAAGGGTCAGGCGTGAAAGCAGACCAGTATTTTGCTGCTCTGCTAAGCGCACGAGGTGTTGGCATTGTGGATGGCGAGCGGGCTTATGGGTACACCATTGCACTGCGGGCAATCGCCACGGTCGATTTTGTCACGGCGCAGTATGTTCCGCTCCCACATGAACTCTTAGGGCGAGTGTCGGGACTTATTACGAGTGCGTTGCCTGCGGTTACAAGGGTGCTTTATGATGTGACGGATAAGCCGCCGGGGACTGTGGAGTGGGAGTAGTGGTGCTCTTAATACTTTTTCTATGTAAAAAGGCAAGGGGCTATGCTAAACTTTCTACCAATAAAACTCTGCTGCCAAGTCGTGTAAATCACCATCGCGTATAGGTATATCTATGACTCTGAATACGCTTTTCCGTATTCTATACTGCCCCTGCTCTAAGGGGATAACAAGATTCAAATTTTTCACAAAATCTATTGAATCGCCGGGTTGAATGTCATACCCTAAATCTACAAAAGCAATGTATTCATCTCTCCATGGAACATTGTTCCAATGCGTGCCTTCAGAGACTTCAACTGTGAAATGCACGCCTGTCATCAATTCATATTCCGAGTTATTATAAATCGTCACAGTCACTTGATTTTGAATTTCATCAATGTCGGTAATTGCCATGCTAATTATGTCTTCCAGTGGTGGTTGGGTGCGGAGTTGAGGGCTGTTCTCAAATTTCGGCTCGTTCGTCGGTTCTGCTTCTTGTCTCTCTTGCTCCGGTTCCTGTTGCTCAACTTCCTGCTGTTCGGGTTCGTAATGCTCGTGCTCAGGTTGTGTATCGTACATTGCGGGGGAACCCTCTTGCTGGATTTCACCATAGGCACAGCCTGAAACTGTCATTATAGTGACTAAAACTAATGCTAAAATTTTCTTTTTCATTGTTATGACCCACCCTTTGCTCAATAGTCACAAAAATGACTCATCGGGGCGATGGTCATTTTTGTGCTTCATTTATATGGACGAAATTTTTTGACAAAAGTTCCGCTTTCGCTTAACTTTGCCTATGCTTGGGTGGGGGTGATTGTGTCAGGGGTATCATCTTCTTCGTCTTTGTCTTTCTTAAATGCGAAGATGTATCCGACCAGACCTATTATAAAGAGTACAACATGTATTACTGTCCACCAGTCTATGAATGCCATAGGTAGTCTCATGTCTTGTGTAAGTATGAAGATTATAACTGCCAAGATTGCTGAAATTATCGACGCTAGGATAAACAGTACCCTTGATTTCTTGTATTCCTGTTCTTCCTCTTCCTCGTGCATTTGCTCATGCGATTGTGTTTGTGCATATGCCTGCATTTTCGCTTCTTCTGTTTCTTCGTTGTCATCATCTTTTTTTCTTTTAAGGATAAGCCTTATTATGACAATGAGTGCTATGATAATTCCGACTATACTGAGGATTAGGTTAAGTAGTGCCCAAGAGCTTGCTTTCGGTCGGGCAGAGAGTGGTGTGCGCCCATCACCAATGTCAATCAGTGGCAGATTTTCTTCCGATACTTCGATTGATTGCTGTGTTTCTTGTTTTATTGACGATTCTTCCGGCGATGTTTCCGGCGATTTCTCTAATGTATTTTCTGTAGACGGCTGTTCGTTCGAAGATTCCTCTTGCCTAGCTATTTGGGTTGCCGAATCCGAAGTGTTGGGAGGATATGGAGCAACTGCCTGCGGTGCCGCAGGTACTGCTTCAGGTGCTGAGCCTGTGGGTGATGGTGAATCCACTATCCACACCGGTGCAGGTGGTGGCGCTATAGATGAATCAGGTCGCAACAGTGTTGTGGGTGGTGTTTGTTCCGATGGTGTTTGTTCCTGTGCCGGCAATTCTTGTGCTTGTGTTGGGGTCGAGGTTGATGTTTGCGGTGTCGGAGTTTTTTGCGTTTGCGATGGTTCAGGTGGTGTTGGTGTAAGTTGCACTGATTGCGACTCCGGCAAGGTTTCTTCCGGCTCCGAATCAGGAGTATTTGGTGGTGGAAATTCAGCAGAAAAATCAAATTTCCAAACTCCGCTTCCGGCGAGTTTCTGTGCGCTGTTAGGGGTTCCCCACGGTAATCCAAATCCAACCTTGAAAGTGAGTGATTCTCCCGGATTCAGTGTTATTTTATGAGTATTTTCCGGCCAGTCCTCCAACCATTGCCACAAATATCTTCCCAACTGACCTGACATAAATCCACCCATGTAGTCTATGGAAATGGGTACTTCCAGATCATTTACAAATCGTACTGTATGTATATATGCATTGTCGGGAGCTGCACCTTGAAAATTGCTCCACCAATGTTTTTGTTCCAATATACTATGAAAGTCTACCCCTTCTATCGTGTCGTGGGCAATATCGCCGTTATTATTGAAGAGAGTGTGCGAAGCTGTGAATTGTCCGGCTGTATCTGCTTCTGTGATTGCTATTTCATGGATTCGATTAGAGTTGCTTTGTTTTGAAAAGCGTGACGAGTTGGGGTCGGGATGATGTGGATAATCAGGTCTGCGTAGATTGAACCACTTACCATCGGCTTCGCCCACAGTAAAAGTACCAATAGGTGGAAATTCTGATGGCTCTATTTCTTCTTCGTCTATCGCAGCTCGCATCGTGCGTTGGTGTACCTTTGCTTCCTCAACTTCTGCTGTTTGTTCCACATTATTTTCAAGTGCATTGTTCGGCTCAGTGTGCGATGAATTGGTTTCCTCGACGTGAGTTTCCTCTTCTGAGTTGATTTCCTCCTCTGTGGCAGTTTCTTCTTCCGAACCGGCTTCCTCTTCCGGGTTGACTTCTTCCTCCGGGTTGGCTTCTTCCTCCGGGTTGGCTTCCTCTTCCGAGGGTTTGTTTTCCGTTTTTGTTTCTTTTTTGTTGGTTTCTTCTGTATCTATTTCTTCTGCGCTAAGCTCTTCTAAATTAAGTTCTTCTGCGCTAAGTTCTTCAATATAGTCGCCAGTTTTGTCTATTGTCTCTTCAGAAAGGGCGAGAGCTGACGACACTGTTATAGATGCTACCATGGTGAAGCTCAATATCGTTGAAATGACTCTTTTTCTTATAGCATCTATTTTTTTGTTGTCTTTTTGCTTTAGTTCTTTGCCAAGTTTTTGCATTTTTTACTCCATTTCTTATTTTGCTTAATGTTGAAAATTAGTTTGTTTAAATCTTATCAGTTATCGCAATTAGTTAGATATACACCTCTTTTTGCTTATTATTGTCATAAGGGATTAACTATCCTCTCCTTTTACCCACTCTCTTAATATCCGGCACTGCAAAAACCCGCATACAAGCTGCGGGTTTCGGAGCGCAGTGGTCCTCATGTAGTGCCTCTTCCGTCGTCATTCGGTATACTGAGGCAGTGCATGAAGTTAGCCACGCCATCCCCGATGACGCTTGAATTATAACACATTCCATCGCTTAAGTTGCTAAATTTTTGTTAATTTGCGCCTTTTTCTCATTTTGCGACATTTTTAATAAATAACTTATCTTCTTTTGAGATTTTTTTGGCAAATAGTTATCGTTTTATGTTGTGAGTTTTTATTTTCTCTTTCATTTTAGCCCACTGTTCCCTTGTAAATGCATCCTTTGCGCTTTGGCGGGTTTGTCTCTTTGGCGAAGCTGAAATTATCGCTCTCCGCCGCTATATGATTAATCGCAATGCCCAAGTCAATCAAGCCCATGTTTCCGATCATCAGCCCCATTATGGGATTTGCTTTCTTGAGATAGCAGTGGATTTTTCCGTTTTCAGCGATAAAGTACCAATTTTGCATATTCACGCCACTCGGTGCAAGACGTGCGGCTTCGATGCGCGCATCATCACCCTCGCTGATTGCCGAGAGAGGTTTACGTCTAAACTCCGAGGGCTCACGGTGAAGTGTTTCCTCGGGTTTTCCAAATGCCAGGGCTATAACATAAGGTAAATCGGATTCCATCGCCTCTTCAGGTTTTGACGCGCCCAACCAGCATGCGCCAAACCCATTTGCTGAAAAGTACAAATCAAGCTGTTGTCCGATAAACCCTATATTTTCGTATGAACCCTCTTTTTCCTCACTGCCGAAAACTAAGTAATGCGGTGCTTTCACGCCCAGTATGCCTTTGGTTTTACTTGTGATTTCGATTGAATATTTGATGTCTGGGTGCAGCGGCTTTATTTCTGCTATTTCTGCTCGAACAGCGTCAAGAGTTGCAGTATCGAGTGGTGTTAGATTGTACTTTCTTATTGATTTGCGTTTGCGGATTATTTCGTTCATTTTAATAGACCTCCTCGTTTTTCCGATTTGTGGTGTAATGCGCTTTTGTTTTCTCATGGTCAGGTTATTTGCGTTTGATAAACGTGCAAATGTTTGAATCTTCACAGTTAATCGTAACGTTGGCACGATATAAGAAATAACCCCTCAAGCCATTACGATTCAAGGGATTTCGATGGTTGCGGGGGAGGATTTGAACCACCGACCTTTGGGTTATGAGAGCGTTTCATGCAATATTATTTAAGATTAAGCAGTATTGCATTGTGTTACACAGTTACTGAAAAAGCTAGTAATTCCAAGGGTTACACCAGACAAATCCACAAAAAGCACCACACCGCAAGCAGATAGACAAAAGATAATTTTTGATATTTGGTTAGAACTCGGTTAGAACTCGACAATAAAACAATGCAAGCAGTTCATCACAAAATTACCACAATGTGTTCACCCACGGCAAAGATTTAATAGCAGTATCGTCTGTAATCATTATCATATTTTCAACGTGTGCTTGTGCGACAAGTAATCTGTCAAATGGGTCACGGTGAGTCCAATTTATTGTTCCTGCAAAATGAGCATGACGCATATTGATTGGAAGTTCAACTACAGATAATTGCTCTATAACGTTGAAATAATCATCAGCAATATCTTTAAAATCCTGCATTTTTCCGAGATGATGTTTATACATAATTTCGTATGCGCTAACTGCAGAAACAAAGATTTGCGTATTTATATCGCTTAATACTTCTCTTGCTGAATTTCCTAACTTAGTATCATCACGAACTGCCCACAAAAGCGTATGTGTGTCCAGCAGATATTTTAAAATCCCCATGAATGTTTTCCTTCCCATGCCTCTAAATCTTCTTCGGGTAGCGGTTCAAAAAAACTGTCGGGCACTGGTGGACCCGGCATAAAGCCTAGTTTGCGTTTTTTAGGTTTCACATCTTCCTGTGTAGTATCTTCAGCAGGGAGAATTATAACTTGCACAGTTCTGTTCAGCAAAGTCGGGGGTAATTTAAACATATCACCTAACTCCGCTCCGTTCATAGTTTGGCGTACACATTCCATAGCGTCTCAACTCCTTTCATCGTAATTATATCGCATTATCCCTTGATTTACAACAAAAAAAAGCAAGGTGCAAATTTTACTCCGCACCCTGCCGTTTTCGTTTTCCCTACGCACTTTCATCAATCTTGACAGTACCGTGACTATTAACCTTACCACCCGAACCGTACATAGTCCGAATTTCATCAAAGCTATAATCCTTACGGCTCTGACGTTTATAATCTTCGGGTTTAAGATACCACGCAGATTTTTTGCTGTGCCACAAAAACCGCAGAGACTTTAACTGCTCCTTGCACGGCTTGGTGTTACCAGTGACCCAAACGAAACAGCCGATAACCTCAATCGTTATCTCGTCCATCTTCATCAGCTCCGCTATCAAGTCTTTAAAGTTCTCAGCGGTTTCTGATGTAGCACACTCCGCATAAGAAAAAGGAGCGTCTCACCGTTAAGTACGGTAAGAACACTCCTACTGGTTGCGGGGGGCGGATTTGAACCACCGACCTTTGGGTTATGAGCCCAACGAGCTACCGGACTGCTCCACCCCGCGA
>WQSX01000016.1 GCA_009787625.1 Oscillospiraceae bacterium
ATTCGTACCGCCCTAACGCTCTGTGCTTATGTCGATTATACGCCTATAAAACACTCGTTGTCAATACACATTTAAAGTGTGAAAATGCCGTCAAAGTGTTGAAAAACCACACTTTGGCGGCATTTGTATTGCAACATTTGGAGCGAAAGTCAAACAAAACACACTTTAGCATGTCGACACACGTAAGCCATTTGTGCCTGAATCTGAGGATTGAGCTCGCTTGAAATCGGGTTACTGCTCACACTGTGCCGGAAAACGCCTCAAACCCTTCGTCATTCTGCGCGTAGTCGCAGAATCCATTGACCTCTGTTTGCTGTTTACATTGCGCTTGCGCCTTGTCCCCGCAGGTGATGGGCTATTTACGAAATATTTTTTCGAGCCATCGGGATCTACACCGCTGTTCTCGAAAAAATATTTCGCAAACAGCCCCATCACTTGCTACCTTTGTAGTAATCTGATATTTGAGTTGCTTGTACAGACTTTTGCGTGTACACAAAACCACACACTCTTGACTATATAGTAGTATTCTGATAGAATATTACTATATTCATATGGAGGTGAAAAACATTGCCTACGATTCGCCCAAGTGCAGACCTTAGAAATAACTATAATGAAATTTCCGGATTTTGCAATGAGCATAATGAACCTGTGTTCATAACACGAAACGGCAAGGGCGACCTTGTTGTGTTGAGCGTAGAATCTTACGAAAAACTGTGCGGTAAATTTGAACTGCACCGCTTGTTAAATGAGGGGATGGAAGCAGAAAAAGCCGGACAAGTTCGCCCATTTTCCGATGCCATGGCAGACATCCGAAAGGAATTAAATTAAGTGTATCACATTGAAATCACAGCACCCGCTGAGAGAGACATACTTGAAGCTGCAAGATACATAAATGAGCAATTGCTAAACCCATCAGCGGCAAATCGCTTATTAGATAAAGCGGAAGAGGCAATAGCGTCGCTGAGTGATATGCCTAAGAGATACGCATTAGTTCGCGATGAAACCCTTGCACAATCAGGCATACGCCTTATGCCTGTGCTCAACTATCTTGTGTTTTACACTGTGAGAGACAAGCGAAACTGCGTAGTAATCCAAAGATTTCTCTACAAAAAACGAGACTGGACATCTATCCTAATCGCTGACCCGCCGGGTTAAGATTATTTATCACGTAGTCATTGAAAAAATGAATCAATTATGGTACCCTAAGAGAAAGAAAGAGGTGATGCACTTGCCAAGTAAAAAACCTGCGTATAAACGTGTACTACTCAAAGTCAGCGGCGAAGCACTTGCCGGAGACAAGAAAACGGGCTTAGATTTTGACGTAATCAGAAGTGTCTGTAAAGCCATCAAAACATGCGTTTCGATGGGGGTTGAAGTCGGAGTTGTTGTCGGAGGCGGAAATTTCTGGCGAGGAATCAAAGACGGCGAAGGCAAGATGGAGCGCACACGTGCCGACCACATGGGCATGATGGCGACAGTCATGAACTGCCTCGCAGTAGCCGACATGCTTGAGCAGCTTGAAGTGTCGGTAAGAGTGCAAACAGCACTTCAAATCTCAGCAGTGGCAGAGCCATACATAAGGCTGAGGGCTGACAGGCACCTACGAAAAGGCAGGGTAGTTATCTTTGGCTGCGGAACAGGCCATCCGTTTTTCTCCACAGATACAGCGGCAGTATTACGTGCCGCCGAGATAAACGCAGATGTTATACTACTCGCAAAAAACATAGACGGAGTATACACAGCAGACCCCAAACTAGACCCAAGTGCCACAAAAATCGAAGCAATCTCCTATGCAGACATGCTTGAAAGACGGCTCATGGTTATGGATCAAACAGCCACATCACTCTCAATGGAAAATGAAATCCCGGTACTGCTTTTCGCACTGGAGGACCCCGAAAACATAGTGAGAGCAGTAATGGGCGAAAAAATAGGCTCACGCGTAGGGTAAAATGGAAGAAATTAATGTATGGGACGCACACCGGGTGTCCCGTGAAGAAATTGTGGAATTAATTAAAATACAAAAAAATCAGGAGGAAATATCGTGTACGAAGAATATGAAAGTAAGATGAAGAAAACCGTAGAAGCCCTGCAAAACAGTTATGTGACAGTTCGTGCAGGACGTGCAAACCCCTCAATTCTCGACCAAGTGAAAGTCGACTACTACGACACCCCCACCCCCATAAACCAAATAGCAGGAATCTCCACACCCGACCCAAGAACACTCATGATTACACCATGGGATAAAAGCAGTCTGAAACCTCTCGAAAAAGCTCTGCTCGCATCAGACCTCGGAATCACACCCGCCAACGACGGAACAGTTATCCGCCTTCAATTCCCGCAACCCACCGAAGAGCGCCGCAAAGATTTAATAAAGCAAGTAAACAAACAAGCGGAAGATGCAAAAGTCTCAATCCGCAACATCAGGCGCAGTGCGGTAGATTTTTACAAAGCACAGCTTAAAACAAGCGAAATCACAGAGGACGACATGGTTCTCACAGAAAAAGACTTACAAAAACTGACAGACAAATACATCGAAGAATTGACACAAGTCGCAAAACGTAAAGAAGAGGAAATCAAAGAAATCTAATGCGTAAGCTTTTTAAGAAAACTCAGTCGGCGTGGGAGCCTGAAAAGCTTCCACGCCATATCGCAATAGTGATGGACGGCAATGGCAGATGGGCAAAAAAACGCTCCCTGCCCCGCACCGCAGGCCACGCCGCCGGAGCGGAGACATTTCGGCGCATAGCAACATACTGTAAAAACATCGGTATAGAGTATCTCACAGTCTACGCATTTTCTACAGAAAACTGGAAGCGCCCACCGGAAGAAGTGGAAAAAATAATGCAACTTCTGGAAAAATATATAATCGAAGCACTTGGCAAAATGGAGCGAGACAAAGTAAAAATGAAATTTCTGGGAGATGTGACAGTCCTCTCGCCAAAGCTCAAAGAGCTTGTAGCAGAGGCAGAAGAACTCTCAAAAACTTTTGACGGAGTTCAAGTAAACGTCTGTCTAAACTACGGAAGCAGAGATGAAATTATAAGAGCGGTAAAAAGCTACGCCGCAGAACAAATAATCGAAAGCAACGCAAATACAGAAAGCACCAAAAAAATGGAAGAGACAATCGGGTCGTTGACGGAAGAAAAATTCTCAAAATACCTATACACAGCAGACATTCCCGACCCCGATTTGATAATACGCCCAAGCGGAGAGCACCGGGTATCAAACTTCCTGCTATGGCAATCCGCATACTCAGAATACTACTTCACAGACGCACTATGGCCTGACTTCAACGAAAAAGAACTGGACAAGGCGATAATTGCCTATCAAAGCAGAGAACGCCGCTACGGAGCAATTTGAAAAAGAGCGCACACTCTTTTCCAAATTTGAGAGGAACAGTCAGAAACATGAAAACACGTATTATATCAGCTATAGTTTTGCTACCAATCTTTTTGGCAATCTTAATACTTCTCCCACAGATTGTGCTTGCAGGCACTATAGCCATTATATCCATAATAATCGCCATTGAACTATTCCGCGCAAGAAAAGTGACAGACTGCCCCAAACTAAAAATTTTACTGCCAATCCTGGCAATAATCCCAATACCACTGGCACTATCAACCCTATACTGGTTAAGAGTTATGCCATGGGGCAACTGGTTGGTACTGTTCCCGATAATAGTAACAATCCTGACAGACTCAGGCGCATACTTCGTAGGCGTAGCCATAGGAAAACGCAAACCGTTCCCAAACATAAGCCCGAACAAAACCATAGCAGGTTGCGTCGGCGGAATCATAATAGGCACAGCAGGCATATTCGCATACGGCATGATAATGCAACATTTTACAGGAATGACAATAAATGTACCGGTTTTGCTGACAATAGGGCTGGTAGGCTCGGTAATAACAGAAACAGGCGACTTAGCGTTTTCAAAACTTAAACGAAACCTGGGCATAAAAGACTACGGAAACCTAATCCCCGGCCACGGCGGCATGTTAGACCGCTTCGACAGCATGATATTCTCCGCACCAACGGTGTATTTACTGATGATAATTTTGTAACTATTGTAATTCACAAAGGTAGCAGATGATATGCTGTTTGTTCTGATTTTTTCGAGAACAGCGGTGTAGATCCCGATGGCTCGAAAAAATCAGAGCAAATTGCCTATCATCTGCGAGAATCAAGCAGAAGGAACAAGAAATGAAAACACTGACAATTCTGGGCTCAACAGGCTCAATAGGCACGCAAACGCTGGAAGTAGCGGCATCACTGGGCTATAAAGTCATAGCCATGACCGCACACAGCAACCTGGAGCTGTTCGAGCAGCAAAAAAACAAATTCAAGCCCGAAACAGCAATTTTAAGCAGTGAGCCGGGCGGCGAAGATAAACTAATAGACATAGCAAAAAACAGCGGAGCAGACATAATAGTGACGGCAATCTCCGGAATGGCAGGGCTCGCCCCGACACTTGCGGCATGTGAGACAGGCAAACGCATAGCACTGGCAAACAAAGAGCCGCTGGTCTGTGCAGGCGAACAAGTAATGCAAACAGCACGCAGATACGGTACAGAAATAATCCCCGTAGACTCCGAACACTCGGCAATATTCCAATGCATTGAAAACAAAACAAAAAATATGTCCCGAAGTTCTGATGAGGGCAAATGCCTGAATGAAGGCCACCAAATAAGCAAACTAATCCTAACCGCATCAGGCGGTCCGTTCAGAGGGAAAACCCGCAAAGAACTCGAAAATATAACCCCCAAAGAAGCACTCAGACACCCAAACTGGAACATGGGAGAAAAAATATCAATAGACTCTGCAACCATGATGAACAAAGGACTGGAGCTAATAGAGGCGATGCATCTATTCAGTATGCCTCCCGACAAAATTGAAGTAATAATCCACCCTGAAAGCATAATTCACTCCATGGTAGAATACACAGACGGAAGTGTGATAGCGCAGCTCTCAACCCCCGACATGCGCCTACCAATCCAATATGCACTGACATACCCCGAACGCAAAACATCTCTGACAAAACCAATAAATTTTGCAAAGCTAGGCAAACTAACATTCGAAAAACCCGACCCGGACACATTCCCATGCCTGGAACTAGCCTACAGAGCAGCAAAACAAGGTCCAAAAACATGCAGAATACTAAACGAAGCAAACGAAGAAGCAGTAGAACTATTTCTAAACGGAAAAATCGGTTTCCTGGAAATACCCCAATATATAGAAGATAGGACAAATAAATGTTTATTGTAATCGGAATATTGGCATTTGGTGTAATCATAGCCATACACGAAATTGGACATTTCGTGGCGGCAAAATCCATGGGAGTCAAAGTAAACGAATTCGCCATCGGTATGGGACCGAAAATTCTTTGGAAACAGGGAAAAGAAACCCTCTATTCGCTTCGCTTATTCCCATTCGGCGGATTTTGCAGTATGGAAGGCGAACATGAAGAGGGCGAAGAACCTGACAAACGCTCATTCTTATCGCAGAGCCGCCTGAGACGAATTGCTATCCTTGCGGCAGGCAGTATGGCAAACTTTGTTGCGGCATTCATAATGGTGCTCCTGCTCACAATAGGTGCTCAGGGCTTTAGCACAACAACGATATACAGCGTCGCGGACAACTTCCCTGAGTTGGGGCAAAGCGAGATTCAGGTGGGTGACAGGCTGGTGTCCCTAAATGGCGAGCGGCTTTTCTTCCACGAAGATTTGAATATGTTTCGGAATCTGAATTTAACCGCAGGCAACCCCATTATTTACATCGTTGAGCGAAACGGAGAGTTTTTCGAATTTGAAAGCCGTCCAATTTTAATCGACGGCGCAGAGCGTTTTCGCTATAGTCTGCAATTTGAAGTGATGGAACCATCATTTACGAACAACATTGAATTTGCAGTCTATCGTACTTTCAACTTTGTCCGTATGATTCGTGTGAGCGTAATGATGATGTTTGCAGGAGATGCAGGAATACAAGATCTGGCAGGACCTGTCGGTATCGTAAACGTAATGCATGAAGTCGGGCAGCAAGCCCCGAACTTTGGCATTGCGCTCTTGTCAATAGTGCATTTTGCGGCATTCATCGGAGTAAACGTAGCAATTGTCAACATGCTGCCTATCCCCGCAATGGACGGTGGTAGAATCCTGTTCACAATAATCTCATGGATAATCGAGAAAGCCACCCGCCGCCCACTGGATCCCAAGTACGAGGGCTACATAAACACGGGAGCATTTTTACTGTTAATCGGACTAATGGTTTTCATAATGTACAACGACATAGTAAACATAATAACGGGTTAGGTGATGTGATGAAATACGATTACATAACAATCGAATCAATGACAACAACCAAAACCGACGACATTGAGGCGACAACAGAGCAGATAAAGTCACTCGAAGCACTCGGTTGCGATATTATCCGTGTTGCAGTACCCAACCCGGAGTCGGCAAATGCAATCGCTAAAATCAAAGAAAACATAAAAATCCCACTGGTTGCAGACATTCACTTCAACCATAAATTAGCCCTACGCGCCATAGAAACAGGTGCGGACAAAATACGCATAAACCCCGGAAACATAGGCGGAGAAAGCAATGTAAAAGCCGTTGCGGACGCATGCAAGCAAAAAAACATTCCAATAAGAATAGGTGTAAACAGCGGAAGTCTTGAAAAAAAACTTCTGGAAAAATACGGCGGGGTGACACCGGATGCTATGGTAGAGAGCGCCATGAGCCACGTCGCACTGCTAAACAAATACGACTTCAACGACATCTGGCTTTCAGCAAAAAGCTCAAACGTTGCACTCACAGTCGCAACGTATAGAAAGCTGAAACAGCAGACAGACTACCCATTTCATATAGGAGTCACAGAAGCGGGAACAGAGTATAACGGTATAATAAAAAGCGCAATAGGCATTGGCGCACTACTGCTGGACGGCATAGGCGACACCCTGAGAGTCTCGCTGACAGCAGCACCTGAGCGTGAAATAATAGCAGGAAAAGCAATCCTAAAAGCACTGGGTCTGCGCGAAGGCACAGACATAATATCCTGCCCAACCTGCGGCAGATGCAACATAGACATAATAGGCATAACAAATGAAGTGGAGCAGAGATTAACCGACGATTACAAAAACCTGACAATCGCAATTATGGGCTGCGAAGTAAACGGCCCCGGCGAAGCCGCCCACGCAGACTACGGCATAGCAGGCGCAGGCAATGAGGCAATAATATTCGCAAAAGGCAAAAAACTGGGGAAATACCCCATCAATGAAATTGTAAATAGATTGTTAGAGGAGGCGTACACTTGAATCCGGTACCGTTATTTGAAATGTTTCCCTTCATAAGAGAAAACAGCAGTCTCGCTTCCGACTACAGCTCGGCACGGGTAACTTCTGTGAAAGTAAATAGTGAACAAGAGACAATGAGCCTTGTGCTGGCTCTGGTAAACGATGTTCCCCCGTTTGAAATAGGAATAATCGAAGAACTGATAAAAAACGAATTCGGCTTAAAAAGTGTCACAGCCACAGCCACCGGAGCAGCACCGGCATTTTCAGACGAAAACCGTAGGGGCGACCGTCCCCGGTCGCCCGTGCCAATTGCAGACAACAGCCAACCGACCACACCCACAAGCACTCCACCAAAGCCACCCGCAAAACCCACCGCCACCAAGTATGCCGCAAGCAAGAAAAACTCAGCAAAACCACCAAACCCCGCAATCTTGGGCAGAGCGACAAAGGTAAAACCTATCCCCCTGAGTGAGGTAGATCTTGACTTGGGGCGAGTTACGGTGAGCGGAGAAGTATTTTCCATAAGAAACAGGTTTATAGAAAAAATAAATGCATGGCTGATAAACTTCGACATTACAGACTACACAAGTTCTATAACCATTACAAAATTCATGCGCGGCGAGGATAAAAACTCATATGACAAAGCCACAAAAGTGGCACAGTCGATAAAACAGGGAATGCACCTGATTATTTCGGGAAATCTCAGTATAAGCAAGTACGACAATGACCTCGTACTAGACCCGCAGAACATAGTACCATACGAACCTGAACAGAGAATGGACACCGCCGAGGAAAAGCGTATCGAACTGCACCTGCACACAAAAATGTCAGAAATGGATGCACTCACAGACACAGTAGATGCAATAAAAAAAGCCGCCGCATGGGGGCATCCCGCCATAGCCATAACAGACCACGGAGTGCTTCAATCGTTCCCAACGGCGGCAGTGGCGGCATCAAGATTAAAAAGCGATATAAAAATAATCTACGGAGTAGAGGGTTATTTCCGCAATGATTCAAGGGAGATGAAACGCAGATACAACCATATCACATTGCTGGTTAAAAACCAAGCAGGCATGAAAAACTTATACGAACTCGTCACAAAGAGTCATCTTGAAAACTATAACACAAGACCGATAATATTTAAAAGTGAGCTAACTCAGCTTCGTGAAGGGCTGATAATCGGCTCGGCATGTGAAAGCGGAGAGGTTTTCGAGGCAATAGTACAGAAAAAGAGCGATGAGGAAATCGAAGAACTTGCCTCATTTTATGACTATTTTGAAATAATGCCGATATGCAATAACAACTTCATGATAATGAGTGATAAATTTGAACCAAACACAGAAGAAGAACTGCGAGATTTAAACAGAAAAGTGTTGGAGCTGGGAAGAAAACTAGATAAACCCGTTGTGGCAACCGGTGATGTGCATTTCCTAGACCCTGAGCATGAGGTGTATCGCAAAATATTACAGACATCAAAAGGTTACAAAGATGCGACAAGCAGTTTGCCGTTATACCTTAAAACAACGGTTGAAATGCTTGAAGAATTCAGCTATCTCGGTAAGGAGACAGCATTTGAAGTAGTAGTAAAAAATACCCAAAAAATTGCCGAAATGTGTGAAACAGTAAACCCTCTCCCGGAGGGTGGAAAGCTCTACGTGCCAACACTTGATAACAGCACAGAAAACCTAAGAAAGCTCGTGTTTGATAAAAGTGTTGAGCTATACGGAGAGAACATGCCCGTGATAATCAAAGAGCGCATTGAATATGAGCTAAACGATATTTTAGGGCTGGGTTACGGTGTCATCTACATGGCGGCACAAAAACTTGTGTCATATCTGCGAGAGCAACACAGCCGTGTCGGTTCAAGAGGCAGTGTCGGCTCTTCCATGGTGGCGCACCTCGCAGGAATAACAGAAGTAAACCCAATGCCGGCGCACTACAGATGCCCCAACTGCAAAAATTCAGAGTTCTCCGAGTCATACGCCTGCGGTGCAGATATGCCCGACAAGAAATGCCCAAGTTGCGGAAGCGATTACGCAAAAGACGGATTTAATATACCCTTTGAAACATTCATGGGCTTTGACGGCGACAAAGTGCCGGATATAGATCTGAACATAGCGAGCGACAGCCTAAGTGAAGCTCACAAATATGTATATGAGATGTTTGGTGAAGAGCATGTATTTAGAGCCGGTACAATCGGAACGCTAAAAGAAAGAAACGCATATAAAGCAATGAAGAAGTATCTCGAAGTTACCGGAAAAAATGTATCAAGAGCCGAAGAAAACAGACTGCTCAGCGGTTGCCTTGGGGTAAAGGCGACAACAGGGCAGCACCCCGGTGGGTTAATAGTAATACCCCAAGATATGGATCTCTCAGACTTTTGCCCCGCACAATACCCCTCAAACGACAGCGAAAAAGGAGTGACAACACTCCACTATGAATATGGATTTTTGGAAGATAACCTGATAAAGCTCGATGTACTGGGACACGACAACCCCACAATGCTTAAAATGCTCGAAAACATGACAGGCATAGATGCAGACGAAATAAAACTCGATGATCCGGACACAATGGCGCTTTTCACAACACCAACAGTTATGGGATTACCCGCAGACGACCCGATAATAGGAGAGACAGGTTCATTCGGCATACCTGAGTTCGGCACGCCGTTTGTGCGTCAAATGCTTTGCGACACAAAGCCAAAAGACTTTGACGCTCTCATCAGAATTTCAGGATTTTCACATGGCACAAACGTCTGGCTGGGCAACGCAAAAGACCTGATAGAAAATAAAACAGCAACAGTTGCCGAGACAATAAGTAGCCGCGACGACATTATGCTCTACCTCATTTCCAAAGGAATGAAAGACAGAGCGGCATTTAAAGTCTCAGAAAATATCAGAAAAGGCAAAGGAATTCCATCAGGCATGGATGAGGAGATGAAAGCGCTCGGAGTGCCAAAATGGTATATCGACTCCTGCAACATGATAAGCTACCTATTCCCAAAAGCACACGCCGTAGCCTATGTAGACATAGCTTTCCGTATAGCATGGTTCAAGATGCACCGCCCTCTGGAATTTTACAGCGCACATTTTTACAGACGCAGAAAAAGTTTTGCCGCTGAAACAATGACAAAGGGCATTGATAAAGTAAAACGCAAAATCGAAGAACTAAAAGCAAACACCGAAGCAACCACAAGCAAAGACGATAACCAACTGACGACCTTGGAGTCCTGCTACGAGTTTTACAAACGAGGTTTTCAGTTCACAAACATAGACATCTACGAGTCAGATGCCGAAAAGTTCCTGATAGTAGATGAAAAGACCCTACGCCCACCATTCGCAGCAATAAGCGGAATGGGCGAAACCGCCGCATTCGATCTGGCAGAGCAGAGAAAAAGCAGACAATTTGTCTCGGAGCAGGAGATTTTAGCGGCATGTCCGAGCGTAAACAAAAACATAATAGCTCAACTAAAAAGCATTGGCGCATTGAGAGATTTGCCCACTAGTAGCCAAATGTCGCTGTTTTAGTCTCTGACCCTCTTTAGTGAACAATGTCTGGCAGTTTTAGGCGAAAATCCGCGGGCCGCCCGGACATCTCTCTACAATGTACACCCCCCAAAAAAACACTCTTCGTCATAATCTTAGACACAGACAGTACATTCAATTTCGTAGTCGCCATGATGTATTCCCAGCTATACATAAGATTCAACCTGCATTATTAATCTTATTCTTCAATGCACCTGCACAAACTGAGAAGCACACGAAAAGTAAGGTAAGAGTCAGAACAATCGATGCCAGCCTAAAACCAAATAGCGACAAAATAAGTAATAAACCAAACTCAGCGCATAAAATTTTTGTTGTGCGTTTTTTATATAGCTTAATTTCATCATCATCTAAAGGCTTGTTCGCATCTTGAACCGGAGAAAGCATATACAAAACAGCCACGCAGACAACAGCTGTAATCACAATCATTGGAATATTTACAACGGTCATAATCATATTTGCAGCTATGAGTAGCAACACAACGGCAATAGCAGATAGAATTAAACACCGAGTATTATTTGAGGCATGGATTCCGCCTGCACACGACCGCAGGGGTATGAACACAAATAGAAATAACAGACTTTCAAGCGGCATTCCAAGAATAAACCCAATCGTCAACGTAACAGCTATATTAAACAGAATTACAAAGCCGTTTTTAAATCCAAAAACGTAAATCTCAGAATCCACCTCATTTATGACGCTATTTTCCACAAGGCTTTCCGTTATCTTTAAGGCAAATTTATTAAACATATGTTCCCCTTGTCAGATTATTACTAAAAATCAATAGTACCATAAAAACTTAGTATAAGAACTGAAATGTAATGAATATATCGAATTTTGTAAGTTTTGCAAATTTCACAATGAATAATGATAATAAAAAATCAATATAAGGACTATACATAAACGAAATATTTTTATATACTTTAGTTAGCAATTATAAGCCAATAGTGTCGAAGAACACACGGGTATCTAAGCGAGGCAAGAAATGATCAGTATAGCAATATGTGACGACAATGTTAGTTTAACTGGGGAGATAGAACAATTTGTTTTAAATTTAAGCCGCTCGATGCAAGAGAAAGTATATATCCATGTTTTTTTTTCCGCTGAAAAATTCTTTGAGTACTTGAAAGAATCCGGTGATGTCTTTGACATCGTTCTGATGGACATAGAAATGGGAAAAGTTTCAGGAGTCGCTGCGGGGCAGAGATTGAGAGATGACCCTGCATATGACCAAACGCTCCTGATCTATATTTCAGGCCATAGCTCCTATTTCGCAGAACTAATTCATTTACATGCATTTACTTTTATTCAAAAACCATTTCAAGCAACAGACTTTAATATCAAGATGACTAAAGCGATAAAGCATGTGCTAAGTCGGCGCTTTGTGACCCCATTTCCCGATTTTGTATTTGAGAACAAAGGCGATAAAACTTATGTGCCGATGAAATCAATAATGTTTATTGAAAGTGATAATAGAAAGGTAAAACTGCATACTACTACACAGGAACATTCATATTACGGCAAACTCAATGCAGCAGAAAAACAGTTGCCAAAAGATTTGTTTTGTCGCATAAATAGGTCATATATAGTCAATTTTTCGCATATGGATAAGATGACCTCTCAGAATTTAATTATATCAGGGCAAACCCTGAATATCAGCAAAAAATATAGAGAAACTACAAAACTCGCCTACTTTCGCTATCAAGGTGGTTAAATATGGGATATGATATTCTTTCGTGGGTTGCTTATATTGTAGCGAGTGCAATTTTTTTAGTAGTAGTTTTTTCATATTATTCGGCAATATTTAGCCGGAAGCATAGTCGTGCAGTGACATATGGCATTGGTATAGCACTTGTTTTTATAAACTTTTTTCTTATGTTTGCAAACAGTGCAATGTTGAATATAACCGTGAGTATTTTCACATTTACAGTGATAGCCCTTTTGTTTTCAGGCAGTCTCACAAATCGCTTAATCTTCACAGTGTTTCTCTTGATTGCTGCTATAGTAAGTGAGTTTATTGTAAGTTATGCTATAGCCATTTTTGGAAATATTTCACCCTATGATATGCAATTTGGCACACCTGCATTTATCATAGGGCTTATGCTTTCAAGGACGCAATTTGCAATAATAGCGAGAACCATTTCAAGAATCGCAGAAAATCGAAAGCTCCCACCAATCAGCATAAAAAGGTGGATAGTGCTCATTGCGCTACCCATCGGGAATTTACTGGTGCTTTACAATTTTCTGTTTCAACGCAATCATACTGCATTAGACATATTCTCATCACTCGTCGTCATGACAACGGCTATTGCAGTGTTGACTGTTTACGGAAAAATACTCTCGGATTATGAAGTTGAGGTTAAAAATCGCTACCTAGAGGAGCTGCTGAGCCATCTCCGTTATCAATACGTTATGGCAGAGAGATCCATAAAGTTAGTATCAAAAACAAAGCATGATATAAAAAATCTTCTCATAGGATTTAAAACAGGGATACAGAATCAAAATATAGAAAGTGTCCAAAATCATATTACGAAAATATTAGACGAGATAGACGCATACGATGGCCCGGCGAAGAGCGGTA
Organism: Oscillospiraceae bacterium; assembly: GCA_009787625.1. Taxonomy (GTDB): domain Bacteria; phylum Bacillota; class Clostridia; order Oscillospirales; family Oscillospiraceae; genus WRMH01. The sequence goes on from WQSX01000016.1 coordinate 13,412, forward strand.
ACTTGGTTATTGATTCCATCATCAACTACAAATTTGGTATTGCGAATGAAAATCAAATACATTTTTCAACGGACTTGAATATTTCAAATAATCTAAACCTAGACTCGGTGGTTGTCTGCCAAATAATTGGCACTGCCCTGGATAACGCAATAGAAGCTACCGAGAAAATTGAAGATGCTGAAAAGAAAGTCGTTGAAATAACCGTGAAGTCAGAGCAAGGAACCCTTTCAATTCAAATAACCAACCCATACGTGGGGGACATAGTAACTAACACCAAAGGTGGTATCATGTCTTCTAAGAAAAATCACCGCTCAGAAGGTATAGGGCTTCAAAGTATTATGGGAGTTGTTTCAGAAAATGACGGCATATACAATGTTGATTATAGCGACGATAGGTTTAATCTTAGGGTTTTGCTTTTTGATACTGAACAGGCTGAAAACAAAAAATAGCAATTTACTACAAAAATCGGCCTTTTCACTACATTGGCGAAATCTAATGACACTTTTTGGTACACTCCTTTATAGGCAGTGTGCCAAAAAATTTTTGAAGGAGAAATTTGATATCATGAGTAAATTTATTTCAACCTATGGGTGTATTTTGAGTGCGTGTGCCATGCTGGTGGCTGAATACACTGCAAGATTTTGTTTCTTCGTATTCCATCAACCTGAAATTCCAGAATCAGTGAAAGTACTTAGGAATTCACGACTATTACAAACATGGCCGAAAGATAATGAGCGCATTCGTTCGGAGCCTCCAGTAAGATATAATAATCACATTCATGAGGAAAAGATATGATTCCAAAACTCAATAGTATCATTTCACACGCATATAAAGAGGTTGAATATTACCATCGGCTTTTTGATGAAAAAGGGATTAACACAGAAAAAATCAATACAATGCAAGCATTTGAACAAATTCCATTTCTTTCAAGGGATGAACTGCAAAGCGATGAAAGTCGATTTATTGCTGATTGCTGTCAATATTTTCCGTGGAATGAAAAGCTTGAACTACGAAGAACTATAAGTTCGTCAGGTCATTTTATGAAGATTTATTGGAGCGGTGGTGATAACGGCAAATCAACGGATTACTTCAACATGTTCAGAAAAGATCTAAGAAACGTCTCACCACTATCGAAAATTTGTAGTTTTTATGGTACCTTTTATATAGGTAATAAATTATCCGAACATAAGGATACATTTTTAAGTCATGACGGCGCACATATCTTATTTTCCCACAGGGGGCTTTCAAGTTCAAAAATAAGTGACTATCTAAAAAGAATGGACGATTTTGGGGTTAATGGGCTTTACTTACAACCAAGTGTTGCAGTTTTACTTGCCGAAACAATTAAGAGCGAAAATCTGACCGTGCCTAATACTTTAGTTTATATTGAATTGACGGGAGAGTTTTTGAGCGATGACCATAGAAAACTTATCCAGGAGGTGTTTCAAGTCGAACTTGCATATTCATATAACTTGGAAGAGTTTAACACAATTGCTTACGAATGCGGTCATGATTCGCTTCATATATTAGAGAATAATGTGGTTGTTGAAGTAATTAAAGATGGAAAATCGGTTTTTGATGAAATCGGAGAGATTTGCATTACATCTCTAACAAATCATGCAATGCCATTGTTGAGAGTTTTGACGGGCGACACGGGAATTTTAACTGAAGCAAAGTGCGAATGTGGTGCTACTACTAATACGTTGAAATTAATAAGTACTCACCTCTGCAACTTCATAACAACAGAAGATGGACAAAAAATAAGTGTTTGTGTTCTAAGCAGTATAGTCGAACATACAAATGAGTCCATGCAATTTGCTATTCGAAAATTTTGTATTACGCAAAAGAGCTCGAATCTTATTGATGTAGAGATTTCCTTGAAGCCCGCTTTCGAAGGTTGGCACAATTCGGTCAAAAGAGAATTTTTGAAGAGTGTAAAAGAATTCAGATTGCCAGAAGTAGGATGGAGTTTCACTTTTTATTAAGTCTGAGAGTATTCAATTTTAAGAGGTAAGCAAAATGATTAAACAAAATCTTCCATTTATTCATTTAATAAAAACGCCCATGAACAATTATGTTTATGATGTAAATACAAATTCATTTATTGAACTTAGTGATGAAACATATGCTTATCTTGAGGATATGCAATACTGCGGGGTCATGAATACACCTGCAAGTCAAAATGTACAAGAAAGTATAGAACGCTTGCAAAAACAAGGTTTGTTATCAACTAAACGTCCAAGAAAGATTGAGCACTCACAGAGCAAGTTTTTAGAAAATTCACTCAAAAGAAATATCAACCAAATGACCTTACAGATAACTCAAGAGTGTAATTTTAGATGTGCTTACTGCTCATATGGTGCAAAAGATTTTCAATATCAAAGAGAGCATTCTCCTAAAAAAATGTCAATGGAAACAGCATTTAAAGCGGTTGATTTCTATGTTGCCAACTCAGTAGGTCGCGATACTTCGACTGTAGGGTTTTATGGAGGAGAACCACTACTGGAGTTTGAGTTAATTAAATGTATTGTGGAATATGCTGAGAAAAAGTTCTTTGGAAAGAATCTTAAATTTCCGATTACAACCAATGGTTCTTTATTAACGCCGAGAATTGCAGAATATTTATCAAGCCATAATTTCAGTATTACTATCAGTTTAGATGGCACATCAGAAATTCATGATAGATCCAGAAAATTTGCAACAACAGGTGAGGGAACATTTGCGACAATAATTAAAAATTTAGAAGAAATAAAAAAATATTATCCGACATTATTTGAAAGAATTTTATTCAACGTTGTCATCGACCCAAGATACTCGTGTAACGACATGCATACTTTGTTCACTGACAATCATATATTCAAAAGTTCAGAAATTATGAGTGGGATTATCGAGGATATCTACAGTATTGAAAAGGTTGTGCCAAGCGATACTTATATAAGCGAGGACAAGCATCACAACCTAAAAGTTTATTTGTCATTACTTGATCGATATCCGCATGAAAATGTATCAAAGGTGGCAAAAAGGGAAATTATAACCAGGTATTCAAAACTAAAAAATGACATGACCATATTTACTGAACTCTCGGATGTAATGGCACCAGGCGGGCCTTGCATTCCAGGCGGTCAAAGATTGTTTATCGGTGTTGATGGCGATTTTTATCCTTGTGAACGTGTAAGTGAGACATCAGCGGTAATGAAAATTGGGAATCTCAATGATGGTTTTGACATCAATAAGGCAAAAGATATGTTAAATATTGGGCAGCTGACTGAGGAAGATTGTAAAAACTGTTGGGCAATAAGGCACTGCCAAATATGCGTAAAACATTGTGACAATAACGGGTATTTGTGTGCGGAATTCAAGCGAAGCCATTGTGAGGCAATCAAAAACCAAGCAGAGCTTCAACTGAAGGATTATCTTTTACTCAAAGACTTTGGTGTATCAATTAATAGTTTCGAATAAAATGTGAAAGAGGATGAAAATGGAACTAGATCTAGTAGGCGTATATCCGTATAGTGCAGAGTTTGATCCTTTTTTGAGGCATGCATCGTTGCTTGATAAGACATTTCGAATTAAGGCTTTAATTTCACCTTATGGCTGGGGTTTAGTGGGGCAAACTTTTTCACTGGAAACTGAGAGAATAGACTTGACCGTGGTATCTGAGTTTGACACAGTGATCAGCGATATAGATACTATTTTCATTCCATATTTTTATGCAGATGAAAATATGGAAACCTTAATAATCAAAGATATTGAGGATATTGCTCTATTTGTAAAAAAAATTATATGCGCCGCGAAGTTATCTAAACAAAACACTAAAATTCTTGAGAATATATGTGAAGCAGCAGGTTGCATATTTGAGGACTTAAATCAGTTAACACATGTTGAGCAATATGAACTAATGGATTCATTTGAGGAGAATCCGGCAATAGAAAACATTGACGTACCAATTATAGTCATTGCCGGACTTTGGGAAGAGACCGATAAGTTTGAAGTTTCGTTGGCACTTCGTAAGAAGTTCCTTCAAAACAATTACAAAGTTACACAAATTGGTTCAAGAAACTGCTGTGAGCTATTTGATTTTCATTCATTTCCCGGATTTATGTTGCGTTCTCATGTGGATGCTGTAGACAAAATTATACACTTTAATCGCTTGATAAAGCACCTAACGGAAAACGAGCGTCCCGATATTATCATCTTAACAATACCGGGAGCAATAAAAAACTTATCTGATGAAATAACAAAAGGATTTGGTATATTACCGCATATCATATTTCAGTCCATAATGGCAGATTACCTCATTTTTTGTACGATGTATGATGAGTGTTCAATTCAGTTTTTGCAAGAAATATCCACAATGTGTAAATATAAATTTGATTGTCCAGTGGATTGTTATCACATGTCGAATATGCTGTTTGACCTGGCTGAGTCTAAATCCAGAAAGCGAGTCGTGATAAATCGTTTTGACCGAAATGATGTGTCACTTGCAGTGGAACTTGGATTTAAAAACAGCCCGATTTCGGTTATGAATATATTGGAACAAACTTCGCAGGATATGCTATTTGCAATGATTATAGATAAGCTGGCAGGTACAGATTGTCAAATTATTTAGTTTGTGAGGTGATAATATTGCATTTATGTAATAAGAGTTCTGAATTAGAAAAAATTAAACTGAAAATATTGTATCTGCTAAATACAAAGTTTGATGTTCCATCACTTACAGTTCACGAGTTAACAGATGATTACTTTGAAACGACATTTCCACTTACCCCATGTGAAATGGTGTATTTGCTTCATTTTATTGAAGATATGCTTGACTTCAAGTTTACTAAGTCAGATATTGATGACATATGTATATATACTATAAATGGGTTAACTCAAATTATTGAGACAAAGCAATCATTTTCAGAAAGACGTTCATAAAGTAACAAATGTCACTATACGGCCGATAGTGCTAAAGTTCTTCATGTTACGCATATCTCCAGCAAAGTTTCAACTGGATTATTTTTTGAGAAAGGAGGTAACCTCATGAAGAAGTTAAGAAAAATTCGCTCTACCCGAATGGATACAGTAGAAGCTTATAGTTGTAATTGTTCTGGTGTAACTTGTAGCTGTAGTTGTATGAACTGTAATTGCATGCCTAACAACACACCACACACAGTTATGACATCAAATCTTCGTGCTAACACAAGTAGTTCAAACTTTGATTCGTTTTTGATAGGTGCAAGGACTGCAACGATGAATTTTAGACCATGGTAAACGCATTTTCTGACAATCCTTGTACACTTTTACAAGCCGAACTGAGAGTAAAACGTTCGGCTTGTAAGGCTAAGATAATTTTTCTTAATCTGAGTATGTGCAATATTTTTGTCTGGATGTATCTCCCGAAAACTTAAAGTTGACATGTGGGATTGTTTAATTAGTCGTGGGAGTAATATTTCGAATTTGCGCTATAAAAAGAGTCATTGCACAAGTAGACCTTGCGCATTATAAACATAACTCTGTGATTGCTCGAACGACAGCGATGCTGGAAACAATCATATTTCAACTATATTTTCAGATATACCGTCTGGGCAAATAGTTTGGCGAAGTGGAGGCATATAGGTCATTATGCAAAAAGTTCATTTTATTTTATTAATCATAACTCTAACATTACTTGCACTTTTCGGAGCAGGCTGTTCAAATAATTCACCACCCACAGATCAAGAAACTGATTATATCACTGGAACTCGCGCAGAAACCTTGAGTACTTGGGGCGATGTAAATATTGACACTCATTTTTACCTTGTTGAAAATCTACCTGTCAACTTTCCAAGGAGAGCTATTGTAGACGGAACTTTCGTTCATAATGATAAAATATTCACATATTTAACAGAGCTTGGAATTAGCGGAGAAACAGTAATTTCAACAACGCTCTATGTAATTGGTATAAATCCAGACAGCAGGGAAATTACTGAAACGACAATACAATTTTCCGGACATATACGTGTGGGTGGTTTAAGTATAACAGATGACGATATCATAGCATTATTTGCAACCAATCATCTTGAAGAAGATGAGGATGCTCCCTATATACCTGCCTTTTATGCGAAACATGATTTTGATGGAAATGAGCTTAGCAAGATTAATTTTGAAGCTCTATTTAATTATAGTTCAGGAAGTATCAATGTTTTGGAGGTGCTTTTTGATGTGCAGGATTATCTTGTAATATCGGTGATGCACAATGAATTACAAGATTTTAGGTCGAGTATTTATTTAGTGAACTTAGAATCAAGTGAGATAAACGTAATAAACCGACGAGAGGAAACATTCTTCGGGCATATTTCAATTTTGCCAGATAACAGAGTTGTTCTCTTAGATTGGTCAGGACAGGAATTGTCTTTAAGGGAAATAAAAGTTTCAGAAGGTAAGCTAGGAGAAGTGGTAGCAACACTAGGCAGGAATGTTCTGCAAATTTCTGATGTTGGCAATAACAATCCTTTCGATTTAATGATGGTAGATGACAGTTTCCTGTTTGGATACAACATTGAAGAAAATACTTTCACTACATTAATCAGTTGGACTGAAGTAGGAATGCAATGGTTTGAGTACCTAGGAACAATGGAAAACGGCAGAGTGGCATGCCTTAGACGCACCTGGAATGAAGAAAATGAACAAGAACTAAGTTTATACATATTAAAGCCAAGTGAGCGTTATGCTGCAGATGGACGGATAACACTTACTTTAGCTGGCGTAAATATCGACACTGAGTTCAGAGAGGTTGTTTCGTCTTTTAATAGGGCAAACGCCAGATATAAGGTAATTGTAGAAGATCACAGCAGTACTCCATTTGCACCTGGAGGGCATGATGATTTTGGACAAGAGCTTTCGCGTTTTCAAATTGAGCTAATAACAGGGAATCTTCCTGATGTAATATACGATTCTTCAATGGCTTTAGCCACAACGATGGCAAATCAAGGAATGCTTCTCAACCTTAATCCTTTCATTCAAGACGATGATTTGCTGAGTATTGAGGATCTTGTACCTAGCTTTCTATCCAGTTTGCAACATTACGATAATTCCCTCTATAAGATAGCAAACACTTTTCTAATTATATCGCTTTATAGTACGCCTGAGGTTCTGGGTGATATCACTATAGACGATTGGACAGTGGAAAAATTACTTGAAACTTTTAGAAACAATAACCACACACAGTATCAATATCCACTAGGATTTAATGTAACACCACAATGGTTTGTCTCATTTATGCTTTCCAGTGATGTAGATTATTTTATATCAACATCTACATTTGAGGCGAATTTTGAAAACGAAACGTTCATAAATATATTAAATACAGCAAAAATCCTCTACGATGCAATCGAGAGGGGTATTGAAAGAGAAAGAATAGATGATATTGTAGACTTTGGACGAGGCAAAATACCAATACTGTATGAGATTTTTTCAGGTGCAGGTTTTTTTATGCTAATGGTTAATTCGGTTGAAGAAATCATACCAATAGGTTTTCCCACACAACATGGCGGTATACATCGTGTGATGCAAGCTGAGCCAACATTAAGTATCAGTTCAACAACAGATCACCCAGAAGGTGCATGGGAGTTCATTCGTTTCTACTTGCTAAACGCCGGGAGTGGTGATAATTTTCGCTCTCTTCCTTTGCGTAGAGATTTGCTAGAAACAGTAATCGAGGAAAATGTTGTACCTCTATACGGTTATGATGAAGATGGGAGTTGGGGAATTGATAAAATCTCACATGGTTTCATAGAATTTAGAGATGAAGTAGGATTTGGGGGACTGGTTATTCCACTGGCTCCCAGAGATTACAAACCAGAAGCAATACTGCGGTATCTAATAGAAAATGCGACACCGTTTACTCAGACAGAGTTTCTTTTGGATGAATTATGGTTTAGAGTACTGGCTGATGATTTAACACCTTTTTTTGCAGGTAGCAGATCAGCAGAAGAAACAGCCAGAGTAATGCAAAGCAGAGCGCAGGTATTTTTGGCAGAGAGACAGAGGTAGAGTCGTTAGTTTAGAGAAACATTAATTAATTATTTGTTGATTGTTAAGGTGCAAATGAAATATATAACAGCAATAATTGATACTGCAATTGACCGAAAAAATCATGCAAAACACCTCAAAGAGTTAGAGTTTTTTATGATAGATTCAGGTGAAATGATTCAACTTAAAGAATCACGTTTACTTGAGAACCCTTCTCATGGCGGAGAGTGTATACGTTATTTTGAAGATGGCTCACAATCATGTGCAGATTACTTTATACTTTTACAATCTACAGAAGATGGAGTGTGCAATCTCCACGACTTGGTAACCTCCCTGAACTGGTGCATAGTCAATGGAGTATCACTTATAAGCCTAAGCATGGGAACAACTCAATACAGCGATTCAGCTGAGTTCGCAGGGACGATGAACTGCATGCACAAAAATGGAATCTGTCTCATAGCAGGAGCGAGTAATAGTCGAAAATTATCATATCCGGCATGTTTTGATGAATGCATTGGAGTGTGTCACGATTATACAAACGCAACCATCAAAGGTCAGTTTGCATATATCGAAAATCCGTACGACGGAATAGAAGTTGTGTTAAATCCTAAAGCTTCAAGTGTTGCTTTTATTGACAGCACAAGTATGGCTACAGCCTATTTTGCGGGCCTTGTCGCAAAAGCGATAAAAGATGGAGACACAAAACCTTCCGAAGTGAAAAAATGGATAGCCTCAACAGGAGAAAAACTAAATGCTAAAGCAATCTATGACTACACACGTAATTCCATATTTTACGATTATACGGAAGATGTAGTTGTAGTAGCATTAAGCACAGAAAAAAAAACATTGGCATTTCGCAGAGAACTACAGAAATTATTTCTTGAAAATAAGTATTTTTGTTTGTCATTGTTTGCATCAGAAAATGTTGTGCAGAAAAATAATTTATTTAATCATGAATTTATTCGAGTTACTAACAACAGAGATTCATCTTACGAAGACTATGTTGAACTAATGATAAAACTCTGCGAGCCCAACTTGATATTAATTGATTTAAATGAGTACGAAGCTCCAACAGATGTTATTATTTCAAAAACAGTTCAAACAGGAAGAAAAGGTGATGTTTTTATGTTAAACTTAGAACAAAACACCCCGCAAGAGACTTTTGAACAGATTGTCAGCCACTTTGAAAGTGACAAAGATTCAGAAACCGATGATATTAAGGACAACCATGACCAATAATGCAAAAAATATAGTAAAAAATCTTCCAGAACTTACAAAGACGCTAAAATGGTGTCTTTCCCTATTATGGCAAACATCAAAATTTTATACAATAGTCCGCATATTTACTGAATTGCTGACACCAATATTTTCAACAGTAGCGATATTTATCGGGCGAGTTGTTATAAATATGCTTGCAGGGCAAGCAGCTTTTAATGTGAACCCTGAAAATATTCTCATTATTTTACTAGCTGGATTGTGTGCCGTAGCTATAGTGCGAGGACTTTCGCAGAACATCATGCAGTATTGCAGAACTATGCAAGACGATATGATGAATGCAAAAATATCGGAAATAATGATGGAATATGCATTCAAAGCCGATATTGAATATTTTGACAACCCAGAGTATTACGACAAACTCAACTCTGCAAACAGAGATTCATATGCAGTAAACAATGTAGTATGGAACACCATAGGCATTATCAGCAGCGGGTTTTCTTTTTTACTAGCCTTTGTAATACTATCGCAAATGAGCTTAGTTTACAGCGTTGCCTTAATAATCGCTGCAATCCCTGCATCAATAGCAGCTGCAGGTTTTGCAAAGGCGTTATACATGTTGAGCTTAGAACAGATAAATGGAATGAGGCAAATGGGATATATTCAGGGAATATCTTCCGAGAGAATATTCACACAGGATTTTCGGCTATTTGATATAGGATACAGACTAAAACACAGATACAAGCGAATTTGGGAAGGTTTGTTTTATACAAGACGAAAAAAAACACATAAAAGAACGGTATTTTTATGTGTTTTGGAAGCTCTACCCGAAGCAGTTATAGCACTGATAAGCATTGACATAGCCCTTAGTGTTATAAGTGGAAATGCAACTGTTGGTGATTATTCTTTATTTGTGGGTCTGACTGCACAGCTTTGGGGAGCAATATCTATGCTCTCTTTATCTGCAATGCAAGTTTATGATAACCGTATGCAACTAGATAATTTCAAGAGTATAAACGATTTTAAAAGCAAGATAAAAAATGATGGAAAACTAGAGCTTAAAGGCATTGATTCAATAGAGTTTGATAACATCTGCTTTACTTATCCTGGAGCAGTTGATAAAGCTTTGGATGGCATAAATCTTACACTAGATAAAAACACAAAAACTGCAATAGTCGGTTTAAACGGCTCAGGAAAATCAACTTTGATAAAACTTTTGCTCAGACTATATGAGTCCGATTCAGGTGTTATAAAGATAAATGGAAAAGATATTAGAGAATATACATTACACTCTATTAGAGCAAATTTCAGTGTATATTTTCAAGGTATGCAAAACTTAAGTTTTACACTTGAGGAGAACTTTGCATATACAGATTGCGACAGTGAGAACGATGACATTGAAGATAGAATCAAAGCAGCACTATCAGCGGCGGGTGCAGATGATATTTGGGAAAAATGTGATAAAGGCATTAAAACAAGCATCACAAGGTTTTTCTCTGATGATGGCATCGAACTCTCAGGCGGTCAGCATCAAAAACTAGCACTTGCAAGGGTGTTGTTCAGAAACCGCTCTGCACTTATTTTAGATGAGCTGTCATCAAACCTCGACCCAAAGGCCGAGCATGAAGTTTTTGAGGCTTTGAGAAAAATAACAGACGGAAAGATGACTATTTTCACATCGCACAGACTGTCTAATGTTTTTCTTGCCGATAGAATTATTGTTTTAGAAAATGGAAAAGTAGCAGAAGACGGAACTCAGGAGCAACTACTTAAAAACAAACAAAGATTTGCAGAGTTATATAAATATCAATCTGATAAGTTTGCGACAAATGAAAATTCAAGTAGTGTAGAGTGGACAATACCAATGGTTTGGAGGCATGGACACTTAGAGTGATTCAACAAAGATATCCCATATGAAGATTCCAGTGGATAAAATCATCACAACTATTTACCCTAACTTCTAATATTTTTCCTCTCGGATACAACATTACTCATAAATCTTCACATTATGTAAATGCACATCGAGCGTCGCAAGTCGGCGCTCGTGCTTTTTTATTGCCCCCACTTCCCACCCTTTTCAATACAAACAAAAGAGGTTTCCTGTAGGGGTCGCACACCGGGCGACCCCTGGATTCTTTAGTAAAGAGGGTGCCGCCCGCAGGCGGCGGGTGACTAGATTACCGCAGCCCCAGAGCTGTAATTTGCTGTTGCATTTGGTCGTGATTGCTTGCGTTTAAAAGTGCGGTGTCGACGGTGATTTCCCCATTTTTGAGAAGTTGCAGAATGTAGGTGTCCAGTGAAATCATGCCCTCTGCGGAAGAGGTTTGGATAACTGCATTTATTTGATGCGTTTTACCCTCGCGGATAATGTTTTTAATAGCCGGATTGGCACTCATGACCTCAAAAGCAGGCACGGTTGTACCGTCGATGCGCTTGACGAGTCGCTGAGTTACAACCATTTTGAGAGACATGGAGAGCTGAACACGAATTTGCTGTTGTTGTATAGGCGGAAAGATGTCAACGATTCGGTCGATGGTATTAGCCGCACCGATGGTGTGCAGGGTTGAAATGACAAGATGTCCCGTCTCCGCTGCGGTTATAGCAGTTCTGACAGTCTCATGGTCTCGCATTTCGCCGAGCAAAATAATGTCGGGAGATTGCCTGAGAGCGGCACGCAGAGCGTCCGAATATGAGTTGGTATCAGTGAAAATCTCGCGTTGACTTACAAGACTTTCGTTATCTCTGTGCAGAAACTCGATAGGGTCTTCAAGGGTGATGATGTGTGAGTTTCGAGTTTTGTTTATGGCGTCGATGATACATGCAAGAGTTGTAGATTTACCGCTCCCGGCGGGACCTGTGACAAGAGCAAGCCCATTGACCTCTTTTGCGATGTTCATTACAGCATCGGGAATGAATAGGTCTTTATAGTCGGGAATATTAAACATAACAACGCGAATAATAGCCGCCATAGTGCTTCGCTGACGATAGGTGTTAACACGAAATCTTGCCACCCCCGGAATTGTCACAGGAAAATCATCATCACCGGACTCGTTATACCTTGTCATAGGGCGGCTTGCAAGCTCATAAAGACCCGAAATAAGTTTCATCGAATCATCAGGCTTGATAATATCGCCATCTTGCGCTACGAGAGCTCCGTTGACTTTAAAAGTTATCTTACGGCCTGCACCAATAAAAATGTCTGAGACACGCAACTCAACAGCCCGTTTCAAATATTCCAATATCGCTTCTTTAGCATCAATCATTATCTAATGACCAAACCTTTCAGAAAATTTTAAATGCATTAATACTAATCCTCAATAAAAACATTGAGTCCAGGGTTGTATTCCCACTGCCCGGTATCGCTCATTCGCCAGCTGAGGATTTTAAACGTATCCTCAAGAAAAGCCAAATGAACATAGAGTGCATTGAAGTCAGAAATGCGAGTGTAAAAGTAAACAGTTTCCATTTCTAAAGAATTGTGCCAATGTGTCATGATTTCCACACCGCGTGCGTTAGCGGGAATTTCGTCTGCTTGCAGGATATCTGCTAAGATGAGTTCCGCAAGAGTGTCAGCCTCATAATAGCCGACGACGAGATTTACTTCAGCCTCTACAAGTGCTCTGTCGTTTGAAGCGACAATGAATGTAATCAGTGAAAAGATAGTCAGGCACAAAACAGCAAATACAAGGACAATAGACGCACTTCCGACGCCAACTCCACCTGTATTTTGCATTACCTCACCACCTTTTTGTTTATTGTTGTCATTCTGCGCGGAGTCGCAGAATCCACACGGCAAGCTTGAACTATAAATGACCTGACTTTAGAACTGATATTTTGGATTCTGCGACTACGCGCAGAATGACGTGAGAAAATTCTCGTTTAAGATTGAACCCTCGCCGCAAGTGGGAAAGAGACAAGTGAATCTCCTGCGGCTCTCGAAACCGAAAGCTCACCCAAAGAAAGAGACTGCGGAATTCCCGATTCAGAACCTGCCGCTAAACCGCCCGGCTTACTGACTATGTGTAAGACAAAACCTCCGGTCTGTTCATAGGAGACCACCTGCCATTGCCTGTCATAAAACACCGTTAGTATAGGTCTGTTTGAATCATCAAAGCTGACAGTTCCGCCCGTGAGCTCCGCAATACGTTGAAGGTCGCCGCCCGTAGCCTTAAAAACCTCAGCACTGCTTTCAGCCTGAATAAGCGCGCGTGAAGTATCGCTCGAATCCATTGCAAAGAAAAAGGCAGATGTCAAAATACTGATACACGCCACGGCGCAGATGGCAAAAACAGCGACAACTATGAGCTGTTCAATCAAAAACAGCGTGGACTTACTGCGAGTAGTCATCAGGCAATCCCCCTTTCAATTTTCAATTATACTGAGCAGCACGTAGATATAAAAGTATACTCAAATCTCCGGCGGAGACCCGAAGCATTCCGAACTCCGTCTTCTCAAAGTTTAGGCTCGAAGCAGGCGCAACTCGCATACCTGCTGCACCGGTTAGAGTTAAAGATGCCTCGGCAAACAGCTCATAAATAAAGCCGTCTCTATTGTAGATAACAGTACGAAATAGTCTGTCTCCAATAGTTTGATAGAGAAAAAGTGCGGTGACACCATCGAACTCGCCGACGGAAATACTGTCATAGTTGTCCATATTTCTTATTTTTGTGCGTACAAAAGAAAGTGCTGTCCGTTCATCTTCTCCGCTCCGGGAAATATCATGGATATTTCTGTAAATACCGGCACCAAGCATGAGTACCATGAGTACGGAAAAAGCAAATATAGAAAAAATAATAAGCACAAAAATAGTATCTATGCTGCGTCCTCGTTTAGCTTTAATCATCTGGCAATCACCATAATTTCAGGATGTACATTAGATGCGAAAATTCGATAGTGTATAATAAACCTCTCCCTATCTATGTGAATCCCGAAATTTTCTTCAATATATTCAATGCTCTCAGGGTACCTTCCCTCAATTGCATACGCAATAATAACGGCACGGCGGATGCTGTTTTCCAAAGTGCGAAGTCCCTCCGCACGACTGGAATAATCAGCACTGCTCAGCCCAACGACAATCATACCAATAATAACCGCAGCAAAAACAAGCGGCAATATAGCCGATTTCAAAAAATCAAGTGGTTTTTTTTTGTAAATACTTTTGCGCATTCCTGTTAATGCTCCTGTTCCTGTTTTACGGGCGACCGGAGACGGTCGCCCCTACAAGATTTTAATTTTAAAATTAGTGCGCGCAGAATGACGAGGGTACTTAATAGTTATCAAAATTTACCCAATAGATGTCATAATGCCCATCAGCGGCAACATAACCGACAATAAAATTATGCCTACCACCACAGACGACAATATGACAAGCGTTGGCTCAACACCTGCAACGATGCGGTCAATGCTGTCTCTTACATTTATATCACTTCTGCGGGCGATTTCGGCCATTGCTGTATCTGCTTTACCGCTGACACTGCCTACGGAAAGCATTTTAGCGTCCTGTGCAGACAAAATTCCCGCGGCATTAAGTGCCTCTGAGAGAGTTTTGCCGGACTCAAGCAACTCAGCGCATTTCCTGTGTTTTTCATCAACAACTCGTGAGCCCCCACTGACCCTCGAAGCAATGTCGATAGAGTCTGCTGTGTCCATACCACTTGCCATAGCCAGTGTGAGAGCATATATAAAACGTGATGATGCAATCCGACCAAAGATGGCTCTATTGCCCCATCTGTCGGCAAAAAAGCGGCTAATACCTCTGCGGATAGCCGGGATAACCCACATTATGAATAAAAGGGCAAAAATCACAGCAAAAACTATAGCAATTCCGATAGCGGCATTGGTGAGCCAGCCGCCAAACTGCATAAGGCTGAGTGCGAGCGGATCCATCTGAGCACCAAGGCGAGCAAAGATGTCATTAAAAATCGGAAGAACCTGTACAATCAAAATGAGTACAACTGCAATCATCAGTACGAGCAGGATTGCAGGGTATAGCACCGAGTTTTTTATCGTGATAGAGAGCCTGGTCTGACGCTCATAGTGTTCGGCAAGAGCGTGGAGCGTTTGCACAAGTCGCCCTGTTTTTTCACCAACTTCAATCATATGAATCATGTATTTTGGGAAAACTCCGGCTTCGCCGAGCGCAGCTGAAAGAGGGTTTCCCAAAATTAGCGAATTATATAGGTTGGTGGTAACTTCCCTTGACTCGCTATTGTTGTTATCGTCTTGCAGAACTTGAATGCTGTCACTTACAGTTAAACCCGCATCAAGCAGCATAGCCAGCTCGGTGCAAAACATAGATAGATATGTATTGTTAAGAGTTTTTTGCATCACGGAATAACCTCATTTCATATAATCTATCACTATAGATTATAGAAGTTTTAAATGAAGTTTGCAAGTGTTTTTTAAAATAGAAATTTTACGATATAGTTACTTCCGTCACCGATAAATTCTTGCAAGGCGGCGGCGTTACCTGCAGTGGATTCAAATGTAGGATCCATGAGCGTCCACTCATGGCCGTCAAATAAAATTACACCGTTAATCCAACCGGTTTCTTCCGAGTGTACATTGATCCATGCGTGGTAGACATCTCCGACATAGCCGAAAATCATCTTTGTGGGAATCCCTTGACTTCTGAGCATTGCAGTCATTACAGCGGCATAGTCAAAGCAGATACCATACCCTCTGGCGATAACATCGTCAAGGTCGGGAATGTATCCCGTAACATATCCATCGACGACTTTCTGCGCAAATTCTGCGTCATATGTGATGTGTGTCGCGACAAAGTTGTATACAGAGGCAATTTTGTCAAGTAATGTTTCTTGTCCTGCGACCAACTGTGCGGCAACAGCCACTACATTGCTGTTTTCGTTGAAATTGACATACTGGTTCGGGCGCAAAAACGGACCAAACTCATCTGCGAGCTGAACATCAAAAGTAACTTCAAGTGCCAAGGCAAAGTTTGTACCCTCCACCTGTTCAAGCACCATGACAGAATATTGCCCACTGCCGTCGGAGAGCGGAAACACTTCATACTGATCATCTGCCCATAGTCTGTATGTATAGAAGACTCCTGTAGGGCCTGTGACTCGCACGCGAAGCTGCATATCTGTTTCTGTGAGCCACCTTACCATGATGTATCCATCTTCCTTGTTGGAAAAATCTAACAAAGCTCGCTCATTTTGTTCAACCAGGGTCCCGGAAGCTTCGGGAATGAGAAGAATTGGGATTGCAGGGGCGGGAGAAATGGGGGTGTTTGAGGACGATGTAGCATCAATATTGACAACTACCGGGTCACTTGGCCTCTGATTTGAACCGATGTCTTCTCGGCCGGGAATAGGTATGCTATCACATGAGGCGAGCAGAACCATCGCAGATACGACGGAAACTAAAACAAAAATAATTTTTAGTAATCTACTCATGCCAATTTCCTCTCAAAAAACTAACGTTGCTTTAATTGTATCAAAACCATAAAATAAATGCAATAGGCGGGGGTAAAATGTCACAAAAAAGTCACAACGTTAGTTACACTTCACCGGGTAAATTGCCCATTATCTGCGGGAATCAACCGCGGTGTGAACAGTTACCAATTAATGCTCATAAGTTAAATCATTGATAACCTCACCTGCAATAATAAGCCCAACAACGGACGGAACAAAGGCGTTACTACCCGGAATTTGTCTGCGTTTCGTACACTTTCGCGCTGTGCCGGGCGGGCAGACACAGTTTACATTACAATTCACTATTGCATCTTCAATCGGAGCCATGGGAATCTCACGGGAATACACAACTTTGAGCTTTTCGACACCTCGCTTACGGAGCTCATGCCTCATAACTTTTGCCAAAGGGCAAACCGAAGTACTGTAAATATCTGCAACCTCAAAAGCAGAGGCATTTACTTTATTTCCTGCACCCATGGAGCAAATTATGGGTACATTGGAGCTCTTTGCTTGCAGAACAAGTTCGATTTTCCCTGAGACGGTGTCAATGGCGTCAATTACATAGTCATAGTTAGAAAAGTCAACCTCACCGGATGTTTCAGGCAGGTAAAAAAGTCTGTGAGCTTGAACTGTTGCACTCGGATTTATCTCTAAAATACGCTCCTTTGCAACATCAACTTTATACATTCCGATTGTCTTTTGAGTCGCATGAAGTTGGCGGTTTAGGTTTGTCAGGCAGATTTTATCATCGTCAAACAGGTCGAGACAACCCACACCGCTGCGGACAAGCGCTTCAACAGCATAACCGCCCACACCGCCGATACCAAACACAGCAACTCTTGACTCCGCAAGCTTTGCCATGCCTTGTTTACCGAAAATTAGTTCTGTTCTGGAAAATTGATTTAGCATTTTGTATCTCCGTATGTGGTGGGCTGTTTGCTACGCTTTTTTGCTGTAGGGGCGACCGTCTCGGTCGGCCTGCTCTTGCCGTACACACAATGTAGCCGCTGTTCTCGCAAAAAAATTTACGCAAACAGCCCACCACATGCTACCTTTGTATATTACTTAGTTTTTGCCAATGTTTTCGTCGCTGTTTTTAAAACATCAACCAAACGCTCTACTTCTTCTCTGGTGTTGTACCTTGAAAAACTCACCCTGATTGCACCGTCAATAACTGCGTTTTTTAGCTTCATCGCCTCAAGAACTCGACTGCGAGTGCCTTTTTTGCAAGCACTGCCACGCGAGACGCATATGCCCTCGCCGTCAAGATAATTCATCAGCACCTCACCTTTGAAACCGGAGAGTGCGAGGCACATTATATATGGAGAATCACCTTCACCTATGATAACTGCTTCGGGGAGCTCAGCTTCAATTGAGCTAACCGCAAAATCTCTTAGCGATCCGGCATTTTCAGAGAGCATTTGCGCCTCAGAATGTGCAATCTTAACAGCTTCACCAAAACCAATAATTGCAGAGAGAGGCTCAGTACCCGCACGTCTGCCGTATTCCTGCCCACCGCCTAAAAGAGCAGGGGAGAGGCGAACTTTGTCAGAGATAATAAGCGCACCCACGCCCATAGGACCATGCAATTTATGGGAACTCACAGAAACGAGGTCAGCACCCAATGAAGTGAAGCTAAAGGGAATTTTACAAAAACTCTGCACAGCATCGGTGTGCAAAATAGTGCCTAACTTTCTGCGCTTTATCTCACGAGCATACTTCTCAATAGGGTTCAGCGAACCAATTTCGTTATTGACATGCATAATAGAGGCAAAAACAGTATCCTCACGCAGAGCATCCGCAAAAGAGCGCGGAGGAATCCGCCCAAACTCATCGGGACTCAAGTAAGTGACCTCAAAACCCGATGATTCAAGCTTTTTCATAGACTCAAAAACAGCGCTGTGCTCTATTTCAGAAGTGATAATATGCTTACCGCGATGCGAAAGCCTGTCAATCACACCAAATATAGCAAGATTATTAGCCTCAGTTCCCCCTGAAGTGAAAATAACATTTTTAGGATCCACAGAAACTGAACCGGCAATATGCTCTCTCGCAAGCCGAAGAGCCGCTTCAGCCCCCCGTCCCCGACTATGCATAGAAGAAGGATTGCCGTAATCGTCTCGCATAAACCGAACCATAGCCGCAAGAACATCTTCATGCACCTGAGTAGATGCCGCACTGTCAAAATAAACTGTTTCGTTACCCATACAGTACAGTATAACAGAAAATTTCCTGCTGTAAATACAAAATTTGTGGTATAATGATTGAAAACAGAAAGGCTCAAACAAACATGAGATTTTCGTCAACAACACTGGGGTGCAAAGTAAATCAGTGTGACACAAACACGTTAGACAGAGCGCTGGCAGAGCGGGGGCACGAGCGCGCGGCACTCGGTGCCGGCTGCGATTTGTGCATTGTAAATACCTGCTCAGTGACAGCGGAAAGTGTGAGAAAATCAAGACAGGCAATTCGCCGTATAAAAAGACAGGAACAAAACGCAATAATAGCAGTGTGTGGATGTTACTCGGAGCTTGAGCCGGACGAAATAAACACACTAGGAGTAGATTTCGTGAGCGGAACAGGCGATAAGGCAGAACTCGCACAGGAGCTGGAACAGTTTGTGGCAGAAAAAAGTAACAGAGAATATAGCAATGACAATCAGAAAAGCGTTCATGTAACAGAGCAACCCATACAATTTACAGATAAACAAAACTCCGTAAACCACTTACCGAAAAAACCAACCAAAACAACCCGCACCCGTGCCTTCCTAAAAATCCAAGACGGCTGCGACAACTACTGTGCCTACTGCATAATACCCTATGCCAGAGGACATTCGCGCTCAGAAAAACCTGAAAACATAATAAAAGAGGCAGAGGAACTCTACGCACAGGGCTATAAAGAAATAGTCATAACAGGAATAGAGATATCATCATTCGGAAAGGACTTAAAAGACGAAAACCTGATAAGCATACTAAAAAAAATAGCTGAAGTCGCACCAAAAACCCGCCTACGCATAGGCTCCTTAGACCCAACTATACTAACAGAAAAATTCTGCGCAGACTTGGCGAAAATACCAAGTTTATGCAACCATTTCCACATATCCCTACAGAGCGGCTCAAATGAAACACTAGCCCGCATGGGGCGAAAATACAAAACAGAGCAAGTTAAAAAAGCAATGGAATCACTACGCAAAAACTTCAAAGACTGTGCAATATCAGCGGATTTAATAACGGGATTTCCGGGCGAAATAAGTAAGGAATTTAAGGAAACACTGGAATTCCTTGAAGAGGCGAATTTCTCGACCATGCACATATTCCCATTCTCTCCCCGCCCAAGAACCAAAGCGGCAGAAATGCAAAATCAGGTAGAAAAGCCGGTAAGCAAAGAACGCGCAAAAGCAGCCACAGAAACAGCAAACCAAAGCGCAAAAAAATTCAAAGAAACCCAAATAGGAAAAACAGCAGAAGTCCTATTCGAGCAAAAAAAAGACGGCCACAGCACAGGTCACACAACAAATTACATAGAAGTAAAAGTAAAAGGCGAATATAAAAGAAACAGTATAAAAAAAATAAAACTAACAGGCATAGAAAACAACAAAATGACAGGCATTGCAGAAAGCTGAGCAGACAAAAGGTGTAAAAAATATTAGCAGCCCGACCGACATGAGAAAAGCCAGTATAAGAAAAGTAAAAAACCTAAACAAAACTAAGTGCACCGGTGGCAAAGAGGCGGCTGAGTGGTGCTAAAATTTTTTACACCTTTTGTCTGCGGGAACCCGCAGAGAACCCTGTAGAGAACCAATTAAAATTGACACAACAAGCAAAATATTATATAATTCTACTAAAAATAAATAAGAGAATAAACAGTAAATGTAAAAATTTAACAGGAGGAAAACATAATGTCAGAGCGCGTATTTAATTTTTCGGCAGGCCCATCAACACTTCCGTTGGAAGTACTGGAAGAAGCAGCAAAAGAGATGACAAACTACAGAGGCACGGGCATGTCGGTGATGGAGATGAGCCATAGAGGAAAACCCTACATGGCAATATTCGAGGAGACAAAAGCCGATTTAAAGCGCATACTGAAAGTGCCTGACACACATGAAATCCTGTTCACGCCCGGCGGAGCAACAATGCAATTTTCCGCAATCCCGATGAACCTAATCGGAAAAACAGGCAAAGCCGACTACGCAGTCACAGGAAACTTCTCTACAGTTGCAATGAAAGAAGCGAAAAAATACGGTGAAATCCACGTAGCTTGCAGTTCCGAAGACAAAAACCACACATACATCCCCGCACAAAAAGATATAGACGTATCTGAAGATGCATCATACTTCCACTATTGCTCAAACAACACAATTTTCGGCACAGAGTGGCAATATGTACCCGAAACAGGCGAAGTACCTCTGGTCTGCGATATGTCGTCAAACATACTCTCGATGCCCATTGACGTTTCAAAATACGGTCTGATTTACGCAGGTGTGCAAAAAAACATGGCGCCCGCAGGCGCGGCAGTTGTTATTGTCAATAAAGATTTAGTCGGAAACGAGCATCCTCTCACGCCCAAACTACTGAGCTATAAAGTGATGAGCGAATCAGATTCAATGAACAACACACCACCGTGCTACACCATTTACATGCTCGGACTCGTGCTGAAATGGCTTGACAGACAAGGCGGACTGGAAGCTATGGCAAAGTTAAAAGCCGAACGGTCAAAATATATCTATGACGTGCTCGACGACAGCAAAATGTTTATCGGATGCGCTGAAAAAGAAGCTCGCTCCGACATGAATGTAACATTCAGAACATCGAGTCCGGAGCTTGACGACAAATTCATAAAAGAAGCAAAAGCCGCAGGCTTTGACACACTCAAAGGTCACAGAGCAGTTGGCGGCATGAGAGCATCAATCTATAACGCCATGCCAATAGAGGGAACAAAAGAGCTTGCCGCCTTCATGCGCAAGTTTGAACTCGAAAATTAGCTATGCAGCTTTCCCCCGCATCATATGGACACCAACCAAGCTCGCACAAACCAAAATCCCAAAGCCGATAGTCAAATACCACGCCAAGTCGTACCCGCCCGTGATGTCAAAAACAAAACCCAAGCCCGGTACGGATATTGCCACCCCGGTCATAGTCGCCATCGAAACAATGCTAAAAACTTTTGCAAAATCCTTACGGCCAAAATATTTTGCTGTAATAACCGGGCCGAGAATCGTTGCACCCGTTGAAGCAATACTGAGCGTTATGACATAAGCCCACATCACAGGAATATTTTCGGCAAACAGAGCCAGCATTGGAAATATAGCACAACAAACACCCATCAGCAAGCCGCCTCTAAATGCGCCTATGCGATCCATAAACCAGCCGATTAGAAGTTTATTACCGGTGAGTATAATCATATAAACAGAAGCAACCGTCGATGCAAAAGCAGGAGAATACCCGATGTCATTGAGAAATGCGACGGTTTTTACGTGCGCCCCGGCTTGTGAAAGCCCTATGCCGAATGTGGCTGCCACAAGTAACCAAAATGAGGCTTTGCGGATTGCCTCACCCCTTGTGAGCCCTTCGATGGCGGCAACGACAGGCTTTTCCTCGGTTTTATCACTATTTTTCTTCACCCTGTAGGGCTTTAGCCCGATATCCTCCGGAGTATCCTTCACGACAAACAATATGACTATAATCAAAATTCCGAGCATTATAAAGGATAAAAACCGAAATCCAAACCGCCAGCCGTAAGCCTCTATAATCATATTCGACACGGGAATCATAATTGCCGCCATCAGTCCGCTGCCCGAAAAAGCAATCCCTGTTGCTATGCCTTTTTTATCGTCAAACCACCTGTTTATAAGAATCCCGACTGCCATTATTCCCACGCCGTTTATAAACATTCCGCTAACTAAAGCCAATGCGTAAAAATGCCACAAATGTGTAGAAAAAGAAAACCCAAGCAAGACCACGCCAACAGCAATCGCACCCGAAATTGCAATACGTCTGAATCCAAAGCGGGTAAATAAACTGCCAAAAAAAGGAGTAAGTATTATCATTGTGATCAAAGATATCGTCTGGTGTGCAGTAAACTCTCCGCGCAAAAATCCCAACTCTTCAGTGACAGGAATAATAAATACACCCAATGTACCGCCAAAAGTCCCAACACCTGCTCCGGTAATCAACACACAGGCAGCGGCGATAAGCCATGCGTAGTGAAATCTGTGTACACCATCAAATTTAGATAACACTCAAATTTCCGCCTTTCTGAGATAATGGTGTAAAATTGCGAAAGTCTCTGCGATTAGTTGTTTTTATGTAGTATAGAACTTAATGGGCTTGGTGTCAAGTTTCCGGCTGAGCTTTTACTTATATGAGCTTTTACTTATATTGACTGTAGTGCCGGCCCATGATATAATCAACAAGCTATTCTTTCGGGATTAGGTAGCACTGCTCCAAATAGTAGATTATTACAGATGCTGGTCATCAGTAGTCGCCGAACGGTGTTGAGACACACTACACGAAAGGAACAATGAAAATGTATAAAGTTAATCTGCTCAATAACATAAAATCGCCAAAACTGGAATTGTTTGACAAGTCAAAATATGAGGTCGGGCATGATACAGCAAATGCTGAGGCGCTTATGCTTCGCAGTGCCAAGATTCACGAGATGGAGTTCAGTCCTCAGCTTCTGTGCATTGCGCGTGCGGGAGCGGGGTTTAACAACATACCCATCGACCGTTGTGCCAAAGAGGGCATTGTGGTATTCAACACCCCCGGTGCAAATGCCGAAGCGGTC
The DNA here is from genome assembly GCA_009787625.1 of Oscillospiraceae bacterium. Lineage (GTDB taxonomy): Bacteria > Bacillota > Clostridia > Oscillospirales > Oscillospiraceae > WRMH01. The sequence goes on from WQSX01000016.1 coordinate 36,844, forward strand.
AAGGAGCTTGTTATATGCTCGTTATTTCTTGCCTCGCGCAACATAATTGCAGGTGCAAACTGGGTCAAAAGTGTTGCAGACAAAGGAACCGAAATACCTGCGATGGTCGAAATACAAAAGGCGCAGTACGCAGGGGCGGAAATCTTAGGAAAAACCCTTGGCGTCATTGGGCTTGGAGCAATAGGTGTTAAAATAGCAAATGCGGCACGAGCTTTGGGTATGAACGTACTTGGGTATGACCCATATATGTCAGAACAGTCGAAAAAACTGCTGTCCTCGGAAGTAAAGCGCATAGAAAATCTCGACGAAATATACACACAGTCTGATTATATCTCAATAAATGTGCCATATATGGAAGCGACTAAACATTTTATAAACAAAGAAACTATTGCAAAAATGAAAAAAGGTGTAAAAATCATAAATGCGGCAAGAGCAGAGCTTGTAAACGACGACGACATCATTACGGCGATCGAATCAGGGCAAGTCGGGAATTACGTTACGGACTTCCCAAACGCTAAGACTGCAGGAGTAAACGGAATCATAGCGATACCGCATCTCGGAGCCTCAACATCAGAGAGCGAGGCAAACTGTGTTAGTATGGCGGCACAGCAAATTATTGACTACATAGAAAACGGAAACATAACCAATTCGGTCAACCTGCCTGCGGCAAATTTGCCGCGCAGTGCTGAAGCTCGAATATGCATAATTCACGACAATAAGCCTGAGATAAATGCAAAAATAAAAGCTGAAATCAGCTCATCAGGTGCAAAAGTCGAAGAGACGCTATACGTTGCAGCAGAAGGGAAAGAAACAGCATATGCGCTGATTGATTTAGCAGAAGTACCGGGTGGTCTGGCAGAGAAGCTCGGCAAAGTAGAAGGAGTCATTAAAGTAAGGTCTTTAATCTGATATACTGGATTCTGCGACTTCGCGCAGAATGACGGAGGATTTTAATTTTAAAAATCCTCCAAAAGTTTTCGGAGGTACCTTTTAGTATGAACAAAAGAATGATGCTCATTATTAATCCAATGTCGGGCAGGGGGCTGTCTAAAACAGCCCTCGGTTCGATTGTGTCAAACCTCTGTGAAGTGGACTACATCGTCACAGTGTTTTTTTCGCATGAAAAAAATCCGGAGGAACTTGCACTTGAGTATTCAAAAGGCCATGATTTAGTAGTGTGTGTGGGCGGTGACGGAACTTTGAGCGGAGTCATATCGGGACTTCTGCAAGCAGGAGTGAAAATCCCCGTGGGATACATTCCCACAGGCACTTCAAATGACGTTGCAACAACCCTTGCGCTGACAAAAGACCCCTCGGCGGCTGCAAAGAAAATCATAGGCGGCACACCAACTCCACTAGACATAGGGCTCTTCGGAGAGAGATATTTCACATACATAGCGGCGTTCGGAGCATTTACGGGAGTCTCCTATAACACACCACAGAGCGCAAAACAATCGCTTGGGCATCTTGCATATGTTTTCGGCGGCTTAGCAGAAGTTGCAGCAATAGTGCCGCGGCGCACAATCGTCAGATATGATGACAACGTAATTGAAGGCGAGTTCATATTCGGCGGAGTAATAAATTCCACGTCCGTGGCAGGACTGGTAAAGCTAAATCCAAACCGTGTTGATCTAGCTGACGGAGAATTTGAAGTTGTGTTAGTGAGACAACCGGTGGTTTTAGCCGACTATGCTGAGATACTCACAAGTCTGGTCATGCAGACCTATGAGGGAGACAACTTTATAATGCTTCACGCCAAAACCGTGAGTTTTGACTTTGAAGAGGAAGTAGCATGGACAGTAGATGGTGAAGACGGTGGTAAACACAAAAATGTAGACATAAAAATAAAAAGTCATGCAATAGAAATTGTTTTATAAAGAGGAAAGCACATGAGCGTTAACATACTTGCCGTTGGCGATATTTGCGGGCCTGTGGGGCTTGAATTTTTCTCGAAAAAACTCAGAACCATAAAAAAACACTATAATATAGCATTCACCGTAGTAAACGGCGAAAACGCATCAGGTCTTGGCGTTATACCAAGCCAAATTGAGGAGATGCTTGATGCGGGAGCGGATGTTGTAACTTTGGGAAACCATGTTTGGAGCCGCAGGGAAATTTGCAATTTCCTCGACGACAGCAGATATACTCTTCGCCCTGCAAACCTCGCACCGCAAGCACCCGGCCGCGGTTGGGGAGTGTTCGACTCCTCCTTTGGCGAAGTTTGCGTAATAAACCTCATAGGCAGAGTAGGTGTGCCGATGGAGAGTGATAACCCGTTTCATGAAGTTGATAAAATCTTAAAGCAAGTGGAAGCAAAAATCATTTTGGTAGATTTCCACGCAGAGATGACCAGTGAAAAATATGCCATGGCATACCACTTAGACGGAAGAGTTTCAGTAGTTTGGGGCACCCACACCCACGTGCAAACGTCGGACAACAGAGTGTTCGCCGGAAAAACAGGCTACATAACAGACATAGGAATGACAGGTGCCGTAAATTCAATCATAGGCATGGAGCCCAAAGAACCGGTGGAGCATTTCCTTGGGAACCCAACTGACCGCTACAAACCCGCCACCGGTCCCGCTAAACTGGAAGGCGCAATATTTGAAATCGACGATATAACAGGAGAATGTCTAAGCGTTGAGACAATTAGGATTTTGTAAGGGGCGCAAATGAACACAGAGCTGAAAAAGCGTTGCACACGTAATTGTGCGACGCATTTTGCTACCCTGAAAGCCGGCAAAACCACAAAATAACCACATTTTTAGCATAAAAAAACCACAAAAATATTCCATATATTGCACTGACCTCCGATTGACGTTTTTATGGCGCAATTTAAGCGAAAAATACCTGCTTTTCGCTACTCTGAAGTGCAAAATTTTGCTTTCATGTTTTGTTTACATATCATTTACAATTTAACGTAAAAGCCATAGTGCGAAATGGCGTGAGCGTTACACTTAACTACTAAGAGGTGAAAAGCAGGCCGAACGACTTTGATGATTATTTTGAAGCAAAACATCATGGAAAGAGAGGCGAAGAAATGGTGAAGAGACCTACTTTTATTTCGAAATACGATGATAAAAAAATCGCCTCAATTATCACATACGCACTAAAAGAAGATGCAAAAATGACAATAAGCGACGAACAGATAGAAAGAGTAGCTGCACCTATAAGAGAAATGATTTTATCAGGCTATTTTGCAGAGATAAATATCAAAAAAACACCAAAAAAACCGAAGCGTTATCGGATTGCCGTGTTTTCTGCCATGGTTGCTGTAGTTGCACTCGCTTTGACAGCATTTCCGAGAATATTTGCGGTTGAGCAGGAATCCGGGGATGCATATTTAGAAATTCCCGGATTGGAAATACCGCTCATGGGTCTGATTTTTGACGAGGACATATTAAACTCTGCAATAACATTAATAAATGAGGAGAGCTTTGAAGTGATGCTCATGCCTCAGGGAATGCACGATGCAGTGCCGGATGGGGTGTGGACTGTTTATAAGGAGATTGATGGCATAGACATAGAAGTTGGGATGCTGATTGTGAAAAATGGCATTGCCGAATTTGACGATGCAAAAAGATAAGATATCATGAAATTGAGAGAGGGTGCATGTCAAGATGTCTATCAAAGTGAGAGGACGCAAAAGAGCAAATGCCCTGTACGGTGAACTTGAACCCACGATAACAAGAGCAGTGAGCGGCGACAGAGAAGCCCTGTGTCATTTGTGTGATACCGTAGCCAGAGACGTGCTGTATATGGCGACATACCTTGTGAGCAACCCACAAGATGCCGAGGACTTAGCACAAGATGTGCTCTATGATGTCTGCAAAGATATATGCAAGCTTCGCGAACCGAAAGCATTCAAGCAGTGGCTCACGACTATCACAATAAATAAAAAAAATAAATATCTCACAGAGCGCACCAAACGAGGAATCCTTTTAGATATAGAAGACTACTTGGAAGAATTTGTCGAAGAACGTAATGAATATATACCATCTATAAGTTTTGAAAACTCAGAAGAACGCAAAATGATATTATCCCTTGTGCAGCAGTTGCCGGAAAGACAGCGAGAGGCGGTCATGCTCCACTATTACTCAGGCTACCGCGTTACAACAGTTGCAAAGATTATGGATATAACTCACCAAAATGTTTCGAGATATCTGATACTTGCGAGGGAAAAACTTAGAGAAGATATCAAAAAGCACAAATCCTCAGAAAAAAAACCGGTCGTAATGAAGTTCACCATTGCACCTATTGGTGCGTTGCTGTGTGAGGCACTGAAGCAGGAGGGTATGCTTTTTGGCGTTGCAAGCGAGACAGCAGAACTTTCAGTCAGCTCAGTCGCAGTTACTGCGATTGCAGGCTGTGCAGCGGGACTTATCGGATTATGTATATTGATAAGCCCAAAGGCGAAAAACCATAGGAGGAGCAGTGATGAATAAGCGCATAGTAAAAAAAGCGTTTGCCATATTTTTGATCACTATTATGACCCTGACTTTGATAGCCCTGCCGGGATTGGCGGCACCGATGCCGGGTACTGTGGGAGAACTCGAAGGCGAAGCGGGAGCAGAGACGGGCAACTGGCCTGCACTTGCCGTAGCCTACTTCATGGGGCAGGGCGAAGAGTTGGTCATAAGCAATGCCATAAGCGTAGGTAGCGCTTTCGTGGGCACAACCGTAAATCTTTTGTCCGGGCCAACTTTGGCAGGTTATACCTTTGCCGGCTGGACCTACCGGGAACTTTTCACAGGGGTAACAGAGGCGTTTTCCTTAGCAAGAACGAACTTTATAATGCCGCAGAGCACTGTAATTCTTATCGCAAGATGGACACCTGCGCCAAGCCCAAGTCCAAGTCCAAGTCCAAGTCCAAGCCCGAGTCCGAGTCCGAGTCCAAGTCCAAGTCCGAGCCCAAGTCCGAGTCCAAGTCCGAGCCCAAGCCCGAGTCCAAGCCCGAGTCCAAGCCCGAGCCCAAGTCCAAGCCCAAGCCCGAGTCCAAGCCCAAGCCCGAGTCCAACGCCAACCCCGGCACTGCCGGCACCACCACCCGCACCACCCGCTGAAGATGCTGAACCACTTGTTGTTTTAGATGTGCCTGATGACGCTGAGACACCACCGGAGCCACCATCCGCCCCACCGGCGGAGGGAGAAGCTGAACTCCGAGAGCTTGAAATCATTGAGCAAGACGAGGAAGATGAATATTTTACCATAAACGGTCTGGACCCCAATATACCGACAATAGCTTTCCCGTGGGGTGAAACAGGCATTTTTGCCCCGGCAGGCGTCCTTGCATGGGCTTTGGTAAATTTGATACTTACGATACTCGGTGTAATTATCATCATATGGCTGTTAATTCGCCTCATAATCAGAAAGCGCCACGGAGAAAAATACAAAGAGGAATCCGAGGCATATACGGAAGAGGAGAGAAAGCACAGGAAAATTTGGCTGATTGCGGCTCTTGGCGCAGGAGTTTTAGGCGTCATACTATTTCTGTTGACACAAGATATGAGCCTACCAATGTTCCTGATTGACTGGTGGACTCTGGCACAGACAGCTATATTTGCAGCACAAGTAATTGCTATGCAGTTTGTATTCAAGCGTGGAAAAGAAACTGAACATGAGGATGAATCGGTACGTTCACAAAAAATTAATTGAAAACTTTAAAAAAGCATAGTGCGAAATATTATTATGTTGCCACTATTTTAAAAAGAGGAACAAACAGCAAATCTCTATTTCAGGTAGTGATCTCGATGTTCAAACGAGTTACTATAAATAAAACATAATTTATGGAAAAGGAGAGAACCATGAAAAAGAAACTTGTAGCATTAATCCTGATAGTAGCATTGACTTTTGCCCTGGCAGCAACAGCAACGATGACAGACCCTGCGGGAACAGAAAGCGGTGAAGCCGGCGCAAAGACCGGACGCGGCGAAACAATTATTATTCCCCCCGATCAACCCAGGGAACCGGAACTCCCGGAAGAGTATACGAAGCTGGGTGCGATGAATCTTTGGTTCTCAGACCTTATGCTTCACATGAATCTTTTTGGAAGCCAAACGACTTACAAAAACAGAGACAAAACAACTGATATGCCGGTCCCGACAGGAGCGATAATCACCAACAACAATACGAGCCTAGACTACCTCAGACTAGGTGTATCAATAACCGATTTTGTTGATAGCGACGGTCAAATTGCTTTAAAGGGCTTCAGAATTCATTTTGACGGAAGCGCCAACAGAATAGTGTTTGATGGAGGAGGAGATGATGTCAGTGTGTCGCTGAGCTCCAGTGAAGATAATGGGCTGGAACCGGATCAAGCAATTAATCGTCTCCTATTGGTTTCACAGTTTACAGAAAGTGGTGCATTCGGAGGTTCTTGGGATGTCACTATGGAGGTTCCCAACTCAAAAATCAGCGCAAACAATGTATACACAGCCAAAATGACATGGTTCGTTATGGACACACCTAAATAAGTTGAGTTGCAGCGCAGAAGCGGAGGTACAGTATAAATGCAAAAAAAAGCAAGAAAACTAGTGTCAATTATAGCTTTAGTGATGCTGAGTGCCTTTGCACTTAACATAACAGCTGCGGCTATGGGATTCTCGGTTAATGCTGTATTGCCTGAAAATCAGCGCGACAACGGAAGTTCATTTTTTGACCTTATCGTGTATCCCGGTCAGGAGCAGGATTTGCTCATCACGATTGATAACATGCAGGATAGGGAAGTTTTGATGCTGGTGGAAATTATAACGGCTTCCACCAGCCGAAACGCAGAAATAAACTACACATCAGCAGGGTTATCTGATGAAACAATGAAGTTTTCGATTGGAGACATTCTAACAGTGTCCGATAGTGCAATAACAGTTGCACCGGAGACAACGATACAAGTGCCTCTCAAGATGGTAGTTCCCGATGAGCCGTTTGAAGGAATACTTCTCGGCTCCATAAAAGTAACCGCAGAGCCGACAGAAGAAGAAATAGCAGCGGGTGGAATTGTAAACCGCTTTTCACATATAATTGCCGTCAGGCTTATGCAAAGTGAAGGTGCAGACCAAAATATTCCGGTCGAATTTTTGCTCAGAGATGTCACGGCAGAACTCACAAATCACAGAGTGTCAGTTGTAGCACGAATAAGAAATCCCGAGCCAAGAATAGTAAGAGACTTCACAGTATCGGCAGAAATCACACCGGTGGGCAGCAATCAAATCTTTTTTGAGCGTGAAATACAAAATGTGGAAATGGCTCCAAACTCCATATTTCCCTTTACATTAGTCGACGAGGCAGGCTATGGCATAGAAGCGGGAGATTACGTAGCGCGGCTGACAATCACCCATGAGGAGCAAACGTGGTATTTCGAGGAAAACTTCACAGTAGACGACCGGTGGGCGGCAGAACTCAAAGAAGGCGCAATAAACATAACAGGCGAAGAGCGCCCGGATCCAAGTTGGTGGATGAATATCCCCATGTGGGCGATAATCGCCGCAGGAGGGGGAGCGTTAGTTATATTCCTTTTAGTAATACTTATAATTTCGCAAAACAAAAAATCAAAAAAAGACATGCAACGCCTAATGGAAGCGGTGCTGGGTCAGAGGAGAAACTGATTGAAAATGGAAAATTGAAAATTGTTATCAAAACTTCAATAAAATTGCATAGTTTAACAATTTAAGTCAAATTTCGCCTAATTTTCCATTTTCCATTTTCAATTAAGAAAACGACTTTTACAATCGAATATATCATACAACCGTGGGAGGGAGAGTCATGAAAATCAATCAAGCTCTAGGTAAGATTATAACAATAACGCTGATACTTGCTATGGCTATATCGGTGGCATTACCGCTTAGTGTCTTTGCTCAGCCGGGCGAGCTTGAAGCAAGTGTTGAGCCCGACACATCTGTGGCTCCTGAAAACCCTGCGGAAGAAAACCCACAAGAGCCGGTGCTTGAGTTACCCATAACCGAAGAAAATGTGGGCGGCACAAACACGCCGGGCGAAAGTGAGTCTGTTGACTTAATCCCGGAAGAGAAACCTGAAGTCCCAAACGAAATCGAAACTGCATCCGAAAACAGCGAAAATAACAACTTTGAAGAACCTGCAGGGGATGAGTTTTACCATCCGGAAGATGAATCAGTTGACGAAAATGAGGAAAAGCAAGATGACGAAGCTCCGATAGATGCACCCATAATGCAAAAAGCGAAAATGCAACCAAACACAGGTGACATAGTAGTCGCCGATTGGATACGCCTACGAAATATTATCGAAGCCACAGACCACGATGGTTTTGACGCCACTTTCGATGCAATCGGAAACATCACTCGCATCACTATATATCGGGCGGGCACGTCGCACGAGAGCGGTACACCGGTGCCGGGAGGCGGAGCAGATTGGATAACAACATGGGGGAGCGGAAGCATCTATAACCTCGTGATAAGTGAATCGGAGCAACTGACAGATCTAATAAACAGCAGCGGCATCGACTCAGCGATAAATGTCAGGCGTACAGTTACGCTTGCTACAGGTGCAAACGACATACGTTTGCTGCACCCACAGAGCAGCGATCAGAGGCACTTTGTAATACACCAAGGTGGAAATTTGGCTTTGGGTGGCGGAATTATACTGGATGGACAGAGACCCGGCACCATGATTAGTGACGGCGGAGTGACGATTAATAGCGGCGGCGGAGTGACGATTAATAGCGGCGGCACTTTAGAAATGGACGATGGCTCCGTTATCAGAGGCAATCGAGGAGTCGTCGATAATGCGGGGGGCGTGCAAATAAACGACGGAGGCACCTTCACCATGAGGGGCGGTGAAGTAAATGGGAATTCAAGCCCCACTGCAGGCTCGTCCGCCATAGGTGTTGTAATGCAAAATGGTGCTACAATAAATGTCGGTGGTAATGCAAGAATAGGCAACGGACCGACTATATCAAACGACAACAACACACTTCTGCGCGATAACAGCGACCAAGTAATCAACATTTTGACGGACGGTTTTAAAGATGATGCAAGTATCACGATACATTCCTTGGACACCGATATCACGGGAACGATGATAGCCACGAGAGAAGATGGTGGGGATGCGGATAAAGATACTTTAGATAAGTTCTTTTATACAGATTCAAACTATAATATAAGGAGGCAAGAACCCGGCAGCTCAAACGTGATACTATATGGTCTCGATTGGGTTCGTCTTAGAGATATTATAGAGCGTCAAGATGATGGTTTAGGCACTAATCAAGTCAAGATACATCCGGCATATACAAATCGCTATAGCGACCACATGGATTGGATTGAGGGTGGTTTCTACAACTTCGAAATAAGCGATTCGGGTGGAATGACAGATATAATCAATAATAGTACTATTCAAGGGGCAATAAATGTAACTCGTCAGGTTACACTCTCAACGGGTATGGACAAAGTAAGTATAATATACCCTTTGAGCAACACTCAAAGGCATTTTGTGATAGGCGAGGGCGGACATCTAACCTTAGGCAGGGGCATTATATTAGATGGGCAAAGAGTGGGCACAATGACTGGTAGTGGAGGAGGAGTAGCGATTAATAAAGGTGGCACTTTGGAAATGCTCAATGAATCCGTTATCATAAACAATCGGGCAAATAATGGTACTGCAGGGGGTGTACAAATCAACAACGGTGGCACTTTCACGATGAAAGGCGGTTTAGTTGTCGATAACCATGGTCAAACACCCGATGAGAGAGGTGTCCTGATGATGGAAGGCAGCACAATGAACTTTGGAGGTAGAGCAAGAATAGGACACGGAGCTATAGAAAACGACAGTGTATCGCGAAATGATAGTAACCTAGTCATAAATATCTTAAATGATGGATTGTTGGATGGAGCAATTTTAACTATGAGTCCTCAGAGCAACGATGCCCCCGGCACTATGATAGCTCGGAGGGAAGATGGTAAAGCTGCCACAATAGGAGACTTGGAGAGAATCGCTTACGTTAGCAGTGACATGTGGCCGGCGAGGCAGACAAAAGACAGCCCCAATATAGTGCTGGGCTGGCAGGTAATTTTCGAGATGAGTGACAATATTACGTCTCGCATTTTTTCAAGAATCGGGCATGAAAACCCTTATAAGTACGGCACAGCGGAGTGGCCTGAAGCTCCATTGACAAAAACTACATTAGAAGATGTGAGGCACGGTATAATCGGCTGGTTTACAAAACAGTCAAACTTCACACAAGCCGACCAAAAATTCGAAAATGACCCCGTAACTGAAAATCATTCACTATGGCCACGCAAGGACTATCTATTCAGGATTAGCGTCGATGATGAGAGCCATAAGCATAAAGTAACAGTGACAAGTAGCTCCATTAGATTGGATGAATCAGGAACAAAGTGGGCTCCCGAGCATACAGAAGCGCTATCCTCGATAATAACAATGAGCGCAGAGCCTCCGCCAGAGGGCTACAAAATAGTATGGACAGTAATAAACGACCGCACGGATGCCGTATATTATGAAAATTCAGGTAACAGCACTAATTTCAAAATGCCTGCATTCGGCGTCACCATTCATGCAGAGGTTATCGAGGGAGATGTTGAGCCATTTATGACGTGCATCGACTTCGGAAAAATAACTCGCCCAACATTTACACCACTGTTCTTTACTCTGGGCGGCTCAAAAACAGAAGAAAAAAATGATGATGTGTTAATAGGCACGGACGCAAGTCACATGGAAGATATTATATTTAAGTATCCCAGTGGATTCAACATAAAATTAGACTTAATAGCAGGACCGTTTTTCCAAATTAACGAAGACGGAGAGTACGTCGAAAATGAAAAAGACCCAAACAGTCAAGTCTTTACTATGGTAGCATGGGAAAATGGCAACAGGAAGAACCCCATTTCGCCGGATCTCAGCGGCAACCTGAGAGTGAAATCCATATTTGAAGGCAATGGGGAGACATCGTGGACTTGGAGCGATCTGCGCCATGAAATTCTGATTTCACTAGACGCATTCCACACACTACGCGAACCCTTGGGCTCAGACACCGAAGCAAGATATCGCTCAGTGTTCACATGGTTATTTTCTAACATACCATAATCAGGGAGAGGGAGCAAAAGGCGAGCAGAGACGAGCAGCAAAACTGCTCGTCTTTTGCCGCAGGGGCGGCATTAAACCTCACGTTACATAGTCACACACACCACGTCATTGCGGCCTCCGAGCCGCAATCCCCTGAATAATGAGCATATCCGCGGGGGATTGCGGGTCGAGCCCGCAATGACGGGCTTTTGAATGCTGTTGCTGCTATGCGCTTGCGGCTTTAATGAAATTCCGTAGCATTTCTGCCATTTCTGCGCGTGTGGTGTTGCCCTGCGGATTGAACACATTATCATCATCGCCGCTGATTATCCCGGCTTCAAACATGGCGTTGACCGCTTGCCGTGCCTCTGCGCTTATTGACATATTATCCGCAAATCTGCCTGTTCGGACTTGCGGCAACGTAATGCCCATGTACTCCGCAAGGTTAAAGAGCATAACCGCCATTTGCTCACGGGTTATGTTGTTGCCGGGTGCGAACTCATAATCATCTGTGCCGAGAACAATGCCGCTTGCCGCCGCCCATCTTACGGCGTTTTCATACCATGCACCGTATGTTACATCTTCAAAGTCGTTTGGTAAGTTATCTGTGCTTGGCTCTCCCGCCATGAGGAACAGCACTTTCACCAACTTTGACCTTGTTACCGGAACGTTCGGGGCGAAAGTGTCGTCTTGCTCTTCGTCAAGGAGGTTTTCCATATCGAGGTAACGCAGCGATTCAAAGAACCAGTCGGCATACTTAATTTTGGCAAGTGGGTTTACCCAGTCTGAATCTGTCGGCGGGGCTTCGGTGGGCTGTCCGTCTGTTTCCGAGCCGCCGTCAAAGCCTATAGCATATACGGAGAGATTATCCGTGCTGAATGTCACCGTACCTGTAGCCGCGTTAAAGGTGCTCTCCTTTGTCGCTATTTCTCCATCTTCATTTAGGTACCATACACCGACGGGGAGTTCGCCTGAAAAATGGGTGGTTACAGTGACAAGCCCGTCAAAACTGCGGATTCGCTCTGTGCCTGATGATATGGCAATGTGAAACAGAGCATCATCACTGTCACTCACCTCATATTGTTCAGCGTTTGTCAGCGTGCTGATTTCTATGTGATTAAGTGTGATTTTGATAGTTTCCTCTGCTTGCTCCGCTGTGCTTGCCGCCGCTTCCGCATCGAATGTGATTGTGCCTTGCTGCAGGCGGATTTCCACGTCAAATCCTGCGTTTGCAAATAGGGCTAATGCCGCTGTCGGGATTTGTGTGCTTGTTATGTTGGAAACATCTGATAGGTCAATCAGCACTGTGTCATTGAGGTTGCCGGTTTGGGTTGCGTTTATAATCCGTGCTACTGTTACAGCGGGTAAATTCAAAGTTGCAATGCCGTTTTGCTCGGTAAAAGTCATAAGTATGTCGTTTACTCTGATGGTGGGCAATACGGGTGCTGTGGGTGCTTCAGGTGCTGTAGTCGGAGTCGGTGTCGGGGTTGGTTGCCACGGGTCTTGCGGTGTTGGCTGCCATGGCCACCATGGGTCTTGCGGTGTTGGTGGCGGTGGTGGCGTGGGTGTCGGTGGCGTTGGTGTTGGCTCCGGTTCGGATGGTGGTGTCGGCGGCACTGCCGTTACTGTCACAGTTACTGCGGCTGTGCGTCCTCCGTCCTCGCTTGTTGCCGTGATTGTTGCGTTGCCGGGTGCTGCTGCCGTTACCAATCCTGCGTTGTTTACTGCGGCAATGGCGGGATTGCTCGATGACCATGTTACATTTTGGTTTGTTGCGTGGGCGGGTGTAATTGTTACGTATAGCTGCTGTGTCTGTCCGACTTGTATTGAAATGTTGCCACCGGTTATAGCTATGCCTGCTACGGGTACACTGTCTACGACTTCAACTGTGATTACCGCATTGAAATCCTCGTAATTTTGGCTTGATATTCTGATGGTGATGGTCGCTTCTTGCCCTGAATCCGCTTCTCCTATTTGTATGGGCATGGGTGAAGTGACTATGCCGCTCGGCACAGCGGATAAAACATCGTCTGTATCTGTAACGTTTTCGATGTAAAATTGTCTGCCGATGTTTATGCGGGGGACATTCGGCACAAGGTCAAGCAGATTAAAACTGTGGGTTGTGGCGTAGTTTTGGAGAACATAAAGTGTTTGCGGAACACCTGCGGGTGCAGAGGCTTGTCCTATGCTGAAAGTTCCCTGCGCTGTGCCGCCAAAGTTGCCTGCGCCTGTCACTGTGACTGTTGCATTTCCGGCATCTAAGTTATTTGTCGCAGAAATAGTGAAAGTCGGTGTGCCTGTGAAGCCGGGTATAGCTGTGACTGTCACTTGTGCTGCGGTCGGGATTATCGGAGCGCCTGTAAATGAATGTGTGCCGCTTACGGTTACGGTTGCACCTGTCAGCGGTCTTTGCGTGATGGTTACTGTAGCCGAACCGTAGAACGGATTATATCCTGTGCCCGCTCTTTCCACACGGAAATGCACGGTAAGCGGTGAATCTGCAACATTGGTGATTGTCGGGCTTGCACTGAGTGTATAATTTCCGCTTGTATCACGGAAAGTTACCGTGCCGCTGCCCCCATTGTTTACAACAAGCCCATGTGCCATGCCATCAAACACCACATTAACAGGCGGCGCGGTTACGTTGGTCATGGGTACGCCTGTGATGGTCAGATTGCCTGTCAGCGGAATAGTCGCCGCATAAAAGTTTGCACTCTGCGCGATGTTCACCCGCACATTGTACGTTCCCACATCAGACGGCGCGGTTGCTGTCCAAATGTTCGGCGTTGCGGTGTTTGCGTATTCCACCGTGATTGTTCCAAGCCCATTTACGCCGATTCCGACAGGGTTGACAACAACTGCTTGAGGGCTGCCCGTCCATCCTACGCTACGCGGAAAATCAACCACTTGTATGTGGCTTGTGGTGGGCGTTGCGCGGGTTACTGTAAAGCTTGCAACAAAAGATGCACTAATGCCTGTGGCTGTTATATTGAAGGTGTTGGTATGTGTTCCAACGCCAAGCCCCAAAGTCGGTTCCACCCGAAGGATTGGAGAACTCACTCCGGGATTTAAGCCGGGGTGGGATTGATATACTAAATTAATCGGTGCAGGAAATTGAGTAACCTGTGAAAATTCAAGCTGCCCTGTGTGTACGTTTCCTGTGTTGGTGATTGTTATTGCTTGCTCAAACGGTGCAATACTCGTATAACCAAATACAGCATAGCCTAAATAGACTGTGCCGCCCGAAGCAAGCGGGTTGTTGTTAACACTAAGGCTAATACTCCGCACTTCCGGCACAATATGGCTTGGCATGGGTTGTGTCGTGCCGCCGAGACCGGGCAAATAGCCGTTTGCAGTTGTCCACGGTGGACTTGGAAAACGCCCGCCGAGCGCACCGTTTTCATGAATCCAGTTGGCGGTTACGCTTTCGCCATTGCGATGGGTTGCGCCGCTGTTGGTTGCCGGATTGTCGGTGAAGTTGCCTGTCATACCCGAAAAGGCGATGTTGCTTGTGAGATTTGCACCACCGCCGGCAACACCGATTCCTATCACACGCCCGACATTCGGGGTTACGGTGCTTGTGTTTACAATGGCATCTACGCTTGGGTTAAGTGCGGCACTGTTTAGTATGTTGCCGCCATTTGCATTACCCACAAGGCCGCCAACATTAAACTCCACTGTGCCGTCTGTTTGGCTTACGCTTCCTGTTGCAAAGCAGTTTCGCACAGTAGCACCGCTTATTAGTGTTCCAACCAAACCGCCCAAAGAACCGTTTGCACCGCCTGTGCCTGTTACATTGCCCGTTGCAAAACTGTTTTCTATCAGTATCATCGCACCGCTGGCATTTCCAACCAAGCCACCAGAAGCTCCGGTAGCGGTAATGTTTCCTGTGGCGGAGCTTGCTCTTACAATATTAGAGGTTGCGTCGCCCGGCCAAAATTGCCCCAGCAAACCGCCTGTCATAAGAAGAGAAGTAATGTTTACATCTGCGTGGGCATTTTCAATCAAGCCGCCGTACAAACGCCCTGCCAAGCCTCCTACATTACTTGCCGCCGGGGAATTTATCGTGCCCGACACACGTATATTTCTTACCGTGCCGTTTTGTATAATGCCAAACAGCCCTTGGAAGTTTGAAGTGGCGTTGTTTATAGTCATGTTTGAAACAGTGTGGTTGCCGCCGTCAAATGTGCCGCGAAATGGGTTGGCGGCTACGTTTCCAATCGGTGTCCAGTTGGGAAACACGGAAAGGTCGATGTTGTTTTCGAGCCTAAAATATGCGGCGTTGTATGTCGCGTTCCCTTCATTTACAAGGGTTGCCAAAAGCGCAAGGTCGTCTGCTGTGCTTATCAAAAATGGACTCGCTGATGTACCCTCGCCGGGGAAAGCGGGGGGCAATATCGGATGATTGCCTTGAATCACACCGTTGTTTATGATTATACCGTTTGCACTGTCAATTGTGCCGTAATTTTGGATTGTACCATTATTCGTGATTATACCGTTATTTATAAGAGTGAGGCTTTCGTGAATCGTTATTGTCTCGCCAACATGTACAATCACATTTCCGATGTTGTTGATTGTAATTGTGCGGGGGTCTGTGCCGGCAGTTCTTCCGAACGCTCCGCTGATATTTACCTCTCCGCTAATGGCGATATTACGGTTTGCTGNAGCACCTTCATGTCGAATAGAATAAACGCCGGA
>WQSX01000017.1 GCA_009787625.1 Oscillospiraceae bacterium
CTTCCCCCCAGCACCCACCCCAAACTGGGCGTTCAAAGCAAGCACAAGGGGTTTCAACGATATGCCCTTCAAAGGATTTTTAGGCCCTTCCTGGTAGACGGCAGATCTGACTAGGATACTGCGCCGCTTTAAAGTCAAAATAAAAAGGGAGGGAGCAAAGTTAACTCCTTCGCTACCGTCCCAATAATATACCAGTTATGGAATGAATATTCAATAGTTTTTTTGAATATTTTTTAAAAATATTCGCTTAAAAAGTACATTTGTAATGAATACAATGAAAATTATTCAATATTTTCACACT
This sequence comes from Oscillospiraceae bacterium, assembly GCA_009787625.1. GTDB lineage: Bacteria > Bacillota > Clostridia > Oscillospirales > Oscillospiraceae > WRMH01. Next base: position 302 of record WQSX01000017.1, read on the forward strand.
TTCAAAAATCTTTTGACTGATTTTTACTTTGTCCTATTTGCTAAAGTGTGAGCGAGCCAAGTAAGGAATTCCGTATTTGCAAATTTCCCCTCTATTGCCTTGATTGCTTTTTCTGTTTCTTTCTTAATCATTTTTTCGCATGCATGAGCACCAAGTAAGGAGACAAATGTTGTCTTGTCATTTTCCTCATCGGAACCAATCGGTTTACCTAATTCTTCCTCTGTTGCAGTGCAATCCAGCACATCATCACGAATTTGAAATGCAAGTCCAATAGATGTAGCATACTGATGTGCAATTTCGATTTGTGATTTAGTTCCATAACCCGCAATTACTCCCATTTTTGCCGCCGCAGCTATTAGTGATGCAGTTTTCATGGAGTAAAGCTCAAGCAGTTCGTCTATCGTAAGTTGCCAGCCCTCTCCTGAAAGGTCGAGGTACTGCCCACCGCAAATGCCGTGCGGTCCTGCCGCCTGAGCAAGAGTCCTTACCATTTCAACAACTGCCTCAGATGAGATTGGTGAATTTGTGAGAGTTTCAAAAGCAGCCGCTTGCAGTGCATCTCCAGCAAGTGTCGCTGTAAATTCGCCGTATTCGATGTGATTTGAAGGTATACCGCGCCTGAGCTCGTCACCGTCCATTATCGGCAAATCGTCATGTATCAATGTGTAGGTATGGAGCATTTCAACAGCACATGCGGCATCTAAGGCATCTTCCGCCCTGCCGCCCACAGCTTCACAAAACTTTATACAAATAACCGCCCTGGTGCGCTTACCGCCCGCAAGAAGGCTGTAGCGCATGGACTCGACCAATGTGGCGTAGTTAGTACCTGCCTCCACAAGTTGTTCGTGCAGTCGCTCGTCAATCATTTGCCGACAGAGCTGCATGTCACTTATTTTTTCTGTGTTATCAGTCATTTCCTATACTTCCCATATCTTTTTGTAGTTTAGTGATTTTTTGTTCTGCCTCATTTAACATGGTAGTACACTGTTTGATTAGGTTTGCACCTTCCTCGAAGAATGTCAGCGATTTGTCAAGGGGGGCATCGCCCGATTCAAGCAGTTTTACTATTTCGTCAATTCGTTTTACCGCTTCTTCAAATGTCGGTTTTTCTTTGTTTGCCATGCCTTTTCTCCTCTACTCTACTACTGCATTTATCTCGTCTTTTTTTAGCTTCACTTTTATTTTATCGCCTGTTTTTACGTCTGCTTTTGTTTTTATAATGTTGCCGTCGGCGTTTTGTGCAATCGAATAACCACGCCCCAATACTTTTAGAGGGCTCATTGCATCAAGTGTTGCCGCCAGCCTTGTGTAGTTTTCCTTACTTTTGTGTAACTTTCGTTCAATTACTGCAACGAGTTTTTCATAACTGCGGTCTATGTGTATGCGCCGTTCTTCAACATAGCCTGTGGGTTTTTGCATCACCCGTTTATTTGAAAGCTCTGTCAGCTTTTGTTGCTTGTTTTTTAGTTCTCCGGAAAATGCTGCAATGCTCCTGTTTTGTGCATCACTAAGCCAGCTAAGTACATTTGTACTGTCCGGAACGGCTATTTCTGCTGCGTTTGACGGCGTTGACGCTCTTACGTCTGCCACAAAATCTGCGATTGTAACATCAGGTTCGTGCCCAACAGCCGATATGACAGGGACATTTGACGCAAAAATCGCTCTTGCGACTCGCTCATCGTTGAACGACCACAAGTCCTCAATCGAACCGCCGCCTCGCCCTGTGATTATGAGGTCGATGTCTCCAAGCTTATTCGCTTCTGCTATTGCCTGTACTATTTCCGGGGGTGCCTCAGCGCCCTGCACTCTAACGGGAATTAAAACAATTTCCGTCATGGGCCATCTTATGCCTAAGATTCGGGTCATATCATCAATTACCGCTCCTACCGGAGATGTGATAATAGCTATTTTTTTCGGGAAACGGGGCAGGCGTTTTTTATGTGCTTCGTCAAAGAGCCCTTCTTTTTGCAGTTTTTCTTTTAGTTGTTCAAATGCAACGTATAAATCTCCGACTCCGTCCGGCTTAATGTCATTTACATAGAGCTGATATGCTCCGTCTCGCGGGTACACTGAAATTCTGCCAAACGCAACAACGCTCATTCCGCTCTCGGGGCGAAAGCGCAATTTCACCGCACTGCCTTTAAACATCACGCATTTTAGCGATGATTCAGCGTCTTTCATAGTAAAATAGTGGTGCCCTGACGGGTAAGTTTTGTAGTTTGACAGTTCCCCTTTTACACCGACTCCCACTAAAATTTCGTCGTTGTCTAAAAGCCTCTTTACGTAGTTATTTATTTCGCTGATTGAAAATATTTTTTCTGACATTTGGGCTCCTGTCAATTCGAAATGCGGGCGACCGGGGACGGTCGCCCCTACAATTATATGGTTTCGGAACGTGTGAAACTTCCCAGTACGCCGTTGACGAAAGCTTTCATCTGTGGTTCTTCATAGCGCCCGGTAAGTTCAACCGCATCATTTATTGCGGCTCCGTTTGGAATGTCCGGCATGTACATAATCTCATACATTGCAAGTTTCATAATGGCTACCGCTGTTCTTGAAATTCTGCCAAACTTCCAACCTACGGAGTATTTTTCGATGTATCCGTCAAGCTCCGCTGAGTGTTCATGAATTCCCTTAACAAGCTCAGTTATGTATTTACTCTGTTTTTTATCCGGCTTTTCATTGTAGAGCTCATCTTCAGCTTGCAGAGATGCATAGTATTCATCGTCAAAAAGTTGCTCTAACATCTCGCTTGGATCAGTTGAGCTTTCTGATAACGCAAAACAGAGCCTAACAGCTATTTCTCTTGCGGAACTTCTTTTCATGCCGGTTTATTTGCCTTTTTAAGTGAAATTCCACTGATGTGAACATTTACCGTAGCTACTTTTTTGCCTATTGCCTCTTCAATTGCAGACATAACGACTTTTTGAACTTTTTGTCCTATGTCGGTGATTGGGTTACCAATTTCAGCAACGATATGAATGTCAATTGTTACATTATTTCCTTCAATTTTAGTTCTGATTCCTCTCGACAGTCCTCTTCTTCCGCTTACGCTTGTAATCTCTTTGCCCAGTGTCTGATAGAGACCGTGAACTCCGTCAACGTCAACTGCGGCGGCGGCGGCTATAACTGCAACAACTTCATGGCTTATGTTGATACTGCCTTTGTCATCTGATGTCCTAATATATGCTTTGCTTTCTCCCATTGTTAATGACCATACCTTTCTTTTTTCTTGAGGCACAAAACGACAATTCCTTTTAGTAATGCAATTAATCATTTTATCACAAATTTTCGTTAATTGGAAGTAATATTGTCGCATCAAAGCGATTTCATTGCTTCAATTACATCTTTTTCGTCGGGAACACTTGGTATTCCGCCTAATTTCTGTGTCGACAGGCTCGCCGAAGAGACTGCAAATTTCACAATTTCACTCAACTGCTCTGCATTTAGCGTTTCCGGTGCTTTGTTAAACCTCAATATCTTACTGACTGCTGAACCTGTGAAAATATCCCCGGCCCCTGTGGTGTCGACAGCTTTTACCTGCGGGCATTTCGCTAGGGCGTAAGCCTTATTATTTTTTACGAGCGCACCTTTTGGACCGCTTGTAACCATGGCGAGTTTCACATCATATTTGTCAAGCAGTATGTCCGCCCCCTCTTCGGGACTTTTGCCCCAGAGAAAGTCTACCTCATCATCGCTGATTTTAACTATGTCTGCCGCTTTTAATCCCCACAGCATCTGCTCTTTTGCATCATTTAGGTCATTCCACAGAGATTCTCTGAGATTTGGGTCAAATGTTACAAGTTTTCCGGACTTTTTTGCATATTCGACTGCTTTTTGCGTTGCTTCTTTAGCGGGCTCATTTGTTAAGCTGAGTGTGCCGTGGTGAAACATTTTTGCCTTATCTATAAGTGATAGGTCGAGTTCTTTAAAGCTCACGCAAGTGTCGGCTCCCGGTTTTCTTGCAAAACTAAACGAACGCTCACCGGACGCATCCAGCGTTACAAACGCAAGAGTGGTAAACACGGTGTTGTCGATTAAAATTCCTGATGGCTCAATGCCTATGTCGGAGATTGTTTTCACAAGAAGCTTACCAAATGCATCATCTCCTACTTTGGCATATAGTGCGGTTTTTGCTCCATATTTTGCAAGTGCCGCAAGGAAATTCGGGGGTGCACCACCGGGGTTTGCCGACAATTTAGGATAACCGCTGTCATCCGCCCCAATGGGTGCAAAGTCTATAAGCAATTCACCCAGTGCTACAACGTCATACATTTATGATGCCTCCTTTTTCCTACTCCCACGGTGAAAGAGTTGCTGTTCGACTATGTTACTACAAAAATGGGGGAGATTCAATATTAAGTTTGAATTTCTTTTTAATTACGAATATTGTTTAGATTTAACTTGACATTTTGAGAAAATACGTTATATTATGCAGGCTATTAAATTAATTAAGGAGTGGTCATTATTATGGACGATCAAAACAACAACTATAGCAACTCTCATGGTGGTGATTCTACCGGGCAGCCGGAGCAACAATCCACGCAATATGCTCCATATGCCCATCAATATTACCAACAACCCTACAATTCGCAAAATACCACAGGCACATATAATTATCCGCATTCGCAAACTCCCGCCTATCACTCCGAATCAAAACCCAAGCGCAGGTTTAGAAACGTAATCAAGACTATTTTAGTTACAGTTACCTTAATCAGAAGCTTTTTTGTCGTAATTATCCTTTTTATGCTTATTGGCTTAATCGGGCTTATGTCTGCCGACCCCCAACTTGAAGTGAGACCTTTAGTACCACATTTTTCGGTTATACGCGTAAGCGGTCCGATTGGCGGCTCAGGCGGTGGGTTCTTAGCTACTTCGGGCTATGACCACAACCTGACTATGAACTACATCAGAAATCTCATAAACAACCCCAATGACCGCGGAATTCTGCTATATCTCGACACTCCCGGCGGCACTATTTACCACAGTGAAGAGCTCTATCTTTTATTACTCGAATACAGAGAGCAGACAGGCAGACCCGTATATGTGTACATGTCCACTATGGCGGCTTCCGGTGGTGTATATATTGCAATGGCGGCAGATCACATCACCGCAAATCGCATAACAATAACCGGCTCTGTTGGAGTCATGTTTAGTATGACCCCTGATGTGAGCGGATTTTTTGAAGAACACGGTCTGCGAGCTATTATAATAGATTCCGGAGAGCATAAGAGTACAGGTGCTCTTGGCTCTGAAGTCACTCCAAGCCAAATAGCCATTTTCCAAGATATGGTTGATGAGTACATGGATTATTTTGTGTCCATCGTCGCATCGGGCCGCGGCATGAGCGAAAGTGCCGTCAGAGAATTTGCCGATGGCAGAATTTTCACTGCACAGACGGCTCTTGATTTTGGACTAATTGATGAAATCGGCACATGGCAAGGCACTCTGGATATGTTCAGCGAGCGCACAGACGCCATAGCATTTCACCCCAACCTAACTACACCCCTTACATTTTGGGAAAGTATGCTTGTAAGAATTCCGTTTCTTAACTACACTGACCCGCTAGAGACAATAATGCCAAGGCTTGTCGACATGCCTACAGGCATTCCACTCGCCATAGCACCTGAGCTTTTAAGCTAATTAAATAAATGCGCCGGAGAAGTATGTTACCGTATTTTCTCCGGCTATGTATTTCATGCCGGCGGATTTTGCGAGGCTTGCTACGTTTATGCCGTATGCCTCCAGTGAAACAAGCGCATCTTCAGGGTAGCGGCAAGGCTCGTTTACTTTCATATTGCAGGTTTTGCAGAGTGTGCATCCGCCTGCTGATAGTATTAGAGCTTTGTCTCGTCCTTTTTTTGCGTAAATTTCTTTTGCTATTTTAAGAGTCATCGCATTGTGGTGTTCTTGTGAACTAAACATACCCTCGATGTCGAAGGAATCCTCTAACGGATAGACGTTTTGCCAGACTACGATATCTTGGAAATTTTTTGCTTTTTCCATAAGCTCTTCCAGCTCTCCAACGAATGGTGGGCATGTGTAATTACTGCCATATCGCCCACAGGCGTTGGCTTTGCATAGGTCTCTTATTTCCCCGGAAAATTCCAGCTCGCTGACCCGAATCTCGCTCACACCGGAAGCTCCCATGTCACGACAGATTGCTTGTATGTCTTTTTTTTCCACTTAATTTGTATCCTTTCCTACCAGTGCGGGATGCGCAGAGGCGCGTTCCCTGCATTGTGCAAGCCTCTCATGGATATGCTCACTCTTCATGGGATTGCGGCGCGGGGACCGCAATGACGTTATGTGTACTAGGACTTCGGCTCGGAGGTCGCAATGACGTGATATGTGTATAGTAACTATAGCATGTAAGAAATGACTGTGCAAGTGTCGATTTTTCTTGACATTTATTGCCTCTTAGGGCTATAATGGTTAACATAAATGTAATCTGGAAAGGAATGGTCATTATTATGTTATTGATTGCAAAAGGCGCATTATTGTTTGCGGGTGGTGTAGCCGCTGCGCTTGCCGCCAAGAAGATTGCTAAAAACCAGACAGTTAGAGAGCTTGCAGTTAAAGGTGTTGCACGTGGTTTACAACTTAAAGACAAAGCTCAGGAAGTATTACAAAACGTGAAAGAAGAAGCTGTTGACATCTGTCACGAAGCTAAGACTCTAAACAAAAAAGCAAAAGACGAAACGGACGGCGAAGCATAGTTTGCAGTATAGAATCATTTTCGATAAACCGGGGCGGCTGCGACTTCGTATGGGTCGCGGAGCATTTACAGCTAAGCAGGGGTATGGAATTGAAGCCATGCTCCTGTCTTGTCATGGGATTTTATATGTCGAGACCAGCGAAATAAATGGCGGTATTCTCGTAACATATGAATCAGGCTTGCGTGAATCCGATTTTCGCGATACGATTCTTGCTCGCATAGACGATTTGGACTCCCGCAATCTTCCTGAGAGCGAGGTTCAAGATGAACATAAAATGCGAGAACTCGACAGCACATTCTTTCACAAGCTCTCAGCTCTTCTCCTGCGGCGTTATGTCATGCGCCTGCTTGCCCCGGCGCCTCTACGGATAGCTTTCACCTTGTGGCGAGCCTGCGGTTACTGGAAAAAAGGGCTTGTCGCTCTTTTGGGCGGAAAGCTCAACGTCAACGTGCTTGATGCTACGGCTATAAGCGCATCACTTTTACAGCGGGATTTTGGTACGGCGTCATCTGTTATGTCACTTTTACAAATCTCTGAACTACTCGAAGATTACACACGCAAAAAAGCCCAACAGGCACTTTCTCAAAGTTTGGCTCTAAACATAAACAAAGTCTGGCTCGTAGGCGACGATGGCGACATTTTTGTCCCCATTTCCAAAGTGCGGGTCGGTGATTTCGTGCGGATTTACACCGGACACATAATTCCCCTCGATGGAGATGTTTCCGAGGGAGAGGCTGTTGTCAATGAGGCATCTATGACGGGCGAACCGCTTGGAGTGGTGCGCAGTTTCGGGCACAGCGTTTACGCAGGCACTGTTGTTGAGGAGGGAAATCTCACAATCCGCGTGCGCACGCTTGCTGATAATACTCGAATAGCCAATATTTTAGACATGATTGACCACTCGGAGTCCAGAAAGGCAGATGTGCAGAGCAGGGCGGAAAGGCTCGCTGACAGCATAGTTCCGTTTAGTTTCTTCGGCGCAATCGGGGCACTACTGCTCACACGCTCTACGGCAAAAGCTCTGTCTGTACTCATGGTGGATTATTCCTGTGCAATTAAACTTGCGTGTCCTATCTGCATAATTACTGCAATGAAAGAAGCCGCATCAGATCGAATTTTAGTCAAGGGCGGAAAGTTTTTGGAAACATATGGTGTGTCTGATACCATTGTTTTCGACAAAACCGGTACTCTCACTGTGGCGTGTCCGCAGGTGGCAAAAGTTATACCCTTTGAGGGTTATTCCCGAAATGAGGTGCTGAGGCTCTCGGCCTGCTTGGAAGAGCATTTCCCACACAGCGTAGCTAAAGCGATTGTGCGAAAAGCTGATAAGGAAGGCTTAGAGCATAGAGAGGATCATGCAACCGTGGAATACATCGTTGCACATGGAATTTCATCAGACATCTCCGGCAAACGGGTACTCATCGGAAGCTATCACTTTATCTTTGAAGATGAAGGCATAGCTCTCACGCCTGAGATTCGTGCTATTATTGAGCGAGAGGTGGAGAGTTTTTCTGCCGTATACCTCTCTGTCGGTGGCAGCGCCGCCGGTATGATTTGTATTGAAGACCCTGTAAGAGAAGAGGCACGAGAGGTACTTGATGATCTCCGCTCTCTCGGAGTTGAGCATTTTATCATGCTCACGGGCGATGGCGATGCGGCGGCAAGAGTCGCCTGTGAAGCCCTCGGCATTACTGAATATCATGCAGCCATGAGTCCTGAGGGCAAGGCGGAATTTATAAATAGTCTCAAGAGCTCAGGCAAGCAAGTGATAATGGTCGGTGACGGCATTAACGATTCTCCTGCTTTGAGTCAAGCTGATGTGTCGGTTGCCATGAAAGACGGCTCAGATATGGCTAAGGAAGTTGCGGATATAACACTGCTCTCAGGGCATCTCGAAGGTCTTGTGGAACTACGACAGCTCAGTCAGGCGTTATTTAACAGGATTAACTTAAACTATCGCTTTATTTTAGGTTTCAACACATCGCTGCTGCTCTTAGGGCTTGGCGGTGCTATCACCGCACCCACCTCTGCCCTGCTACACAATTTGTCAACAATGGCTCTATCCGGCGCCAGTATGCGACCGTACAGCCATCAACTTAAGTCATAGTCATTGCGGGCTCCTCTCAGTCTGCGTATATGAGCCTCAAGGTCTCCATACTTTTGATTGCTGAATTAAAGTCAAAATTATCCATTTGCCTCACAAGTATGGCGGCTTCCTGTACAGAGCGTAGTTCTTCAATCAGTTCCACACTTTTTGCATTATTCGTTTCAAGTAGTGGCTCGAGTTTATCAAGCAGCTCATTAATTTCATCTTTGCTCATATTGCCGGAGCCATAGGCAGGTTCCGGTATTTCTATATTATTAAGTACATGCGTAAGCTCATTTTCCAGAGCAGACAGCTGAGCCTCGGTAAGTGCTTTTCCACCCTTCAATGAATCCTCTGCATCCTGTGCAATTTGTGTCAAAGTATTTTCATTAATAAGTCCCGATGAACTTTTGATTGTGTGAACCATTCGATGTGCGGTTTCTATGTCTTTTGTATCTAAGGCATGTTTTATATCATCAATATCTTTTTTATGATTTCTTGCAAAGTCAACTCGCAATTTATCTATAACGCTTGTGTCGGCTAAAAAAGAATCGACATCATTATCGGTAGATTCACTCCCTTCCCTTGCCGCCGCAATGACTTCCGGCGGTTGCTTATCTCGTATAAATCTAACTAAAACCTCGTTTAGTTTTTTTGAATTTATGGGTTTTGAAATAACATCGTCGAATCCGCTACTGATATATTCCTCTGCCTGACCAACTAAAGCATTTGCAGTGAGTGCTATTATTGGAGCTTCGTAGCCTTTATTTCTCATGACAGCCATAACTTCCGTGCCGTTTTGTTCAGGCATGAAAATGTCCATAAACACGATGTCATATACCAAGCCTTGCTCAATTTTTCTTATTGCATCTTGTCCATTTGTGCAAGTTTCTACGGAAATTCCGTAAAAAGCAAGCAATCCCTTTGCCACGAACAAGTTAGCGTCCACATCGTCAACCACAAGGACTTTGCCGTAAGGCATAGGCTCCGCTTTGAGTTTGAACCTATCTTCGCTTTGCAGTGAGTATGATTCATAGTTTTGCAGCCGAAGCTTCGTTTCTTCGCCTAAAGTTTCTGCTGTGCATATTTCCTGCGGTATACTGATATGCACCGTTGTCCCTTTTCCGGGTTCACTTCTAAAGTCAACTTGCCCATTCATAGCTTGTGTTAAGCTGTAAACGATTGGTATGCCAAGCCCCGTGCCTATGATCGTGTTCGACTCATAAAATCGAGAATATTCGCTTGTTTTTATAACTTCGAGTTGGCTTTCACTCATGCCAAAGCCTGTATCCTCGACAATAATTACTAAATCTATAAAACCTCCATGTTTTTCACCGCACTCAAATGAAAGTGTCACAGAACCTGCCTCTGTGTACTTTAAGGCATTGGAGACGAGATTATTCATTATTTGCCTTATACGCAATGTGTCGCCTATTAACCGGACAGGTAACTGCTCGTCTACATATACTTTCAGGTTGACCGCTTTGTGCTCCACATATACCGTATGCATCTGCGTTGCATGGCCTATCAGCTTTGCTACATCATATTCCTCAGCTAGAAGTATCATTTTGCCTGCTTCGATTTTTGAAAAGTCTAAAATATCGTTAACGGTGTTTAGTAGTGTCCGTGCAGAGTCGTGGATTCTGTTAAATGCTTCGACCATATTATCAGGGAGTGTCCCGCTTCGGAGGTATATTTCAGATATGCCCAAGACCGCCGTGATGGGTGTGCGGAGTTCATGGCTCATCCGCGCAAGGAATTTGCTTTTTTCTTCGCTTGCTTTTTGTGCAACTTGTGACAGCTCTCTTTGCCTGAGCAATTCTTCCGCAGTATCAAGCAGCGCGTTTATTGCAAGCACTGTCTCTTTGTGCTTGCCTTGATAATGCCCGGAATCTATGCGGGCACTTGTGTTTCCTTTTCTGCCCTCGTCTGCAACTTGATTTATCTCATCTATTAACTCCGTGAAAACTTCGAGTAGCTTTGAATATGCCGCAGTTATCTCGTCTGTGCCTGCCAGCAGGTTTGAATCAAAATCTCCTTGCGCAACTCTTTCCGCTGTTTTCTCTATTACTTTAATCCGGTCGGTAAACGTTCGGAGCATTGAAAAGGCAAGCAAAAGTGCAATAATAAAAGCGGCTGCAAGTGATGTGAAGGTTACTATTGTAGAATAATCTTGAAGTTCAATAATCCGCCTCTCCGCTTCATCACGATTCACATCAATAAAATGGCGCAAATGTTGAAGCAAAACTTCCGCCGGTCCCGTGTAGTCCATTACATTAACCGGGTCAATGTCTACATTGCCGGGGATATTGAAATTCTCGCTGTAAACTTTATAAATCATATCAATATGTGACATAATTTCTTCTATAATAACGATGCGGCTGTCCTGATAGACAAGTATGTTTATCGGATCAGCTCTGACCGAGGCTTCATAAATTTCCTTCAAATGTGAAATAGTAGCATATGAAGAGCTAAGATTTTGCTCGGCTAAAAGCCACTCGGCTTCATTTGCAGATTCCACCCAACTATCATTAAGAAAAGTTGCGCGCAAGAGCCGTCTCATTTCTGTAAACTCCTGATGAAACGCCCATATAGTATCAGATCTCTCGAGCATATAGTGAATTTTGTGATAGTTAAGATTGTTTATCTGAAAATCAAAAGATGCATCAATGCCAACTTGCACGCTGAAAAAGAGTATTACAATAGAAAATGAAGCAAACAATTTTGTCCTGATAGCGGCTGACTCAATTCGCCTGTATGCGCGTGCCGCAATACCGGGTACAGCATCCTCACCGGTATGCTTTATGGCAAGCAGGTTCAGAGCACCCGCTATAATAAACACTACTGTGATTATAAAAAAGGCAGTTGCAAATATGCTATAATAATGAGCTTCGGAGTCTATTGTCATCTGTGTGCGGTTATTTACTGCCTCGCGAAGCTCTTCACCCAATATGGCGAGAGGGCTGTCCAATTCTGCGACATCCGCACCAAAAGCAGTTTGAATTGCCTCTTGATAATAGCCGGTGGTGCGCAGAAGTATTGATTGTGCTTCAATCTGCCTGAGTACGGTGAGCCTGCCTAAAATGTCAACAAGCATGTTGATTTCACTGCTTTTTGCATTCATGAGTATATAATATTCAAGTGCGTGTCCAAACCTGTCATTCTCGAGTTCTGCAAAATATGAGTTAAACTGAGTCTCGTTACCTGAGACAACAAACATCCGTGACATTCTTGTCAGGATTTCCCCACCCCGCTCTGCATTATATGAGGCATTTATCAGCTCGTACTGTTGCTGATAAGCGTTGTGGCGCTCTTCTGCGGATGTACCTGCGAGTACGGAGAAAATCAATGCCGCACAGGCAAGGAGCAGCATAAATAAGGCAAACGCATCTACTCTGCGAGGCATTCCCGCTTTTCCTGCAAAAATTAACAGAAAAATGCTTCCGCATAAGATGAGTATAGAGGTTGCAATCGCAAGATTTCCTGTGATTTCTGCTGTGCGCTGATTCGTCAGAGCTGTGTTTGTGGTGCGCTCATATACCAAATCCCTTGCCTCATCACTCATAGGACCTGCCGGAATCCCTAAACTCTGAAGCTCAGGGCCATGAGCCAAGTCTATGGCTTCCTGCGCGTACCCCTCTCTTCTCAGGCGCAAGACCTCTTTGTGAATGTCAAGCATTTGCATCCGCAGGTCTGTCACATTTTGGAACAGCTCAATTTCATAGTCATGCGCCCCATAGGCAATAAAGACTGCCTGTGTTTGGCCATATCGGTCGAGCTCTAGTTCTGCAAAAAACTGCTCGTAAGTTGCTTCGTCGCCGGTTATGGAGTAATACCGGGCAAGTCTTGTGAAAGCACCTCCGGCAATACTGGATTCGTAGATAGCCGAAATTATAGCGTGCCTTTCCCCGTAGGACTCCGCAGCGGCGCTGTTTGCCCGCATCGAAATGGTTGCCATCACTACGTTGATGATTGTCAATATGATTAACACTGTTGTCAAAATGGTGATTAGTTTCTTTTTCATTGCTGATGATTATTCCTTTCAGATTCTCTCGGAAGTCCATATGTGCTATGGGTCTCTCTATAGATTTTAATGGTATAATAACACAAATTCGTTGACAAAATGTTAATTTTATCAACTAATTTACGCCATACTCAACTAAAACAAATCTTAAAGCAATAACAATGTATTACAGCAAATGTCTTATTTGCGATTTACTAAGACTTTTTTCTCATATTCCATGACTGCATCCAGCCACTCTCCATCCGGGAGTACACCTTGTTTCTCACAATATGCTGTCCAAACATCACCGAAAGGCAGAGTTTTAAAATCTTCCATAACCGCCATCATTTTTGTGAATTCGGCGTTGTCTTGTGCAGTTTTCAGCATTTCATGCGGCATTAGCAAAGCATAAAGCAACGCTTTTTGCACGCTTCGGGTGCCTAAGACCCAAGCCGCAATGCGATTTATTGACGCATCGAAGAAGTCTAATCCCACCAGCACCTTATCAAGTGCGTTATTTCTGACTATTTCCTTGCAGATTTCTCGAACCTCATCGTCGAATAGAACCACATGGTCACTATCCCATCTCACAGCGCGAGTGATATGAAGTGGGATTTTGTCGAAAAAGCAAAGCAGTGACGGAATTTTGTCCGCTGTGCTCTCTGTTGGGTGATAGTGCCCATTGTCGAGCAAGGTATAAACATCGGGTTTTCCCGCTGCATAAGCAAGATAAAATTCATTTGAACCAACTGTATAGCTTTCCACACCTATTCCAAAAACTTTACTCTCTACGCAATCTATGACGTTTGGCAGTTTTTCTGCAAAAACTTCATCCAAAGAATCTTTAAGCCGCATACGCGGAGTTTTTCTGTCCGCCGGAATGTCTTTAAATCCATCCGGAATCCATACATTGCACAAAACTTCGTCATCCAGTGCCTCGCCTATGGCGTTTGAAATTTGGCGGCTGCGCACGCAATGTTCAATCCAAAAACGGCGTACGGCCTCATCGGGGCTCGAAAGAGTTAAGTTATCTTTTACCATTGGGTGTCCGAAACAAGTCGGGTTAAAATCAATGCCTATTCCCAGCTCCTTTGCATAATCCACCCAAGGGGCAAAGTGCTTATATTCTATTTCATTGCGAGCAGGTTTTTCCCCCTGTGAAAAAATCGCATAGCTTGCATGAAGGCTAATGCGTTTTTTGCCGGGAATCAGCGAACATGCCTTTTCAAAGTCTGCTTTCATCTCCTGAAAATTGCGCGCCTTACCCGGATAATTCCCGGTTGTCTGTATGCCGCCGCCTGCACCGCCGCTATCAAAACCCGTAATATCATCTCCCTGCCAACAGTGAATTGAAATCGGTTTTTCGGAAAGTGCCGCAAGTGCACTATCAACATCTACCCCAATATTTTTGTATTTTGTTTTTGCTTTTTCAAATGAACTCATACTAATTTCCTCTCCGTTTTTCACTATAGCGACATGGGACATACGAAATAGTTTGCCCCATGTCAAGCCGATTCTTTTTTATCTGTGACCGGTTTCCTCAGCTAAAATACTTCTGCCCATTCGTCGATGTTGCTTCCATCAAAACGGAAAGGCAGTCCGACAATGATTTGTGTGTTTACTATGCCCAATTCCGGTGCCGCCGCAATTACGTTGAATGTGGTTCCACCCTGTGATACAAAACTCTCACCGGCAGCTCCCGTTGTGTCACCATTGACGAATGCATAAAGTGCATATGCAGCTACTTCGCCAAGTTCAACAGGGTTCCATAGATACATATAAGGTGTTGGAAGATCGGGTCCTACAAGTCCTAACATCTCGCTCGGCAGACCGAGTCCGGCTATCAAGACATCACTTCCCACCAACTGCACATATTGTGCCGCCGCGAGAATTCCAACAGTTGTCGGCGCTACGATAACTTCAAGATCCGGGAAGCTTGCAAGAAGGCTTGATGTTTCGTCTGTGCTTGCCTGCCACTCATCATCACCAAAAACAGTAGCTACCCATTCAAGATTTGCATAGCGAGCATCTTCTGAAATGATGTCTCCCATTGCGGCAATCCAAGCATTTTGATTTGTTGCAAGAGCAGTTGCCGACAGGACGGCAAATTGTCCTGAACCGCCTGTCATATCATAGACAGAGTCCACCAATACTTGAGCAACTTCCCTTACGCCCGCTTGATTTACAAACATCTGGCTTCCCGCAGTATCTGAGTCTAAGGTAACTACTGCAATGCCTGCATCGCGTGCTGTTTGCAGAACTGCCGCAAGCGCTTGCGCATCGTTTGCCGCAACAGCAATTCCATCTACTTCTTGTGCGATTAGTGCATTGATAACCTCAATTTGTGCCTCTGCTGTTATAAGCGATGGATGTTGGACAATTGAAGCAGCTCCCATGCGGCCTGATGCTGTTTCAAAGCCGCTCGCCATGCGTTCCATGAATGGATTACCGGCAGACTTTGTCACGATTGCAAACGTCAAGTCGCCTCCGTCAGTGGTTCCGGCATCGCCGTTGCCTGCCGGTGCACAAGCAGCGATAACCACCACCAGTGCCATTAGTAACACTAAAATTTTGCTTTTCTTTTTCATTTTTTGCCCTTTCATTTTTAGTTTTATTTATGTTGTCGATTACTTAACGGGTACCCTAATCGTACAGCATACAAGTTTTGCTGTGATAATTACGCTTTTTTTCGTGCCGCCCTTAGACTTATGTTGTTGCGAACGCTCTGCACAGTAACTACTGCAATCAAAAGTGCGCCCATAATAATCCTTACTGTCTCAGGATTGACATTTATCAGACTTAAAGCATAGCGCAGAAGTCCTATGGTGAATACTGCGATAAGAACTCCCGGCATCGACCCTTTTCCTCCGGCTGTGGACATGCCGCCTAAAACACACATTGCAATCGCTTCTATTTCATACCCTAATCCCACATCGCTGCGAACCGAGCCTACCCACGATGAAAAGAAAACTGCTGAAACTCCGCTAATTAAGCCACTGAGCGAAAATACTATAAGGCGTACTTTGCTCACTTTAATTCCGGCGTATTCTGCCGCAGTTCTGTTTGCGCCTATAGCAAACATGTGCCTGCCAAAGGTTGTCTTGTGCATAATAAACCAGAAAACCCCCGCCAACAGGAAGAAGAAAATAAAGAAATACGGAACAGGCCCAAGCCTTGCGTGATACAGATTTGCAAACCACTCAACTTCCCTCATCCCACCAACGTTTGCAGGGCCTAATATACGCTCTGAAAGACCTCTGAATAAAATCATGGTACCAAGCGTAACAATCATCGCAGGAAGTTCATTAAATTTAATTAAAATCAACCCATTAAACGCACCGCAGAGCAGCCCCACTGCCAAAGCCGTTAATAAGCCGAGCATGGCAGAACCTGTCGCATTGAATACTACTCCGAGCATTGTTGCCGCTATAACGACAATTGAACCGACAGACAAATCAATCTCACCGAGCAACAGGCAGTATGCCATTGATAAGGCGATGAGCCCGCGCACAAGAAAAATGTTGATACCATTAAACAAGTGGTGCGGTACCAAAAAATTGTGATGCAAATTGACACCTAAAATTACGACCCCGAATAAAAGTGCGAGCAGCATAAACTCCCACCGCATGATGCGAGTTTTGAGACCTTTTGGTGGATTTGCTTCGATAATGCGCTTTGGTCTTTCATTTTGCAAATTCATCACACTATATCTCCCTTCTCTCAAGGCTTTTGCGTGCTGCGTGGCGCATCATCAGAATATTGGTGATGACTGCAATTAGTATGACAGAACCCATCAAAGCTTGCTGCCAAAATTGATCTATCCCCATTAGACTGAGCGAGCGAGTCAGGATGGCTATAAGCAATCCTCCCAAGAGCACTCCCGGAACTGTCCCGTGTCCGCCTTTTAAGCTTACACCGCCAATAACACATGCGGCGATTATATCAAGCTCCATACCCATAGCACTATTGTTCATAGCTGATGCAAATGAACCTACAAACATCGCACCTGAGAGTCCTGCAAGTGTTCCATTAAAGGTGTATACTATGAGCTTAACTCTGTCAATGCGTATCCCGCTAATCATAGCTGCCTCCGGATTTGAACCGACTGCATATATTTGCCGTCCGAACGTAGTCCATTTGAGCACCACAAATACTATGATGTAAACAACAAGCACTATCCAGACAAGATTACTCACACCCAAGGTCGAACCTCTGGAAAAATCTAAATACTCAGGCACAAGAAATCGAGTTCCCACCCATTGGTTATTGGAGATAAAGAAAGTCATTCCTCTAAAAATGTACATAAATCCAAGTGATGCTATAATTGGCAGCACTTTTGCTTTTGTGATGACAAGTCCCACAAGAAATCCGCACAAGGTCCCCACAGCTATGCTGAACAAATATGCCATTATGCCGCTTGTTATAAATCCGTCCCGCATCATCAGCGCTGATGCCATGCCCGAGAGAGCTAAAGTAGAGCCGACAGATATATCAATGCCGCCAAGCAAAAGAACCATTAGCATGCCTGTCGCCATCATAATCATAAAAGAGTAGTTTCGGAGTATGCTATCAATTTGACCGGGTGTTAGAAATACAGGATTTTGCCACTGGACAACGGCGCCAACGACAATTAGTACCAACAAAAGGCTGAACTCACGACGACTTACAAGTTTTCTTAAATTTGCTTTCACCCTGCATCCTCCATTTCTGTTTTTTCAGTATGATTTGCACCCTTTTTCATGGCAAGTTCAAGGATTTTCTCACCCGTTGCATCAGCACGGCTGAGTTCCCCCGTGACACGCCCTTCACACATGACATATATACGATCGCACATGCCGAGAATTTCCGGCATCTCTGATGAAACCATTATAATCGCCATTCCTTGGGACGCAAGTTCCCCCATAACTTCATAGATAGCAGCTTTGGCTCCGACATCTACTCCCTTTGTCGGCTCATCCATAATTAAAACTTTTAGGTCGCTTGTCAGAGCTCTGGCAACGACTAATTTTTGTTGATTACCACCCGATAGAGAACCCGCTGTGTCAAACAATGTTTTTGCCCTGGTGTCAACGCGCTCAGCAAGCTCCTTCGCCTGTGTCCGCTCAGCTTTTTCATCTATGACACCCCGGTATGAAAACTTTTTAAGCTCGGCTAAAGTTATATTTCTTCCAAGGCCCCAATCCAATATCAAACCTTTGTGCTGGCGGTCCTCGGTGAGTAGCCCTATGCCTCTGCGCATGGCTTCTCCGGGAGAGCGGATGGTAACTTTTTCGCCATCGAGGTATATATTGCCTGCATAATAACGATTGATACCAAAAAGCGTTTCCATCACTTCTGTTCTTCCCGCCCCTACGAGTCCTGTCACTCCAAGGATCTCGCCTTTATTTACTTTAAAGCTCACATCCTTGTAAATCCCGGTTGATGAAATATTCTCCACTCGTAAAACTTCTTCGCCAATTACTAAATCGAGTTTCGGAAATAATTCATCCAGTTCCCTGCCAACCATTCCGTGGATGAGGTCATTTTCTGAAACATCGCTAACGTTTTTCGTCCAAATGTATCCGGCATCTCGAAACACCGTAACTCGCGAGGCCAACCGATACATATCTTCAAAGCGGTGAGAAATAAATATTATTGCCACTCCGTCATCTCTGAGTTTTTCTGCAATTTCGTAGAGACGTGCTGCTTCTCCGCGAGTGAGCGCAGCAGTTGGTTCGTCCATAATTACAATTCGTGCATTTGTAGAGAGAGCTTTTGCGATTTCTACCATCTGCTGCTGAGCCACACTGAGACTGCCCATCAAATCAGTCGAATTAAATTCAGCATCAAGTGCCTGAAGCAGTTCCTGCGCTTCTTTGTGCATGGCACGCCACCCGATAATCCCCATCTTCACTTTTTGCCGACCCATGAATATGTTTTCGGTCACCGTGAGGTGTGGAAAAGATGTTACATGCTGATAAATAGCGGCAACACCAAGGTGCGAAGCATCCCTCGGCGACTTAAATGACACTTTTTTCCCGTCTATAATAATATCGCCCTCATCAGGTATATGCACACCTGTGATGACTTTAATCAGGGTTGATTTCCCTGCCCCGTTTTCTCCCATTAAGGCATGTATTTCTCCGGGTTTTAACTTAAAATCGACATTATCAAGTGCCTTAACTCCGGGAAATAGTTTTGTGATGCCGCGAAGTTCCAATATATACTCTGACATCTCGAACCTCCTGTTTTTTGATGGCAATGTTTTATGCACAAAAAGAATTCCACTCTTGACTATGCTATCTTGTGAAGGTATACTGTGAATTATAGACAATTAATTTCAAAATTTCTCACAGTATCTTGTTTGTTTTTTGCGTTATCTTGTCATTTGTGGGGTGTCTGATGCAAGTTTTTCACTATGAGCTTGACATTAAGCAAAAATCTGTCTGGAAACATGTTTCCGCTACAGCATCTGCGAAGGCTGACTTCATTTATCTTCAAGAAGTTGGTTATTTCTATTCCCAAAAAAATTACTACACTACACGTCAAGGGTTGGATTCATTTCTCATCAAGCTTACAATCTCGGGTGGCGGCATCTTGGAATACGGCGGGCAAAAGCATCAGGTGGGACCCGGGCAGTTTTTTTGGATTGACTGCACAAACATGCAACACTATTACACCGACCCGGAGATAGGACATTGGGATGTCGTCTGGGTGCACTTTAATGGCGCAAATTCCAAGGCATATTATGAAACGTACAAAAAATTGCTTGGAACCGATGTTATCATAGGAAAACCTTCTTCAAGCTCAAATATGCTCGCACTGCTTGAAACGATACTTCAACGAACACCTGAATCGGAGCATTCTTTCTTAGATGAGCAGAACCTTTTTGAGTTTGATATACAAACATCAGGCTTGCTCACACAACTCATAATGGAGTGCATTTCATCAGAGAGAACCGGCGACAAGCCGGATCACATACCTCCTCTGATCTGCGATATCCGAAATTATCTGACTGCACATTACACTGAAAAAATAACTCTTGGAGATCTTGCAGATAGATTCAATTTGGACCGGTTTTATCTGCAAAAACTCTTCAAAAAGTACATAGGTCAATCCCCTGCGGAATATTTAATATACATGAGGATGATTCGTGCTGCCAGCCTTCTTCGCACAGGAGGCATGTCTATAAGTGAAGTTGCATATGCTGTAGGAATTGAAAGCCTCAGCCATTTTTCATACCAGTTTAAAAAACAAGAGGGAATGACCCCAAGTCAATACAGAAAATTCTGGCCTTCGCTTTGAGCACATCCGGCAGTGCATAAATATAGTGAAAACGTTTCCGAATAGTAGCCTGTAAGCTCTAAAAAACTACAAGCCTGTAAGTTCTTAAAAAAATCTTACACTTGCATATTCGAGGCGTTCTGTGATACTATTATAGGGTATGTCATAGAACGCTTTCTTGTAAAGGAAAACATTTTATTATGGAATTAAAAGCTCATCTTGCAATTGATATTGGTGCCTCGGGTGGACGGCATATTCTTGGGTGGCTTGAAGATGGAAAGCTGAGGCTTGAAGAAGTCCACCGTTTTCCAAACGGCATGAAACAGAAAGACGGTTGCCTTTACTGGGATGTTGAGGCTATTTTCTCTGAGATTATTGCAGGGCTTAAAAAATGTGCAGAAATTGGTAAGATTCCCGTGAGTGTCGGCATTGATACTTGGGGGGTTGACTTTGTTCTCCTTGATAAAGACGGCAATCTTGTTGCTCCGACGATCGCCTACCGCGACAGCCGCACTGACGGCATGGATATCGAGGTGAGCAAGTGCATTTCAGAACCTGAATTATATGCCCGTGCAGGTATACAAAAAATGCTGATTAATACAGTATATCAGCTCATGGCGATAAAGAAAAGCTCTGAATACACTTTAAAATCAGCGGCACATCTGCTTATGATGCCGGATTACTTCCACTACAGGCTCAGTGGTGTGATGAAAAATGAGTACACCATCGCTACAACCGGAGCACTTATAAATTCCGAGTCAAAGACGTGGGATGATGAAATTATAAGCCGCTGTGGTTTCCCTCGTGAGATTTTTGGTGAGATTGTTCCTGCGGGTACTATCCTTGGCGGTTTTACAGAGCAGATAAAAAACACCTTTGGGTTTGACTCAACCGTTATTATGCCTCCTTCACATGATACAGCCGGTGCTTTTCTCGCTGTGCCTACGAAATCAGACCGCAGCGTCTATATTTCCAGCGGTACGTGGAGTTTGATGGGTGTTGAACTTCTCTCCCCCATCACCAACGAAATCAGCAGAGTGGCAAACATCACAAACGAGGGCGGCTATAACTATCGCTATCGCTACCTTAAAAACATTGCAGGGCTTTGGCTTTTGCAGTGTGTCCGCAATGAAATCGGTGATGGAATAGATTATGCGGAGCTTGTTAAAATGGCACGTAAATCAGGTTGTGATACTATTTTTGATGTAAACGATGATCGTTTTACTTCGCCTGCGAGTATGGTCGAGGCAATCTCTGAGGTCTGCCGTGAGGCGGGTCAGACGGTGCCGTCTTCAATTGCTGATTTTGCTCGAAGCATTTTTCGTAGCCTTGCCGTCTCCTATTCAAATACCGCAAAAGACCTTGAAGCTCTCACCGGCACAACCTTTGAGAGCGTTAACATTATCGGCGGCGGTAGCCAAAATGAGTTTCTAAACGAGCTGACAGCCAAGGCAACGGGCCTCCCCGTCTATGCCGGTCCCACCGAGGGAACTGCGCTTGGAAGCATTGCCGCACAAATGATTTCGATGGGTGTGCTCGCCGACTTAGAAGATGCACGTAAAGTTATCCGCAATAGTTTTGATATTAAGTTTTATAAGTAGGTGTTTTATGAGTTTAGATATGCTGGTTGAGATGTCTCGGCGTTATGGGGCAGATGAAGACTACGTGCTTGCCGGAGGTGGTAACACTTCTTTTAAGACTGATAGTGTGATGCATGTAAAGGGTTCGGGTACTGCGCTATCTACTATTTTGGCGGAGCAATTTGTAGCTATGGATTTAGCCCGGCTCCGTGATATGATAACGCATGAGTATCCCGATGGTCTGAGTGATGACGAAAAAGAGGCTAAATCGCTCGCTTCAATGATGGCTTCGAGGCTCCCCGGCGAGGAGCAAAAGCGCCCCAGCGTGGAAGCTATTTTACATGCAATTTTCCCACACAAGTTCGTTTTACATGTTCACCCTGCATTGATTAACGGTTTAACTTGCGGCAAAGACGGTGAAGCCAGATGCAGGGAGCTTTTCGGAGATAAGGTCATTTGGGTCGATTTGACTCAGCCCGGACTTGGACTGGCTAAGACTTGCGCCGCTCTTTTCAGCAAATATGAGGCTGACTTTGGAAAGCCTCCGCAAATTATAATTCTCAAAAATCATGGCATCTTTGTTGCGGCTGATTCTGTAGATGAGATAGATACGCTAATGGAGTATGTCGTCAGCACTCTTAAAAAAGCTGTCTCAGATGTGCCTGATTTTTCCGATACTCCGTTTGATAGAAAAAAAGCATGTGCGATTGCCCCTGCTCTGCGTATGTTAAATTCAAGTGCCGGCAAAGCTGTTGCCGTATTTTTCACTAATAAAACTGCGGCGACCTTCTCTCGTGATGAGGAATCTATGCGCCCACTTTTGCGACCATTCACCCCCGACCATATTGTTTACTACGGAGATGAACCTCTGTTTATAGGGGATATGAACTCCGGCACCTTAACTTCTGATATAAAAAATGCATTCGCAGCCTATGTAGAGAGGAAAGGTTATAAGCCCAGAATTGTTGCGGTGAAGGGGCTTGGATTCTTCGCTCTCGGTGGAGACTTAAAAGAGGCGGAGCGCGCTCGCCTGCTGTTTTTAGATGCCATCAAAATTGCAACCTACTCCAAATCTTTTGGTGGATTCAGTCCATTACCTGAAGAGTTTATCGAGTTTATTTTAGGCTGGGAAGTCGAGAGATACCGCAGCCGAGCTATCAGCAGTGGTCCTTCTTCCGGCAGGCTCGCGGGAAAAATTGCTGTTGTCACAGGCGGCGCACAGGGATTTGGCAAAGGCATTGCCGAGGCTATGGTGCGTGAGGGCGCTTTTGTTGCGTTGGCGGACTTGAACTTTGAGGGTGCAAAGGACACTGCAGGTGAGCTTTGCGGCAAATTCGGAGCAGGTAATGCAACGCCGGTCAGGGCTGATGTTTCAGATGAGAACTCTGTCTGCGCTATGGTCGAAGATGTGATTTTGACCTATGGCGGACTTGACATTTTTGTTTCAAACGCAGGTGTTTTGGTCGCCGGAGGGCTGAGTGAGCTTTCAAAAGACAGCTTTGATTTAGTTACCAAGGTCAATTATACGGGTTACTTCCTGTGCGCAAAATATGCAAGTGAAGTTATGAAGATTCAGCGCTGTATTGCGCCTGATTATATGATGGATATTGTCGAGATCAACTCCAAGTCAGGGCTTGAGGGAAGTAATAAAAATTTCGCTTACGCCGGCAGTAAGTTTGGTGGTATTGGACTCACTCAGAGTTTTGCACTGGAGCTTGCACCGTTTGGCATTAAAGTCAATGCAATCTGCCCCGGAAATCTCCTTGACGGGCCGCTCTGGTCAGACCCCGACCGCGGACTGTTCAGGCAATATCTTGATTCCGGAAAAGTTCCCGGAGCTAAGACTATAGCCGATGTCAGACATTTTTACGAATCAAAAGTTCCACTTGGCAGAGGTTGTGAAACGGAAGATGTCGCTCGTGCGATTTTATATGTAGCCGAGCAACAATATGAGACAGGGCAAGCCATTCCCGTAACAGGCGGGCAGGTTATGTTGAGTTAAGGTACCTTCGAAAGGAATGGTCATTTTTATGAAAGATATTTATATAGACAGTCTAAATGACAAAGACAAGAATGTCAGGCTTGATGCTCTGCGCAAGCTTGTGATTTTATATGAAACCGGAGCGCTGGAGCCGCCAATTTCAGGGAGAAATGTGAATAACCATATTCATACGACATATTCATTTTCGCCGTATTCCCCTGCTATGGCTGTTTTTAAGTCTTGGCAGAGTGGGCTTGCAACCACAGGAATTATGGATCACGATAGTGTTGCAGGGGCAAATGAGTTTATTAAAGCGGGAAATATTTTAAAAATGCCTGTCACCATTGGTTTTGAACTCCGGTGTTCTATGGCCGATACGCCATTTGAGGGTAGGCGGATAAATAATCCCGACCAAGATTCTGTTGTCTACTTGGCGATGCATGGTGTTCCTCATCATATGCTCGGCGAGGCTGACCGTTTTCTTGCTCCTTACAGGGAAAAACGCAATATTCGCAATTGGAAAATGGTTGATAGGTTAAACGAAAAGCTACGTCCCTATGGACTTGAACTTGATTTCACCACCGATGTACTCCCCTTTTCCGAGTATTCTTCCGGTGGTTCGGTGACTGAAAGGCATATTTTATTTGCACTCGCCGCTAAAATTTCTCCCGATGATATGCCTCGTCATTTTCTGCTCGGCATGTTTAAAAGTCAGCTTGTTGAAAGTTTTTATGTTGACGCCACTGACGAAATGCCGCATGTCACTGATTTTATCACACTCGCAGAAAAACTCGGAGCAATTCCCGCCTATGCATATCTCGGCGATGTTGGAGTTTCGGTCACGGGAGACAAGAGGGCTCAGAAATTTGAAGATTCTTTCTTAGATGAGCTGTTGCCCTATCTTAAGAACTTGGGTTTCCGTGCTGTGACGTATATGCCTGCGCGTAATACAGATGCTCAGCTTGCCCGCATCAAAGAACTTTGCGACACCAATGGGTTTTTCCAAATTTCCGGCGAGGATATAAATTCGCCGCTTCAAAAGTTTATTTGCCCAAAAATCGAAACTCCTGAGTTTGAGCATCTCATTGATTCTGCTTGGGCTTTGGTTGGGCATGAGTTTGCTTCTCCAAGCGATTTGTCCGAGGGAATGTTTTCGGAAAATGCGATTAAGAAGTTCCCGGATTTGGGAGAGCGCATAGAGTTCTTTGCCGAGCTTGCCAAGGATAAGTTTCGGGTTAAGAGAAAGGTTATTTAATCGTATGAACACAAAAGCTGTTAGAATTTACGGCAAGAAAGATTTGCGCCTGGAGGAATTTCAGCTTCCGCCTATCGGCGATGATGAAATCTTGGCGACGGTTGTGTCGGATTGCATCTGCATGTCGAGCTATAAAGCCGCCATGCAGGGTCCTGACCACAAGCGGGTTCCGGATAATGTGGCGGTAAATCCCACTATGATGGGACATGAATTCAGCGGTGAGATTTTGAAAGTCGGCGCAAAGTGGCAGAGCGAGTTTAGTCCCGGGCAAAAATATGCAATTCAACCTGCACTCAACTATAAGGGTTCGCTTGATGCTCCCGGTTACTCCTATCGTTTCATTGGCGGCAATGCTACGCATGTTGTCATTCCAAATGAGGTTATGGAGCAAAAATGCCTTTTGCCATACAACGGCGATGCCTACTTTTATGCTTCTCTCGCAGAGCCTATGAGTTGTGTCATCGGGGCATTTCACGCAAGTTATCACACCACTGCGGGAAGTTATGTGCATGATATGGGCATTGCTGCGGGCGGCAACATGGCGATTTTGGCGGGCGCAGGACCTATGGGACTCGGTGCCATTGATTATGCAATTCACTGCAATAGAAAGCCTTCTCTTTTAGTTGTAACTGATATTGACGAAGCACGCCTTAGCCGAGCTTCTGAGGTTTTACCCATCGAAAAAGCCGCAAAAAATGGTGTTAAGCTTGTTTATATGAACACCGCTGATTCCGCTGAACTTATGGCTTTGACCGATGGTAGTGGTTTTGATGATGTTTTCGTCTATGCTCCTGTTTCTAAGGTTATTGAGCTTGGGGACAGTATTTTGGCGCGGGATGGTTGCCTCAATTTCTTTGCAGGGCCTACGGCTACTGATTTTAGTGCATCTCTCAATTTCTACAATGTCCACTACGCTGCCACGCACATTGTCGGCACCAGCGGCGGTAATACCGATGATATGCGTGAGTCCCTCTCTATGATGGAGCAGGGGCTGATTGATCCTGCGGCAATGATTACTCATGTCGGTGGGCTTGATGCGGTTATTGATACTACTTTGAATCTGCCTGACATTCCCGGTGGTAAGAAGCTGATTTACACCCATATTTCCATGCCGCTGACTGCTATCGAAGACTTTGGTTCATCTGATAATCCTGTTTTGCGAGAAATTGCGGGGATTGTTGAGCGCAATAACGGTCTTTGGTGCGCTGAGGCTGAAAGGTATTTGTTTGAGAGGCTTTGAGCTTTTTGGCGCACTATTCCCACAGATAACGGATAATTTATTCCGATCTTCGTAGGGGCGAACTGTGTTCGCCCGAAATTACCGGGCACCCCTAATAACGGGCGAACACAGTTCGCCCCTACATAATTCAACACGAAAGGTTTGATTTTATTTATGGCTAATGCTGTTATAATGCCTCGGCAGGGACAGTCTGTTGAGAGTTGTGTCATCGGAACCTGGCATAAGAACGTTGGCGACAAGGTCTCTGTCGGAGATTTGCTTTTTACCTATGAGACCGATAAGGCTACCTTCGAAGAGGAGTCTAAGGTTGACGGGACTATGCTTGCGCTCTTTTTTGAAGAGGGTGATGATGTCGAGTGTCTTGTCAATGTCTGTGTAATTGGTGCAGAAGGCGAGAATTTTGAGCAGTTTAAACATGATATGGGTGATTCTGTAGGGACGGCCGTTCCGGATCCCCCGGATGTCCCGATTGCAGAGACAACCATTTCAGAAAACCCGCAGGTGACCGGGGACGGTCGGTCAAATGTCCAAATCGCTGAGATACCCATTTTAGGAAACCCGCCGGCGACCGGGGGCGGTCGCCCCTGCAATGGTCACCCGGTCTCTCCACGCGCTCGGAAACTCGCTGAGCGAACCGGGGCTGATATCAGCCGTGCTGTGCCTACGGGTGCAAATGGGCGAATAATGGAGCGTGATGTGCAGGCGGCTATTGATGCAGGGTATCTTGGTACTCGCTCTGCCGGTGGTGCTTTCGGCGCTGCTGTGGCTACGGGGCTTGGTGGGCGATTTACTGCTCAGGATGCTGCAAATTCTGCTATTTATGATTTTCCGCCTAATAATACTCCGGCTGTTTCATCTTTCTACCCTGACAGCGAGGATGTGCCGCTTTCGGGTGTTCGAAAGTTTATTTCTAAAGCCATGCATGCTTCACTGGCAAATTCTGCTCAACTCACACATCACACATCTTTCGATGCCACCGATATTCTTAACCTCCGTAAGAATCTGAAGACTTTGAATGAAAATCATCCGACATCTGTACGCTATACCACAGACATTTCAAAAATCACCATTACTGATATCATTGTCTACGCCACTGCCCGCGTATTAACAAATCACAAAGCAATTAATGCTCATTTTCTGGATGATAAAATCCGTGTTTTCAATAACGCACATATAGGGGTCGCAGTGGATACTCCCAGAGGTCTGCTCGTTCCGACAATTTCTATGGCAAACGGACATACTTTGTCCGAGCTCAGTTTATATATGAAGCAGCGGGTTGATGAATGCAGGTCCGGCTCAATTGATCCCGATCTGCTTAAAGGCGCTTCTTTCACTATCTCCAATCTCGGTGCTATGGGTGTTGAAATGTTTACGCCTATTCTCAATCCGCCTCAGGTGGGCATTTTAGGCGTATGCTCTATTGTTGAGCGGTCACGTAACGGCAAGTTTTACCCTGCTATGGGGCTTTCGCTCACATATGACCACCGTGCCTTAGACGGTGCTGATGCCGCAAGGTTCCAAAAGGAGCTTGTAGACTTTTTAGAGAATTTTACTTTTAATTTAACCGTTATGCGGGGTATGTGAGTAAAGTAGATGCAAACCGCAAGTCTAGCAGATGATGGGCGGTTTGTGGAGTCTTTTTTTCGAGAACAGCGGTGTAGATCCCGATGGCTCGAAAAAAAGCGGAGCAAATTGCTCATCATCTGCGGCAATAACGCGGCGAAAGGTGTAATATTTATATGTACGATTTAATTATTCTTGGCGGCGGTCCCGGAGGGTATATGGCGGCGGAGCGTGCAGGTCATGCGGGGCTCAATGTGTTGCTTGTTGAAAAGCGTGCGTTGGGTGGAGTATGTCTCAATGAAGGGTGCATTCCCTCTAAGGCACTTTTAAACTCTGCTAAAATTGCCGACTATGCCGCTCATGGTGATGATTATGGCGTGAGTGTTTCCGGTGTGGCTCTCAACCATATAGCTGTTATAAAACGGAAAAATAAGGTCGTAAAGACTCTGGTTAATGGCGTAAAGGCTCTTATGAAAACTAATAAAGTCACTGTCGTCGACGGCGAGGCTTTTATTGTGGATAAAAACCGCATCAAAGTTGGTGATGAGATTTTCGAGGGTGCTCGTCTCATGATTGCCACAGGCTCAGTTCCTGTTGTTCCGCCAATTGAGGGTGTGCAGGAGGGGCTCAGTAGCGGGTTTGTGCTGACCAGCCGTGAGATTTTGGATTTAGAGACAGTTCCTGAAAATCTCGTTATTATCGGCGGTGGTGTCATCGGTCTTGAGATGGCTGCATACTATAACACTGCGGGGGCTAATGTCACTGTCATTGAAATGATGCCGAAAATTGCAGGGGCAATGGACTCAGAGATTTCGTCGCTTCTGATGAAGAGTCTTGAGAGTAAAGGCATTAAGTTTATTTTGAGTGCTAAGGTCACGGCTGTTGATGAACATCGGGGCACGGTTCTTTTTACAAGACAGGTGGGACAAGGGGACGGTTCCTCTGTCTCACCCGAACGAATCCCGACTGACAAGGTACTTTTATCTATCGGACGAAAGCCGCTCATTGATGGATTTGGGCTTGAAAATACTGATGTGTTGGTTGAAAATGGTGCAATCAAAGCCGATTTGAACTCACTTACAAATATTCCGAATATTTATGCTGTCGGTGATGTTAACGGTAAATACATGCTCGCCCATACTGCATATCGGGAGGCCGAGGTTGCGGTGAATCATTTGCTGGGCAAGCACGATATCATGCGCTATGACGCAATCCCCTCTGTGATTTACACTTCGCCTGAAGTCGCAAGTGTAGGTGAGACTGAGGAAACGGCTACGTCCAAAGGTTTAGACTACTGCTCCGTAACCGTTCCCATGCTCTACAGCGGTCGTTATGTCGCCGAGACTACGGCTACTGACGGAATTTGCAAGGTTATCATCGAAAAATCTTCCCGGCGCATAATCGGGGTACATTTGTATGGGAGTTATGCTTCGGAGATTATCGTCAGTGCATGTATTATGATTGAGATGCAGATGCGTGTTGAGGACGTGAAAGAGGTTGTGTTCCCCCACCCAACAGTCAGCGAGATTATCCGCGAAGCTGTGTTTAAATTGTAAATCACTTAATAATTTAAAGGAGTCAAAATATGCCGAAAAGTCAATTTATGGATCCAAAGGAAGTTAGAAAGAGCGGGTTTATCAAGTTTAATGATATCCCCGTGAATCAGTACAAGAAAACTGTTAAGCAGGAAAAGGGTAATTTCTCGAACGATGATTTTATTAGAATTTTCCATGACATGGCGATTATTCGTGAGTTTGAGACTATGCTCCTGTCCATTAAAACCACCAACGCATACAACGGTGTTGAGTATAACAATCCCGGTCCTGCTCATTTATCATTGGGGCAAGAGGCTTCTGCGGTTGGGCAGGCTTATTTGCTTGATGAGAATGATTATATATTCGGTTCACACCGCAGCCATGGCGAAATTCTTGCAAAGGGGCTCTCATGCATAAACAAAATGGACGATAAGGCACTCATGGAAATTATGGAAAATTTCTTTGATGGTGCAATTTTGAAGGTTGTTGAAGATAAACAAAAAGATGTGAAAGAGCTTGCCACAGATTTTCTTGTCTATGGTGCGCTTGCTGAAGTTTTTGCACGTGCAACAGGATTTAACAGAGGTCTTGGCGGTTCTATGCACGCCTTCTTTACACCGTTTGGCATCTACCCGAACAACGCTATAGTCGGCGGTAGCGGCACAATTTCCATGGGTGCTGCGCTCTTTAAGAAAGTGAATAGAAAAGACGGCATAGTTGTATGTAATATCGGTGACGCTTCAATGGGTTGCGGCCCTGTTTGGGAGGCTCTTAACATGGCGGCAATGGACCAGTACAATGAGCTGTGGGGTGAGGGTTTTGAGGGTGGTTTGCCTATTATCTTCAACTTCTTCAACAACCTCTATGGCATGGGTGGTCAGACCATTGGTGAGACAATGGCTTATAATATGCTCGCCCGTGTTGGCGCAGGTGTCAACCCCGACCAAATGCACTCTGAGAGAGTTGACGGACTTAATCCGCTTGCCGTTATTGACGCTATGAAGCGTAAAATGGAGCTAATCAAGAGTGGTAAGGCTCCGATTTTCCTTGACACTCTCACCTATCGTTTCACCGGGCATTCTCCCTCAGACAGCGGAAGCTACCGCACAAAAGAGGAAGTCGAGGCATGGGAAGCGCAGGATTCACTCATTGTCTACGGCAAGGAGCTTAAAAGTGCCGGAGTCTGCGATCTTGGTGAGCTTGATAACATCAAAGAGTGCATAAAAAACGGCATGACAAAAATTTGCCGCCTTGCGATTGACGACAATCTATCTCCCAGAATTGCCCCTGAGGATGTCGGCAAGCTCATGTTCTCGAATATGAGTATTGAAAAGATGGAAGATCGTGAGCCTGATGTACTGACTCCGAAAGTGGAAAACCCACGTGTTGCACAGATTGCCAAGAAAATTCGCTATGCGTATGACGATAAGGGTAAGCCTGTTTCAAAGAATAAGGTGTATCAACTTCGTGATGGGCTTTTTGAGGCTATTGTCGATAAGTTCTATACTGACCCGACTCTGGTTGCTTATGGTGAAGATAACCGTGACTGGGGTGGTGCGTTCGCTGTCTACAGAGGTCTCACTGAGGCACTTCCCTATCACCGCTTCTTCAATTCTCCGATTTCTGAAGCCGCTATCGCCGGCAGTGCCGTTGGTTATGCACTTTCAGGCGGCAGAGTTATTGCGGAAATTATGTATGCCGACTTTATCGGCAGAGCCGGTGATGAGATTTTCAACCAGCTTGCCAAGTGGCAGTCAATGAGTGCAGGGGTTCTCAAAATGCCTGCTGTTCTGCGCGTTTCTGTCGGTTCTAAGTACGGCGCGCAACACTCGCAGGACTGGACTTCACTTATTGCCCATATTCCGGGACTAAAATGTGTCTTCCCTGCTACGCCTTATGATGCTAAGGGGCTCATGAACACTGCGCTAAGTGGAAGTGACCCTGTTGTGTTCTTTGAGAGCCAGCGTATTTACGATATCGGCGAGCAGTTTGTGACTACGGGTGTGCCTGAAGGGTACTATGAGATTCCGATTGGTGAGCCTGATGTTAAGCTCGTTGGTGGCGATGTAACTATCTTGACTATTGGTGCTACTCTGTACCCGGCTATGGATGCCGCTAAGATTTTAAAAGATAAATATGGAATCTCTGCTGAAGTTATCGACGCTCGCTCCATTGTTCCTTTTAACTATGACAAGGTGCTTGAGAGTGTACGCAAGACAGGTAAAATTGTACTTGCCTCCGATGCTTGCGAGAGAGGTTCACACATCAAGGAAATGGCTCAGACCATAACAGAGCTTGCGTTTGACTATCTCGACGCTCCGCCCGTCACTGTCGGTTCTCGCAACTGGATTACTCCTGCTTACGAGCTTGAGGAGTTCTTCTTCCCTCAGCCCGACTGGATAATCGACGCGATTTCGCAGCGGATTATGCCGTTATCGGGGCATGTGCCTAAGAATAATTTTACTGAGCTTGAACAGCTTCGGCGTAATAAGTTTGGCGTTTAGGGTTAAACAGCACCTAAATTGTTGACAAAACAGCACCTACACGCTATACTATTAGTAATAAAAAAGGAAAGGGGTTTTACTTATGCAAATAGCATTGTCTGATTTAAAAATTAATGTGGGTAAGTATGTTGAATTAGCCGAAACGATGGACGTAGTAATTACAAAATATGGGAAACCGACCGCTAAGATTATCCGCTATGATAAAGAGCCGTGGTATATGAAAAATTTGCCTGAGAATATCACATCAGTTGAGAGCCTCTTTGGAACAATTCCAAGCGATATTGACCTTGATGATATTAGATTGGAGCGNTTGGCTANGTGACAGTTTTGCTCGACACNAACATAATCATGGACGCATTGCAGGAGCGACAGCCATTTGATATAGAGGCAAAAGAAATTCTTTTACGAGCGCAAAATGCTGAGTTTGCCTGTTATTTTACGGCTAACACTGTAACAGATATCTTTTACCTTTACTCCAGAGCAAGAGACCTAAAATCTGCAAGGCAGGTCTTAGGTTTTCTGCTTGCGACTTACAAAATTGTATCGGTTACACATGAGGATTGCATCAATGCAATGGATATTCCCATAGATGATTTTGAGGATGCACTTGTAGCGAGTTGTGCCAAGAAAATCGAGGCTGACTACATCATTAGTCGTGATGAGAAATTTTTGCGTGGAAGCTCACCCGTCAAAGTGATTGATGCAAAAGATTTTCTGCAAATGTTCATTTAAATGTTTGATATAGTGAGGTTCATTTTATGAATATTCAAATTTTCGGTAAATCCAAATGTTTTGATACTAAGAAGGCTGAGCGGTACTTTAAGGAGCGGCGTGTTAAGTTTCAGCGTATTGATTTGCCTGATGTGGGTATGAGCCGTGGTGAGCTTTCCGCTGTTATCAAGGCTGTCGGGCTTGATGCGCTTGTTAATCCTAAAGCGCCTGATGCTGAGATTTTGGCTTATCTTGCTTATGATGAGGACAAGGTCGAAAAGCTCTTTGAAAACCCTTCTTTGATTGCAACTCCTGTTGTGCGTAATGGTAAGCTTGCTACTGTTGGGTTTTGTCCTGATGTTTGGAAGGGTTGGGAGGAAAAGTAGTGCAAATGCGAAAGTTTGGTAGATGAGTTTTTAGGGTTATACGCACCATTTTCTGTTTTGTGCAACATTTTTATTGACCTTCGCACCATATTCTGATAAACTGGTTTTGTATTATAAAGCTGACCAATACGGTCAGGAATTTATCGAAAAGTTGGTTGTGAAGTTATGAAACGTAAGATTTCTGAGTTTTTATTGCAGTGGAAAGATTCGGGTTCGCTCCGAGTTCCACTGCTTTTGCATGGGGCGCGGCATGTGGGTAAAACATATGCGCTCAAAAAGTTTGGCAAGGAGCATTATGCGAGCACGGTTTATCTCAATTTTGAGGAAAATCCCGCTCTAATTGAGCTGTTTGAAGATAGCATTGAGCCTAAGAAATTGATTGCTAAAATTGAAAGTTTCTTTAATGTTCGCGTGTCGCCTGCCGGGACTTTGATTATTTTTGATGAGTTGCAGTGCTGTAGCAGAGCGCTTACTTCTCTGAAGTATTTCTGTGATAATGCGCCTGAGTATAACTTGATATGCGCCTCTTCCCTCTTTGGCATTCACACGTCTAAGACTGATCATTCTTTCCCTGTTGGGAAAGTTACCACAAAGGCAATGTTTCCACTTGATTTTGAGGAGTTTCTTTGGGCTTCGGATAAGGCCGTGTTTACCGATGCGGTCAAGGAGAGCTTTAGCTCAGGTGCTCCAATCTCGAAAATCTTGCATGAGGGTTTGATGCATTTATTTAGAGAGTATCTGCTCGTTGGTGGTATGCCGCTTGTGGTCAGCTCTTATTTAAACAGCGACAGTTCGCTCACTGTCAGGGATGCCCAAAAGCTGATTGTTGATTCGTTTATTTCTGATATCAGCAAATATGCCGAAAAGGCTCTCTGCACTCGCACTATTGATGCGTTTAATTCAGTTTCTTTGCAACTTGCCAAACCGAATAAGAAGTTTCAGTATAGGCTCATAACCAAGGGCGCGAGGGCCAGTTTGTATAGTGAATCTATTGATTTTCTCAGTCGCACCGGTATTGTACTGAGGTGTGATAAAAGCGATGCTCAGGACTTTAGTTCCGAGGTTGTTAATGCCGAGCTTTCTTCTTTTAAGCTCTATTTATGCGATGTTGGGTTGATGAGTTTTCTCTCTAATTTGACCGCAGAAACTTGGCGGATTTTTGACGCTTCCCATTTGGACGGAATTTTTGAAAACTATGTCGCAAATGCTCTTGCCGCTAATGAGCATGAGCTATTATATTGGGAATCTGAATCTAAGGCAAAAACTCAATTTCTGGTGCGTCATGGCGGCAAAACTATTCCGCTCGAAGTAAAAGCAGGTGATAACACCCGCTCTTACAGTCTCAGTTCGTATTTAAAGAAGTTTAACCCTGAGTATGGCATCAGAATTTCCGGAAGGAATTTTGGTTTTGGAAATGGTGTGAAGTCTGTGCCGCTTTATGCGGCTTATTTGGTGTGAGGCAGGGATGGTTCTCTGTCTCAAATAGGTGTGAAAAGCAGGGGGACGATGGTGTTGCTTTTTGCATTGCGCATTGTTTTATATTGTGTTATATTGTTCGTGTTGGCAATGTATACTGTAGGAAGGATTCGGAAGTATGGGTGTTTTTAACATTATATCCGAAAACCCTTGGGATCTTCGTGATGTGATTTGGACAAAAACTGCCGGGAGTGTTGCTACCGATGGTGTTTATATGAAAGCCGAGAAATGCGTCGACGGAGTCAATCACTACCTCAAACTGTCGAACTACGATAGTTATCGAGGTATTTTTGGGCATGAATCTGTGAATGAGCTGATTGCGGAGCGATTGGGGGCTTTTCTTGGGTTTAATGTGCCCGAAGGGTTTCTTAAGCATTGTTTGGTCACTCTTGATGGTCGCGATTTTGATAGTTTTGTGTATGCCGCAAAATCCTTTCGCACAAGTGGTAGCAGATGGGCTTTTGATGGGTTTTACGTTGATAATAGACTTTCGCCCAACGAATCTCCTCTTGATTTTTGCAGACGCTTTGGGTGGGCAGATGAAATTTACAAGATGTTTATTTTCGACTATTTGATTATCAACAGAGATAGGCATGGGGCGAATCTCGAGGTAATGAAAAATGGAGAAAAGCGGCTATCTCCGCTGTTTGACAATGGCATTTCGTTTGTTTGTACATGCCTAAACAGCGATGAAGTCACCGCATTTAATAAAAATGAAGATCGCCCTGTCAACAATTTTATCGGTGAAAAACGCTTGGCTTTGAACTTAAAACATATTGATAAGCCTGTGGTATTTAATGAGCTAAAGGAGTCTCATCGGGCAGAATTGTTTGAAGGACTCAGTGGTATTTTGCCGGATTCTTACTATGAAACAATTTGGGATATTATTCAAATGAGGTGGGAAGATGTTAAGGAATTTCGTGTTGCTTGATGGCAACCTTGGGGACAGACAGGTTGGTACATTTAACTACAATACGCAAACGATGGAGTTTGGCATGACCATTTCGCAAGACGTTCCTCCCGAAGATTTACCGCTCTCCATCGAGGGGTATGCGCTCAACGCTAAATTCGTTGTCTCTCATGCCGACACTTTGCGGTGGGTGCGAGGTCGCATTTGCCCACCCGGCAGGCATAACATTAGGGACATATTAAAAGACAATAATCTTGATGAATATGATGAATTTTCGCTTCTCACGCTTTTTAATGCACGGTGCGATAAGGATGATTTGTATTTGGTCGAGTGTTAGTGTGAATGCGGATAAGCAATGTGCTTTAGTTGAAACAGGAATGAGGAGATTAGCGTGGGTTATCAAAACGATACAGTATGGAAAGAAATGCAGGGCTTTTTGCCTAAGAGGAACAGGCTGACAGCGGAGAACGTACCGGAGGAATATTACTTGCCCCTACTCGGAATGGAAATTCACATAGACCATTATAGGGTAGAAGATCCAAATGGGATGCTTATTCTATTTCATGGTGTTGGTGGAAATGGCAGGTTGCTTTCTTTTATCGCCACACGTTTGCAGGCAAATGGTTATGAGGTTATCTGTCCCGACTTGCCCCTTTACGGTCACACAAAGTATAGTGGAAAGATCACCTACGACACATGGGTAGATTGTGCAAAAGCTATTGTGTCTCACTATCAAATGCAATCTGCAAAAGACGTGGTTTTGTTTGGACTTAGTGCGGGTGGTATGCTCGCTTATCAAGTGGCCTCAGAGTGTGAAGGCATAAAAGGCATAATCGCCACTTGTATACTTGACCAACGAAATCCAACCGTTACAAAAGAAACTGCGACTAATCCGCTAATGGCAATCACAGGAAAGCCATTTTTGCGGCTTGTGAATAAACCTTTCGGAAATGTACGGCTGCCAATGCGTATGGTTACAAAAATGAAAGCCCTTGCAAACAATGAAGAGTTGGTAAAACTTCTTATCCAAGACAAACGGGCTTCCGGGATTTCTGTTCCCATTTCATTTCTTCATACCATGCTAAATCCCAAAATAAAAATCGAGCCGGAGCATTTTCAGAAGTGCCCTTTCCTGTTGGTTCACCCTGAAGATGATACATGGACAGATGTGTCTTTAAGTCGTTTATTCTACGATAGATTAGCGTGTGATAAAGAGATCGTCATGTTAAATGGTGCGGGGCATTTTCCGGTTGAAGAACAGGGACTTTTGCAGTTAGAGGAAAGTTGTTTGCGTTTTTTGGGGCAGGTCTAACACCCTCCTTGTGTCAAATGAGCAAGAAGCTCAAAATAATTGATAATGCACTATAAATATGATAGAATAATTGGGATGGTAAAAGTGATTACGCAAATATGGGAGGTCGTCTTTTGAGCAAACTTTCATTTAAGGCGTTTTGCATTGAAAAGTATGCAGACTACAAATCTATCCCCAGCAATGAGGTCTTTGCTTTGTTTGAAGAAAAGGGTGTGTTAGATATGCTGGGTCGCGATTACGATATTCTTCATGGCTTTGGTTTTGAATACATAGTCCGCGACATAGATGAGTTTATAGGTGGGGTGCAGACATGATTGTTTTTCACGGAGGCACTGATATGGTAAATACACCAAGAATAATCAAGCCCTTTTCAGGTCGTGACTTCGGTGCCGGGTTTTACACAACAGATATTCGAGAGCAAGCAGNAAAATGGGCAAAAAGACAAGCGAGATATAGAAAGAANCCANATGCAATTTTGAATACATATGACTTTGATGACTCCGCTTTAGACNGTCTGCAAGTTATCAATTTCGGCGACTATTCAATGCAATGGTTGGATTTTGTTCTCAACTGCCGTAGCGATAGTGAGTTTACNCATAGCTACGACCTGGTCATAGGTAAAATNGCTAATGATGATGTCGGAGAAACCATCCAAGCTGTTTTAGATGGATTGACTTCAAGAGAGTTTGCGCTTGAAAAGCTTGTGTTCATGTTTGCCAATAATCAGATATGTTTCTCATCAGATAATTCATTGAAGCACCTAAAATTCTTATCTTCGGAAAGGGTGAATTGATATGTCGCATGGCACTATTAGAGCGGCTACGATGCCTGCAATTGTGAAGCTGATTTCAGATGAATACGGTGTGAGTGACGATGAAGCCATGAAAATGTTTTATGAATCTCACATAGGTGCGTGTTATTCTGACGATGAAAGCGGTCTTTATGGGCAGAGTGCGCTATATGTTTTTTCTCTTTTTAAATATGACACACAGTTGTCAACTTAATGCTGATATAATTACAGCGTAATCAAAATAAAACTAGGGGGAAAAAGCATGGTCGTATATTTCAACACTTACAAATTGAGAAAAGGGGTGTCTGTGCCTGATTTCAAAGAAGCTGTAAAGTTGCTGATTGAGAAAGATTTTGTTGGGCGCAAAGGGTTCATCTCATTTAAGCTTCTTGCCGAAAATGACAGCTTTGCAGATTACTCCGAGTGGGAAACTATGGAGGACTACAACGCTTTTCTGGAAGCGGCTCAAAGCAGCCCATCCGAAACAGCGCTGGCTTTTTATGCGTTTCTAAACATGAACTCTTGTAAAAGCCGCGTATACACGACCCTGATAGACATGTGAGTAAATTATGGCTGAATTATCTGATTTAATGAACATTGGCAAAGAAATGGAGCGCAAGCTAAGGGCTGTTGGTATAAACACAGCTGAGGAGTTAAGGGAAGTCGGAAGCAAAGAGGCGTTTGTCAGACTGAAAACGCTCTATCCAAGCGTGTGCGCCGTTTTTCTGTACACGCTTGAAGGAGCAATTTCAGACATTCCGTACAATCATTTGCCGGAAGATGTAAAAGCTGAACTCCAAGAGTTTAGCCGGCAATTTGGTTTCCGATAATTTGGGGTTTAGTTGAGAGGTATGCCTTCATGCAAGCCGCGGGCATGGTGAACGACCATTTTGCCAGTTACTCGAAGACAGACACTTACTCAAAGACAAGATTGAATTTGTGCCGATGATATGCTACAATACTCTCGTTCGTTATTTGCCTTTTCTGAAACGAATAGTTTATAGCAATAAATGAGGAGAATTATGCTATGCAATTGAATGATGCGATTAAACATATACTCAATGGTGATGCCATCATACTCATGGGGTCTGGTGCATCTTTTGGCGCCAAAAACGCTTTTGGCGAGTTTCCATCTGGTTCTCAATTGGCAAAGTATTTATATAAGCGCTGTGATATAGTTCCTGATGATGAATATGATCTTCAAGATGCGGCACAATGTTATCAAGAAAAAAACTCTCCTCTGGCGTTAATTACAGAAATACGAACGCTACTTACATGCGCTTCATTTTCGAGCGCCCATGAAGTGATATATTCATTACCATGGTTACGCTATTATACCACTAATTATGACGATGTTGCACTATTTGCAGCAAAAAAGCAAGGCGTTTCTATAACGCCACTAACATTAAACCATAACTTTAGAGAATATATAAACTATGATAATCTTTGCGTGCATATTAATGGGCATATAGGAAATTTAAACGAAGAAACACTACATAACGAATTTAAATTAACTTCAAGCAGCTATCTTGCACAGGATAACATTCTGAATAGTTCATGGGGACAGCTGCTAATAAATGATCTGGATACTGCAAAATGCATTGTTATACTGGGCCTTTCTCTAAAATACGATTTAGATTTGAGCAGAATCATTTTTAACTCAAACTCTATAGAAAAGACCATAATTATTGACACCCCTACCCTAAGCTTGAATGCCGAAAATCGTCTTAGCCGGTTTGGTAATGTTCATAAAATTGGTGTAGATGGATTTGCAGAGGCAATTAATGAGATTAAAGCAGACTATATTCCAAAACCAAAAGACCCGTTAAAAAGGACATACACAAGCTTTACATATGAATATTTAAAGTCATGTGTTCCTCCCTCCCCGACTCCGCAAGAAGTATTGGGGTTGTTTTGGGGTGGACAATTTACAGATTCTCTAGTTCACAAAACTGATGGGAAATATGCAGGACTTATTCATCGAAGCAAATCTGACGATATAGAA
Source organism: Oscillospiraceae bacterium (assembly GCA_009787625.1). Lineage (GTDB taxonomy): Bacteria > Bacillota > Clostridia > Oscillospirales > Oscillospiraceae > WRMH01. Next base: position 39,621 of record WQSX01000017.1, read on the forward strand.
AGAGCAATTGAGGATGGAAAAAGATTCATATTCATCCAGTCCGATATGGGCAATGGCAAAACAATGTGCATAAATGAATTGAGGTATAGGTTATCGAAAAAAAATGTGCATGTATTTACGCTTTTCAATCCCGATTCAAGCAAAATCAAAGAAGATATTTCAGAAATATGTACTGTTGACAACCCAGTTTTGGTTATTATTGAAGACTATACGAACTTTATGGAAATAGTACGCATATTTTCAAGTCAAAACATAAGGAATATTCAATTTGTACTTACTGCCCGTACTGCGCTAAACCATAACAAAATGCCAGAGATACTCTCTACTTTTTCAGTCAAAGAAAACGAAAGTGCACTTGTTGACATAAATATCCTCAGCGAAAAGGATATTCGCCATTGCATACATGTTTTTAATCGGTATGGACTCTTTGGAAGAGACTCAAAGTGCTCATACGATGAAAAATACCAATTGCTCTCACAAAGAAAAAAAGGGAATAAAAAGTTTCAGTCAATTATGTTGCATATTCTTTCTTCACCCGACATGAAAAAAAGGGTGGACGATCTTGTTAAGACTATAAAGAACCATTCCACCCAATATCATAGTGCTATAATTCTTGTTTTGCTTGTTCAACTTATGAACTTGCGGGTTTCTACAACTGACATTGAAAGGATTGTCGAGTTGGATGTTTCTACGGATGCTCTATTTAGATCCAACCCTGCAATAAATGAACTAATCTCTTTTGGCAATCAAACTCAATTTTCTATAAAGGCACCAGTAACAGCGAAATATATCCTTGAAAAAATATCTGACCCTGATATGATTATTTCATCATTATACTCTCTCGCCATATATGCATCAAAATATCCCGATATACCCAAATTCTCAAATATACTTACTTCTATCATTTCTTATTCACATATTAATTCGTTTTTGCGCGGATTTAGCAACCCAGACCGTTTCTTGACAAATTATTATGATCGCATTAGCGAAATTGAGCACTATAGAAATAATCACTTCTTTTGGTTGCAGTATGCAATATCCTGCATAGAAATTAAAGATTTTGATAGAGCCCAACAATATTTCGACGTTGCATATGGACTTACCCCTGAAAGGTTTGATCCTTTTCAGATTAATAATCAACAGGCTCGTCTGCACCTAGAAAAAATTGAAAATGATGCCGTAGAAAACGCATTGGATGCTTTTGAATCTGCCCATAAGTTACTAATGCAGCCTATTGTCTCTGAAAAGGATAATGAGCACAATGTTGTGCGTTTGTTTGGTTACTATTGCAGAAAGAGAGTGAAAGAACGCGTGACAAGCGATGATAAAAATCGGTATTATGAACTTGCATGTAAAGAAGCTTATTCTCGTTTATCAACATTCATAGAAAACAATCCTCAATATTTTTCTGATTTTAGAGAATTGAAATCCAATTTATTGAATGCATACGTTGAATCATAGTTAAACTATTAAAGCGGCTCCTTTTTCGCCCCTCAAAATCGATTGCTTTATTTTTAAGTAATAATTCAACGTCGGAATCTTTGAAAGGAAAACTTGAGACAAGTGCTGTTCTGTTCAGTTTAACTGAAACTGCAAGAGAAAATGGATTGAATCCGTTTAAATATCTTACTTACATCTTTACTCATGCTCCAAATATGTACATTAGAAATGACATCGACGCTTTACGGCAATTGCTTCCACGCTTCGTTCTTAAAATGCTATCGGCTTATGCGTTACCCTTGATTTGACACTTACAAGACTCCACCGCAATATGCAGATCTATGCATTAAATTTCTCTAGAAAAGCCAGGACTGTCACACTTCGTAGTATAACAGTCCCTAGTAGTGTCTTATTAAAATCACTCTCGCCTTTTGAATAACTTCAGCCACTTCTTGCGAGTGAAGATGAGGGGTGGTGCAGCTACGGCTGTGGATACGAGCGTTACAATCCACCAGAGGTTTGTCCTGATGGAACGTTCCGAAGTCGGGTCACCTATTACAATCAGCGCAGGGGGCAGTGCCATATCCTGCTGTATATAACCCGGTGCAATCGGGTCTATCGGGTCGCGTATAGCGATATGTGCTTCGCCCAACTCTTGCTCGTCGTTGGATTCCCGCACATCTCCAAGTTGTGGCTGTGCTTCGGTAGTTTCATCCATGCTAGGGGCGGTATGTTGCTCTGTGCGTGGTTGCGGGGTTGTTAGTATAACTGCATCTTGAGCAGGAGGTTGGGCTTGCGGTTGATAGTTGTCCCAATTGTGGTGGTATTCACCACCACCTGAGCTTGGCGGCGGTTGGTTGTTGTCTGGTGGTTGCGTGATTGGTGGCAGTTGACTGTCCGACGGAGGCGGTTGATTTTCGTTAGGTGGTTGTGTGGTGGGTGGCTCCCATTCTTCGTCAGATAGGAGTATTATGACATCAACCGAAGTATTGTTCCCTGCAGCATCCCTTGCGGTTATAGTCCTGTATGTGCTCTCCTCACCTTGCGGCAATTCGCCTAACAGGGTAAATTCACCGTTACTGTCAACAGTTGTAGTATTTCCAAGGTCATCACGTATCGTTGCGCCGCGTTCTGAATGCCCTCGAATCCGGTAGCGGCCATTGTTGGCGGCATATATTTGCCCGTCTTCACCTGTATTTACAAACAACGGAGGCGGAATGTTGTCCATATGCACCATAAAGCTCGCAAAAGAGGTATCACTGGTTTCGCTGGTTGCTTCTATTTGAATTAGTGAAGAATTGCGCTCTGTCATATCAATGTGGGCCGTTGCGCTATTCGCAGTAATTGAGGCTAAATTAATTACTTCTCCATCTTGAAGCATAGTAAAAGTTGCATTTATGTTGGTGGAAGTAGCTGTGAAGTCAAAACTGTTGTTTACTAAGATAGTTCGTTGCCCCACGCCATCAAATATTGCTTCTCCACCAGGTAGTGTCATATCTATAGATGGGAATATTGGCAAAGGCAACTCTGCTCTGTTGGACTGAACAGGTGGGCCACTCAATATGTGGAAAAACTCTTCGCCATCAAACATAAAAGGAATAGAAGCATAGGGAATAACTTTAACATAGAATTCTCTTCCGGGTTGCAGACCACCGACCATTATATTAAACAGCCCATTAGTTCCACGCTCAGTTGAAATATCAAGAACTTTTTGTGCCATTAATACATCATATTCGTCCACAGGGTCGTGGAAAACGGGATTAAGCTCAACATCAAATATTTTGATAAAATAACCATCAGCTCTGTTGTCCGTTGATTGCCACTGGACGTTAAGGTTTCCATCGCCACTCGCACTCAGCTCCACAGCGCCAACAGATGTAGGTTGATGTGGATTAGTGTGGGTTATCGGTGAATTAGCATTCATAGCACTTTCGGGCATTAGTGTCAAGCCATCCGTGGATGTGTTGTCCGCAAGAGCCTCAAACTCATGTCTGGGCACAGAGCTCAGAATTAAACGCGGATAATAGCGACCGCTCTCCCAATCTGCAAACGCTGAAGGATTTATACTATATGATCCTGAAGCAGCACCGTTATTGCCGTCTGCTATTATAACTTCACTTATTAAGGTGCCCGGGTTTGTGCTCGTAGGGTCGTTTCCGTCATCCTGTGATAAGCGTATTTCCAACACATATATTTCATTGTCAAAATTTAGATTTGCAAGACTCCACTCTACCCTATTATCGCTCAACAATCTCACATTTCTGATTTCAGGAAGCAGTTCAACACCCATTACAGCACTCTCAAATGGACTCGAAGACGTAATCGTCCACATCCCGGGTTGTTGAGGCAACCTGATCATTACGGTATCTATCGGCTCATCGGAAACTATATTTTCATCTCCCCAAGTGACAGAGAAATCGCTATTTATCGCAGGAAAAACAACAGCATTTATTCCGGGAATATTAAGTTCCTGCTCTGCAACTTCTCCATCCTCCTGTAGTTCCATGAAGCGCAAGGCAAAAGGTCTTCCGTCAGGATTCGTGATAGAAATATCTCCGTATGGCGCAGTCAATAGCACTGCCAACTCTTCCGTTGCATCTTCCAAACCCTGCGGGAAATAAACATAATGAACCGTACCTGACATATTAGTTGTTATAGTTGGTGAATCCGACAGCATCATACCAAACGGCACAAACATTGGGCTTGTACTAGCGGCACGTAGCGACAGGTTTGACCCGAAGCTAGAATATCCGACAAAATCACCTTCCTCATTGAAAATCGACTCAGTTACCTCCAGCGAATCTTGCGAGGCTCTGACCACCCATGGCATACCACCCCAACGATAATACGCCCTCAGCGACCAACCCAGTACACGTACAGGTGCGCTCACGCCAACCTCATTCACGAGAACGTCCACTCCTGCTAATGGTATCGGGCCAATACCTATTCGTCCAAATATCTGAATTCTAGGCACCTGCACACTTGCGTGTAAATTTCCTCTGAAATTGAATCTATCGTTAATGTGAGATATTTCAATATCTCCACTACCTCTGATAAAATCCAAATTATCTATCAACACCATATCAACATTGCCGCTAAATCTAGTGCCGCCGGGGTTCCACGAAATGCTACCTTCAAGGCGAGGGATCACGTCTAAATCAACGGCAAGTGGAGGTTGAAGACCTACGCGCATTTCTGCGGAACCGGTGACAGAAACTTCATTTGACGTGATGGATGTTCTTACTTGAGGTATTCTTAGTGTTAGTGGGGGAAATGCGGCAATTGGGATATTCATACCACCACCATAGAGGTTAACCCTCACCGCCCGGTCTGTTCTGGCTGCTGCAAGCCCTTCAGCACTAGCTGCAACGTTTGTAAAAGTGATTGATCCCATAAATGTCTCAGTTCCTCTAAGTCCAGCTCTAAACCCATCAACTCTTAACCCTTCATTTGGGACATGGAGAAGTGTAATCTCACCTTCCATTGTTGGTAGCTGGACTTTTTTTAGCTTTACGCTTAAGGTACCTCCCATGCTATACTGTCCTCTAAAGGTATCTATATCAGCGAACCCTGATACACCTATCCAAATATTTAAATATTCTTTTGCAATGTCAGAAATTAATGGCGGATTAAGGTCAATACGCCCTCTAGCCTCAACCCCCCTAGGCAGCAGAAAATTAGACCAAGTAGGGAGCATGCCAAACTCAGCACGGCGAAGATTTAAATTTAATAGATCCCAACTAACCGGCCAACCAATTCCAACTCTAGCTATTCCAGCGAACACTATGGAATCCCTTAGTAAAATTGCATTGTCATGGTTAATTTCCAGTCCCGTTTCAAAAAATGTCCAGTCAACACTTCCTGCACCGATGTATTGGATGACTATATTTTCCGTGCCAACCCTATTTAGCTGTCCTTCTGAATTTTTCGCCCATGTATCAATATACTCTATAGTATTTCTGAGTTCAATTTTTATGCATCGACCACGCACAAACGGATACCAACCTGCCATCATGCGCCCTCTGGATGCGGTAATAGTTATACCAGTCGAAAGCTCTCTTACTTGCAGTGAATATCCATCTACAATTTCATATGTTGCGATACCATTAAATATTACATTTCCTGATGTAAACTCGTGTGCGTTAATCGTTTGATTCCACCGAACATTACCGACCAAACGTAAAATAATACGCTGCCCTCCTGCCAGTTGCCGTAGTTCTGCCTCATTGTCTGCCAGTATCACACTATGGGTGTTGAGGTTGTCCGACACAATGCCTAAAAGACCAAATGGAGTAACCCTAAGTTCTCTCATGCCTACTATCATCACCGAACGGATTTCGTTGTGGATTCTTACATAGAAGGTTACATCATCTGTAGTTGAACGCATTTCTTCCGAAATAGGTATCATCAAAGTTGACTCATCTATAAAAGTAATATTAGCCACCGCTTGCATATCACTGGCGGAAGTGCCGAGATATACAGTACCATAGTCGCCATCGTACATGTTGAAGCCATGCGCATAAATATGCGTAAACAGAGTCGCACGTTCAGAGTTTGGCGTTATGGACACGAGTTGTCTGATAAATTCCCTATTTATTTCATATACACCAATAACAATACTTGCAGGTACTTCGTCAGTTCTCTGCATCGGTGCAGAAACAAAAAATACAGGCTGACCGCTTCTCAGAGTACTATCATCTTGGAAAAACTGTTCAAACAGCAGAGTTCCACTCTCATCAAACACCCTCATCACAGGGCGGTGCAACCAGTGACGTGTGTCATTTGTCTCAAAATCAAATTCAACTGTCTCACCAAAGGCTACGCTCGTTCTTCTAAGTGTAATCGCGCTTCCTACATGTATGTCAGCCTCAACAGTGACCGGCAATAGCGGGGCATTGGTTAAGATTACACGCAAAACGACATCAAACGCAGGAATGTCAAACGTTCCTGAAAAATGGTTCGCAAAGCGGTTATCACTAGCAGCAAAAAGTGATGAAACTACTGTGCGTGTTTCCGCATTAACCAATTCGACAGATTGGATAATCCTTCGCGGGTCTGTGTTCGTTATGCCAAACTCTATACGGTCCCCCTCATACCCTTGTACTGAACTAAACGAAGAAGCACCACTTCTGGAATTCACTAAATTTATCGTACCGCCGTGGTTTATTTGTGTCTCACCTTGGAAAATAGGTCTTTGACGGACATCTAAAAACACATACACAGGTGCGCCGGGCATAGTGAAGCTGTAGCGCATATCTGAAAGTGCTGTCAGTTGATATTCCACACCGGTAAAAATATTTATGACACTCAATCCATGAAACTCAAAATGCACATCGTTATAGTCGAAAGCTATAATAATCTCACGTCCTGCGAGTGCTCCATAGTTCCCACCAATACCGGGTAACACTGAGTCAGCCACAGGAGAACTGAAATTCAGGTTCCCGTGTACTCTTCTGGGAGTGATTCGGAACCTATGATTCGGATCTATCGTCACCTCTGCGTCAAGTGTGGCACTTTCGTTAGGCATAGTGAAGTCAAAATAAAATACCCTCCTGTCCTCATAGTCATGTTGCCCGGATGCAATAACTGGATGCTTTGTCGAGGTAGTTTCTCCAATAAGTAGCACGCTAGCTATCACTTCCGCTCCTGTTCTGGTCAAGAACCTAACACTTATGTCACGCCCCCTTGGGATTGCCGTGTTTGGCACAGAGAACGGAGATTCTGGGTTAGCCGTACGGTCAAAGAAGCTAACATAAAAATGATTGAGTAAATAGCTTGTTACTTCCACTGTATGTGTATTTTCTACACCCATTGAAATTAGCTCAAAATGGACTTCTCGCCCTGCCACAAAAGCAAATGAAACTATAGTCGCACCACCAGTTGTGGGCGTTGTTGTGAATGGTACATCCGCGCCCTCACCATCCCTGAGATATACCCTGTCCACAATTCGTGTCGGGTTGCCATCCACGATTGTGTCAGAGTCGGGGGTAACTAAAAACGATATTGTTCCCTCTGTAAGCGATGTCATATCTGACGACATTTCATCTTCCAGCACAAGAAACCCTATACCAACAATGAGGCTAGTCATGTATTGCGACCATGTTGCTGTAAATGACATAGGGGTCGATACATGCAGCGCCGCTACCTCTTCCAGTGTAAGAGGCTCTCCTGCACCATTTTCTCGCCATCCGCCAAATACGTGATTTGTGCGTGACGGTGTGGGAACATTAGTTTCTCCGACTGGTAAGCTTTGCGGAAGATTATATTCGATGCTTGTTGTACTATCACCTATGTTGCCACCGTTTAAGTTGAATGTTACAGTATGTCGAATTCGTTCCCACTGTGCTGTAAAAGTTACATCTCCAGTCACTGGACGAGCCGCTACTTGCTCCCTTGTCAAGTTTGATGAGGCAACTTGTCCGCTATATCGCCATCCTTCAAAGTTATAGTTGTCTCGCTCCGGATTTGGAACGTTAATTATCCCAATAGGCACCCTATGGCTTATGTTATGAACAACATTTGCTGTGTTGCCATTTACATTACCACCAGCTAAGTTAAATATCACAGGGCTTATAGGTTGTGGTATCAGTGAAATTGACGCAACATCTGTCCCTCCAATGCGTGCAAAAACCGATACTGGGTTGTTCGGTGTGCCAACAGTGGGAGTTACAGCGGTTATGGTTGTTGTTGCATTGCCTGCTGCGTTGATTTCCGTGCTGCTGGGCGACACAGTCGCAGAACCGGCACCGCTACCAACCCCACCACCAGTGGTGCGAGTATCCCAATCAAGTGTTGGTCTTACCGGTGTTTGTGCGTTTGGGGTCCACCTTTGCAACCTTGCTCTTGCAGGATTTACTGTAGCCGTAACTGTCTGAGTTTCCCCGGTTGTTAAAGCAACTTCGGGTCTTGTTAACGTAACTTCTCTAGTTCGATAAAATTCCGATAAAACCGGAAAACCGCCATTTCCCCCTTCTCTGTATTCCCAAATACTGTTCCAGTCCCAATCTGTCATAGGCCAGACATTGCCATTATGCAATTGAGTGATTGATACTAGAGTTCCTGAAAGGTTGATAGTATTACCACCATCATTGCCACCGTTAATGACTCCGTCAGTAACTCTGACACTTTGTAACACGCTAAGTGTTGTGGGTTGCGCATTATTCCGCGCACCTCCCACTATTCCTCCTACTATACGCCTCCGCGTGCCTGAACCTACAGTGGTGTGTGAAACAATTTGTCCAGTGGCGGTATAAGTGTTTAAAATCCTTATATCTGCGCCTGAATATCTTCCCACCAATCCACCTGCAAATGAATAAGCACCTGCGGATATAGATAGTGTGTTTTGATTCATCGTTGCGCTGACACTTTCAACACTAGAAAAGCTACTTTGGATGACGACTGTGGTATTGTTTGCGTACCCAATAAGTCCACCCGCAGAAGCAGTTCCTAGTGTAGCTGCCCCTGGTCTGTAAGCACTAATTGAAGCACCTCTGATGAAAGATGTTGAAATAGTTATTCTACTATTTCGTACTAGCCCGAAAAACCCACCTGCATGTACTTCCGGGGATCCCGACACACTAATTCCCCTATTTTCAATCCCCAAATTCCTTATCGTTACATCTGCGCCGTTCACATACCCAAATAGTCCGGCATATGCTCCGTTGGTTTGATTCACATGCAAAGATATTATGAAGCCATTTCCATCTATTGTGAATCTTCTGACCGACTGAGGATGCCCGGTACCGAAATTTACAGGTGCCCAATTATTTGAGAAATGAATATCATCCATTAGCCGAATGGTTCTATATGCAGTTTCATTAGATAAAGCATTGAGAAATTGAGCCTCTGTACGTACTTCAAACACAGTGCTTAGGGGCTCAATTCCAACATAGGCGGTACTTTCAGCAACCTCTGACGCTAGGTTGTCTGTTGTATCTTGTGTGACATACAAATCATATAATGACACTCCATCTGCCACGCTCGCTTCCACGTCAAACCCATAAATAGTCGAAAAGAAAACTGACCCGTCGCTGTCACGTTGACCTTCAAAGTACAGCAATACGGCTGAGTCAGTTATTACTTGCGAAGTATTCAGGTTATAGTCAAACACCGTGCCGCTTACGTTGTCTAAGTCAGCAAAAGTGAGCGAGGACGGTCTTGTCACGCTCGAATCTATCAGCAGTCCATAAACTCTGGGATATACACCACTAGAAGTATCATTGCCAAAATAGGCAGGCATATTTGATTCATCAAAGACAGTTTCATAAGTTAAAGCCTCGCCACCGGAAATTTTGACAGGCAGGTTATCATATGCGCCGAACATCGTGTCTATCAGTATGCGTCCTTCGATATTTCCGTTGAAAGTCTCGCCATAGTAAGCACTTTCAATCTCATAACGTATGTATACAGCATACGAGTTTGCTCTAACCTCGTTTTGGACTATATTCAGATACTGCGAAATATACAGACCATTTTTATACCACACCGCCTGCGCCGTCCCGCCTTGGTTTATCATTGGTGGCATGACAAAGAATGCACCCGGATAATTGCCTCCGAACACGAATTCTTCGCCATCAATCCTAAAACTGCCGAAAGATGATGGTTTCGATTCATCAAGCTCAAGGCCGGATGGCAAGATATAAAAACCACCTGTGCTCTGGTTTACATAGAACTTTATGAAACCATTATCATCGCTGATAAAACCGTCACTGCCGTGTGCGGGAACAGATATAATTTGCTCATGCGAAGCGACACTTTGACTTGCACCATCATCAATATACCCATTTGCACCAGGCACAGCCATAGCAACCGTACTGAGCATGAATAATATCGCAAGAAGCAACGTCAAGGCTCTTCTCAGACCTTTTTTTATTTGTGTGGATTTCCCGGTCATATTGTAAATGCGTGTAATCGCCTTGGACGAACTTTTCCTCTCCATGTCTCGAAGACCTCCACTT
>WQSX01000018.1 GCA_009787625.1 Oscillospiraceae bacterium
AAACGTCACCGGATAACTCATAGACCGCGAGCCTCAAGTCTCCCGAAAATTTCAGAGAACACATCCTTTGCGTCATGATATACGGCATCAGGGTTCTCCAGCTCCGCTTTAGATTTTTGCAACTCCCCATAAATAAAACGACGATGTATGAATTCTTCGTACTTTGCATAGTCTTCAATGCTTATCAGCACCGATTCCCCAACACCATTATTTGTAATGACAATATGGTCATGTTGTTTCAGAAGCCTGACCATTTCAGCGTAATTGTTCCTTAAATCCCTTGAAGGTCTAACGTGTGCGCTTAGCATAACTGTACACTCCAATCTTATTTTTAGTAATAGTGTATCACCATATGACTACAATTTCAAGTGCAAAATGCTGTTGACGATTTGGAATAAAAATGTTAGAATCAGGGTATGAAAAGAGAGTGTCGCCAAGGACGGTGGACTTGCTTCGTATTCTGTGCTTAAAGCTAAGAAATATCCGGCTTCCCTAAGCGTTGATAACTGAGGGGTCGGTATTTTTTCTGCATTTGAATTGACAAAGAGTGTATAATATATTACAGAGCATTAAAACTGGGAGAGAACAATATGGCTATAAGAAAAATTTTGACCGATGAGGACAAGAGCCTCACCAAAAAGAGCAGGGAAGTGACCGATTTTAATAAGCGGCTTCACACTTTGCTTGATGATATGCGGGATACTTTGATTGAGGCTGACGGCCTTGGGCTTGCCGCACCGCAAGTTGGGGTGCTTAGGCGTGTTGCAATCATAGTGGACACTTTCATCGAAACCGAATCTGAGCAACCGGAGCTTGACGAAATGATGATTGAGCTTATCAATCCTGAGATTTTGAGCACCGACGGTGAGCAAACGGGCAGTGAGGGTTGTCTCAGTGTGCCGGGAGTCAACGGGATTGTCACACGACCTATGACCGTTAAGGTCAAAGCACAGGATCGCAATGGTAATTTCTTTGAATATGAGGGCAGTGAGCTTACCGCTCGTGCGATTTGCCATGAGATTGATCACCTGAACGGTGATATGTTCACCTCTAAAGTCGAGCGTTATTTGACCGATGAAGAGCTTGAAGAAATGAGACAGGAGCGCGAGGAAGCTAAGGCTGGCAGGAGTTCGTCTACTGTCGCAGATGAGGAGTAGTTCACTACGCTCTTTGTAGGGGCGATTATTAATCGCCCGAATGACTACGCAAACCATAATAACGGGCGATTAATAATCGCCCCTACAAACGGAATTGTGCGTAATTGGGGATTTTTTATATGAAAATTATTTTTATGGGTACGCCTGATTTTGCTCGTCGGTCGCTTGAAGTTTTGTATGCTGACGGGCATGACATTACGGGTGTTTTTACACAGGCGGATAAGCCTCGTAATAGGGGAATGAAGCTTAGTTTTAGTCCTGTGAAAGAATTTGCTGTGGAAAAAGGCTTGAAAGTTTTTCAGCCGGATAAATTGTCTGCTGAGCTTTTTTCTGAGCTTGAATTTGACCTAATTGCCGTTGTGGCTTATGGGAAATTGCTTCCTGCTCATGTTCTTGCTTTGCCGCGTCTTGGGTGTGTCAATATACATGGTTCTCTACTCCCGAAATATCGGGGTGCCGCGCCTATACAACATGCTGTTTTGTCGGGCGATAAAGAGACGGGCGTTACTTCGATGTATATGTCGAAAAAGATGGATGAGGGCGATATAATTTTTACAAAGAAAACCCAGATAGGGGAGCAGGAGACATCGGCTGATTTATTTGAAAGATTGAGTGTTATTGGTGCGGAGCTCCTTTCGGAAACTGTGCGTGAGATTGAAAAGGGTACGGCGCCGAGGGTTTCGCAAAATCATGATGATGCTACCTATGCTCCTATGCTCACTCGTGACATGTCTCCTATAGATTGGACTTGCTCTTCGTATATGATTTCGTGCAAGGTTCGGGGGCTTTACCCTTGGCCTGTTGCTACGATGGAGTTGGGTGGAAAAGTTGTAAAGGTGCTTTCTGTTGATGTTTCTGACGAAAAAAGCGACCTTCAACCGAGCAGTGTTATAACTGATAATAAGACAAGTCTCAAAATTGTTTCGGGCGATGGTACTATTATTATAAATAGACTTCAAGCGCCCGGCGGCAAGGCTATGAGCGCTGTAGATTATATGAGAGGCAATAAGATAGTGTAGCGGGGGATTGCCGAAAGTCGTGGGAACAAATCACCCGGCCCTGCGGGGCCACCCTCTTTACTAAAGAGGGCAGGGGTAAAAGGATGGTTTTACAACTATGAAGCGTGATATAAAGTCTATGTATCTCAGCGAGCTTGAGGAGCATTTCAAGGAAATCGGGCTTGAGCGTTATCGGGCTAAGCAGGTGTTTTCTTGGTTACATAAGGGTGTTAGAGATTTTGAGCAAATGACAAATCTCTCACTTAACTTGCGAGAATCGCTTGACCGTGAGTTTTTCATTACATCGCCTGCGGTTATACGAAAGCAGGTTTCTAAGCTCGATGGCACAATCAAATATCTTTGGCGACTGCATGACGGAGAGGCTATTGAGAGTGTTTTGATGAGTTATGCGCATGGCAACTCAGTTTGTATCTCTACTCAGGTTGGGTGCAAAATGGGGTGTCTCTTCTGCGCCTCGGCAATTGGTGGGTTTAGGCGTGATTTGACCGCAGCGGAAATGCTTGACCAAGTGTTGTTTACTCAGCAGGATAGTGGTAAAAAAATCTCGAATATTGTTTTGATGGGCATTGGGGAGCCACTTGACAACTTTGAAAATGTGATGCGATTCACCCGGCTCGTTCGCCATGAGGCAGGTATCAATATAGGCTCGCGACATTTGACGGTCTCTACATGCGGAATTGTAGAAAATATTGACAGATTGGCTGAGTATGGTGTACAATTGACGTTGGCAATTTCACTGCATGCATCGGAAGATAGCACCAGAATGTACTTGATTCCATCGAGTAGAAATGCACCCGTTAAAAAACTCATAGAGGCATGTGACAGATATTTTGAGAAAACAGGTAGGCGTGTTACATACGAATATGCTTTAATAGATGGGGTAAATGATTCCCCCGAACACGCAGAGAAGTTATCGAAACTACTGGCAAAAGCGGGAAGTCATTTAAACTTGATTACACTGAGTAAATTTCAGGAGAGTAACTTTGAACCCAGCTCTGCAGAGAACATGGATAAGTTTACTGAAGTATTGAGGGATAATAATATCAACTTCACAGTCCGCAGGTCTTTAGGTGCCGATATAAACGCATCATGCGGTGAGCTGAGATGGCAAACACTTGATTGAGCTTACTTTCTTATATATAATAGTTTACGGAGAAATTTGATGGAGTTATGGGGCATAACGGATAACGGTAGAGTTCGACAGCATAATCAAGATGTATTTTATACTCATGTCGATGAAGAGCGAGATACGGCAATATTTGTCGTCTGTGACGGCATGGGTGGTGCAAATGCGGGAAACATCGCAAGCACTCTGGCGGCTGAGACGTTTATGGAATATATGCAGAGGCAAATTTCAGATTTCACCAACCAAACAGATGTAGTCAATAAAATGACCGATGCAGTTTTAGCGGCAAACTCAAAAGTTTTTGATAAAAGCAATCTGAGCCTCGAATATTCGGGCATGGGAACAACATTGACCGCCGCGGTTTCGACCAAATTCGGCGAAGTTGTTGCAAATGTCGGCGACAGTCGACTTTATCATATAACTAAATCTGAAGTGCGTCAGATTACAAAGGATCACTCAGTCGTCGAAGAGATGATTGAGAGAGGCGAGATAACCAGAGATGAGGCGCACACTCATCCGAACAAAAACTTCATAACTCGCGCCATCGGCACAAGCGTACACGAACCACCGGATATATTCTTTGTAGACCTTAAACCGGGCGAATTTTTACTTTTATGCAGCGATGGATTTTCCAATCTTGCAACGCATAAAGATATTTTAACTCAGTTAAATAAGGGCAAATCTGTAAAAAAGAGTTGCGAATTTTTTGTAACGCTGGCTCTTTCACGGGGAGCACCCGATAATGTTACCGTTGTTGTATGTAAGAAATAGACTATATTATCAAGATAACGATAAGAATGTAAGCGAAAATAGGGAGGACTGTAAATGGAATTTGGCGATAAATATATTGGCAGAATTCTTGATAACAGATATGAGATTTTAGAGCTAATCGGAGCCGGTGGTATGGCGCATGTGTACAGAGCACGATGCCATCGCCTCAATCGGCTTGTTGCTATTAAAATTTTAAAAGAAGAGCTTTCGGGTGATGATGAATTTCAACGCAGGTTCTATACAGAATCACAGGCAGTTGCCATGCTCTCTCACCCCAACATTGTCGCAGTTTACGATGTCAGCCGTAGCGGCAACACCGAATACATCGTTATGGAGCTTATCGAGGGAATCACTCTTAAGCAATATATAAACAGAAAAGGGCTTTTAAACTGGAAAGAGGCTCTGCATTTTGCCACTCAGATATCACTCGCACTGACTCATGCCCATTCCAGAGGGATTATTCACCGTGATATAAAGCCGCACAACATAATGATTCTCAAAGACGGCAGTGTTAAAGTTGCCGACTTTGGCATTGCCAGATTGCTGACAGTCCAAAACACACTCTCGCAGGACACGCTTGGCTCTGTTCACTACATCTCACCTGAGCAGGCAAAAGGCGGGCAAGTAGATGCAAGGTCTGATATCTACTCTCTTGGTGTTGTAATGTATGAGATGCTGACCAGCCGTTTGCCGTTTGTTGGTGATACTCCTGTAGCGGTTGCAATTCAGCACATTAGCGCTATACCTCTCAGACCAAGGGATATAAACACTGATATTCCCGCAGGTCTTGAAGAAATAACTATGCATGCCATGGAGCCCAATGTTATGCTCAGGTTTGCATCAGCGGAAGAAATGCTCGGAGATTTAGAGGAATTTCGTAAAAATCCGGGGATTATCTTCAATTATGCCATGTCAAACCCCGCTGACAGACAGGTTGTTGACATGGGCTCGCCCTATGAAACGAGGGTGATACCCAGAGGTGCAGTAAATCCTGCCGATGTCAGAACAAATCGTCCGATGCAGACGACGGCATTCGGTGGAGCAAAAAGCGATTTGACGCCTGAAGAGCATCGTGAGGCTAAAAGGCGCTCAGGCAGTACGGCTACCCTTGTAGGTATTTTCGCTGTTGTTATATTTGTAGTTGCTCTTCTTGCCGTCTTTGTTTTTCCAACAATAAGCGACTGGATGAGCTCGCCTGATGAACAAATAACAATCCCTGAATTTGTAGGTCGTAGATATGATGATATACGGTTTAACAGCGAATATTTTGAACTATATCTGTTCGATGCAACATTTGAGCCTAATAACGATGTCGCCGAAGGTGTTGTTATAGCACAAGACCCTGCGGCTAACAGAACTCGCGCACATCCGCTGACAGGTGAGAGAATTACCGTGAGACTCAGAGTTTCGACAGGAGATGAGCCACCTATTGAGATGCCTGATTTAGTTGGCCTACACTACGTTGAGGCTAGAAATCAGTTGCTCAATTTACAGCTTGAGCTTATTATTGATTTAGAGCCGATTCAAAGCGACCAATTAAGGGGTATTGTGGTGGAGACACTTCCGAGATTTCGAGACACTCTTTCCAGAGGAAATCAAGTGGTAATCAGATACAGTGCAGGCCCTGAAGATACTTCAGTTGTCATACCTGATTTAGCCGGGCAAACAGAATCGGCAGTTGTAGCGGCGTTCCAGGAGTTAGGTCTTGTTGCTAATATTACAAGATTTGAAGATGCATCTCCTGAGGGAACTGTAACATTTATTGGACATGTCGGGCAAGCGGTTCCCGTCGGTACAAGTGTTGCTGTACACGTATCCTCAGGTCCTCCTGCGACACCTGAACCAACTCCGACTCCACCACCACCTGAAGAACCCACCCCAACTCCGCCGCCTACCCCAACTCCGACACCCACACCACCACCACCTGACCCGACTCCACCGCCACCCGACCCGGATCCTCCGACTGATCCGGATGATGAAGCACAGGGTTAATCATTTATGGGTGAGGGAATTATCTATAAAGCGTTGAGTGGATTTTACTATGTAAAGTCCACTCATGAGACGGTCGAGTGCAGAGCACGAGGCCGTTTACGTCTTGAAAAGAATTCTCCGCTTGTTGGTGATACCGTGCTGTTTTCGCCCACCGAAAAGGGCAAGGGGTCCATTACCGAAATTTTACCCCGTAAAAACTCTTTTGTGAGACCACCGATAGCAAATATAAAAAAGCTCATTATTATCGTGTCTGATGCCATACCAGTAACTGACAAGTTTTTAATAGACCGCATGATTGCTATAGCTGAGGTCAGTGACTGTGAACCTGTTATTTGCATAAACAAAATAGATTTAGCTCCTGCGGATGAGCTTTATGAGATTTATCACAGCTCAGGATTTGATGTTGTCAGAACAAGCGCAAAAAGCGGCGATGGAATAGGGGAGCTCACTGAGTTAATTAGAGGGGTAACTTGTGCATTCACAGGCAATTCAGGAATAGGGAAGTCGAGTATACTAAATGCCATAGACCCAAATTTTGGCATATTGATAGGGGAGATCAGCAAAAAGCTCGGCAGGGGAAGACATACTACCAGACATGTAGAGCTGTATGAGCTCTCATGCGGAGCACTTGTTGCAGACACTCCCGGGTTTTCTGCATTTGACTGCGGACATATCGCAGATAAAGATAAGCTCCATTTTCTATTCAGAGAGTTTGAGCCATTCATCGGTGAGTGCAAGTTCCTAGACTGTGCACATATGGACGAGCCGGACTGTGCTGTTACTATGGCTCTTGATAAGGGAATTATTCAAAAATCGCGCTATGAGAGTTATCGCCGCTTATATACGCAAGCACTTGAATATAAAGAGTGGGAGCATAAAAAATGAGAAAAGCTATTATATTTTTTGCCTTTATTGTTATCAGCTCACTGTTATTGGGAATTTTTACGAGTAACACAGCTCTCGCTGCTCAGGTTGCAGATGAAACAATTACTTCTGCGGCGGCAATTGTTATGGATTTCGACACAGGGCTTGTCATCTTCGAGTATAACGCCCATGAGCAGAGGGTTCCTGCTAGCATGACGAAAATGGTCACGGCATATGTAGTTCTCGATGCAATTGAGGCAGGAATTGTGAATTTTGATACACTTGTGCCTACAAATGAAGAGAATGCCGCATTTTCTGTGCAGAGAGGGTTTTCCAACATTGCTATGCCTGTTGGCTCTGAGTTCACTATCCGCGAGTTGATGGAAGCGGCTGTTGTGCGTTCTGCATCTGCCGCCACCGTACAAATGGGCGAGGCTGCCTTTGGGACCGACGAAGAGACAATTGCGGCAATGAACCAAAAACTTGCAGAGCTAGGCATCGAAGGCTATTTCGCCGACAGTTGGGGATTATCGCCGGATAACAGTCTCTCGGCTCATGGCATGGCTGAGATAACTAAGTCGCTTATAAACAGTCACCCCATTATACTTGAAATAACCGCTATGGAATACATAGAGTTTAATGGCGAGGAATATCGCAACACTAATTTCATGCTCCGATACTATGAGAATGTTGACGGGTTTAAGACAGGTTTTACGACCCCTGCGGGATGGTGCTTTGCGGGAACTGCTGTCTATAACGGAAGAAGGCTTATAACGGTGACAATGGGTTCCGAACAGGGCGAACGATTTGCAGATACGAGAATTTTGCTTGATTATGGAATCAAAAACGTTGGAGCGGTTATAGCAGAACACATTATGGGGGAGATATCTGCCATAAATCCAAATGTAAGACTCGGCAGTCCACTAATGCCGATTTCACACTTTAATGTTGAACTTGCTGAGCATTTTACTATTAGAGAACTTGCAATAATTTTAAATGAAAATTAATTTTTAATCTCGGCAAAAAAACATGTATTAAGCTTTAGAAGAACGTTTTTACGTTTTATTGCAGCAAACTATTTTTTCTCCCTATAACTTGATAATGGCGAGAGTTTTGCGGCCTCTCTTAGAGTGCTGTTTTCTATGTGGGTGTAAATTTGTGTGGTGTTAAGGTGTTCGTGTCCTAAGAGTTCTTGCAGGGTTCTTACGTCAACTCCGCTGTTTAGCATTAGTGTTGCCGCTGTGTGGCGGAGTTTGTGTGAAGAGTACTTCGTGCTGTCGAGTCCCGCGGCTAGTAGGTGCTTCTTTACCAGGCTGTGTATGGTTGATGTGCTGATTCGGGTGCGTCTTGCTGAAATGAATAATGCGCGATTATCAGCAGGAGCTTGATTTTTCCTTACTTGCAGGTAGTTGTTTATAGAGACAGCGCAGGCGTCATTTATGTATACAATTCTTTCCTTGTTTCCCTTACCTAACACACGTATTGAATCTTCACGTATATCTGATAAGTCTAAGCTTGCAAGTTCCGATATTCGTAGACCACAGTTTAGAAATATTGTCAAAATGCAAAAATCGCGTTCTCTATGCGGACCGTCTACGTTGTCTAGTAGCTTGACGCTTTCATCTAAGCTCAAAAATCGTGGCAGTGATTTTCTCAGTTTAGGTGCGTCTAAATCTGCCACAGGGTTTTCTTTTAATCTGTTGTTATTTGATTTCAATGTGAGATATTTATAGTAGGATCTGATTACAGCCGTTTTACGTGCTCTTGTCGTCGCGCTCAGACCATACTCGGTATTTCGGCTGTTATGGCGTTTGGGGCGGTCTCTGGACAGAAATGCCAGGTATTCATATACATCAGTAACTGTGACTGATTTTACAAAGTTATAGTCAATGTCCATTATTGAGATTTCGTCAAAGGTTGTATCTGCGGGTACAACTTTTTTATAGATCTTTAGGAATCGAAAAAAAGTGCGCAGGTCAAGAAAGTATTCGTCAATGGTTTTTCTGGAGTGTCCTTTAATAGTTTCATGATAAAAAAGGAACTCGCGTATAATTTCAGGTGTCTCATTTCTATAGTCCATATGTCAATAATCCCTTCTCTTAAAATTAACTCCCCTAAACTGAACAAAATCTTTATTTTGTTCAGTTTAGAGTATATCATAAAAGGAAGGTGAAGTCAAACATAATCTTTGAGCCTACCTCCCTTGTATTATCCCTGCGTGCATTATTCCGTAATAGGTCTTCAGGAATGTGCTTTCTGTCTCTTTAAAGTTACTGCACTCCAAGATTGGTTCGCTGTATAGTTTTGGAGTGTGGTCAAAGAGCTTTCTGCTAGTCTTTAACTTAGCAAACTCAAAGACCAGCATGTCATTGTCGATCTCATTCATTAGCTCAAATTCGTCGCTACTAAGTGGTGTTCCTAAAAACTTTGTGTATATAGCATCTTGGAGCCTTTTCTCAATTATTTGGTATTCCTCTAAGTAAGCCTTTACAGGTCGTGTAATGTCTGAAATGTAAGCCTCACTTGCATCATGCAATAAGCAAATAAGCTGTATCTTTGCGGTATAACCTCTGGCTTTTGCTTCAAGAGCACAATTTAAGCTGTGGCGTGCAATTGAGAAAAATGTGTCTATATGCCCGTTTGCGCGACATAATAAGGACAAAGCGTGAGCTATGTCCTCAATGTGAATCTTATTCATATCGGGAGCAGCCGGTATGAATTCTTCGTTCATATAAGTTACAATGTATTGATGTTGCATGTTGAGCCCTCGCCTCGAGTCCGCAGATGACGGGCAATTTGTTCCGCTTTTTTGCGAGCCATCGGGATCTACACCGCTGTTCTCGCAAAAAAGACTCCACAAACTGTCCATCATCTGCTAATTTCTGAACAGTAATTCTGGAAGCCCGTCTCTCTACTTCGCAATTATGTTTACGAGCTTGTTTTTAACGACAATCGTTCTCGTTATCTCTTTGCCTTCAATAAAGCGTTTAATTTTTTCGTCTGCGACTGCTGTTTTTATAACTGTTTCATCGTCAGAATCCAGTGCAACTTTAATGGTGCTTCTTAGTTTGCCCATGACTTGTACTGCCATTTCAATTTCCGACTCTAAAGTTTTGCTCTCATCGTATTTTGGCCAATCTTGCTCAGAGGCTTTGCCTTCAAAACCTTGAATTTCCCAAAGTTCTTCAGCGGCGTGTGGTGCAAATGGTGATAGTAATACCAGAATTTTCTTTATATCTCCTCGTGATGGTGCATTACCATAGAAATCATTCACCAGAGCCATCATAGTTGCTATAGCTGTGTTGAATTTTAGACTCTCTATATCCGAGCCTACTTTTTTTATCGCCCTGTGAACCGCAACTTCGTGCGTCCCAGAGATGGTGTCGTCACCCTCTATTTTTTCGCATGATAGATTCCAGAGTCTATCAATAAAACGTTTGCACCCTTTGATAGCATTATTTGCCCACGGGGCAGACTTTTCGAAGTCGCCTATGAACATTTCATAGAGACGAAGTGTGTCGGCTCCATATTCTGCTACTACTACATCAGGTGTTATGACATTGCCTAAAGATTTACTCATTTTTCTGCCATCTTCTGCCATAATCATGCCATGGCTGGTGCGCTTGCGGTATGGCTCAGACGTTGGAACCAAGCCCATGTCATATAAGAACTTATGCCAAAATCTTGAGTAAAGCAAGTGCAATGTGGTGTGTTCCATGCCACCGTTGTACCAATCTACAGGAGTCCAATAGTCAAGAGCCTTACGAGAGGCGAATTCTTTGTCATTGTGAGGATCTGCGTAGCGTAGGAAATACCAGCTTGAGCCTGCCCATTGCGGCATTGTGTCTGTCTCACGCTGTGCTTTACCGCCACATTTCGGGCATGTGGTGGAAACCCAGTCTGTTATTGCAGCGAGAGGACTCTCCCCTGTTTCTGTTGGCTCATAGTGCTCAACGTCGGGTAAAACAAGCGGAAGCTCACTTTCAGGTATCGGTACGAAACCACACTTATCACAGTGAACAATTGGTATCGGCTCGCCCCAGTATCTCTGGCGCGAGAAAATCCAATCTCGTAATTTATAATTTACTTTCTCAATGCCTAACCCTTGCTCCACGAGCCACTTTGTAATTTTAACTTTAGCATCGGGAACAGTTAGCCCATTTATAAGCTCTGAATTTACTAAGAGCCCATTTTCTGAGTCTGTATATGCTTCATTTTCTACGTCGCCGCCTGAGACGACTTCTACTATGGGTAGATTGAATTTTTTTGCAAACTCCCAGTCACGAGAGTCATGCCCCGGAACCGCCATTATAGCGCCGGTTCCGTAGGTGGCAAGCACATAGTCGGAAATGAAAATAGGTATGTTTTTTCCCGTTACGGGATTAATTGCGGAGATGCCCTTGACTTCAACACCTGTTTTCTCTTTAACAAGCTCTGTGCGCTCAAAATCTGATTTCTTAGCCGCCGCTTCTTTGTAAGCTGAAATTTCATCAGGATTTTCCATTGACCATTTATCGAGTAGCGCATGTTCGGGAGACATAACCATGTATGTTGCGCCGTAAAGTGTGTCCTGCCTTGTTGTGAAAATTCGCACGGTATCCCCTGCTGTTGTTTTAAAGTCAACCTCAGCACCCACACTGCGTCCAATCCAGTTGCGTTGTGAAATCTTAACTCGTTCGGGGTAGTCAACAGTGTCTAGGTCGTCGGCTAAACGCTCTGCATACTTAGTAATGCGAAGCATCCACTGACTCTT
Source organism: Oscillospiraceae bacterium (assembly GCA_009787625.1). GTDB lineage: Bacteria > Bacillota > Clostridia > Oscillospirales > Oscillospiraceae > WRMH01. Next base: position 11,683 of record WQSX01000018.1, read on the forward strand.
TTCGCGTCTTACAACATCACTGCCGCAACGCTCGCAGACATTGTCAACAACCTCTTCGTTGGCGAGTACACATTTACATGAAGTACACCAGTTGACGGGTATCTGAGCTTTATAGGCAAGATCACTTTCAAATAATTTTAGGAAAATCCATTGAGTCCATTTATAGTAATTCGGGTCTGTTGTATCGACACATCTATCCCAGTCAAAGCTAAACCCAAGCATTTTCGCCTGTTCGGTAAAACGCGCTATATTATCACGTGTGACAATTGCCGGGTGGATTTTGTTTTTAATGGCATAATTTTCTGTCGGAAGTCCAAACGCATCATAACCAAAAGGAAAAAGGACATTAAATCCATTCATACGCTTGTATCGCGAGACAATGTCCATAGCTGTATATGGGCGTGGATGCCCGATATGCAGTCCACTTCCTGACGGGTATGGAAATTCAACCAAAGCATAAAACTTTGGTTTATCACTTTCGCTGGATACAGCGAAAGGCTTTTCAGCCTCCCACTTATCTTGCCACTTTTTTTCTATTTTAGTAAAATCGTATTTCATAAAATGACCATGCCTTTCGAGAAAAATCAATCATTTCGCAACCCATTGACTTTACATCACACCTACATCAATTTCCTCAGCATCTGCCCATAGGCGCTCTAAAGAGTAAAACTCCCGTGCTTCTTGTAAGAACAGGTGTACAATAACACTGCCAAAATCTATAAGTACCCAGTCACTGATTCTGTGCCCTTCTCTTCTCAGCGGAGCTTCACCCGAGGATTCCTTGATAACCTTCTCAACCTCGTCTGACAAGGCTTTGAGTTGAGTTGTGGAACCTGCCGTACAGATTACAAAATAATCAGCCAGAATCGTTATTTTTTCGGTCTTAAGAAGCTTTAATTCCTGCGCTTTCTTGTTGTCCAGTGCCTTTACAATCAGGCTTGCAGTTTCGTGGGGTGTCAGCATTAAAGAAAATCATCCTTTCTATCGGGCTTTATCCTCCGCCCCAGTTCGAGCTTCCCTGCCAATTTCCATCTGTGACAAATAATCTGTTGTCACTGCCGCGTGTCAAAATGCTTACATCATCAGTAGTTATTTCTCTTGTGAGTGGGTTTAACCGAGTGTTGACAATTTCCATCCATTCGTCCAAAACGAGTGCTTGATATGAACCACCTCTAACTCGTGCGGCTACAGTAGGCATTGTCGTAAAATTGATGTCTTCTGTGCTCATATTTAGAAATTCACGACCAAGCCAAGCGAGAGAAGTTAGTTGAAGATCCGTTGTTACATGTGTAAGAAACGTCTCGGCGAATGTTGTGATATTTCCTGCATTAACGCCCGCAAGCAATTGCTGTGCGGTTGCCAGTAAAAAATCTTGTTGCACGGCAATTCTCGTTAAATCACCTTCGGCATAATTTCTAAATCTCATCAATCCAAGTGCGTTATTGCCATTTACTCTCTGTTGACCTCTTGATAAGTTAAAGTGCAAATTACTCTCAGGGTCGCTCCAGTTCATTCCAACGGGCACGTCAAACTCTACACCACCTATGGCATCAACGAGATTTATAAACGCTCTCATATTGATTGTAACCCAAAAGTCCACATTAAAGCCCAAAAGATTCCTGAAATGTGCAACAGTTGCCGCCATTGCCGCTTCTTGCGGATTGTCTTCATTTCTATATCTGTTACGCATTACAGCATGAATGGAATTTGCTTTTCTCACATTCCAACTCACGTTGACTATGGTGTCACGAGGGATATTTACAACCTCAAGTGTATGGTTTTCAGAGTCAAATGTAGCTACCATAATAACATCAGTGTTTCCGGTTCCATCTATGCCTTGAATAAGGAATGTAAACCTATCCATACTGCGAAGCTGTTCAATTGGGATAGCATTAAAGCCATTATCTTCACTATCAATATTAAATAGAGGATTATCCACATCTCCGGGACTAAAAGTAGGGCGTGAAATTTCCGGTCTTGCCAATATACTTTCATCGGGTCTAAACAGCGTATCCCAAAGAGGGGTAAACAATACAACCACGATTGCTGATGCCAAGAGTAATATTACGCTACCGGCAACCAGCAGTCTTTTTCTTATTTTTTCTTTACGGCTTATTATAGGGCGTTGTTTCTTAGTGCCTCTTTTGACATTCTTCGCGTCTTTGGTGCTTGTTGAATTTAGATTCGGAGTTGAGTTTGTGGTATAATCTGTATCATTTATATTCACCATGCCTGAATCTTGCAAAACTGCATCTACAATGCTCGGGTCAAAGAAATCTGAATCGTCAGAGCTGTAGTTTGTCACACTCGAATCTATCACACCAACCCCAACTGTGGAGCCGGCATTCGTCGGTGTTCTTGCATTTTTATGGTTTCCGTTTGCTACCCGCCGCCCATTACCGCGACTACCAATAAGTTTCATTGTATCTCCCTTATTTACCGTAATAAAATTTCTACCATTCAGCGTTTACTTAAATCATCCAGTGCACTATAGGTCACTGTGCTGGGTTGAATTCCTCGATGGAGTAAATCGCTCACGGTCATTTCCAATCCCATTACTACAGCATCATCAATATTATCTTCCGCTTTTCTTCTAAGTTCTGTAACTTCGGGAAAATCTCTTGTTGATTCGGTATAGTCTGCAATGTAAATGATTTTTTCAAGCATCGACATTCCGAATCTACCGGTAGTATGCCACCTGATTGCCTCGGTTACGGCATCTGACATACCAAACATGGACTTCGCCAAAAGTGAGCCTGTTATTGCGTGAAGTAGTTTTTCTTCACCTTTTTTAAGCTCGCCCAGTTTTTCCCCATTCTCTGTTATTATACACAAATTTTCATTAAAATCAAGTTTCTTTGTAATATCATGCAAAATTGCCGCTTCTCTCGCCTCTTCAATATTTGCATTCCACCGCTTCGCCAAGTTCATAGCCTCAATCTCACAGGCATCAACATGTGGGATTCTGCCGGGATCCAGCATCTCATGCGCCTTAGCCCTGAGCCAATCCCAATTGGGCTTTGCACCGTATAACCTGCTCTTAATAATTAAAGAATAATTTTCATCTGAAATATATTCACAGCCCTCACGTAAGGGCAGTTTTTTGCGCAGCTCAGTCGAAGAAATTGGGATTATATCGCGAGGTAATAAGATAGGTGTGACAAGTTTCAGTAACTCTTCACTATCTTTCCACTCATGAGCTTGCAGAGAATCAAACATATCATTTCCGAGTAGTAAAAAAAATTCTGCATCGGGATATTCGGAACTTATCTTTTTTATTGTGTCTATAGTATAGCAAATCTCTGTGCTGAAAATTTCGATATCGGAAATTATGGTGTTTTTTTGCTTTAAAAATGCATTTTTTGTCATTTCAAGGCGTAGCTCAGGTGATGGCGAACCTATAGGAAGGTTCTTATGCGGTGGAGTGCCTGTTGGAACGACTATTAGCAAATCTAGCCGATTGTCTGTAACCGCTTTTTTCGCAGCTTCCACATGTCCTTTGTGCGGAGGATTAAAAGAACCACCAAAAATTCCAATTCTCATATGTGCTTAACCTCTCTGTAACTTAGCTTTGAAGTTATTTAACGCCATACTCCTGTGTGAGATTTTGTTTTTTTCTTCTTGAGTGAGTTCTGCCATGGTTTTACTATACCCGGTCGGAATAAAAATGGGGTCATATCCGAAACCGTCTGACCCTGCCTCCTCCGTGGCTATGCTCCCACCACACTCACCTGTTGCCGAAATTAAATCACCATCAGGAAAAGCACATACAATAGTACAGACGAATTTTGCGCCCCTTTGTTCCATGTTTTCCATTTTCTTTAATAAAAAAAGATACCGTTCACGTGCCGACAGGTTATCTCCGCCAAAAGAACTGGTATAGACTCCCGGCTTGCCGCCCAGAGCCTCAACCATGAGCCCCGAATCATCGGCGATTGCCGCCATTCCGGAAAGCTCGGCTATTTTTCTTGCCTTGATGGTGGCATTTTCGAGAAAAGTAGTGCCTGTCTCTTCAATTTCGATGTCGATACCCAGTTCGTCACGTGTAACAAGCTCTAAGCCAAAATCCGAAAGTATACTGCGCATTTCACTGATTTTGCCCGCATTCGCGGTTGCTAAGACAAATTTATTCTTGTTATCCATTCACTACCCCTAGTCCCCCGTCATTTCGCGCTTGACGCGGAATCCCACGAATAATGCGCATTTCTGGGGGATTCCGGGTCAAGCCAGGAATGACTATTGACTTTCAATTTTTACGCCAAAATTGCATTTGAAAAATCTGTTGCATCAAAATCAAGCAAATCGTCTATGCCTTCGCCGACACCTATGAGTTTCACCGGAACCATCAGTTCTCCTGTAATTGCAAACACAATACCGCCTTTTGCTGTTCCATCGAGTTTTGTGAGTGCTATACCTGTAATTTTTGCAGAATCCTTAAATTCCCTTGCTTGAATTAGGCCATTTTGACCTGTTGTAGCATCCAAAGCGAGCAATGTTTCTTTATCTGCATCAGGGAGCTCTCTGTCGATTATACGGTGTATTTTGGATAGCTCATTCATGAGGTTCGACTTATTGTGTAGTCTCCCGGCGGTATCGCAGATGATGATATCCACGCCGCGCGATTTTGCCGCATTGATTCCGTCATATATGACAGATGCAGGGTCTGCACCTTCATCACGGCGGACTATGTCTACCCCACCACGCTCAGCCCAAATAGCGAGCTGTTCACCTGCAGCAGCTCTGAATGTGTCGCCGGCGCAGAGTAAAACTTTTTTGCCCTGAGCGGCGAAGCGGCTGGCGAGTTTTCCTATTGTAGTGGTCTTCCCTACTCCGTTGACCCCAACAACCAAAATTACAGACGGTTTAGTGTTTAGCTTTAATGCGCTATCGGAGATAGCTAATTTCTCCGCCAAAATTTTTGAAAGGGCTTCTTTAATTTCCTCTACGCCGCGTATGCCCTCTTTTAAAACTATCTCACGCAGGTCGTCAACAATTGTCGCTGACATGGTAGCACCAACATCGGCGAGAACCAGCGTTTCTTCAAGCTCATCATAAAAATCGTCATCAGCACCCGTAAAAGATGCAAAAATGGCTCCAATTCTATTTGAGGACTTCGTTAAACCAGCTTTTAATTTATCAAAGAATTTCAATCGTTTCTACCTACCTAACCGCAACTTTAGTACGCATTGCTTTTTCCGCTTCTTCAACGTCTACGCAGAGTATGCTTGACACGCCAAGTTCTTGCATTGTTACACCATATAGTACATCCGCCTCTTCCATTGTGCCGCGTTTATGGGTAATTACAATCATTTGTGTTCTGTCTGACATAAGACGCATGTAATCGGCAAATCTGACAACATTGGCATCGTCAAGTGCGGCGTCTATTTCATCCATCACAACAAATGGCGGTGGGCGCACTCCCAGTATTGCAAAGTAAATGGCAATAGCTACAAATGCCTTTTCGCCGCCTGAGAGCAAGCTGAGGTTTTTGAGAGATTTACCCGGAGGTTGAACCTGAATTTCGATACCTGAGCCCAAAACATCTTCGGGGTCTTCAAGGAGCAATGATGCTCTGCCGCCGCCAAACAGTTGTTTGAAGGTGTGTCCGAAGTTTTCGTTAATAACCGCAAACTCGCGTGAGAATATTTCACACATTTCGGCTGTGATTCTTGTGATAATATCTATCAGCTCTGCCTTTGCCTTCTCAACATCGTCGCGCTGCTCAGTCAGGAAATCATACCTTGTGCTGACTCTGTCGAACTCATCTATTGCACCAATATTTGGAGTGCCAAGTTCTGTAATTTCATGTTTTAATTTATTGAGACGTTTTTGTGTTGCTTTGACATCATCAATTGGTGTGCCTTGACTTACCGCAGAACTCTTTGAAAGCTCATAGGTATCCCAAAGTTTATCATTTATGTTCTGCTCTTCCATCTCAATGGCTTGCTTTTCTTGCTCAAGACGTGAGCACACACGCTGAAGTTTGAGCAGTTCGTCATTTTTGCTCTGCATATCCTTACCGATATTGTTGCGTTTTGCCTCTATTTCAAGTTTTCTGTTTCCAATTTTGTTAAGCCGCTCTTTATGCTTTGTAATCTCGTCGGAAATTTTGAGGAGTTCTTGCTCTTTTTGTGAAATTTCGATGCAAATTCTCTCATTTCTTGTGTTAAGTCCGCTGATTGTCTCAAGCTGACGTTCACGGTTTCCGGACATATCATCACGGATTTTGCAGAGGTCGGATACATTCTTTTTGAGAGTTCCGATTTCGGCGTCAAACCCTGCAACTTCTGCACGTAGTGCCGCGAGTATGCCATTTGTTTTTTCCCGCTGTTCTGCAAGTTTTTCGTGTCCTAACACCGCATCATCTATGCTTGCTCTTATTTGCTGAAGTTGAGTTTCGATATTTACGATCTCTTTTTTGAGCTCATCTGATTTTGCAGAGTTTTCGTCTATTCTGGCTTCAAATGAGTTAAACTCATCTGTCAGAGTTTCCATTCTCTCTTTTGAACTTTGGAGATTTTGTTCACGGTGAGATTTTTCGAGTTCACATTTGAGATTTTCTTCTCTTGCCATTTGTAGCTCGGACTGTGCCGTGCTGAGTTCGTACTCAGCCGCAGTCCTCTCGCGAACACATTCAGCGAGCTCTCGCTCCGCTGCCGCAACATCGTCATTACATGATTTGATTTTGCTGTCGAGCTGAGAGAGCTCATTAGCTCTTGATAAAACGCCTACATTACTTGCAGATGAGCCACCCGTCATAGAGCCGCCTGCATTCATGACCTGTCCGTCAAGCGTGACTATTTTAAACTTATGACCATGTTTTTTGGCTATGTTTACAGCACTGGAGAGATCGTCTGCGATTACCACCCTGCCCAGGAGCCTTGCGTATACGCCTCTGTATTTTTCATCAAAGCTCACCAAATCAAGCGCAAGACCAACAAACCCTGCATCGTTTTTAAGTGTTCCGGCATTTAGAACATCGCCTTTAACCGTTGAAATTGGGAGAAATGTCGCCCTACCTCCATCACGCCTTTTGAGGTGATTTATCGCTGCTTTACCATCGTCCTCGGTGTCAACAATTATATTTTGCATAGCTCCACCGAGAGCAGTTTCAATCGCCACAGCGTAGTCATTGTCTGTTTTTATGAGGTTGCCGACTGTGCCGTGAATGTTTTTAAGGGAGCCGCGTGAGTGCTCTTGCATTATGATTTTAACAGATTTTGAGTAACCTTGGAAATCCTTTTCCATCTCTGATAGTAAGTTTTTTCTTGAGTGAAGTGTTTTAAGTTCGAAAGATAATCTGTCGAACTTTTCTTGCAACGTGTCGGCTTTTTTTATGCGGTTTTGCGCTTTCAAAGTGAGTCCGCCGATTACATTTTCAAGAGATGTAGTTTCCTCTTGTGCCTTAACTAGTTCGGCATTTAGGTTCTCATGCTCGGTTTCCGCGAGCTTGTGTTCTTCTTTAGCGGCGGCGAGCTCTTGCTTTACTGACTCGTCCATATCTAGAAGTTCCTGCGCCTGCGATGCAAGTGCAGAAAATTCTGATTTTTGTTCTGATTGCTTGCTTGCAAGTTCTTGTTCCTGCCTGATGAGTGCTGAGTGAGTTTCGTTGGATTCTCCGGTAGAATCTGATATGGCTTGTAGTTCAGAGATTACTTTTTTAATTTTGGCATCTTTCTCAGATTTAGATTTTGAAATTTGGCTCAGTTTATCTTCATTTTCAGAGATTTGCCCTCCGACGCCATCGGTTTGGTCATCGTGGCTTTTAAGCTCGATAGAGAGATTTTCTATCTGATCGGTGTTGCTTTCAAGCTGTGTTTTTAAAACATTGATAGAGTTGTCAACTTCGTTATATTTACCTTCCGATGCAGACACAAGCTCCCTGACAGATTCGGTTTCAACATCGCTTTCACGGGTCATTTCGGCAAGTGCTTCGGTTTCGGAATATATGGATTCAAGTTGAATCTGTGCGGCATCAAGTTGACGCTCTGCCGCAACAAAATCTTCATCTGCGCGCTCGGCACGTTTGGTGAGATTTTCAAGGTCATTTAACCAGAGTGAGATTTCAATACCACGTTTTTCACCACTGAGCAGGAGAAACTTTTTAGCAACTTCTGCTTGCGGGCCTAATGTGTCGTATTGCATTTGAAGTTCAGAGATTTTATCGCCAATTCTGAGGAGGTTTTCATCGGTCTGCGAGAGTTTGCGTTCTGATTCCTCTTTTCTGTGCCTATATCGAGAAATGCCTGCAGCTTCTTCAAATATTTCACGCCTGTCTTTGCTCTTTGTGGACAGAATTTCAGCAATCCTACCCTGCCCGATAATACAATACCCCTCACGCCCAAGTCCTGTGTCCATGAGCAGTTCGGTGACATCTTTGAGCCTGACAAGTGACTGATTTATGTAATACTCACTCTCCCCCGAGCGATAGTATCTGCGAGTGAGCATAACTTCTGATGTATCTAGATTTAGGCGGTTATCTGAATTATCTAAGATGAGCGAAACTTCGGCAAAACCAAGTTGCGGACGCCGAACCGTTCCGCCAAATATGACATCTTCCATCTTTCCGCCGCGAAGGTTTTTCGTGGACTGCTCGCCCATGACCCACATAAGGGCATCGGAAACATTAGACTTGCCACTCCCATTAGGACCGACAATACCGGTAATCGGCTTATCAAATGTGAGCCTGGTATGTGTTGGAAAGGATTTGAACCCTTGTATTTCTAAGGACTTTAGGTACAGAGTAAACACCAGCTTTCGTAGCTAGGCATGAAAATGCCAAGTTGATTATGGCATTATATACCTATCTCGAAAGATTTTCAATAGGGAAATGCACAGAAAAACAAAATAATGTGCTTTTTTTCTGTGCATATACTATATTGTGTGGTTTTGCTTACTAATCTGCAATGGTCTCAACACAATATCCTGATACCAAACTCCCCCATCAATCGCAACCGACATATTTACTCCATAGCCCAATCTCCTAACTGCACATTTTCAAAAAATTAACGGAGAGCAACTATGGATTTTTCAAACGTAATAGAGATAGTTAAACTTTTTGCCTACCCCGAATGTCAAGTATTATTTCCTCAAAGAATACCTCACCCCGACACATAATATTGCGCCTGAGCATTCCAAAGTTCGAAATATTTGCTCTCTTCATCTGCAACAAGCTCATCATGCCCACCGCGCTGTATCAGCTCACCCTCGTGAAACACTGCTATATCATCGCAAAACTTGCATGACGAGAGCCTGTGCGAGATGAAAATCGCCGTCTTATCCTTGATAATCTCATTAAACTTCGAATATACCTCAAACTCAGAAATCGGGTCAAGTGCGGCTGTTGGCTCGTCGAGCACTATGACGGGAGAATTCTTGTATAATGCTCTAGCCAGAGCGATTTTTTGCGCCTCACCGCCCGACACCTCTACCCCGGCATCAAAATCCTTATAAAGATAGGTTTCAAGCCCCTGCGGCATCTCATCAAAACGCTCCCCCAGCCCTGCACGTTCCAAGCATTCAACCGCTTTTTCGCTATCATAATCGCAATCAGACGCAAGCACCTGACCGAGCTTCATGGAAAACAACTTAAAGTCCTGAAACACAACGGAGAAAATGTTCTGATATTCGGTAAGGCTGTACTTTGTTATATTCACACCGTTTAAAGTAATCTCACCCTCTGTCGGGTCAAATAGTCTACAGAGCAGTTTAATCATTGTCGTCTTGCCACTACCATTCATGCCCACGACAGCAACACGTTTTCCTATGTTAAATTTAAAGCTCAGATTTTTCAAAGCATAATTATCACTACCGGGATATTTGAACGAGACATTTTTAAATTCTATTTCATATTCATTATCATCTCGTTTTTCAACGGGAATTGATCCCTTATAAAGACTTTCGGGCACTTTGATGAATTCAAGATAAAGTTGCATGACTTCTGCGATGGAGAAAAATAGTGTTGACTTTGCAATAGTAAAAGATATGCCATACGTAAAATTATATAACATTCCTGCAAGCAATAAGACATTTCCAAGGTTGGTTTCACCTGCCATAAAGACAGCCACGAATACAAAGCTCCCACCCATAATCAAAGCTCTTACAGCGCCGGCGGTAGCGTAAACAACTGCAGGAATAATTGAAAGATCACGCATTACAGCTTTTGAGTTAAAAAACACCATAGTTCGAGCGTAGAGATTTTTTATTATCCCTGCAAACCCATATATGCGGATATCTTTACCCTCTTTGTACGTAAAAACATTGCTTTCAAGCATCGTCTCCCACTGCTGCATTTCATCAGGCCAAAAGTCTTCTCCACCAATCTTTTCATGTATTTCTTTAGCGCTTTTAGCCTGAAAAGATGCTGACACAATGGAAATAACAACAGAGACAATAATAAAAACTAATGTCCAAAGGAGCGGTAAACTGCCCGAAACAACAAAAAAAGGAGCTAAGAACACAAGTGCAATCAAAGCAGTAAACACACTATCTGTAACATCGTCAAACGCTTCTAGTAAGCGCGCAAAGCTAAACCCCACAGCTCTCTCCTGATAATTGAGCTTAGTTATAATTTTATATATCGCAGGATTTTCAAGTTCGGCATAATCCATTTCCATAGATTTTATATTTTTTGCAAAATCATATAAACGAGCGCATTGATTGCGCCTGACAGTCATGACCTTGGTGAAATAGTTCCCAAGTGTGGTCAGCGCAAATATTACGCCAACGCTTATAAGCGCAAAAATAAGCGTCTCCTCAAACTCACCGCCTGCGACCAGTATGTTGATGACTTCCGCAGAAAGAACAATCACAACAAATGGCACAGCGGCAACAAATAAGGATTTAACCAAAATAACAGGTATAAGCCACTTGTCGAGGCTGTGTATTATTTTAAATACATCAATTGAGTATTTTCGTAGGTTTTTAAGTTTCATTGTGGACCTCCAATTATCAAATCACCCGCCGCCTGCGGGCGGTGTTGCTTTTCTCGTCTCCCGTTATTGCGGGCTTGACCCGCAATCCCCTTATTTAGTGCATTATTCAGGGGATTCTGGGTCAAGCCCAGAATGACTATGACTCTGAGTTTGCTTAAGTTGACAGCAGTGATTCACCATCCCGATAGTAATGACTCTGCACATCGTACATATTGGCATATTCGCCACCGAGGGCAATCAGCTCATCATGTGTGCCTTCTTCGAGGATTTTCCCACCTTCGAGCAGGACAACCTTGTCGCAAAAGCGTGTACTTGCAAGCCTGTGTGATATGAATATTGAGCTTTTACCGCTTGAAAACTTATTATATTGCTCATAGACTTCGCTCTCGGCAATGGGGTCAAGTGCCGCAGTCGGTTCATCGAGAATCAAAATCGGCGAATCCTTATGCAGAGCACGGGCGAGAAATAGTTTTTGATTTTGCCCACCCGAGAGGATAACTCCATCTTCGCTCACCATCTTTGTCATATGGGTGTTTACCCCGTCAGGGAGTTCACTGACGTAATCCCATAGACCAGCCTTCTTTAACGCAGCGGTTATAAGACAGGGGGACGGTTCCTCTGTCTTGTTCTGCGGCGCAATACTTTCAGCCTGTCCCGTACACGGGACGCCCTGGTGTGCGTCCCCTACGCCGTTTGGCGCAATGTTTTCGGCTATTGTTAAAGGTAAAATGAACTCATCTTGAAAAACTGCTGAAAATAGTGCAAATAGGTCTTTTTTTCGGTAATTAGATATGCTCTCGCCATCAATCAGGATTTCCCCTGAGGTGGGAGAAATAAATCCGCATAAGAGCTTTACAATAGTGGTTTTCCCTGCACCGTTTATCCCGACAAGTGCAACCTTTTCCTTTGAATCTATCGTAAGCGATAAATCATCAATAACCTTTTGCTCCGATGTGTAGGAAAAGCAAACATTTTTAAATTCTATTTTCGGAGGAATCTTGCTATCCAGCCAAGTTGCCGGCAGTGGATTCTCAGGTTCTTTCTGAACTCCGCCGACTAAGTACTTTCGCATATCTCTCGCATACGGCAGAGCTACGCCGATTTCCGATATGCCGTCACTTATTGCGGTGACGAAATTAGAAAACCCTGCAATCGCCCCAAAGTACAAAATAAAATCAGCAATACCAACACTTCCCTGTACAACCATGTAAATCAGAAAAGCATAAGCCGCGCCGTCTCTTATTAGCACGGTCAGTGCATTTGTTGCATTTGACCTGAATCGGCGACCCTGCACTTTATTATCCCAATCCGAACGATCCTTGAATAGCCCCTCCGCAACGGAAATAAACCATGGCTTCATGTTGTAGAGCCGTATGTCCTTGCCATACTCGTAGTTCTCTGTCACCATAGTCATATATTCGATTTTCTTCTCAATCGGTGACCAGTTCTCCTTGTTTTTATGTTCATATCTATTGGCTTGTCTGCTGACAAAGTAATTTGCCACCGCAGTAGTTGTGAGCAGTAAGATTATCCAAATGTTAAGCCCCGATAATACGAGTGAAAAGAGAGTAAAGCCCAAAACTCCTGTTATGAGCCTATTTACAGCGGAAGTTGCCGTTATATAAAAGTTTCCACCTCCATCGCTCAGGTCTTGCCATATCAAGGCGTGCAAATCTTGACTTTTTGGGTCCTCAAGGTAGCTGTAATCGCAATCAAGATTTTTTTCTTTTAACTCCATGCGTGTGCCATTAAACACATTTTCCATGTGCCAGCCTCTTGCTCTGTTATTAAAATCCCTGAAAAAATTGAGTAGTACAAGAAATAGAGTAAATCCACCGACATAAAGAATAATCTGAGCTACAGGTGCATTATAAGTCAAAAGGCTCAGCACTATCATAGGCAAAAATATCCCCGCAAAAGGCACAAGTGCATCCATAACTGCACCCAGCACCCCCAGCGGGATTACTCTTCGGCTATATTTATGAACTCCGCGCATAATAAAAGATAGATCTGACATGGCATTTCTCCTGTAATGAGTGTGTTGTTTACATGATACACTATTTTACAGGTAAATGTAAAATTTTGCACGAACGGTAGCTATTCACGCACGAATGGCAACTATCGTACCAACCAGTCGTAATCTTGGCGACCATTTGATTAGCCAACATACTTAGCAAGGAATAGACATGGATTGCATTCATCCCAAAGTAGCGGGAATACTTCTATTTTCTTGAAACCCAGGGATTCATAGAATAGTCGTGTTTTTCGATAATATTCATCGGGGTTTTTCTCATCAAGGGTTTTTACTGTTAGAAATTCCATACCATTTTTGCAGCAATACTCTTCGCAGGTATTTACAATTTGCCGCCCTATACCCATGCGGTGATGAGTCTCCAAGATACCCATGACATAAATTTCTGCGGTATAAGGGCTATGCACCAGAATCGATACAAAACCCACAGCTTTGTTATCCGAGAAAACAGCGTAAAACGGCTTATCCTTCACTCCCTCAATGTAATCAAGCGTTGCTTCGGGAATTCCAAACCAATTTGGTAATGCGTTTAGCACTTTTTCAGATATACTTGTCTTTTCCTTCTCGTCGAATATTTCTCTAATCTCCATATATTTATCACCTTTCGTTTTGCAAATAGCTCCTGTAGTGGGTTCATGAACTGAGTAAAACACCAAGTAATTTTTGACCGGCAGGATTCTGTACCCCAGACTTGCCGGAAAAGCATCACCTATCGGTGGTTGCCTTTAGGGCATTAATTTCTAAGCCGGACATTGCCTTGTGATCGGCAACATTATCTCCGTGGCAAACACACCTTCCTCGCTCTGCCTACTCACGTACCCGCCGTACTTCTTTACAACACCATCAATACGAAGCAGTCCGAATCCGCCGTCCTTTTTCGTGCTCACGTAGCGTTTTTTCGCATTTTCTGCTGTTGAGTTCGATACCGAAATGTATAGTTGCTCCTTGAAGATACCTATATAGACACGGATAAAACGTGCATCTTCATCTTTTACATTTAAGCAAGCTTCTATTGCATTACTGAGTAAGTTTCCGACGATAATACATAGACCAATATCACTGAGCGGCAAATTTTTCGGAGCAGTTGCTTTTGTGTTTATTTTAATATTTTTGGAAGTAGCGAGCGAGAGTTTGCTGTTTAAAATTGCGTCGAGCATAATGTTCCCGGACTTTATGATTGCGTCAATTGAGGTCAAGTCTCTATCTAATTCGCTTAAATAGCTTTCCAATTTTGAGTAGTTTTCTTGCGCCAGATATGCTTTCATAAGTTGAATATGATTGTGGTAGTCGTGTCGCCAACCGCGTATTTGAGCATAAATATTTTGCACCTCTTCATAATGCGATGCAAGGAGCTCATTTTGATAGTCGGCATTAAGCCTGTCGATGAATCTTGATATTATATTTTTCACTGAGCGTCTCCCCTATGGTAACTGATAAAAGCTTTATTCAGTGTGTCATAACGCCTTCTGCTGAGTGGAACTTCTGCACCGTCATCTAAGTAAACTACTGTTTTTGAAATTTGCCTAATGTGCCTAAGTCCGACAATATATGAGCGGTGAACACGGCAAAAATCTTCAGCGAGAGCTGTTTCAAGCGCGCTTATAGATTCCTTGACTTCGATAATTTCGCTTGTTGTGTACACTACTACATTATGTGCAAAAGCTTCAACGTAAGTTATGTCATCACAAAAAACTCTGGTTTGACCACTCTCTATTTTCAGAAGTAGTGATGTCTTTTTGGCACCCAAAAGTTGCACAGCCTTATCGAGCACTTCCGTCAGTTTTTCTTTGCTGACAGGTTTCATAAGATAATGCAGCGCAGATACATCATAACCCTCGGCAATAAAATCAGGAAACCCTGTTATAAACACAATTTGCATCTGCGCTCCGGAGGCACGGAGCTTTTTCGCAAGCTCTACCCCATCCATTTGTTTCATCTGAATGTCGAGCAAGAGAATGTCAAATGATTTATCTGCATCATATGTAAACAAAAAGGCCTCTGAACTGTCGAATGTGCAGACATCCACAGTCAGAGTGCTTTTTGCCGCCCAACTTTGGATAAGGCTCGTGATGTATTCAGTTTCTGACTGCTCATCATCACAGATTGCAAGTTTGATTCTCATGCGAGTTCCTCGTGGTTCCCGCAGAGGCAAGGCAATTTGCTACGCTTTTTTGCGAGCCATCGGGATCTACACCGCTGTTCTCGCAAAAAAGACTACGCAAACTGCCTTGCCTCTGCTAATCTGTAGCAAAACTATAACCCCGCCAGTTTGCCAAAGCTGTCTTTCATTGCCGGGTATAAATCGCAATATAGCTTATAATAGTCCTCGTATTTGGTCGAGTTCTCTTTAATCGGATCTTGTGAGGGGTTTGTTTTGATTATGCTTTTGCACGCCTCTGAAACACTGCTGTATAGTCCCGTTCCTACGCCTGCCAGGATTGCGGCGCCCAGTGCGGGACCTTCTCTGTTTTGAATTGTGGTGACAGGCAGATTAAAGACATCGGCAATCATTTGGCGCCATACCGAACTTGTTCCTCCGCCGCCGGTTGCGTAAATCTCGCTAAACTCAACACCCATGCCCAGCAAAACATCAAGGTTTTGCCGTTGTGAGTAGACAACACCTTCTAAAACTGCACGGAGCATATCATATTTTGTGTGTATTGCTGAAAGCCCAAAGAACACGCCGCGTGAGTTCGGGTCGAGAATCGGACTGCGCTCACCCATGAGGTACGGCAGGTAAATCAGCCGATTTGCACCAATCGGCACTCTCTTTGCTTGAGCTGTCATAATTTCGTAAGGGTCTTGCTCCAGTCCTTTTGCAGTATTCATTTCAGGAGCAAAGAAGTTGTTGCGAAGCCACTGGAGCGACATACCTGCCGCGAGTGTGCAACTCATCACAGTCCAAGCGCCCGGCACAGCGGAGCAAAAAGTGTGCACTCTGCCACCGGGATCAACCGCAACAGAATCTGCGTGTGCGAATATAACTCCCGAGGTACCGATAGTGATAAATGCTTTACCTTTTTCGACAACTCCCGTTCCGATTGCGGCGGCGGCATTGTCTCCCCCACCGTAGACAACCGGTGTACCCTCAGACAGCCCCGTAAGTGCGGCAACTTCGGCAGTTATATGACCTGCAAGCTCAGAGGATTCATGTACGTCAGGCAGTAAAGAATGGTCAATTTCCAGCTTTTTAAGCACCTCATCTGACCAACAGCGGTTCGGCACATCAAGCATATTCATACCTGCCGCATCACTGACTTCCGCACCGTATTTGCCCGTGAGCTTATAGCGCAGATAGTCTTTTGGTAAAAGAATATGACGGCAACGCTTATATACTTCGGGTTCATTATTACGCACCCAAAGGATTTTACCCGCCGTAAACCCTGTAAGTGCCGGGTTTGCAGTGAGCTCAATGAGACGTGCGGCTCCTACCCTGTTTGTTATATCTGCACACTCAGCCGCTGTTCTGCCGTCACACCAAATGATGCTCTTACGCAGAACTTCACCATTTTCATCAAGCATTACAAGACCATGCATCTGTCCGGAAAAACCAATACCTGCTACATCTTTTGCACTTATTTTAGATTCCGCCATAACCGACTGTAAAGTCTTTACGCAAGCATCCCACCAATCAGCGGGATCCTGCTCTGCCCAGCCATTTTCAGGTTGGTAGAGCGGATATTCAACGGTTGATGAAGCGATAGCCTTACCAAATTCATCAAAAAGCACAGTTTTTGTACCGGACGTGCCTAAATCAATTCCAATAAGATATTTCATACTGATTACAACTCCTTTTTTAAAAATGTAACTATATCACCAGTCTAGCAGATGATGGGCAGTTTGCACTGCTCATCATCTGCGAGAGGGCTGAATAGTTACTTTAGAATTTCCTACAGAGCAAGCTTATAGATGTTGTATATATCATCTGCTGTCAGGTGTTTGAAGTTGCCGATTGCATCTCCGCGGTGCATGACACATTTATCAGCCATTTCGCGAAGTCTATCCTCACCGATTTTCACTTGACTCAGGCGAATCGGAAGTCCAAGAGAAGTGTAGTAGTTTTCAAGGCGTGTTATGCCTTCGTTTATAGCATGTAGAGCTTGGTCGCCCGCGTAATCGACATCAAAGACACGTCTAAAGAATTGTAAGAAGCGAGCGGGATCCTCTTTCCAGCAGTAACGCATCCATGCGGGGAATACGATGGACAGTCCTTCACCGTGATAGATGTCATAAATTGCACTGAGTTCATGCTCAATTTGGTGGCTCGCCCAATCGCCGACTCTGCCTGTGCTTAACATGTCGTTGTGAGCAATTGTGCCTGCCCACATGACCTCTGCTTTGATGTCATAGTCGGTTTGAAAATCTTGAGCAAGTTTTGAAAAATGAAGCATTGAGCGTATATTTGCTTCGAGCAACCTGTCTGTAACATCGACATGCTTCTCTTTTGTAAAATATCTCTCAAACATATGCGCCATAATATCAGAGCAACCGCAAGCTACTTGATATGCGGGCAGAGTAAATGTATACTCGGGGTTTAAAATTGAAAATACAGGGATTAGCAGTTCAGAGCCAATGTCTCTTTTCATCAGACCTTCGTCATTTGAAACAACACTGCTTGGTGAAGATTCACTGCCGGCGGCAGGGATTGTCAAAACAGTACCGATTGGAGTTAAAGGTCCTTTTAAATCCGACATCTGCGACTTGCCTATGTATAAATCCCAAACATCTCCATCATACGCAATACCTGCGGCAATGCCTTTTGCCGAGTCGATAACGCTGCCACCGCCAATGGCTAAAATGAAATCAACATTATTTTTGCGGCAAAGTTCTATACCTTCTCTGACAAGGGTAACGCGAGGATTTGGTTGGACGCCCGATAACTCAAAAGAGTTTATGCCTAAGTCCTTTAAAGCCTCACTCACCATGTCATATACACCATTTTTCTTTATTGAGCCACCGCCGTAGTGGAAAAGAACATTTTTCACATTGCGTTTTTTGAGCTGCTCTTTAAAAGCCGCCTCAGGTTCACGTCCGAAAATTAATTCTGTGGGTACCGAAAATTTAAAGTTTTGCATTGCTTGATTCTCCTATTCTAAAATTTAATTATGGGTTTTTATTTTAATTTTTCTAAGGCTTCTTTTGCCGCCTCTTGCTGCGCGCCTTTTTTTGTCTTGCCAACGCCTGTTCCGAGAACCACATCATCTACGATAACTTCAACGTGAAAAGTCTTATCATGGTCAGGCCCGCGCTCGTCGCTTAAGTTATAATAATAAACTTTATCGGGTGTCAGTTGAATTAGTTCTTGCAGCAACGTTTTATAATCAGCTATTTTTTCCTTTGGTTTTTTCGAGTGCAAAGTAAAACGGCTTGAAATTAAATCATAAACTGGCTCAAAGCCACCGTCGAGGTAAATAGCCGCAAGTAAAGCTTCAAAAGCATCTGCAAGTATGGAGGGTCTTGTGCGTCCACCGGTATTTTCTTCACCTTTGCCTAGTTTGATGTAAGAGCCGAGGTCAAGTGTAATCGCAAGTTCTGCCAGATTTTTCTCACATATAAACTCAGCACGGAGCCTTGACATACTGCCCTCTTTTTGCAGAGGATTGCCACTGTAGATAATCAGAGCTACAATCATGCCAAGCAGCGAGTCACCAAGAAACTCAAGCCGCTCATTACTGAGAGACCTGTCACCCATGCTATCATTGGCATATGAGCTATGTGTCATAGCTTGAGCTAAAAAGGTCTTATTTTTGAATGTATAGTTTAACTGCTCTTGCAATTTCAGCAATTGCTCGTTGTTCATATTTGAATTTCAACTTTCCTGACTCTGCATGATTTACAATTTTACACCAGCATAACATATTTCAAATAACAAATAAACAGATATGCTCATTATTCATGGAATTGCGGCTTGGGGACCTTAGTGACGTGGTATGTGTGAACAGTAATTACTCATTCATCAGAAGAAATTTTCATTTGCTCCACATTTTTTGAAAGCCTTGATGCAACATTTGAGCCTACTTCCCCTATTGCCTGCCTTATGGCAGATTCAAATGCCATTGCATTTGATGAGCCATGCGCTTTAATAACGGGTTTTGAAATCCCCAAAAGCGCAGTGCCTCCGATTAAGTCAGGATTGAGCTTGTCCTTTAACCCTCTCATTTTGTTTTTGATAATTAATGCCGAAATTTTTGTGAGGGCGGTACTCATAAACACAGATTTTAGTTCAGACATGAGGAGTGAAGCTGTACCCTCAACCGCTTTTAGAAAGATGTTCCCTGTAAACCCATCGCTCACCAGAACATCACAAGCTCCACCCATAGCATCTTTTGACTCAACATTGCCGACAAAGTTAAGTGTAGATTTCTCTAGGAGCGCATAAGTTTCAAGCTGTAGTGAAGTTCCCTTTGTGCTTTCGGCACCATTATTTAAAAGCCCAACACGAGGATTTTTGATTTTTAGCACACCTTCTGCGTAATAAAACCCCATGTATGCAAATTGCAGTAAATATTCAGGAGTACAGTCGGAGTTTGCACCGCAGTCAATGAGTACAAATTTACCTGTTTTACTGGGAAGAACGGGAGCAAGTGCGGCACGCCGGAGTCCGCGCACACGCTTTGTAATTAAAGTAGCCCCCGAAAGCAACGCACCCGTACTGCCCGCAGAGACAAATGCATCACCCGCACCATCACGAAGCATAGTAAGACCAACGTTTAATGAAGATTGCTTCTTCACACGAATAACTGTAGCCGGGTCATCTTCCATCAGAACAACCTCAGGAGCATCAACAATTTCCACACGTTTAGGAAGCTCGTCTATGCCTAGCTTTTTCATCGAACCTAAAATAGACTCTTCTCTACCCACAAGAACTATATCAACATCAAGATTTTTAGCGGCATTAAACGCCCCCAAAACAATCTCATCAGGGGCATTATCCCCACCCATAGCATCTGCAATAATTTTCATTGTAACGTACCAACCTTCCCGTTTATAACATCAAGCGCCCTTGCGGAAATTGCTTGATTCTTCTCTCTCTTGCCTTTGATTCTGTACCCCAGAGGCTCAATTAACCCGAAGTTTATATTCATCGGCTGAAAATCTGATACAGAGCCGCCTGAAATGTAGAGTGTGAGCGCACCTATGGCTGTCTCTCTTGGAAAATCATAATGCGGCTCTCCTTGCAACTCACGGGATAATTCAAGACCCGCAAGTAAACCCGAAGATGCAGACTCCACATAACCTTCAACACCTGTTATTTGCCCTGCAAAACTAATGCGCGGATCTGATTTTAAGCGATAATATCTGTCAAGCAGCTTTGGAGAATTTATATAAGTATTTCTATGCATAACACCGTAACGTGCAAATTCAGCATTTTTAAGTGCAGGAATCATTGAGAAAATACGCTTTTGTTCCGAAAATTTAAGATGAGTCTGAAAACCCACAAGATTGTATAGAGTTCCCTCCGCATTATCTCTGCGAAGCTGAATCACAGCATGAGGCACTTTTCCTGTCTTAGGGTCCCTCAGACCCACAGGCTTTAACGGACCGAACCGCATTGTATCTACACCCCGGCCCGCCATAATTTCGATAGGCATACAGCCCTCAAATATCATAGATTTCTCAAACCCATGAATCTCGGCAGTATCGGCACGAGTAAGCTCCGAAGTGAAAGCGGTATATTGCTCCAAATCCATAGGGCAGTTGATGTAATCAGCATCACCCTTATCATATCGTGAAGCCAAATAAGCATTATTCATATCAATGCTATCATAAGTGACAATCGGTGCGGCGGCATCAAAAAAACTGAGAAAATTAGTATCTGCAAACAGTTCAGCAATTTTAAGGGCAAAAGCATCTGAAGTAAGAGGTCCGGTAGCAATAACAACTCGACCATCGGGTATATCCGTCACTTCACCGCTTTTAACCGAAACAAGCGGATGATTTTCAAGAAGCGAAGTAACACGCTCAGAAAAACGCTCACGATCAACAGCCAACGCCCCGCCTGCGGGAATCTTTGTCTCATCGGCAACTTTGATAATAAGGCTCCCAAGTCTCCGCATTTCCTCTTTCAAAAGCCCAACAGCATTTGATAAATCAGAAGAACGAAGCGAATTTGAACAAACGAGCTCGGCAAAACCATTAGAAACATGCGCAGGAGACATTTTATCAGGCTTCATCTCAAAAAGCTCAACATTTATGCCTTGCTGAGCAAGTTGCCAAGCCGCCTCACACCCGGCAAGACCCGCACCAATGATTTTAACACAATTACTCAATACGTATATCACTCCCGGCTAGGCAGATGATATGCTGTTTGCGGAGTCTTTTTTTCGAGAACAGCGGTGTAGATCCCGATGGCTCGAAAAAAAGCGGAGCAAATTGCATATTATCTGCCGGATTGTTTACGGCGGATACCGATTAAACATAACGAAATAGGGCAAAACTACTGTGAAAACTATAGCATATATACGCAGTCAAATCAAACAAAATTTTACTATAGTGAGAAACTATAGCGAGAAGCTCTTAGGTATAATCCCCTGTATACTCAACCAACACGACATTATCAACACCATTTGTTTCCTTCAGCGGTTTTAAGAATGATGTGTCACCCTTGCGAACTTTAACTTCAACAGTCATCTCAGTAAAGCCCATGCCAATTGTTTTGTTTTTCAGTTTGTGAGAAATTTTCCCCAGTTTTGCTGAGACATCTTCTTCAACACCCTCATCGTCGTTATAACGTATTATGAGCAAAAAGGCACGCTTGTCACTCCCCAGAGCTATAAACAGAATATACATAATCGCAATGAATGCCGTGCCTATTAAAGCAACCAGGTAAAGTCGCGCTCCTGCCGTAAGCCCTGCGCCGACTCCCCAGAAGAGGAATCCGACATCCAGTGGGTCTTTAACTGCCGCCCTGAAACGCACTACGCTTAAAGCCCCTACCATACCAAGTGTTAGCACCAGGTTAGTCCCAATAGTAATAATGATAAACGAGGTAATGACACACACCATTATTATGAGCAGGTTAAAGCTCTCGCTATACATCACGCCTTTATGGAAAAAGCGGTACACCAAAAATATTACCAACCCGCAGAAGCCGGCAACAGCCAGTGATGCTAAGACATTAAGAGGTTGCAAATCCTCCAAAATAATGATTTGTGGGTCTAAGAGCCATTCAAGTAGTACTTCAAATCTTCCCATACGGTAAAATACCCCTTTCTCGTGCTATGCAATATTTTGACATTTCGGTATACGCCAGTGGCAACCCGTTGAGTAGCCGCTTTATGATTTCAGGTAAAAAGCTTGTATATTTCACTTCCAGAAGTGTCTGATATGGTTTGCTCAGCTTATAGTTTACATTTAACGAGTCATATCTAATGGGTGCAACCGCTCCGGCATCATCATCGGTGACAAAGAGTTGCCCGTCAAAGGTAAATCGTACATCTCCCGCCCTATAAACGAAGGCTTCGCGCCGATAAGCATATATAGCAGTCGGTCGCAGCACCCGCAACCTGTGTATTACGCCCAGTTTCTGCCATATAGGTGAATCTTCCGTCAGCATGAAGCTGAGATCGCCCGCTTTAACCATATTATATTGTTCTGTTGAGATTCTCTCGGTTTCCTTGTATGATAAAAGCCCGTCTTTATGTTTGCGCTCCAAGCGAATGAATGATAAATCTCCGTTATAATGCCGTATCCGAAACTTGTTACGCACGACTGCGCCTTTATATTTCGCATAATAAAAGCTGTTTTGCAGGTCATCAAAATAAAGGTTGTTGACCACATATGACCCATCTTTAGAGTGTGAATCCGGTTCCATAATATCCGAAACTCGCTCCCGAAGAATAGCAGCCGTTTTTGGCGTGATTATGTACTTCATTTCAAATCGTTGTCGCATAATTATGCTACTCCTCCAGTGTAAAATGGTCTAAAATATTCCCATGTATATCTGATAAATAGAATGTTCCGCCCACTCGCACATTGAAGCCCATTTGTATCCTGAACAAATCTTCGGCGGATCTGCTTCCCCTGCCTGCCAGCTCCAGCCGAACTCCCGATGGTATTGACATTGAAGGTATTCTCCATCTTTGCAAATCATCACGACGGTTACTTAAGAAAAGCCCCTCGGTATGGATTGTAAAATTATTGTGGTTAACCAGTGTCAAACCGTTTCTGCGTGGCTCTTCAAATGCTTCGGCTATTACCAGGGGCGGGAAGTCTTGACGTGTTACAAGAGTTAGCTCCACCACGCCGTCAGTACCGGCATTTGCACTTGATACAAAAACAGTTTCGCTGTAGAACCGCTCACCGTCAATCAGCCAATGGTCAAACCCTGTAAACCTCGGCAGAATCGGAGTGACCGGTACGGTCAAGTGGTTGAAGTACCTTGAAGAGCTTGCAATTTGTGTGCCTATTCGAGCCTGTGTTGCAGGCTGTCCATCGCTATCAAGTACATATATGGAGAACATTTCATTGTCAAAATCGAAAAAGCGAGCGAGGCTGGAAAAAATAACACCATCTCTGTTTGCAGCAAAGTGAATCATTTCCTCGTGATTCTGCTCGGCGAAATACCTTGTAAACCATTCCGGGAATTTATTTGCGTCAATGGCATGGCCTATTTCACCATAAGCTTGACCGTAAAGGTTCGCAATAGCATCACGCACTGTCTCTTCCGTGACTACATTTGCCGCAATATCGCACAACATCATTGTAAACAGATCAATCATATCTTGGCGAGTCAGGATATTGCGCAGCAGTTGCCCGTTGTCATTGTTGTCTTCCAAAATATATCGGAAGGTAGGTAGGCGATAGTTGTCACCATATAAGCCTAAAATCCAATCTAAATCGAACATTGCATAGCGCCAACGACCATCTAAACTTGGATGCAGATCAGGTACTTGCTCGCCTGTAAATCGCCAGCGGCGCAGGTTGTTGTATGGCCAGTCCCTTGTCCCAACGTAGATATGAAACGCATAGTACCGGAGCAGATTTTCTACATCTACGATGGCATTTAATGCGGCAAATTCATCTTCATCATTAAGGTCGCGCCATGCAAACATATTTTTATATGTCAAATCCTCAATTACACGCTCACAGGCGTTGCGGAACCACCATTCACCTCGTCCAATTACATCGAAATCGCGAGAAGGTGCTTCATATAGCTTTTCAAAGAAATCATCATCTACTCGAACTTGAAGCCACGCAAAGCCGTAATATTCACCATTTACAAACACCGCAGCCGCACGCACCGGTGTTACATCATAAAACCCGGCATTTCTTGCAAGCACTGAGCCCACTTCATTACGCAGCATACCGAAATAGCGGTCGTTTGAGCCGTTTCTGAGTATCAGGGTTTCATATCTGTGCTGTGGTGTTTTGACGTCATTTAGTATATAGTCTCCCGGAAAGAACTGATAGTGAAATCTGCCAATGCCGGGGCTGTATTCTCGACGTGGTATAAGCCGCAGTGATTTCTGCTCATGAGCTCTCGACCACGAACCGAATACACGCAACCCCGCATCCTGTGCGACTACACGCTCACCGCTTGTTGTGAAGGTTTCAACGTGAATAGGGCGTTCACCTTCTCTGCCGCGCAGGTTGAAGTTCGCCGGATCGGTTGGAATAATATTACGCCCCGGATTATCACGGATAAAATCTTCTCGCAGCGCACCCGGAACCAAGATACCGTAATTATGGTCAAATAGGTAATACGGGTCTGTGACGAGCGAGAAAATCAGTACATCCTCGCCGAACCGCTCGTGTACCCCTGTTCCTACGAAATATGTGTGTGTCTGCGGTCGAGTTTTATGTATGTAGCCGAGATAATCCTCATAAACTGCTATGGCTCTGATGACTACGATTTGTAAATTCTCAGTCGCTTCAATTACTATTGGCTCAGAGTGTTCGTGAGACTCCTCTGTTGGTGCAGAGCCGTCAAGTGTAAAGAATACTCTCGCTGCTTCATTTGATGCTGTAATTTCGACAAAAATTGATCTTGTATAGAAATGCCCTTCTTGCGAAAAACTTAATGTAATATCAACTTTTTGGTATGGATCATCATACTCATTGCCACCCTCCTCATTTTCTGCACCGTCGTAAGGCGGAAAATACTGAACAGTCAGCGGGTTTGCGGCAAGTAAATATGTTGACAAAGAAAGAACAGCCAAAAGAAATACTATTACGGCAATTCTTTTGGCATTCATTCCCATGCTTCCACTCCTTGGCAGCTAAATTTTGCAGTGATTTTACAAAGTTATTGTTTATTTTGAATATTAGCGGTCGTTTAGTAACTTTTGTGTCGCCAACACCAGGAACATATAATGCGAGGAACCGCCGCCTATTACATATTCTGTTTGCTGCCATAGAAATGGGAAGTTTAACAGCTCAGGAAAGTCGGGGCGTATGAGTGCTGTACCGGAAATGACTCCGCCGGGATAAAACGACCAATCTGCTCGATTCCATCCGTAAGCTACGAGTGCTGACTTGGTGCCGATACCGGAAGCAAATGACATATTGTTTGAGCCCGGATGGCAGCCGAGTACGAAGTTGAGAGCATTGTAAATAAAGTCAGGCTCGAATACATCGGGGTATGCTTTGTGTAGGAAGTAATACTCAAATCCGCGCCTTTGAATATCCCAGCCTGCGCCCCAAATATGTGGGCGATATGGGATACCATACGGTGTTTCGGCACTGAGTTCACTAAGCTTTGTTTTTAATGCGGGTAGGGCTTCTCTTATTTTTCCGGAGAAACCTTCATCACCGAGCGCACTATCTACCTTCGCTATTATCCAACCGAGTTCTGTAATTGCACCTGTCACTTCGTCAACATTAGCAAGCAAGAAATCCTTGTACTTCTTTTCTCCTGTCGTGAGAAACAGCTCGACTGCAGCGTGGATTTTTGAGTGTAATGGTGATATATGCCATGGTGTTTCCTTGCTTATCGGTCCATCTTTAAGCTTAGTAATTTCAAACAGCTCTTGTGCCGCTTGCAGTGATTGCGTGCTTAGCTCGTCGTTAAAGCCTTTAAGTACGCGGGCTACCGCTGCCAATTGCGCCGCTGTTTTAAACTCGCGCTGCGGATTGTCTTCGGTGAATACCCAGCGGTCATCTGCATTGCCGATGATTCCGTCGGTCTGAGCCGCGGTATCTCCGAGCATCACATATTGCGAAATATTGTTCACAATAATCCCACGATACAGCCGACCTAAAGCACGGTACGCACCTACAATAGATAGTGCACCATGTTCTATTTGCTGCAAAATGTCATTTATACCGTCGGGCTTGTGAATGTTCACTTTTCTTGCTATTTGGTCAATTGTGGTTGTGTCGTAATTCACACCGAAACTTTCATATGCCATTGCGAGTATATAGCACTCACCTGCTTGTGATTCGATGCGTAAATCATCATCACCCGCATCGTGCCACCCACCGACATTGAGCCCCGGCACGTGTTCGCCCGGTTTGTATTTCGTCAGTGTGGACGAGCCTTGGATATAGCCGTCGAAGTGGTTGTGGTCAACAGGTGCCATAAGTGCATCGTCCATGTGGCAGAGGTCATGCCACACTCTGTACCGCTCCTCTACTCTCATATGGCACATTTGTACAGGCAGAAAATATTCGAGGACGGGTTGCCATACACCACGGTCATAGATATCGGCTCCTATGCGAAAAATTGAGGATTCGGAGCTGCCATACCGCACCTTATACAGCCCGCCTTCTTTCAAATCCGTAAAGTCAAATCTCAGGTAATTGTAGCGGAGAAATGCACCCCACTCTTCTCCGATTCCTTCGCGAACCGGTTCATCACCTGTTTCTGTTACTTTATATAACGCTATTTTTTCACGCTTTTTATCATACTTGTCAAGCTCAATAACCGCTACTTTTGGCTGCGCGGGATGATAACCCACTTGCGAGAGTTGAACTACCGGGGTATGCAGCCAATCTTCAACTACGTTTGGTGTTATCACCCAGACGGCTGCTCCTTTTGTCGTATTTGGCATCAGAGCACTGCTTATCACAAACCAACCGTCATTACTCTTTGCGCGTGAATCATATAAAGTTATCGGTGAGCCCTTTGACTCTATCTTACATCTGCCATAGATGTCATCGGGTCTGATTATGAGGCTTTCCCCTTCTGCATACGGTTCTATGTCAAAATCGTTAATACCGGGTAAAGGCATCAGCGGCCCGTTAGGCTGAGTCGGGAATATTCCTTGCTTTTCATCCATAATCCAAGGCTTACCGAATAATGCGCCCGGAAATAGCTCCATCGTTAGACACACATTCCCTATGAATTCATCAGGTATGGGTGCGTCTAAGTCAACGGTGATCGTGACCGAGTTTTTCTCCCCTTTGACTATCACTTTGTAGTCGAGCTTGATATCAGGGTATTTTACCGGGTTAAAGCCTGTTTCCCTGCTTTTATCGGGATATGCAAGCAACGTTGTGATTGTGTTTGCTTCTTCGTCTATATCTCGCTCGCCCTGCTTTGGTACCGGTCTCCATTGCCCTGCAAGGTTACGAAACCTCACATCACCGTTTGAAGCAACACGCTCACCATGCATGATAATGCTCACCCCTGCTTGATGCCCTTCGGGGTAAATATCATCAAATACCATTATGTCTACGCCTTTATTTCGGAAATATCCATTCCCGCTTTTTAACGAAAATGCCATAATAATGACCATTCCTTTCGAAAATCCTAAGATACAAAACGACCATGAAAAGGTATGAGTTGTTACGATGTTAAATCAGTTCTGATTGTCGGAAAGTATATCATAAATTTTTCTGTAAAGCAATATGATAATCAGTGCTACTGTTCACAGGGTAGCAGATAATGGGTAGTTTGCACTGGTTTTTCGGGAGAACAGCGGTGTAGATCCCGATGGCTCCCGAAAAACCAGGGTAAATTGCCTATTATCTGCGGGAATCAACCGGGGTGTGAACAGTTACGTGCTACTTTTTGGGAGTAACTCAACAAATCCTTTTTAGGTTGACAAATGCACATAGAGCTTGTAGGATAGGAGTGTAACATTTAAATTTGGGGGTTTCCGCTATGAAAAAAACTGCACTATTTCTTGCACTTGTGATGGTTTTCACAATCATTCCGCTTTCCGGCACGGCCTATGCTGAAGAATTCGTCCTGATTTGGGAGATGACCGATGATGATGTCCGTGCCTTTGTAGAAGGCGAGGAACATGAATTTCTCAGACCTGCACAGGCGGGTGGCCGCCCCGTTTACTCTATTGATGCCGATGGCGGGATTCATGTCAGCTACAGAAATGCAGATTGGCAGTCCGTAGATGTCAGAGATGACTGGATGGAAGATGGTCAGGTTTACACCATTGTAGCGGAGTTTCGCTCAACAGAGCCTGCACTGTTTCGCATTATGAACACTGATTCCCCTTATGCAACACTTGCAATTACGGGAGAGCCAAACCTCTACGGAACAGTCGTCTTTGTGACCGGCATAGAAGAGGGGCAGAGGGGCGTTCGCCTTACCACTCCTCACGGTGTTAATATTGATTATACAATAGTTAGTATCCGAATCTATGAAGGCAACATAGCCGGTGACGTAGGAGCAACAATGTGGTATATGAATGTACCGTCGCTACATGAGCTTTTTGCTGACTTTTTCTATTTCGGCAACATCATGGAGCCGGGCGTACTCGGCGATGACAGCACGGTGGAGATGTTTTTGCACCATTACAACTCTGTTACCGCTGAAAACGCTATGAAACCTGAAAATGTCGCCCCGAGCAGAGGTGTGTGGAATCTGTCCGGCTCTGATACCCTTGTCAATTGGGCAAATGAAAACGGCATACGGGTTCATGGTCACACATTGGTGTGGCATAGCCAGTCTGCACCGTGGCTCAAGGAGGACGATGCCGGCAATCCGCTAACCCGCACCGAGGCAAGGGAAAATATGGAATATTTCATAACCCGGTATGCAGGGCATTTTGCCGGCCGAATCGCATCGTGGGATGTCGTCAATGAAGCGTTTACAGACAGTGTGCCTGATAGCAGACCGGGCTCAGAGTGGCGCGACAGCCTTCGCAGAAACTCTCCGTGGTACCTTGCCTACTCAAACGGGCTTGACGAAGCAGCAGGAGAATGCCCTTCAGATTATATCTATGATGCCTTTGTATTTGCACGACTTGCAGATCCGGGAGCCATGCTGTTTTATAACGATTTTAACGAGGAACAAGTCGGCAAGCGTGAGGCAATAGCCGCTATGACTGAAGAACTTAACGAACGTTGGAGAGATGACCCCCGCAACACAGAGCCCGGCCGTCTGCTGATTGAAGGACTGGGTATGCAAGCGCACTACTGGACCGATTGGCTCGACCCTAACGATGTCAGAGACACCATCGTGCGTTTTGCGGCAACGGGAGCAAGAGTCGCTATTACCGAGCTTGATATCCCAATAGGACAGTGGAGCGCATTCGGCGCTCGCGATGATGAGAGCCTGGCGCATCAAGCGGAATTATTTGCTGATCTTTTCAGAATTTTTATTGAATATGCACATTATATTGACAGTGTAACGATATGGGGCAGAGCCGACCACCAAAGCTGGCGCGCTCAAGGATTCCCTTTGCTGTTTGATGGCAACCTTGAGCCGAAACCGTCATTTTGGTCTGTTGTAGACGTAGCTACAGCTTCAAATATATCTCAAGTAGAGACACCTGAATCTGAGCCTTATCCGGAGTATGAAGTGTATGTTTCGCCGCAGATGCCGCCCCCATCGCCGTCTGTTGAGCCTGCCTCTGAGCCTGAAACAAACGATTTACTGTGGATTGTTGTTGCCGTTGTTGGCGCGGTTGTTCTCGTTGGCGGGGCGATTATAGTGGTTTTACGCAAAAAGAGGCGTTCAAAATGACAAATTAAACTGTAACTATGCACAAGGTTAGCAAATGATGCCCGGTTTGCACCGGTTTTTCGGGAGAACAGCGGTGTAGATCCCGATGGCTCCCGAAAAGCCGGGGTAAACCGGGCATCATTTGCGGGGGTACTGAACAGTTACTATCAATTTAATGTAAACTTCATTTCTCCGTCACTGAATTGCGCTACATAATCCCCGCGAAATCCATTGATTTCTACATAGCCGCTTTCGTCGGTTTTTACCTTCATTTCAGGCGTGCGCCACTGTTTATGCAGCAAGTCATAAAGAGCGTCGTACGCCGGCTTTTTATGTCCCTCTTTTGTCACGAGACCTGTCGGAGCGTTGAGCCAGCCACCGTCAGCAAAGCTCCAGTACGTCACTGCTTCAACAAGTGGACACTCAAATAACGCCGTGTAAAACTCGACAATTTGCTTTGCTTGACGCTCTAAGCCATCGGGTGTTGACGGCCATTCATCGGGCACGAAATCATTAAGGTCAACTATATGCGCAGGCATTAGGTCGCCCGAAACAAGATTTATCTCTGTAAAATGTAACGGCAAGCCGAATTTTGAAAACCGTTCCAGAACCTCATGTGTTTTCTCTATCGGCCAAATGCGCTGATGCATATGTGACTGCAAGCCTATAGCATCTATACAAACGCCTGCATCGAGCAGTTTCTGCACGAGGTCGCTGTAGTCAGTGCTCATGTCAAAGTCGTTTATGAGCAGCACTGCATCGGGATTGGCGTGTCTGGCTTCATCAAACACCTTTTTGACCAGCCCAACCTGACCTTCCATCTTACAAATCCGCGTGACAGCATTGTCGTAGCGGTCAAAAACAGGCATTATCACGACTTCGTTAATAACATCCCAAATATCAATAATACCCTTAAAATCTGTCACATCACGTTTAATTCGCTCAAGCTGTTTCTTTAAAATTTCTTCATCAGAAAATTCGAGAAGCCAGTCCGCACAGACTGTATGCCAACACAATGGGTGACCTTTTACGGTGCGCCCGCGCTCACGCAGCCACTTTGCAGCTTTGATTGTTTCCTTTGTCATAGGTTTACCGCGCACAGGTTCGAATCTGCCCCAATAAAAAGGCAATGTGAAAAAGTCGAAAATTTCAAGCATATTATCTACTACTCGCTCAGCGTTTTTTAGTTCCTCGCCTTTTTTAAGCCCATTAACCGTGTTTAGCGTTTCAAATGCTGCACAGCCGAAACTGACACTGCCTTTTACTTGCCGTACAGTGACCTCTGTATTTGCGACAGGCTGCCCGTTTGCCGCTTTGATTTGAACCTTATCCGTCCCAATTCTATGCTCATATGAATTGCTCATGTAATTCCCTCCTGCTATTTTAAGAATGACCGCATCGGTTAAGACACGGTCATTCCTGCTTTTAATGATTTGAGTTGTAAATCAATGATGGTTCCTAAAAACCGAATTCACGTACCTTACGAACCCTTTTTCTTTGCCACAACTATGATAACTACAACAATTGCAACAGCACCAACTACGATGAGGACAATACCCCATACAGGGAAGCCGTCTTCTTCAACAGGATCCGCTGCAGGCGCCGGTTCGGGAGCCGGCTCAGGAGTTGGTTCGGGAGTGGGTTCCGGCTCAGGAGCAGCAGCTCCTGTATCAGGAAGGTCAGTATATAGCCATACGCCTGTGACACCTAAGTTAACTATGCCACCGTCATATGTGAAGGAGATTCCGAAGTTTCTGTCATCGAGTTCATCTTCGCCCGCTGCCAGAATTGCTTCCACGTAAGGATGTCCGCCGATTGGGAATGCAATTGCGCCCGGAACTTGATTATCATAAATCATGATGGTTGGAGCTTCCATTGTGCCGCCTTCCCACGACCAACCATTTGCATTACCAAAGATAGTGAGTTGGAGCATTTCGTGTTCATAGTCATCAGGCGCATTATCTACGTAAACAACAAACCAGTTTGCCTCGACCAAAAGACGTGCTGTAAGTCCGCCCGGACCATCATCTACACCAAGTGCAGTGTTACCGGCAAGTGGTTCGCCTCCGGCGACTGCACGTGTATCACCGTTAAAGCCCAGTTGAGTATCAGGGTCACCCCAAATCATGGCGCCGACACCCATAAAGAACGGAATTGTTCCTTCATCCGGCATTTCCGCTGCCTCTCCGGCGCCAGGATTCGGAATACCTTCAGCTACTGTACCAACGAGATGAGCACTGACGACATTGTCCGGAGAGATAGAATCATCCCATGCTCCGAATACTAAGTGCATCTCGTTTTGTTCGGCGTGTAAAGGCCAGTACTCAGTCCAGTCGGCAAATACGATTTCGAGTGTGTTGCCTTCAACCGCAGTTGTATGGTGATCCCACCAGCCTGTACCCGGTGCCGGAGATTGGATGACAAACTCCGCTTCGCCCGGTTCATGGTCAAACTCAATGACGATACCGGTAATCTCGCTCATGTTCCACGGGAGTGAGCCAACTTCCATAGACCAGCCCCAGTGACCATCAACGGGGTCATGACCACCAAATCCTCTTGCCGGCGGTGCTAACACAGGATCTTCATCGCCGGGTTCAAATTGCGGAGCTCCCCACTCTTCACCGACAAGCCATGCGCCTACGACATTATCCGGAGTGATAGAATCATCCCAGTTGCCGAATACCAAATGCACTTCGTATTGCTTGTTGTGCAATTCCCAGTCTTCTTCTACGGTGAAATCTTCAAAATTGATTTCAAGTCTGTAATTGTCAAACTCTGTTGCGCCGGGATGATCCCACCAGTTAGCAGGACTTTGGACAACAAATTCAGCGGCACCTGATTCAATATCAAACTCAATAATGATTCCGGTGATGCCTCTCATGTTTTGCGGGAGTGTGTCGATTCCTATTCTGCTTGACCAACCCCAGTGACTGTCAGGGGCATCGACGCCTTCCGGATCTGACGTCAATTCAATGAGATTGTCGTCTGCCACCGCAAGAAGCGGTACGAATGTTAGTGCAAAAAGCACTACGAGCGCGAGGGTAAAAATACGTTTTTTCATTTGTTCCTCCTAAAATTTTGTTTTTTTACTAAAAGTGTTTAAATATATAAACACGTTTTAAGCGTCATATCGCCGATGCCCAAAGCTCACCATTATCCTTTAACACTGCCTACGTGTACGCCTTTTACGAAATATTTCTGCAGGAACGGATAAACACAGAGTATCGGCACCGTTGCAACCATTGTGATAGCCGCGCGCATGGCAATCGGAGTCATTACATGCCCCCCTGCTTGCGCCGCGTCGGGGTGGACATTGGCATCGCCGGCTTCACCCATAGCAGCACCAACAAGTTGCATCAGTTGATGTTGCAGTGTCGCAAGGTGGTCCGGGCGCGCAAAAACTTCTGTAGTAAACCAATCGTTCCAGTTACCAACAGCAATCCAAAGCCCTACCGTAGCCAAAACAGGCTTGCAGATTGGAAGTATTACCTGCATAAATATCCTAAATTCACCTGCCCCGTCTATGCGGGCAGCCTCGACAAGACTGTCGGGTAGTCCCTGCATATAAGAGCGGATAACTATGACATTGAACGCACCGAAAAGTCCCGGAAGCCAATATACATGGAAAGTGTTCAAAATTCCCAAATTCTGGAAAAGGAAGAATGCCGGTATCAGTCCCGCTGCGACGTACATTGTTACAACGAAATAAATTGTCACGAACTTCTTAAGCAAAAATTCACGTCTGGACAGGACATACGCTGCCACACTGCAAATAAATAATCCTCCGATAGTGCTTATAACGGTGCGCGCAATCGAATTTTGGAATGCGATGAGCAAAAGTTCGTTTTCCAGCACTGCCTCATATGCTGCAAGTGAGAATATCCTTGGCCACAGGCGGATGCCGCCTCTCACGCTGTCGAGTGGTTCATTAAACGAAATGGCGAGAGTGTTTAACATCGGATAGAGCATCACCACAACAATGAATGTCATTAATAACGCATTAAAAATATTGAATATTATGTCTCCGGGTGTCTGTTTTACCCTAGATTTTGGTTTTATATATTTCCCGCGTTGTTCTGTATTTGCTGACATTTTTCCGCCTCCTAAATAATTCCCGTGCCGTGCGCAACGTCAATAAAGCGTCTAAGCGTAGTTATATCAAAGATTCCTTTGCAAAACGCTTCGATACTTGGTTTGCTATTGTAATCAGTATGACCGCTGCAAGTGTTCGGAACATTCCAACTGCCGTAGCGAGTGAGTGATTTTGCTCCTGTATACCCTGGAAGAATACATTGATGTCCAGATTCTCCGCAGCAGGGCGCGTCATTACATTCTGAAGAAGTAACGGTGCTTCAAAACCGGCATTGAGTACGTGCCCAACGCTCATTATCAGCAGTACCAGTATTGTGGTTTTTATACCCGGCAAAGTAATGTTAAACATCTTTCTGAAGCGCCCGGCTCCGTCAAGCTCAGCACTTTCATAAAGCTCAGGGTCAATTGCAGTCATTGCGGCAAGATAAATGATAGTGTTCCACCCGACGCTCTTCCACACATTAGCCAGTCCCTGCATCATCCAAAAACTATCAGACTCTGCCAATATGAGGCGGCGCTCCTCCCATATGCCGAGACCCATCATTATTTCGTTAAGTATACCTCCGCCATTGAGGAATTGCTCGATAATACTCGTAGCTACAACCCATGATAAAAAGTGTGGCAGATACGAAATGGTTTGTACGATACGCTTTGTCTTTTTGAGTCTAATCTCGTTTATCATCAAAGCCAGGAAAATCGAAGTAGTAAATCCCAAAACCAAGTTAATTAAACTCATGGCTAAAGTATTGGTCATTACACGTTGGAAATCACCGGTAAAGAAAGTTCTAAAGTGTTGAAACCCGACCCAGGGTTGCACTTCCTCTCCGGGTTGGAAAAACTGAAATGCCATCTGCCATCCGCCGAGCGGAAGATATGCAAAAACAAATACATAAATCATGACAGGAATAATCATGAGGAAAAGAGCCTTTTGATGCCAAATCATTGTCAGCTTTTTATCGTCCTTGCGCAGTAAAACCAGAGAAAGTATCGCAATGAATGAAGCAATCATAGGCCATGGAATCGAGGTAAGACCATTATAAATGCTGATGTGGTCGGCTAAATATTGCCGCGCAGTTCCCCGTGCCAATGCATCACCGGAATCCTGTGAGTTAAGTAACATGAGGAAAAAATTCCTGGCACTGAAGTCTTCGATTAAATATGCATTATGCTGAGTATTAATAAACATTACTAGTGCATAAAACACAAAAGGTGTAATCGCAGCAATAGAGAAGCCAACTTTAGAAAATGGCATGAATATCTTGGAGCTGTATTTGCTTGCCGCTATCCCTAAAAATACAAACGCTGCCAAAAAAAGTATAGGGAACACAAATAAAATACCCAGCACCACTGAGGGATTGTATGCGCCGGATACGGCTTGTCTCATGTAAAGCCAATCAAACGCCTCAGCTGTGTTAAACAGCAGCGTAAAGATTCCAAAGCCGGACGCCGTTTCGACCATTCTAAAGGTGACCGTATCAAAATACGTATCAACAACACTTACCCAATTGAGTAATGTCAAAATCAAAATGATTGCTCCTCCACCGAGCGTAATCCAAAATTTTCTCGGATATCGATAGAAGAGGATGTTTGAAGTATCGCCGTATATCGGTTTTGCAATTACACCAGAACTCATAATAGTCTAACCCCTTTAAGAATCATTTTTGTAGGGGACCGGATAAGGATTGGGTCCCCTACAAAACCAGTAGTTTACCCTCCGGCAGCAGCAATCGCTCTTTGTGCAAGTTCGGTGTAGAAGGCAAGGTGACCTTCCATCAAATGCGGAGGTATCGCTTCAATAGCTTGCAAATAGAGTTCCCACCGCTCCTCAAACTCTTCGGGCGAGCTCGTGATTAAGGGGATTATGTGATCTCTGTCAATTCCGACAGACATTCCTATGTAAGATGCAAATTCGTGTGCATCGGAGCCCGGTGTCGGCTCTGTTCCCCAAAGCGGATAGAATGGGGGTCTTGGCAAAGGCTCGCTTCTCATAAATCCGGTGAAGTGGCTAAGACCGTGTCTCCCAAAGAACTCTCTGTCAAATGCGCTGAGTCCTGCAAGGTATTCCTCCGGAGAGTCACCCGGTCCGGAGACATTGTTATCAGATAAGAAAAGTCCTTGAATTTTAGGCAGTATGTCTCTTAGCTGACGACCCATATTATTTCTGAGCCAACGAGAGTCATTTTGCAATTCACGCATTACTTGAGGACGTACAATGCGCCCTACTTCGTTGTAGTAGTAATGATAGCCGTCGTTTATTCCAAATGAGTGAAGGAGATCTCTGTTTGCTTCGTATACATCACGCTCAATGCCCCAGTTAAGGAAACGCTGAACGGGCTCTTGAATTATCCAGTCTAAAAACTGAACAAATCTGATAGGGTCTCTGTTGTTCCAACTGATGTTTATGCCGTTATTCCCTGAGAACATTCCTCCGGCTATGTCCCAATAGTTGTACTCTTCAGCGTGATCCCAAATAAAGTCGATCGGCACATGAGTGCGTTCATATAAACTTGCGGCGATAAGCGTGTTTGTAGAAGCTTCCCAAATCCATTGCTGACCGGGAACCAAAAGAACCCTGCCCTGAGCGATTACAGCTTCAAACTCAGACCCGCTGCGTGCGAAAGTCTCGGGGTCGATAACCGGCTGTCCGTGAGATGTCACTCTGTGTATCATCTCGTTGAGCTTTGCATAATACGGTCTAGAATTTGCATTCATCCATTCGCGTGTGTGGATTGGAGCAAGGTCAAGATATGCTCCAACCCTGGCTCCGCCGCGATTATAACCGGCGATGCCCCAGTTTGGAGCTCCCGCAAGGAATTGAGGTGGGTTTGTAAGAAGCCAATTATGTGCATTAACTCCAATCTCAACGCCGAGGGTGTCCATGCCGTCGATTGTGGGGTTTGCTTCCATGTACTCGTATACAAACTCAAACATCTCGTCAAAATCGTTAGGTCTGCGACCGTGGAAGTCGATAACCGACTTTTGAAGCCACCATGCGGTACCATTAAAGAAATGTATTTCTGTTTCACCAAAATGTGTGCCCCAAAT
>WQSX01000019.1 GCA_009787625.1 Oscillospiraceae bacterium
CGAAATTGGCGGTTTGCTCCGCTTTTTGCGAGAACAGCGGTGTAGATCCCGATGGCTCGCAAAAAGCGGAGCAAACCGCCAATTTCGGGCGGGGTTAACGGCGAGAGCGGGCGACCGGGGACGGTCGCCCCTACGGCGCAAATCCATCTTCTTTCACTTCTCTGATTATTTCGTCAACCGAATAGTCGCTTCGGTCAGTGTCTGTGTAATGTTCGGCGACATACTTTTCATAGGCTCGTCTGTCGCGCTCTTCTATGGCTCTGATAATCGTGCGTTTGCTTCGCCCAATGAGATAGCGAATTAGCTTGACTATTAAAATAATCAAGAAAACAATCGGGGTTATGATTAGCACTATCGAAATAGCTAAGAGTAAGGCCTGCACGTCCTCTGCAAATCTTGCGGCATTTTCCCAGTATGGAAGTTCAATCGCTTCTGTCAACATACTTCGCTCACCAAATGAAGCTATTCGAGAAAAGGCTCTTGTCAGGTTGAAGCGTGCACTGTTTTCAACCATATGCACATCCGATTCTCCAAAAAAATCGGTGACAGTGGTTAGCGCAAATCCTGTTATCGGGTCGGGCATTACTATTTTATAACTCTTTATCCTCACTTCGCCGCCGGTTAATGCATTTAGTGCCTCATGCGACATAAATAAGCCGGCACCTCTGTCGTATGCTCTGCGAGTTGCAAAATCGTTTTCGCGTGCGACTACTCCCGCAATAGTAAACGGCTGATTATTGATAAACACATCCAGTCCTGCAAGCTCCGCCGAGCCAAAGAGCCGCCAGGCAAGTTCCTCATCGAAAACAACCAAGTCTCTCGCGAAGTCATCAGGGGATATGTAGCTCCCGTCTCTGAGTCTTAGTGGGTGGAACAGAAAAAAGTTACCGCCAACACCTATCGCAGAAGCCGATGATGAGCTGCGCTCACTTATGATATTAACTGAGCCCTCAGATGTCCAAGCATCACTATAGAACACACGCCTGCCTTGCGCTTCGATTGAAACAGCCAGCAATGCAGCGTCAACTGCGTTACGCATTGCAAATATGTCCTGCTGCTCGAATTGATGAGATTGCGGAAAAAATGCAGAAACTTGCGCAAAACGCTCATCACTTTGCCCTGCCCAGGACTGCGCCGCTTGCTGACTGCGCAGAGATGATATGATAGAGTCAGCAACAATAAGGCACACAAAAAAGCCTATCACCAAAAACACATTTATTGAAATTAAAATGATAATCTTTTTCATGCAGCACCTACGTCTATGGATTTGCGGCTAGTCTTATTTGCATACCGGGATCTACCGGGGCTGTTGAGGTCGTTATTACAGATTCTCCCCA
Organism: Oscillospiraceae bacterium; assembly: GCA_009787625.1. Taxonomy (GTDB): domain Bacteria; phylum Bacillota; class Clostridia; order Oscillospirales; family Oscillospiraceae; genus WRMH01. The sequence goes on from WQSX01000019.1 coordinate 1,338, forward strand.
AACTGAAAGTGCGCCGCTCACAGCGGTGTGGGTGTCGTCTCGTGCGAGTATGGTTACATCAACTCTTGTTGCAGTAAATCTAGTGCCGAGGGGGCTTTGGCGTGTCATTATTGTCAGTACGAAATCGCCGTTGGTGTCCGATCTGAGTGCCGCATTTGGCACAACAGTATCAAAGTTTTCACTGCGTTGGTTGAGGGTTATATTTAGCTGTTCACCGCTTTCAATATCACTGCCATGGAGTATGAACTCTAAGCGCCTGCCTGTAACCGGATTTTCAGGGTCATTTCTGATACCGACTAAAGTTGCAGTAACTTCACCGCCCCAGCCCCACCAGCCTCTGTCAACTTCTGCATTGTCTCCGACAGTCACTCTCATGCTTTGCTCGACTGTTACCGGAATGGATAGAGAGAATCCCCTATCTATAACATCTATGACTATGAGAGGTGTTTCAGCTTGTGCCTGATTTCCGGGAGTGATATTTACTGATGCTATAGTGCCGTAGACCGGTGATGTCAATTCAGATACCGCCCCATCACCCTCCAGACTCGATATCTCTTCACGTTTGGTTTCAATATCAAGGTTAAGCTCTCTGACCTCTATTTCGGTGAGAGCGGTTTGTATACCATCGGCTCTTTGCATCTCTGAGAGCTCAAAAATCAAGTTATCGAGACTACGCTGCCGTCCGTCTGCAATTTCAGATGCCGCTTCCCATTCCGCTCTGTTCAACCTCACTCTTGCAAGCGTTTCTTCAGCAAATCCAAGTTGCAGCCGTGCGAGTTCAAGAGCTGCGGTTGCATTCGCCAAATTTGTTTTTGCCGTTTCATATTCCTGTGAGAATTGCCCTTCTGCCGGAGGAGTGATAGCATTGAGCAAAGTCCGCGCCTGCTGCTCTGCCAGAGCTCTCGCCTGAACCTCCGCATTTAGCACGTTTACCGTAGCCTCTGCATTTGTCAGTTCTCCCGGAATATATGGTATCGCAGCAACTGCCGCTCGCGCTTCATCTAATTCGGCTCTTGCTATGTTTATTGCACGGTTTTCGGCGGCATAGTTTGTATCAAGGCTTGTGCGTATAATGAGTTCCTCAAGTGTGCGCTCCAATTGGCGAAGTTCAGCTCGCATGGCTTCAAGTTCTTCACTCACCTCGCCTGCCATAACTATGAGGATATCGCCCGGCTGAACTTCTGCACCGGGACGCACGCGTACTTCGCTGACCTCCCACGTTTGCGAGGTCATGACTTCATATCTCTCGATAGCGCTTACTGTTCCGCTAGCACGGATTCTGGCGGTTATAGTGCCTGAACCGCTATGCTGCACAGCAACCTCCGGCAGTCCGAGGTTAAAAATAGTGTTTGAAAATAGTAAGAACACTACCAGAGCCGCCAAAAATATAATGGTAGCGTTTTTCACCCAGCCTCTTTTACGAACAGACTCTTCTCTCATAAATAATTCTCCTAACCTTTTACTGAGCCGGAATGGGTTATGCCTTCTACCAGTGCTTCTTCGCCATGTAAGAATAGTAGCAGGGGCGGTATCATGTAAAATGCCGCAACGGCGAATGCAACTCCCGCTTCATTTGCGTTTATTGTGGCTAGAAACACTGATAACGGCTGTGTATCGGCATCTGCGAGCAACACTATCGGTAGCTCAACCATGTTCCAATAGTCGAAAAACACCAAAATGATTATTGAGTACAGCGCACTTCGGCACTGGGGCAGGCAGATGCGTGTAAATATCTGAAACTCGCTTGCACCATCTATCTTTGCCGCTTCAATCAGAGCGGATGGGATCCGGCGCATGAATTTTGTAAGTAAAAATACTGAAAACGGCGCAAATGCGCCGGGGAATATGACGGACCAGCGGGAACCTAAAATGCCAAGTTCGTCAGCGACAAGAAAATTTGGAACCAGTGTCACCTGATGCGGCATGAGCATCAGCACGATATAGATAAAAAATATTACATTTTTAAACCTGCTCTTATAGCGGGTAAAGCTGTATGCCGCAAATGTCGCAATTCCGACTTGCAACAAAACTATCGGAACAACAAGAAAAATCGAATTCCAAATCATTGTCATATACTCAGGATTACGAAACAGCACTGTGATGTACTGGTCAAAGGTCACTCTGTCCGGTATCAGTTTTAAGGTGACAGAATCGGATACGTAACCGCCGACACCCGGCCTGAGTGCACTGAAAATCATGCCGTAGTTTGCTAAAATCTCACTCTGAGTCATAAATGAGTTTGTAATGGTTAGGACAGTGGGTAACAGGAAAATTACTGAAAAAACAAGTGCTATTATGAACAAAGTGGCTCTGCCGAAGTAGCGTCTTCTCATTCTTCCACATCCTTTCCAAAACGGTGTTCCAATATGAAAAGAATGGCGATTATTGTCACCATGACAATTGTCATGATAACCGCTGCTGCCGCAAGCCTTTGGTAATCAAGGTTTGCAAACATATTATTCATGAAATGCTGGATTAAATATAACCCCTCATAGGGGTAATCTCCTGTGAGCAGATAGACTTCACGGAAAATTCTAAATGAGTTTATTAGTGAAAATATCGTTACGAAAAGCAGGGTCGGCGAAAGGTAGCGTATTTTTATGGCAAAAAACTTTTGTATGGCGCCTGCGCCTTCGACCTCTGCGGTTTCAAGCTGCTCACGAGGGATGTTGCTGAGTGCCGCCATAAATAATATCATGTTAAAGCCGAGGTTTTTCCATAGGAAAAGTATAACAATTACAAGCTGATTATGCTCAGATTGCATCCAGTCAATACCTGCCCATCCAAGTATGGTGAGCAATTCATTGACTGCTCCGTTCGGGTGAAACAGCACTTGCCAAATAAGCACAATCGAGGCGACCGGAACCATCATTGGGCTTAGAAAAAATGTACGGAACTGGCTCTTTAACGGTATGCGTGCCTCAAGCATCAGAGCAATGAGCAGAGATAAAACCACAGCAAGCGGCACGGCAACAACAGAAAATGAAAACGTATTTTGCGCCGCCTGCTGAAATGCCCTGTTTTCAAGCAGTGATACGAAATTATCTAAAAAGACAAAATTGCCGCGCAGAGGGCTGTCAATCATTGAGAAATATACAATGATGAAAAAGGGAATAATATAAAATGCAGCAACTCCAAGCAAACTCGGAGCAAGCCATACGTATCCGCTCAGACTATCGCGTGTGCGATTATTCCAAAAACGCCCTGCAAACTCCTTCAAATTGAACTCCTATCACGCGAAATGCTTTATAACTGCTATGCTTTGTACCTCGCAGGTTATGGGCTGTTTGCGTAGGTTTGCGAGCCATCGGGATCTACACCGCTGTTCTCGCAAACCTACGCAAACAGCCCATAACCTGCTAATATTTAACAGTAACGTTAGCCTTGTTCATGGATGTAGGTTGTAACTCTGCTTTGAATAACGCGGGCGGCATCTTGTGCGCTGCCGCGACCTCCGAAAAAGTCATCTGCACCTTCTGTGATAATGTCAACGAGGACTTGATCCCAGCCGATAGTTCCGGAGGCTGAACGTATAAGTTCTATTATTTGCTCAATCTGATCTCGTGTGATTGCCTCAAGCTCAAATGTTTCCGTTCTACCCATTCCCCAGCTGATAGCTCCACTACTGCCTTCCATCTCCATGGCACGTTGAGCGTTTCGGTCAAACACCGCTCTGTTAGTTGGCAATCCAAACCCGTCATTTTGAAACCCTTCAGTCAAAACGGTTCTTACAAACGACCACGCACCGTCTACATCAGATGCACTTGTTGTTATGGAAAGTGCGCCTTGCGGCATTATTGAACTGCCGTTTCCGTGTTCTGTCGGAAAGCCTTTAAAAACCAACTCACCGCCGAATTGTCCAAATTGAAAATTCATCCAGCTTAAATCAGAAATTGACATTTCGGTCACTATTTGCCTGCCTTGTGCAATTAGGTCTGATTCGCTTTCCATAAACCCCATTTCGGCGCCGGAAAACATTTCTTCATCTGTCGGGAATGTGGCTGCGAACTCTAAAAGCTCTGCAAAATCACCTGTGTCAAAGAATGCTTCGCCTGCAACCCAGTCAACGAATTGATCCATGTTAAATATTATAAGTGAATGTAAAAACGAACTTCGTGATATCCATTGCCCCATCGGTATGTCGGCATTAGGGTTTGCTGCCAAAACTGCTCTGAACTCTTCCATGTTCCATCCGGGAGTCGGTCCGAGAACAGAGGGGTGCCCTGCCAGAGTGCGCACACTGAATGAAGGAAAAACTTGAAATAACCTTCCATCCATCTCAGCCGCTTCGAAAACCCCTTCGACAAAGTCGTCTCGCGATAGTTCAGGGTCTGATGCAATCAGTTCATTTAAGTCCAAAAGCAGACCTCTTGAGGCATATTGCCTTATGGGAAGTTGTTGCACATCTAAGATGTCCGGAACCCTGCCGGATATTATTTCGGTAGTGAGCCTTGTGAGTCCAGCATTCCAGTCATCTTCGGTGTTAAATTGGGAGTAATCCGTAACATTTATTCGGTGTGTAGTACTCGTTCTGTTGAAGTTCACAACAGCACTCTGCAGTTCCGGACTCATCCACATTGTCGCCATTGTAATAATTCCTCTCTCAGGCAAGTCACGAGAAGGTGTTTTTGAAAGAACAACTATTTCAAAAGACCAATTACCCTGTGCTCCCCACTGCTCTGCTATTGTGAGCACACGACCATCGGCAAGCATGATTATATCACCGCCGCCTCCCGTGGATATAATATCACTGTCCGTCAAATTGAGGATGAACTCCACCTCAGGCTCCTCGCCACTAAAATCAATACCATAGAGAGTTGCATTGTCCAAAAACAGTAAATCAAATTGCTCATTTCCCGAAAAAACCCGAGATGCATTGGTGGGTAGCGGAATTGATTCGTCGAAACTCTGAGTTGATAGGTTTATTGGCTGTAGTTCATTGCGACCAGTAAAGTCTGCATCTTGCACAAAGCCGAAATGGCCCACTGAGCCGTCCGAAAGACGTATCAATCTCTCGCCCCAGCCATCAAGCTCGATACGAAAGAGAGGGTCTGTATTTGAATCTAAGACAAAGATAACTGATCGAACACTGCCAAAACCCGACATGTCGTCGTGATCCACAATGTGAGCAAGAATATACACATTACCATCACTGTCGAACTCAAATGCGTTAACCCCCCCGCTTGCCGCGAAAGCCTCCATATTCAGACTCTTCACCTCGGCTCCCGTGTTAACATCCAGCATACGCAGCACATTTACAGGACCCAATTCTTGATAGAATTGCCAAGTCTCGTGCTCTTCACCGTCAAAGTCATCGGGCACATCAAAATGGAACATAGACCCTGTCTCTAACGCCCAGAGATTGCCTTCGTGATCAGTAGAAAGTGTTGCACTTGTGCTCATTTGTGCGCCCTGCGGAGCCGACGCCGGAAGTACCGGCTGTGTGTACTCCGTAAGTTCGGTTACTTCATTTGTGGTTAAGTTCAGTGAATATAGGCGAGTGGTAGATTCCGCCTCATCCCAAAACGGTGCTATTATGAAAACATTATCACCGGCTTGTGCCATTCCCGAAATAAAAGATATTCCCTCCGGTATCGAAATAAACTCCGGCACAAACACATACTCCGGCATGTCGTTATCTCCATCAGATTCATTTCCACATGCGGCAACAAGTGTCAGCATTAAAGTTGCTGTAATAGCAAGTACAATTGCATACAAAATTCTCTTTTTCAACTTAATATCCTCATTTCTAAAATAATTTTCTTAGCGTCCTTAGCAAAAGCTACAGGTACTCCACCTTTTGACGCATGAAAAAACTAAAAGTTCCGTCAAACCACAAAAAAGTGCTGTATAAGCAGTACAATTTATAGTATAATAATTAAGAAACATCGTCTATATATATTAAGATTTTATTAAGAAACGAGCAATATGTCAAGTAAAATATAAAAACTTGCTTGCTTATGGGAGATTTATGGGTCGTTTTGTCAAATTGCCGCAGAGGTTAAAGGTTATAGCCGATTATACTAAAGAAGGTGCGGCAGTTATTGATGTTGGGTCTGATCACGGTCTATTGCCTATTTTTCTTGCACAGCGCAGGGGTTTTCGACGTTTGATCGCTGCAGATGTCAGTAACGATTCGCTAGACAGCGCACGGCGCAATGTAAGAAAATACGGTGTGAGCGATAAGGTTGAAATTATGGTTGCCGACGGTCTCACAAAGGTCAGCCGCAGTGATGTGGACACTGTTGTAATCTCAGGACTTGGTGGTGAGACAATACGTGATATCTTGCAAAACGCCCCTTGGATGGTTGGCTCGGGTATCAGCCTTATTTTACAACCACAATCAAAAATTGACGTTTTGTGCAATTTTCTGTATAATAGTGGGTATTCAATAGACGAAACTCGAATTGTCGTCGACAGAGGGCGGCGATATACTGTGATTAAAATTTGAGATTTAGTATCTCTATCCAAAGATTTCTGAAAGGTATCAGTTTATGGGTAATGTAACTGTCAATGATGTTTATTCTTTTTTAAAGTCCGTAGCACCGCTTGAAATGGCTATGGAAGGTGATAATGTCGGTTTTTTGGTTGGCACCTCAAATACTGAGGTCACTAAAATTTTAGTTGCGCTCGACATCACTTCCGATGTTGTTGATGAAGCCCTCAACATAGGTGCTGAGCTTATTGTTTCACACCATCCTCTGTATTTTTCGATTGACAAAATTACTGATGAGACAATGGTCGGTAAAAAAATTATAGATATGATTTCCGGCGGAGTCTCTGCTATCTGTATGCACACCAATCTTGACTCAGCAAAAGATGGTGTCAACGATGCTTTAGCTACTGCGGCAGGAATTGTTTTTGATGAAAACTTCAAGCCTCTCAGCGATGGGTGGGCGCTTCCCTCCGGAGAGATTGTCTCGCTCGGCAAAATCGGACATTTGGCTGAGCCTTGTGAAATGGCAGATTATCTGGTGCGGATGAAAGGAATTCTCAATACAGGCGGTATCAGGTACCACGATGCGGGGCGCGAGGTCTACAGAGTTGCTGTTGCGGCGGGCTCGGGTGGCGGTCGCTTGGATTATGCGATTAACGACGGCTGTGACACGTTTGTAACAGGAGAAGTCAAATACTCTCATTTTCTTTTTGCCAAGGAGCATGGGATAAATCTCGTAGAAGGCGACCATTTCTGCACAGAAAACCTCATCAGCCCTGTGGTCGCAAACAAGCTCAGCGCTGAGTTTCCAAGTGTCAAAACGCTGATTTCAGAAGTTCATACACAGACTATAAAATTTCTCTGATAGGGGCACCCCCTACGATGAGAAATCCATATAATATAGTATCAATAATTTCAAAGGAGAAACAACATGAAAAAGAACAGTATTAACATTTCTAAACTTGCACGACTGGCTGTGCTGATTGCGGTTATTGTCATTATGGCAAACACCCCGATTGGTTTCTTGATGATTGGGCCTGTCTCGATTACTTTTATGATGATTCCCGTTGCTGTCGCCGCAATAACCGTCGGTCCGGTGGGCGGTGCGATTGCCGGTGGTGTTTTCGGGCTTACCGCATTTCTCAGAGGACTTTTTGGTGTCAGCCCATTTGCCGTGGCACTCATGAATATCGACCCCATTCTCACATTTATTTTAATGGTCGTGCCGCGCATCTTGGCGGGTTTGATTCCCGGACTTATCTTTAAGACGATGATTAGCAAAGATAAAAGCAAAACAAGCTCTGCTTTGGCCGCATGTTTTGTCGCACCTCTCGCAAATACCATCTTGTTCGTCAGCTCTCTCTATCTGATGTTTGGGGCTACTGAGTTTATAGCATCGACATTTGGCGGCACTTTTTGGGCAGTTGCGGTTGCGCTTGTGGGAACAAACGGGCTTATTGAGGCGGGTGTCGGTTTTGTGGTTGGTGCCGCTGTAAGCCGTGCAATTGTTCACTTTGTTCCGGGAAATGATCCATTTATACGCAGGCAAAACGCTTAGTGATGAGCACAGGAGAATTATCTCACAACTTCTATGCATATATATGTGAATAAATTTAGTTGACAATAATTTTTACGTTTTGTTAGTTTCAGATTTGTGTGCCTATGTAGCAAGGGTTTTGCACATTGTCAACATGTTTTTCCACATTTGTTATGTCAACAAGCATAAAAATGATTATACATTGACCTCAAAGGTTAAAGCGGAGGTAAGTTTTTTGCCGGAATCCAAAAGTCACTCATATCTCAAGGGCGCAGCGATTTTGGCGTCTGCTGCGATGCTCGCCAGAGTAATCAGTGCAATATACAAGATACCACTCTATTCAATTTTAGACTCAGCAGGGCGTGGTGCTTTCCAGGTTACATATAACGTCTTTGCTCTTGTCTTAGCCATTGCAACCGCAGGCGTTCCCGCCGCTTTGTCCCGCATCGTCTCATCTGCAAGAGCGGAGGGAAATGCCAATCTCGCTAAGCGCTGTTTTTCAGTTGCTATGCCGGTATTTCTAACCATTGGTTTCGTTTCTATGCTCGTTATGTTCTTTTTCTCCGATAATCTCGCAGGGCTTTTAAATAACTCCCTCGCTGCACCGGGCATACGAGTTCTTGCCCCTGCTGTATTTTTTGTATGCATAATATCTGTGTTCCGGGGTTATGCGCAAGGGCATGAGAATATGATTCCCACCGCTGTGTCGCAAATTGTTGAAGTTGTTGTCAAAGCGGGACTGGGCATTATCTTTGCCCTCTGGTTCACCGGTATGGGATATGCCGCCAATATCGTATCCGCCGCCGCTCTGACTGGGGTCACTGCGGGACTTGGGCTTTGCATACCATTGCTTATTTGGTATAACGGCCGCATAAACCGACGCTACAAATCAAATTCAAATGTTGGTGAATCTCCGAGGGTCCGCGCCGTTTTTGTTAACATAATGAAAGTCAGCTTACCTATATCGCTCAGTGCTTCCTTTATGGCAATCATGGTGCTGTTTGACAATGGTATCGTGCTCGGTCGGCTTCAATCTGTTTTGGGATATTCTGAGTATGAGGCAAGCCAGTTGATGGGGATTTACGCACTCGGACTTTCAGTGTACAACCTGCCCCCGGCTATTTTAGTACCCGTATCGGTCAGCATTATCCCGGCAATCGCTGCGGCTACTTCAAAAAAACAGTTTTCTGAGGCAGGAGCCATAGCTTCCTCGTCTGTCAAACTGGTCAACCTCATAGCTATGCCTGCCGCAGCAGGAATTTTCACTCTCGCTACGCCCATATTGATTGCGCTATATGATTACGATACAATACTCTCCACAACAATTCTAATGATCTTAGGTGTCGCCACATTTTTTGTATGCTTGCAGTTTTTAACAACGGCGATCTTGCAAGCCCATGGTTATGAGCGGGCTTCACTTATTACTTTCCCGCTTGGAGCTGCCGCAAAGATTTCAATTTCATATTTTCTGTCAGGCAACCCCGCCTTTGGAATTTTGGCTTCTCCTATCGGCACGCTCGTTTGCTTTGCAGTTATAACTACCCTCAACATCATAATTATTAAACTTCGCCTGCCTGAGCGGCCTAAGTTTTTCGCAGCATTTATAAAACCCTTCGTGTGCGCTGTTATAATGGCGTGTACTGCATTTCTTTCATATATGTTGTTTTATTTCCTTGGAAGTGGTTTAATAGGCACAGGACGCTCTGCTGTCGTTCTGTACTTAACTCTGTCCATTGCCTTGTCCGTTGTTGTTTACGGGTTCCTCGTTGTTGTCACTCGTGCTGTCACAAAAGAAGACATGAAGCTCGTTCCCAAAGGGGAAGTCATCGGACGATTTTTAAAAGTCCGCTAGTCAGTTCACACAAATTTATCTCAACACTGCATGAGTTTTGATATCAAAAAGGTGTGCAGATACCGCCTCTCACAGTCGCGTGAACCCTGAAAGCGTTGTGACATCTACTTTTTTCGCATGTTTTTATGTGCATAATTCGCAAGTCACAGTGATTTTTTTTAGGAATTCTCACTAAATTTTAAAATTTTTATGTATTTTAGTGGTTTTTTCGCAAATTTATCTTGCAGAAAGTGAAAAAGTATGGTAGATTTTGTAAGCAAATCCAGTTACGGTGTAGATGACCTTATAAACCTCATGAAAATTTTGCGCGGTCCAAAAGGCTGTCCATGGGATCGTGAACAAACCCATGAGAGTATACGGCGGAATATGCTTGAAGAGGCATTTGAGGTCGTAGAAGCAATTGATGAGAGAAATGACGACCTTTTAATTGAGGAACTGGGCGATGTTCTGATGCAGGTTATCTTCCACTCCGATATTGCCGAAAGCTCCGAGCGTTTTAACTTTAATGACGTAGCCGACGCCACATGCAAGAAACTCATAAGGCGGCACCCGCATGTTTTTGGAGATGTCCAAGTAAAGGACGGTGACGAATCTCTTCTCGTGTGGGACGACATTAAGCGTCAGGAGAAGAAGCACAAGACTGTCACAGATGCCATGAACTCTGTTGCTCAAAGTCTCCCTGCACTATGGCGAGCTGAGAAAATTCAAGGCAAAGCGGCTAAGGTCGGATTTGACTGGCCTGATCACACAGGGGCAATGTCCTCGCTCAACTCCGAGGTGAATGAGCTGGAAAATGCAATAGCTTCAGATATCTCAGCAGCGGCAGATAAAGAATCTTTTATTGAAGAAGAACTTGGTGATGTCCTGTTTTCCATTGTAAACGTAGCCAGATTTTTTGAAATTGACCCCGAACGTGCCCTTACATCTGCAACCGATAAATTTGTCACCCGTTTTAATTTTATTGAGCAGATGGCAAAGGAGAAGGGCAAAGAGCTCACAGATATGTCCCTTGACGAATTGGAAGAGTTCTATCAATTATCGAAATTGGAGAGGTAATTGAGATTCTAATACTATTCATATCTCAATAGAATCAGTTTGCTTCTTTAATTAAATATTATATGTTTTATGTAACAATTTTAGGAGGAAAAACACAAATGAACAAGACAGATTTAATCAATGCAATCGCAGCAAAATCAGGACTTTCAAAGAAAGACAGCGAGAAAGCCCTCACAGCAACAATCGACTCAATCTCTGAAGCTCTCAAAGGCGGAGACAAAGTACAACTCGTAGGTTTTGGTATTTTTGATGTGAAACAACGAGCTGCTCGCATTGGTCGCAACCCAAAAACAAAAGAGCCTATCAATATTCCTGCAACAACAACTCCTGTTTTCAAAGCAGGCAAAGCTCTTAAAGATGTCGTAGCAAAGTAAGAATACAACTTTAATCAGAATAATGTCGGCGCGGGTATTCCCGCGCCGTAGTTGTACTGATATATTGGATTCTGCGATTATTCGCAAAGTGACATGGGGATACGCAGCAGCTACATTAAAGGATGGTCATCTTATGCGTTTGGATAAATTTTTGAAAGTTTCGCGCCTTATAAAGCGGCGCACTGTCGCCAATGAGGCGTGTGATGGCGGGCGAATTGCCGTCAACGGCAAGGTTGCCAAAGCCTCTTTAGCGGTTAAACAGGGGGATATCATTGAGCTTCGGTTCGGCGAAAGGGTTCTCAAAGTTGAGGTGCAGAGCATTAACGAGCATGCTACAAAAGTTGATGCACCCGGAATGTACCGCGAGCTGTAAGCCCCTGCCTTGATTCCGTCATTGCGGCCTCCGAGCCGCAATCCTATAGATAATGAGCATATCCGTTCGTCATTGCGGCCTCCGAGCCGCAATCCCATAAGTAATGAGCATATCCACGGGGGATTGCGGGTCAAGCCCGCAATGACGGGCGTTTGAGCAATAAAAAAGCACCGAGCTTACGCTTAATGCTTTTTTACTGTTTGTTTTTGTTATGCGAATGCATCTACGTTTTGACCAACTCCGGTTGCTGCTGCCATTTGGCTGATTAGTTGATTGGCGGCATCTTCAAACTGGCTTTGAGCCATATCCATAACCTGAGTAGCAACCTGTGCTTCGAATGCCACTGCATCCGCACCTACCGCTGCGACTTCTCCTGCGGGCACTGCTGCCTCTGCTGATGCTGCATTTGCAGCTTCCGCCGGTGGCGGGGGTAAAACTTGAGCGGTATGTGTTACTCCTGAAATATTCATGGTGTAGTCCATCCTTTCTTCGAGATTTTCGGAAAATCCTTCTTCCCTCTGTTGATACATCGTTACCATACCACATTTTTTTATAGAAATCAAGTGTTTTTGCGAATTTTTGTTAAAATTATTGTGGAACATGGTTTCGTTTGTTAATTTTGTGACAATTGGCAATTGATGATATTTAAATTTCAGTAACTGTGGGCATAATCATGGGCTTGCGTTTGGTTTTTTTGTATAGATACTCCGACAGTTCGTTCCTTATTGAGCGTTTCATTGAGGTCCAGTCTGAGACTTTGTCCTCGGCGAAACTTTCCACGATTTCTATTACTATGTTTTTGAGTTCTTGTATGAGTTCTTCCGATTCTTTTACGTAAACAAATCCACGGGTTATTATGTCCGGTTCTGAAATTAGGCTGCCATCTTCACTGGACACGTTTACTATTGCCACCAACATGCCGTCTTGTGCCAGGTGCTTTCTGTCTCTGAGAACTACTGAGGCAACGTCTCCGACGCCTGTACCGTCTACCAACACCTTGCCTGATGGTACGACTTGACCCCTTTGCGCTGACTTTGACGTAAACTCTATTGCTTGCCCGATATCTCCAATTATTATGTTTTTGGATTTAATGCCTACCTGCTCGGCAAGTTTTGCGTGGGAGCACAGGTGCCTATGCTCCCCGTGTACGGGCATGAAAAACTTTGGTTTTGTCAGGGCAATTATCATTTTCAGTTCTTCTTGATATGCGTGCCCTGAGGCGTGGAGTTCTGAAACTTTGTCGTAGATGACTTCTGCACCTCTGCGGAAGAGTTCGTCTATGAGCCTGCTTACGGTTTTTTCATTGCCCGGCACGGCTGAAGCGGATATTATAACTCTGTCGCCGGATTTTATTTCTATTTGTTTATGTCCTGAGAATGCTATGCGGTAAAGCGCACTCATGGGTTCTCCTTGGCTGCCTGTTGTTATTATTACTATTTTATCGGGTGGTAGGTTGTTGATTTTACTCAGTTCCATGAGTAGTCCGTCCGGTACTTTTACGCAACCCAGTTCCGTCGCCACTGCCAACGTGTTTTCCATGCTCCTGCCTGTTACCGCAACACGTCTGCCGTGTTTTGCCGCACAGTCCAAAACCTGCTGAACTCGATGGATATTTGATGCGAATGTTGTAACTATGATTCTTTGAGTGCATCTGTGGAACAGCTCCTCAAAGCGTTCACCGATTTTACGCTCAGATGTGGAATAGCCTGTTTTTTCAACGTTTGTTGAGTCTGATAGCAGTGCGAGAACTCCTTTTTTACCGAGTTCGCCCAGCCTTGCCAAATCTATCATTTCTTCAGATACAGGGGTTGTGTCGATTTTAAAATCGCCTGTGTGGATAACTGTTCCCATAGGTGTTCTTATAGACAGCATAACTGTGTCGTGAATGCTGTGGTTTGCGTGAATCAGCTCTATTTTGAAGCAACCGAGTTTTATTATGTCGCCTGCTTTTCTCACTTCGAGCGTTGTTTTTTCGAGTAGCTTGTGTTCGCTAAGTTTGTTTCCCACCAAACCCGCTGTCAAGGGTGTTGCGTAAATTGGCACATCCAGTTCCTGCATAACGTAAGGCAGTGCCCCGATGTGGTCCTCGTGTCCGTGGGTAAGGATTATACCTTTAATTCTTGCTTTTTTTTCACGAAGGTAGGTAATGTCGGGTATTACAATGTCTATACCGTACATGTCATCGTCAGGGAAACCCAACCCACAGTCTACGATTATGATGTCTTGACCATACTCGTACACTGTGAGATTTTTTCCAATCTCATTTAGCCCGCCCAGCGGGATTATTTTAAGTTTTTCTGCCATTGTTTATTCTTATTCTCCAATCATGATTTTTATGCCTATATATTGATGGATATAGGTATCCATTAGTCGATTTTTTAATTTCTGCAAAATTGATTGTGTGGGGTTACATCTCCAAACGGCCTTCCAATGCACGCATGAGGGTTGCGTCGTCTACAAATTCCAGACTGCCGCCCACCGGGATTCCGTAGGCAAGGCGTGTCACTTTGACTTCAAACGGCTGTAGCAAGCGCGATATGTATCTTGCAGTGGTTTCGCCCTCTGTATCGGGGTTTGTCGCCATTATAACTTCTTCTATCTCACCGCCGGAGACTCTTTTTACCAATTCTTTTACTCTTATGTCATCGGGACCCACGTTTCCAATCGGCGATATTACCCCGTGCAAAACATGGTACACTCCGTCAAACTCATGTGAACGCTCAATCGCGAGAACTCCCTTTGGGTCAGGCACTACGCACACCAGCTTCTTGCTTCGCCTCTCGTCTCTGCACACCGAACACAGGTCGCTGTCTGCGAGATTTAGGCACACTTCACAAAAGTTGACATCTTGTTTCGCTTCTCTTATCGCATCGGCAAATGCCAGAGCCCGCTCTTCGTCAAGGGCTATCACATAGAAGGCAAGTCGCTGTGCGGTTTTTCGCCCGATTCCAGGCAGGGTGGCGAACTTATCTATTAGATTTTCAAGTGCTGATGGAAAAAAATCCATTAAAAATCCGTTCCTTTCGGTAATCTTTGGGCACAAATAGTCCATGAGAAGGAATGGATTTTTTTGTGCATCATTTGCGGTTCCCCGCAGGGGGAGCAAATCGCACATTCCCCCGTAGCGTGATTTTTCACGCTATTCTCCTAGAATACGCTCCTATGGGCGTAAGTTTTGTAAACTTTTTATATGCTCAGCTCGGCTTGGAGCCTTGAAAATATCCACACCTGCAACTAAAACATCTGCTCCTGCGTTTACGCATTGTTTTGCTGTTTCTATGTTTATGCCACCGTCAACTTCTATTTCGCAGTTTAGTTTTTTTACATCTATGATTTTTCTTAGCTGTGTCACTTTTTCAAGCATTTCGCTCTTAAACTTTTGCCCGCCATAACCCGGTTCGACTGTCATTACCAGAATCAGGTCAAGGATGTCTATATATGGCAGCAACACTTCTACGGGGGTGTTTGGTTTTATTGTCAGCCCTGCTTTTTTACCCATGCCGTGAAGCTCGGTTATTGCGTTTTTTATGTTTTGCTCAGTCTCTGCTTCAATGTGGAAGTTTATGATGTCCGCACCTGCTTTTGCAAACCTTGCGGTGTAGCGTGCAGGGGATGCAATCATTAAGTGGACATCTAATACCATGCCTGTCACTTTACGCACTGATTCAAGCACAGGCAGTCCGAACGATATGTTTTCAACAAACATTCCGTCCATTACGTCAAAATGCAGATAGTCTGCATTTTGTATGCTGTCTATTTCTTCTTTTAATTTTGCAAAATCCGCCGCCAATATCGACGGAGCTACTTTTGGCATTATTGTGCTCGTTCCTTTATGCAAAAAAATATATTTCATTCTTTGCTATTTCTTGGTATACTGTTTCGTATTATACCACATAACCGACCTGAAAGGAAGAAAAATAAAATGGAAGAAATGCAAGCTATGGAGTATGTCCCTACATTGACACTTGAACCGGATGGTGCAGAAAGCCCTGCAGCACTAGCTATTCCTGCTGCTAATGCGCTTGAATTGGCTCCCGATGAACCTGCCTCTGCTAAGCTCGATATCGAGCAACTCAGTCCTGAAGAGCAAAAACAAGTGCGTGGTTTTGCTGAAAAAATTGACATTTCAAACACAAATGCCGTACTCACTTATGGAGCGGCATCTCAGCGAAATATCGCAAACTTCTCGGAATCAACTCTTAAAAATGTTCGCACAAAGGATATGGGAGAAGTTGGACAAATGCTCTCCGGCCTTGTTGTTGAGTTGCGTGGATTCAGCGATAATGGCGAAGAGAAGAGAGGTTTTCTGGGTCTACGCAAAAAAGTCCGCAACAAAATTGAGACTATGAAAGCAGAGTATTCCAAGGTCTCTTCAAATGTGGATAGAATTGCCGACATGCTCGAAAAACATCAAGTGATACTCCTCAAGGATGCCGCTATGCTTGATAAGATGTATGAAGTTAATCAAGCTCACTTCAAGGAACTCACGATGTATATTCTGGCAGGTAAACTCAAACTTGAAGAGTGCGTTAATAACGTCTTGCCTGAACTTCGCAAAAAAGCCGCCGAAACAGGACAACCGGAAGATGCGCAGGCAGCGAACGATTATGCCAACATGATCAACCGATTTGAAAAGAAACTCCACGATTTAGAGCTTACTCGCATGGTTTCGATTCAGATGGCTCCGCAGATTCGCCTTGTTCAAAACAACGACACCCTTATGGTCGAAAAGATTCAGACTTCTATTGTAAATACCATTCCGCTCTGGAAAAGTCAAATGGTGCTGGCCCTTGGTATGCACAATGCACAAAGAGCGATGGAAGCGCAACGTGAAGTCTCCAATATGACTAATGAACTTCTTACAAAAAATGCTGAAGCACTTAAAATGGGCACCATTGAAATTGCCAAAGAATCTGAACGCGGCATTGTAGATCTCGAAACTTTAGTCACCACAAATCAACACCTCATTGATACACTTGAAGAGGTACGCAGTATTCAATCCGAAGGCTCCCAACGCCGCCGTGCCGCCGAGGTAGAACTGGGACGCATTGAGGGTGAACTAAAGACTAAACTGCTTGAACTCAGAGACCCCGTGCAATAGCTGCGATATTGCTATCCTGATTAATTTTATTAATAGCGCTTTTTATGTCACTTGCCGACAGAAATCTTTTGCTCGGTGTGGAATGTAGAGAGCGCTTTATTATATATTCAAGTGTCGCGCCGTTTTCTGTTATTTTTATTAATTTATCCGCCAAGCTTTCCTCTTCAGGCGGTTGCCTGCCAAAAAGAAGATGGTACATTGTTGCTCCAAGGCTGTATATGTCGGAGAGTTTCCAGTCGATGCTTTTATACGGAAAGATCGGCTCGGCTACTTTAAGAGCTACGTCCTCTGCTGAGGTGTAAGAGGTGCGCATAATACGTTTAATGTGCTTAGCATGTGCTTTTTTGCATGTGATGAAAAATTGAGCCTGCTCAGGTGAAGCGTATCCCAAACTGCGATTGATTATACCTACATTTTTCCCCGTGACTATTGCGGAATCAAAGTCTATTAAACATATATCTCCCCGATTTGTCAGCATTATGTTTGAGGGTTTTATGTCGCGGTGACAAACGCCTTTTTCATGTATTTCTTCCAGTGCCGTTGCCAGTTGGTAGTACCACTTTATTACTTTCATTCTCTCATATTTTTCGCTTTTCCTGAGTAGTTTGTCAAAGCTCTTACCCTCGATATATTCCATTATGGTATAGCTTGTTTTTTCGTCGGCAAGAACGTCAAATACCTGTGGAACATATAGGCTTTTTAAGTTTTTCAGTGCCTCTGCTTCGTTTCTCAGTACTTGAGCAGCACACATGGCACCCGCTCTGTGCGCCTTAATCACATAGAACTTGCGCAGGCGCATATGCCAGACTTTGTAGACTTCACTGTTGCCCCCTGCGCCCAATTTTTCCTCAATTTTATATGTGTTTTTTAGGTAACTTCCGTCACCCGACATCCCAAACATAATCTGCTCCAAAATTTCCGAATGAGACACGGGTTCCTATGGCAAGCTGATAGGGAGTGTTGGGCGGCAGTTTTTGCCCGTCGATGAATGTGCCTGCTCTTGAGCATAAGTCAATCAGCTTGTAGCCCTCGATGTCTCGTTCTATAACTGCATGGCGGCGGCTCACAGCCTTTGTTTTTTTGTCGAACTCAAATGTTGATTGCGGCTTTCCCAGCGCGGCGTCGTAGCGGCCTATTGAGAATATGTCACCCTCACCGATTTCCACATCTATGAGCTGTGGCAGTTCTGATTTTCCCACACATTTGAATCTTGTTTTTTGCAGCATAAACGGTATGCTTTCCGTTATGTCTATAATTGTGATTTGCTCCTGCGGATGATCTATGGTTTTTTCTGCTATTATGGGGATTTCGTAAACCTGCGGGAGTTCATTATCGCACTGCTCAGATGAATCCTTTGAGCGATTTTTCTTTTTACTTTTTGTTCCGAACATTCTGAACTTTTTTTCTTTAGTTCTTTGGCTTTTGATTTCCGGTTCGTCGGACAAATCGGCGGAAATTGGCAAAAAGCCGATGTCTATGCTCTCGTCAAAAGAGCATGGTTCCGAGTTTTGCACCGAAATATGCTGTGAGGTGTGCGGTAATGCTTGTTGTGAGTTTTGCGCCGTATAATCTTTCAGCATTTCCAAAAATTCTCTTGGAGTGAAATTATCCAGTATGTAGCGTAACACCCTGTTTTCCAGTTCTTTGTCTGATACCGTTATTATTTTTGACAGTGATTTTGCCATTTCGCCCCACGTGCTTTTGCTCGCATTTCCCTCAATTGCCGGCACATACATGTACATTGCGGATTTTTCTTTTTTGTCGTAGTACAGATAGTCCATGTTTAGCACGAATGAGCTTGAGTTTAAAAACCAATCTCCGCACTCAAGCAGTGGCTGCAATAAACTTATCCATAATCCCACATATTCATCTGTGCTGAGTTCGCCCTTGAAGTAGCTCAGTTTAACCAAATTGCCTACTTCGTAGACTATCTCCACTTCTCCATCTATGTTTGTATAGGTGAACGGAAGCATAAATTTCGGCAAATCTGCGGTTATTGTGTACAGTGCGTTTTTGTCCACATTGTTTTGCGAAATTGCCGTTACCAAATAAGCTCCGCTCGCAAAATTGTTCCTGCTTTCAATCTTTAGCTCCATCGTACTCATACAATCTTTACTCATAGCGTTAGTCCCCCTTTAAACTCGATAAGTGTTAAAAACTGCCATCCGCGGTCGGTTTTGACCGGTGCGCTTCCCTGCGAAAAGCACTTCACATCATAAAACTCTGCTGCTATCACTATATCTCCTTGCAGGTTAATAAATCCCCAATGTTCGCCTTCTCTTACGGCTGCTAAATGCCCCGAAAAAGATAGTGCGTCATCGAACTTATAGTCAATTTTCAGCTCGCCTGTCGTGTCGATAAATCCCCATTTGCCGTTTTTCTTAACTGATGCGTAACCTTCATTCGAAAAAGGTCTTGCATCATCAAATTCTTCCCCTATCCATTTCCCGCCTGAAAAAAGCTTCACGACATCTCCGTCTTTTACAAACACAGCTGTCTGACCAACACTCCTGCCGAGTTCATCCATTACTATACCCTCATATTTCGGCGCAATGAGCCAGTCCGTACCTAAATCTATCACTCCCCATTTTCCATCTGTTTTAGCCGACACAAAGCCCTCTGAGTACATGCCTATGTCCTCAAAAACTTTTGCTCCCGATTCCAAGTCGCTTGAAGCTCTTCGCCAGCCCTCGTCTGTTTTTAAAGCCACTCTGCCGCCTGAGAGATTTTTAAAGTCGGTTATGGCTTGCTCCGGCACTGCTAGGCGGTTTGTTTTTTCATCGATTGCATATATTTCTCCACCCTCTCTCACGATTGCAATGCCTTGAAAAAATGTGCTGATTTTGTCGTATTTATTTGGAATTATCAGCGTGCCGTCTGTTCTTGCTATGCCCCATTTGCCTTCGTTTAGCACACCGGCGGTACCGTCAAACATTGCAGTCACTTCATCGTATCTTACCCAACTCAATTCATAGGCGTATCTCGACTTCTCGTAAAGCTTCTCGATTTCCGGGCAATTTATTCTTTTAAGCCCATCTTTCAAGATTGTTAGCGCAGTGCCTATTTTTTGACTATTTAGGTAGAACTCTGCCGCCTCTATGAACACCTCTGATGCGACATCTTTTCTGCTCAACTGCTTTTCGAGTAGCGTTGTGTAACGCCTTGTGAATCCTCGATTTTCCATTAATTCCAAATACGCCCTTTTTAGCTCTTTTTCGGCTTTTGCCGTGTAAGCTGCATCATAGTTTGCCGCTTCTTCTAAAAGCGGCACGGCTCTTATGTATATGCCACTTTCCATCATTTGAACAGCTTCATTTATCAGGAGCAGTTGTTTTTCTGTTGTGGAGCTTGTGTTGACTGCTACGTACCAAGCGGCTCCGAGGATTGCTGTGCAAGTCAGTATTATGGGTATGTAGATTTTTTTGTTCATTGTTTTCACCATTACTTTTGATAAATTTTAAGTAAAAAGCGGCTTGTGAGAGGGGCTTTCATATTGTGAATGCTGTTATGGTTATGCCCAAAAACAGAAATGGCGCTAGGGGGATTGAGTCTTTTTTTGTTATTTTGCGGGTTAGTATCAGTGTTAATCCTACCAAGGCGGCAAGTATTGTTCCGTATAATATTGCGGGAATTGTGTTTGATAAGCCCAGATATAGTCCTGCTGTTGCCATGAATTTTACGTCGCCCCCACCTACACCTTTTTTACTTATAAGATAGACCACTATAAATACTCCACCGCCGATAGCAAACCCAAGTGCTGAATCTATCAGTGCTTCTATTCCTGCCGAAGTGCTTAAAAACAATATCGGCAAAGTCATTAATATCCACATGGCAAGCATTCCTAATACGAGTCCGTTGGGTATGCGTCTTTGGAATATGTCAAAGAGTAGCGCTATGTAGCCGAATATCATGATAAGTGCATATTTTATCACTGCATATGTCGATAGCTCCTGCGCGCGAAACATTATCCAAATCAATAATACAATTAATATCACAATCGCATGTACCGAGTGTTTAATACATTTTCGCATCATCCTGTGTATCCTCCTCCTGTACCGCCGAGCCATGCTTTTGTCTGTGCTGTCTGTGTGATTTTTAGCGTTGGAGTAAACGGCAATCTAAGCGCCCCGAATGTGTACTCCACTTCAAATTCTGCTGTTATTTTTATGTTTCCATTTTTGTCAACAACCACGCTATCTGAAAGGTCAAAGCTCACGACTCTCACGCTTTCGAGATATTCTTCACCTGTTTTGTCTTCGAGTGCAAGGAATCTCATAACCATAGGACTTAGTATTTCAGCAAACATGGTGTTGCGCAGTTCATTTACTCCATAGTTTGTGAGGCTTTGCACCATGCGCCGTGGGTCACCTACGGCTTGCTGAGCCGCATCTAGTGCGCGGGTTCCATTGTTTACATCAAAGCCTTTGCTTCCCGGAAATGCGCTCAGTCCGCCGAGCACTGAGTCTATCAGCTCCGCTCCCTCGCTTGCTTTTACATCGAGCTTCACGAGGTCGTCTGCTATACCTGTAACTTTGAGCACATAGCTGTACTGGGACACAGCGTTTGCTGTCTGGGTTAAGGCATTGTGGACTCGTGCTTGCAATGTCACAATGTTCACAATGCTCAGTATCGAAATCACCAGTAACGTGAATGGTATGAATGTGCCTACTGTTTCTACAACAATATGTCCTGATACGTCTTTTAGCATTTAATACCCTCGCTTTGTTGGTGCTTCGTTCCCGCCCGGAGTGGGCTGTTTGTGGAGTCGTTTTTCGAGAACAGCGGTGTAGATCCCGATGGCTCGAAAAACGCGGAACAAATTGCCCACTCCGGGCTACCCTTACCCTTTTTTTACTAATACCCTCGGTATACTGTTACTTCCAGCGGCATTTGGGTTGGCATACCTATATCTCGGCTTCCTGAGAAGTTTTGTGCGAATATCATTGATAGAAACAACATGCGCATTTCTACCTTTGTCGTTAGGCTGAAGTCTGTTTTCATGTTTTCAAGTTTAAACCTGCCTTCTTGTGCCAGTGCGCCGGTCATCTTGCTTTCGTCACTGTTTATATTATTCATGTAATTTATCATGTTCCACTCTATTAGATTTGCTGTGCGTTTTACCAGTTCGTCTCCGGCTTGAGCATCGGTAACGGCTTTTGTTATGAAGAAAAATGTCATGTAGTTTGTGTATGAGAGCCCGTCATTTTTATTTTCTTCCTTTTTTGTGCCGGATGCGACGTTATTTAGTGCTGAGACTATATTACTCGGTCTGCAGACCCACTCTCCTTTTTGTACGCTTTTTAGCAGTGGTACGTTACCACCACCTCTGAGTTTTGCCACGTCTATCGCTGATTCTGCCGCTACGAATGCGGCTCGTGCCAGTTCTCCAAGCAATAGTCCAAGTGGTGGGTTCCATGCAAATGCCGTTCTTATACCGTTTACTATCGTGCTTACTTCTCTGACACTGAACACCGTTATGTAATTGCATATAAGTCTAACCATAAAGATGAGTTTTGTGACTGCGCTTAGATTTGCTCCGGCTGTCTCATTGCCGTTATAGAGATACTCCATCTCTGACTGAAAGAAGTAATTCACCCTTGGACTGAGCGGAATTCTTGCCATTGTCTTTGGTAACTCCGAGGTGTCGAGTTCTGTTATACGTTTTCCCGTTATTTCAGGTCTGCCTGTTGTGTAGTTTGAAAACATTGAGCTACAATATGTCAGGAGTAATAAGTAATCTCCCGCTCTTCTGATACTCCCTGCAGGGTCGGAAATTATATTTGAAATAGGGGAACTGCTCACCTGCTTTACCATACTGTCAAAATCGGCCATCGTCTCCGTGCCGCCTGATGACGTTGCAGGGCTTATATGCTTAGCACCAAGTGGGTCGTTTTTCAGCCCTGCATAGGCTGTTTTTACTAAGTCACTGAGTTGCTTTATCATGTTTTCCTGCTTTTTCGCGCTGTCTGAGCCACTTGATTCATTTTGACCGTCATATAGTTTTGTCAGATTAACTTCAGGCTGTTTTAGAAATGATTCAAGCTCTTTGAAAAATTCTTGATTGTGTCCGGGATGTTCACCGAACTTTAAAAATCCCGGTGGCATTTCGTATGAGATATCTTCTTTTGTATAACTCGCCAAGGTATAGAGAGTATGGCTATTGCTCTCGCTCAGGTCTAGACTTGACAGCGAAAACGCATTTTCCAATTCTGAACGTGTGAAGCGTGGGCCCCATGCATTTCTCTCACTTCTAAAAATAACATCATCCAGATATGGTTTTAAAATGTTGTCAAGATAATGATAACCGCCGTCTTTAAATATTACAGCCATTGATTCAATACTGCCCCACTTGAGCATATCTCTGTATCTTTCAATCATGTTTTTTGGCGGTGAGCCTTCCCTACTTGTGAGTGCCGACTTTAGCTCTTCGTTAACATTTTCACTATCTAGCTTGTTTTCGAGCGAATCAACCATTTGAGAGAGTTGAGTCTTTAAGCCGTCGATTTCTCTTGCAATCGCAACTACATCATGAAATCTTGGTTTGAAGGAGTTTACGTTGTCTTTAGCATTAGTGATTGTCGTCCTAAGTCCTTGCGGATTTGTAAAATGCTGCCATCCACCACTACTCCAGCTATTGCCGACACTTCCGCCAACTGTGCGGGATATTATATTTTGCAATATTGCATCATGCTTTCTCACAATCTCCGGCTTAACGTCATCTTCGGCTTCAAGCCACGCTTCAAAGTTTGCATCCAGCGCAACAAATTGGTGCAAAATCAAATCGAGCGATGATGAGACGGTTCCAACTGACATCCCGGCAACGCCTCCGCGTACTTGGTTGCATTTATCGGCTATTTGTATTGTGTCGTAAAGCTGTTTGTATTTCTCAAAGATTCCGGCAATCGCTTCTTCTATGTCTAACTTATCACTTATTACACCTGAATCGCTTTTAAACGTACTCATGCCGAGTAGCTCTAAGAATTCTTTTACAATTATTACCGGACCTCGAAATTTCATATATTCTTCGATTTGTCGCCTGATAACGTCCGGATTTTTGAGGTTTTTCCTGTCAGGAAAGTAAGGCTCCTCCATCGACAAATCACTGCCGTAGAATAGTTGTAACGTGCCCATCCCCCTATCTGCCGAAGTCTCACCGAATACCGACACTCTGATGTATTCATCAAGCAATTTTCCCAAGATTGGGTCGTCCTGTGCTATACCGAATATTGCGTATAGGTCGTATAATAATGAGTTGTACTGTGTGAGCACCGCATTTGCGGCGAGTTCATTTGCGTTTTGCACAATGCCCTTCGCTGTGTGGAGCCTTGCAAGGTCTACCGCTGTTCCGCTTATGAGCATTGCGGGTATGAGCAGCAATGTTACGAACACTGTTACGGCTCCTTTTGTATCTTTGAGTAGTTTTTTCATGCTTTTCCTCGAATTTTTATTAACCGTTTCGTTTTTATCAGCGATTCCAGCCCAGCAGATTTGTGACTCTGCCACCGAATGATGATATGCTGTCGCCAACATTGGAAATCTCATATTTGTCTGAGATAAATGTGGCAAAATCTGAAGCTATGTCTATGTTTCTCACAAAATCACTTGCATTTTGTGCTTGTGCACTTGATGCTGATTTAACAGTTATTGTTTTGGGAAATCCCACAAAACTCAGGTCGACAGGCATTGGATATTCTCGTGATGCAGCTACAACCACTTCTTTGTAAATGATTTTGTTTTCTACGTATGCGGTAATTGTGAGTTCTCCCTCTTTTGAGCTAATGCTGCGGCTCTCAATTTCTCTTGCTATTTTTTCTCCGCGGTCTGCGATATCTTCGCTCAAAAATAGGTCTGCATAGACATTTTTTAGCCGCGATTTATCCGTTTCCCAACGATGTGAGAGTGTCTCGTCATCGAAGAATATCCATGTGCCGCTCTCTTCTGTTGCAAGGGCTGTCGCCGCAAACTGTGTCGCTCTGTGCAAAACAGCATGTGACGGCAAAAATACTGCCAATAGTACAAGTGCGGCGAAAATCATTGTGATAATCGGAAAGAGTATGGTGGCTTCTACTACTGCGCTTCCATTTGTGTTTTTTAATAAGCTTCGCATACTCTGTTCCCCCTTGCTCACCTTTGCAGAATCTCTTAACTACCTAGGCTATGCCCCCGGCGTTTCCTGTTATGTCATCCCACAGCTCTTCGAGCCAGCCGCCTAAGAATCCCCAGATAAGCACGATTGCCAAGACTGCAACCAAAATCAAAAGTATTGCCACTACAATACCTGATAATCCACGCTCGTCGTGCATAAACACTCTGATAAATGAGCTTATAGAAATGTATGCGTTTTGGGAAAATTGTTTTATTGTCTGTAACATAGGTTTCACCTCCCTTCCTATAGTCCTGAGAAATTCATTGCTACGGGTACCATTAGCATTACCAAGATTGCCAGAAATAATAACATTGTGGGTATCATTAGTTTTGAGTTTGCTTTTTCTGCGTCGCGTTTTGCTGTGTGTCTACGCTCTTGCCATGCTTCACGTGCCATATCTTTTAGCAGTTTTCCGATTTGGGCATTACCCTTCGATAAATTTTGCATTATTGCCGAGGCGAGTTTTGCACTTTCCTTTGTGTTGCAGCGGTTTATGAAGTTGCTGTATGCCGTTTCAGGGCTGACGAGATTATCCAGTTCTTGTGAGGTCTTTCGCATTTCAAGGTATAACTCAGTATCTCCGCTGGAAGAAGTTTCTTTCCATGCCCTATCCATTATCATTCCTGATGTTACAAGCAGTGCCAGCTTTGACACTACATTCGGAAATTCCCTGCTTATGGACTTTTGGCGTTTTTTCACCATATCATCCAGTTCGTCATACATCGCATACACCAACACTATCATTAATACCGTTCCGATACCCATTACAGCTATCCCTACAGTTTGGCTGATGCTCCCTAAGATAATCACTCCCAGGGTGAGTGTGCTTGCTATACCGATAATTGGGTATGCTATAAGCTTTGCAAGCAACTGCTTTGTTTTGCTCTGTGCGTGTTTTTTGCCGAACAACTCAAAACTTTTTGATAATATGTTTTTATGTATTGCTCCTTTGCCGAGAGCTTCCACTTCTCGTAGCAGAACGTAGCCCGGTAATATAAAAACACTTGCATTTTTTGCTTTTCCCTGCCGAAAAGCTAAGACAGCTTTTTCCAACTTTTGTATCTCTTTTGCTTTGTCGCGAAATATAAGATTCCTTAAAAGTAAGGAGACTTTTTCGTTATACGACTCCAACTTTTCTTTTGTCTGTTTTTCTTTTTCCTTTAACTTTTTGATGGTTGCGAGTTTATCCAAATGATGAGAATGGGTCGCTAAGGCTCTATCTTCATCTGTGGCTCTGCCCAAAAGCAGTAACCAAACTGCCAAAAGAAGTGTTGCAGGAATTAGTATAATTATGGTCATTTTTACTCCTTACTTTTTGTCTCGTTTTTTAATTTTCTTGCACTGCAACGGTTTTACTGTCATAGTCATTTATATATTAGTAATATTTGTGCAAATAATTTTACTGTGAAGCTCACAATTTCACGCTACTGAACTTGCGTGCTAACATAAAGCTTAGTATAAACACCATTATTCCAATACTCGACACCAAACGACCCACACTTGTCGTATATATTGCGTCCATGAATCCGGCTCCGGCGTAACCAATCACTCCGAGAATAAAAAGCGGCATAAATAGCATTATGTTTACTTCTGACTTTGCCGCCGTCATCATCGTGTCTATTTCCATCTCAATTTCCATCTTGTCGGATATAATTTGTTGTGTGTCTTTAACTATCTCATCCGCTCTGCTTGATTTACCTTCAATCGCTTTGTAGATTGATGCAAAGCTGGTTATGTCGGCAAGCCCACTACGCTTTGCGAAATCTGAAAATGCTTCTGATAATGGGACGGCGTTGTTGAACTTTCCAATAATTATGTCAAGTTCTGTTATGATATCGCTGTCTGCGGGATATATTAGGATTAAATCTTCTCTGGCACTCTGCAGAGAACGCAAAATCGGACTTCCTGCCCGCATAGCCACTGACATCGCTTCGAGTAGATCGAAAAACTGCATTCGTAGCTTTATCAACCTGTTTTTTGATGCTTTCTGTGCTGAGAGGAGTATGTTTACGACTCCAAATACAATCCCTGCGATGATTGAGATTAATAGTAATCGGTAGAATATGAATACCACCAAGAAACCTATGACCAGACCTGATGTAAACGCCATGATATGATCTACTATCGTAGATTGGGACTTCTTGTAGTCGGGTGTTTTTGTATCTTTGAATTTATTCACACTGATTCTCCTAAATTATGCGGTCGATGCCTGCTATACGTAGCTTGTATGTGTTTTGCATTGAGTTTTGAGTGCGGCTTAGTTCGCCGTATACTTTTCTCTTGGTACTTTTTGGGGATTCTTTGAACTCGTATAATGAATTTAGCTTTATTTGCCCTGTGTTTGTGTCGTAACCCAAAACTTCTACTATTTCCATCGTTTTGCGGCTTTTATCCCGCAGTCTCGACAGATGTATTATTATGTCGACGGAAGAGGCTATTTGCTGTCTTATTGCTTCCAGCGGCAAACCTGCCGCACCTTGCAACACCATGGTTTCCAGTCTGCTGAGCATATCTTTTGTTCCGTTTGCATGACCGGTGGACAGTGAGCCGTCATGTCCTGTATTCATGGCTTGGAGCATGTCAAGTGCTTCCGCACCCCTTACTTCACCTACAACTATGCGCTCCGGCCTCATTCTGAGCGCTGATTTTATAAGGTCTTTTATGGAGATTTCTCCTTTGCCGTCTGCTCCTGCGTTTCTGGTTTCGAGTCGTACAAGGTTGTCTATGTTCTTTATTTGCAGCTCTGCCGAGTCCTCTATCGTTATGACTCGCTCGTCTCT
The DNA here is from genome assembly GCA_009787625.1 of Oscillospiraceae bacterium. Classification (GTDB taxonomy): domain Bacteria; phylum Bacillota; class Clostridia; order Oscillospirales; family Oscillospiraceae; genus WRMH01. Next base: position 28,993 of record WQSX01000019.1, read on the forward strand.
CGGAATAAAGTTTGAAAGCGCATTGAGAAATGTTGTTTTTCCACTACCTGTTCCGCCGCTTACGAATATATTGCACTTTGATGTTACGAGTAGCTTCAGCGTCTCTGCGACTTCCTCTGTAATTGAGCCATAACTTATTAGCTTTTCAACTGTCATTGCTTCTTTAGGAAAGCGCCGCATGGTCACTATCGGTCCGTTAAGCGCAATTGGTTGCATTACAACGTTTACACGCGAACCGTCCTCTAAACGAAAATCCACTATTGGTTGACTTTCATTTACCGCTCTGCCCGCTCTTGAGACAAATTTTGTTATGATTATTTCGAGTTCTCGCCTGCTCTCAAACTGTATGTCTTTTTTATATAATTTCCCTGCTTTTTCAACGAAAATGTCTTTGTGCCCGTTTATCATAATCTCAGTGACATCGGGGTCTGTTATGATTGAGCCTAGTACTCCAAGTCCTCTGATTGACTCGAAAACTGCTGTGGTTATTGTCTTTTTTTCTCTGAAGTTGAGTCCCAGTATTTGTGTGTTGCCTTCATCTTGTCTTTCATGGGCGATTTCAATTTTTTCATTTAATGCATGTACCACAAGGCTTTGAAGTTCAGGATCTTCAAGGTTTGTTAGGTCTGCGTGGCTTTGCATTTCAAGTTTGAGACTGCTGATTATATCGCCTATTGCTTGTTCATTCATGTCATTTACCATTTCTTACTTAACTCATATCGTCAGTCTGCCGGCTTAATGTGGTTTGCCAGTTCTTTGTAGATTTGAGCTTCTGATATGGCGAATATCTGCGGTAAGGAATTCACGGAATCAATTTGCAACTCATCTGCTGCCGCACCTTTATTTGCAATCAGATTCACCTTTTCGCGCATGTTTTCAAACACGTTGTTTTGATTTATAAATTGGGATAGTTTTGTCTTTGCTGTCTCGGATTTATCTGTTACCAACAGGACTTTTTTAGCCATTTCAAACACTTTTTTCGTGCGGAAATCGCATGGTAAGGAAATATCTACAATCAATTCGTCGGCAAGTGCTGCACAGCAGTGTACAAGTTCTTCAATGTTTTCCTCTGACAATATATTTATGTCGTCATAGTTGTTTGGTCTGCTGAGATATGTAATGCCATTTTCTTCTGTACTTATGCCTGATATGAGCATTTTTACATCGCCCTCATTGCTTTCAAGCATTTCAAACACCGCACTTATGCTTTTTCTTCCTTCACCGAAGTAGAGTGGCAGGCTTGTAAATGATTCAAGATTTAGATAAAACACGCTCTTGCCGCTTTTTGCAAGTGCTGTCGCAGTTGCAAGCGCTACTGTTGTTTTTCCCACTCCCCCTGCCGGAGCCCACACTGCCGTAATGCTTGTTTTTTTGCCTACTCCAACCACCAGACTTTTTGAAACTTTTGAATATATTGCAAGAATATCTGCTACTATTGTGGATATTCTCCTGTACTTTCCTATTCGAGCAAGCTCCTGCGGCGCATCGTCTGTTTGTGCATCTGAGTGCAGGATGAGCGGTAGCTTGACTTCTATCTCTTCAAAGTAATTTACAAACGGTTGGTCGATGAGGGCTATCTCCACTTTGCTGCGAGATATTGTCTTTTCAAGCATATCCGGATTACTGCAAATCGTGACCTCCAACATGTCGCTGTGGTTTTTCGATATTTGCTCTGAGAATTTCATTGTGTATCTCGCATCATCTGATGCTAATAGCATTTTTACTTTCATAGTGGTTTTCCTTATACTGCTTATTTGTTTTGTCTCGATTTTTGTCTTTGGAGTTTGTATAGTACACGAAGATTTTCCATAAGTCAACAACATTTTGTCAATATTTAAACTCATGTTTTTCACATATTCGGTGTGAATTTCAACACTATTTTCACACTTTTGGATTCTCTGTTCAGGATTTCAAAACCGCGATTAACACTTTTCACCAGATTTTTGCAACCGAAAAAATTTTTTAAAAATGTGCGAAATGTGCGTAGCACAGTACAAACGGTATGCTTGTCTTGCACAGGACAGAGGAACCGTCCCCCTGTCCTACAATTAAAACTTGCTATTAGGAACAATACTGGGTATAATTAGCGCAAAGCATGGTGAGCAAGGAGTTTAGACTATATGGAGTTATGGCTGCTTTATGCCATTGGTGCAGCTTTTTTTGCCGGGATTACTACGATTTTGGCGAAAATTGGAATTAAAAATGTTGATTCACATTTGGCTACAGCTATACGCACGATTGTTGTTCTTGTTTTTGCTTGGATTATGGTTTTCGTTGTTAATGCGCAGGATGGAATACGGCATGTGCAAGGGCGGACATGGGTGTTTCTCATTTTGTCGGGCTGTGCTACGGGCGCCTCTTGGCTTTGCTTCTTTCGTGCTTTACGGCTGGGACCTGTGAATAAGGTTGTGCCTATAGACAAAAGCAGCACCATTCTTACCATGATTTTGGCGTTTATTATTTTAAGTGAACCCGTTCGGTTAGTCACTGTTTTTGGCATGACTCTCATAGGCTTTGGCACTTGGCTTATGCTTGACCTCAAGAGAGATTCCGCAAATGATGACAGTGATAAAAAATCCAATCGAAGTTGGCTTATTTTCGCTTTGCTGGCGGCGGTTTTTGCGAGTCTGGTGGCTATTTTAGGAAAAGTTGGCGTAGCGGATATGGATGCTAACCTTTGGACTGCTATCAGAACTATGGTTGTTGTGCCGCTCAGTTGGCTTGTTGTCTTTATTTCAGGTGGACATAAGCAAGTAAAAGACGTTGACCGCAAGAGTTGGATATTTCTTGTTTTGTCGGGCGTGGCAACCGGGGTAAGTTGGCTATTTTTCTATCATGCACTTCAACTTGGAAACGCAAGTCTTGTTGTACCTATTGATAAACTTAGTATTGTTGCGACTATGGGCTTTTCCCGAATTTTCCTAAAAGAGCAGTTTTCAAAGCGTAGCGTTATTGGGCTCGGTCTTTTGGCAACGGGAACATTGTTGCCTGTTTTCATTTAACAGTTGATAATATACCGGACTTCGCAACTGCGCGCAAAATGACGAGAGAGTAGGTTTTTTTATTATATGGGTGGTACAATTTTAGATGTTTTTCTGTTGCTGGTTGGGTTTGTGGTGCTTATACAGAGTGCAAAGCTCTTCGTTGATTCAAGTGTGAATATCGCCAAGCGTTTAAAAATTTCTACTATGGTAATTGGCCTAACAATTGTAGCGATGGGAACAAGTGCTCCGGAAGTTGTCATTAGTGTATCTGCTGCCGTTGGCGGAAGTAGTGACCTTGCTATAGCAAATGTCATCGGCTCAAATATCTTTAATTTGCTTTTTATCGTGGGTTTCTGCGCTTTACTTTTCCCTATTTCTATCAATATGAAGATGGTTTCAAGAGATTATTGGGTTTCTGTTGCGGCTACGGCTTTGCTTTTTGTTATGATTTTTATCTTTGATGATACCATTCCGCGGCTTGGAAGTTTGCTCCTTTTAGGCGGCTTTACGACTTACATGATAATTGTTGTGCGCACGGCGCTAAAAAACAAGGCTCAGGAAAATTCCGATGAGCAAGAGGATTACACGCCTAAGCCACTTGGGCGAAGCATAATTTTTACGATTCTCGGAGCTGTCTTAATAATTATCGGTGGGCAACTTACTGTTTCAAGCGCGGTGAATATCGCTCTGGCTGTCGGTATGACAGAGCGCATCGTTGGGCTAACCATAGTGGCCATGGGTACATCTTTGCCTGAACTTATAACTACAATCATAGCTTGCCGCAAAGGTGAGGGTGAGTTTGCGTTAGGGTTTATTATAGGCTCGAGCATTTTCAACATCATGTTTGTGCTTGGGATTGCAGGGCTTGTCATGCCACTTGCTGTAGATGGAAGTGTTGTGCATGATATGGCTGTTCTAACGTTAGGTACATTGGGATTTTACGTGCTTGCCCGTTCAGGAAAGCGGCTTGTGCGCTTAGAGGGGCTTTTGATGGTGTTGGTTTTTTTGGGGTATATGGGTTGGCTTATTTTCGCACCTACGTAAAAACATTTTTTACACATGTAAACGCATTTTTTCGTACATGTAAACGCATTTTGGTGGTATAATACGAGTGAAACACGTATACTCAACTCATCAACAAAAGGAGCGTGTGGTACCATGACTATCAGTGAAAAGCTAAAGCAGGCACGGGCGGAGAGCGGGCTTTCTCAAGAGGAAGTCGCCGAGAAACTCGGTGTGAGCCGTCAAACCATGTCCAATTGGGAAAATGCAAGAAGTTATCCCGACATCGTGAGTGTAATAGCTTTGAGTGATATTTATAATGTAGCACTTGACTCCTTGATGAAAGGAGATACGGAAATGCAAAAACATTTACAGGAAAGCACAAACATAACTAAGAGCAATAAGCAGGTGGCGGCGAGTATTATAGCACTAATGCTGGCTCTGCTCAGCACGGTGGGGGTTATAGTGGTTCTCGGTGGAGAACTTGGGGACTTTGCCGATCTTCCAACGCTAATGTTCATTGTTTTACCGCTACTTGCGGTGCTGACAATAACACGTAGTTTTAAACTGTTTTCCATAGGATTCAAAACGGCACTTTTCCCGAAAAGAAAAGTAGACGAAATTATTAGGGCAAATGCGGCAAGGCTCTACAGGTTATTATCAAAAACAACGGCTCTCGCTACACTACTAAATATTATCATTTCTGCCGTGAATGTGCTAATGGGCATGAGCTTTGAGGACCCCGCCGCAATGATGGCATTGCGGGCAAACGTAGCAACTATTTTAATAATTGTGGTATATGCTGCCGGGCTTATTATGTTCGTTTTCGAGCCGATAGCTTATATCTTGAGGCGAAGTGATGCGAGTTGAGGTGCGGTAGAGGGTTACTGATTAATAAAAACAAGAACGGAGCATATCGAAATGATATGCTCCGTTCTTGTTTACGGCATCTGTTTAAATTTTGTATCTATCTTTGCCACGCTTTGCGTGGAATGCGAATCAGCACTTTTAGCATCATTCTTGAAAGTTGCCTACGCGAGAGGGGTAGTTCCCCGACAAGCCACTCTTCAATGACCCCCACAACTCCCGAAACCGCAAACATCGCCTCTACAATATCAAACCCATAGGAGTCCACTTCCGGTGGCTCCGCCAATAATTTTTTTATAAAGGCTTTATTGATGCTCGCAAAAACCTGCCCTTTGTTTTCCTGCTGACTGAGCAAGATGAAAAGCTCTCGGTGCTGCTCCATATATCGAGTCATTCCATCTACGAATTTTATCAGATTCTTGGGGTCTGAACTGGGATATGCCTCATCAAACAATCTTACCAAGTCATCACAGAGTTCACTCTCTATTGAATTGTACAGGTCAAACACATCTTTATAATGTAGATAAAAGGTTCCCCTGCCGAGGTCTGAGAGCCGAGTAATTTCAGCAACGGTGATCTGCCCAACTCCTTTAGTTTCCAAAAGCGTCAGAAAAGTTTCTCTAATAACCCGTCGGGTTTTAATAGTTCTTCTATCCATAATTTATTTCCCTCTACTGAACAATATTAATAATCTGTTCATTTATGCACAACCTAGGTTAAATCGCATATTGCAGTTTCGTTTTACCTATATTACTATAATAATGCACAATTGTTCAATAATCAACTATTGTTTAAAAAGGAATAACATAAATGAATATACTTTTAGTCTACCCTGAAAGTCCGGTAACATTTTGGAGCTTTAAACATGCGCTCAACTTCATAGGTAAAAAGGCCAATTTGCCGCCACTTGGAATCCTCACGGTTGCAGCTATGTTGCCTGAAAGCTGGAACCTAAAATTAATCGACATGAATGTCAAAAGTTTGAAAAACAAGGATATTTCGTGGGCAGATTATGTGTTTATCAGTGCGATGAATATTCAAAAAAAGTCAACACGCGAGGTTGTTGACCGCTGTAAAAAGCTCGGAGTAAAGACTGTAGCGGGCGGTCCACTCTTTGCAGGAGATTTTGAAGAATTTGATGATGTTGACCATTTGCTGCTCCACGAGGGTGAAGTCTGCGTCCCTAGGTTCCTTGCCGATTTAGAGGCAGGCACGCCGAAACACATATACGACTGGGAGAGATATCCCGCACTCACAGAAACGCCAATCCCACGTTGGGATCTCGCTAACCCTAAGAAGTATGCAATGCTCAGCCTGCAATATTCCAGAGGTTGCCCGTTCAACTGCGAGTTTTGTAATGTGGTCACTCTCTTTGGGCATTCTCCCCGTACAAAAACATGTAATCAGATCATAGATGAACTTGAAATTATCTATAATTTGGGTTGGCGCGGTGGTATTTTCTTTGTTGATGACAATTTCATCGGCAACAAAAATAAACTCAAAACCGAGGTTTTGCCCACAATCATCGAATGGATGCGAGAGCGAAACCATCCGTTCACGTTCTTTACGGAAGTTTCCATAAACATCGCCGATGATGAGGAACTTCTTAAACTCATGGGAGATGCGGGTTTTGACAACATATTTGTCGGAATTGAAACAGTAGACGAGGATAGCCTTGCCGAGTGCAATAAAATGCAAAACAAAAACCGTGACTTGATTGGAAACATTGCGCAAATCCAAAATCACGGTATGCAGGTCAGCGGAGGATTTATTCTAGGCTTTGACAACGACAAACCCTCTTCATTCACCGGAATGGTCAATTTTATTCAAAACAGCGGAATCGTCACTGCAATGGTAGGCGTATTAACTGCGCTTAAAGGCACAAAGCTCTTTGACCGCATGGAACAAGAGGGGCGCCTGTTGGGCGGAACCTCAGAGTCCAATATGGATATCAATTTTAAAACAAAGATGCCAATTAATGATTTAATGGACGGTTATAAGAAAGTAGTACATTCGATTTATTCACCAAAAAACTACTATTCACGTGTCAAGTTGTTTCTGAAAAACTATAATCCTGCCGAGCGGCGCGGTTCACAAAAGGTTTCAGCGAGCTACATAAGTGCATTTTTCAAAGCTTGCTTTAAACTCGGTGTTGTGTCAAAAGGGCGCCTTGAATATTGGAAGCTCATAGGTTGGTCACTATTTAAGAAGCCCAAAGCTTTTGTCATGGCAGTGAAGCTTTCTGTCTTTGGTTATCATTTTAGAAAATGTATGGCAGAGACTGCTATAAACGTGAGGAACTAGGCGGAAATGCAAAATATCTACGAAATGGGCGACCGGTTTGGTCGCCCTAATTTGTTTATACAGATAGTCTTGGGAAAATATGTGTAAGGACTCTATAGTAATTGCAGTGCTTTGTCATAGCCTCGCTAAAATTCTGTGCTTATTTATTCCGGATTTTTGCTTTGCCAGTAGTTGAATCCTACGACTGTACAGACTATGACAACGCTGCCGATTAGGGCGAATGTTCCGGGAATCTCGGTTTCGGGCAGTAGCGCGAATGCCCCTGCAAGAAATACCCATGTCGGGTTGAGGATAGGCTCAATCGTCGAAATTAAGCAGGCGAGTAGTGCGGGTGTCTTTTTGATGCCGATGGAGAAAAATATGTATGCAAGTCCGACCTGCACAATTCCAAGGAATATCACGGCACCCCACGCCACCAAGTCGGCGGTGACATCAAATATTGCAAATGGCACTCCGATTACGGTGTTAATAAGGAAAGCCAAAAATATTGCGTGTTCGGGTGTCGTGTCGGGGCGTTTGTTTCCGACATACACGCCTGCAAAGCTAAAGCCGGATATGACGGCTAAAATGTTGCCAAGCATGCCTGTGTCGCCGAGTTCATCGGCGAAAAACATTGTCATTCCCATGAGAGTGATGATTACAGCTATAATTTCACCGCGCCGTGGCTTTTTCTTATAAAACACAAAGAACATTACGATGATGAAGACAGGGGCTGTGAATTGCAAGACAATCGCCGCCGCCGCTGTTGTTAGCTGGTTTGCGAACACGAATAAAAAGGTCGTTCCGCTGACACCTAAGGCTGTGATGATGTTGCCAAAAGTGAAGTCAACCTTAAAGCTTCTTCGCCACAGTAAAAACAGCAATGCCGAAAATGCGGCACGCAGACCAATAATACTCATTGCGCTCCATGGTATAAATCTAATGAGTACTCCACCAAAACTCCAACAAATTGACGCAGCAATGATGTACGCTACACCTTTTTTATTATTTTCCGATTCTGTTGATAAATTCATAGTCTTATTAGCCTAGGAATACGAAGAATGCTGCGCCTATGTAGCGGATTGCTACTCCGCAGATTAGTCCTATAAATGGGTTTTTTGTTATGGCTGTTACTGCCATTGCTGTTATGCCTGACACTATGGCCTCTGCGCCTAACACTTCGCCTGTGGCGAAATTTGGAGGAGGTGTGGCACCTTGGATTACGTTTCTTAGTTGTGGTACTAATGTTGAGAAAAAGCCTATTATAAACAGGAATCCTGCAAGGCTTTGGACGGGTACAAACTTGACTAGTTTGTTGATTAGCCCGAACAAGCAGAGAAATCCAAGCAACAGCATCATTAGAATCCCTGCAAGTACCGGCCATGCTGTTTGTGCGGTTGCGGAAATTATGGCTTCAATTGGCATACCGCCGAACAGGACTGTTGGAATATCTGCTACGCTGTTTATCACTGTCAGAGCGTCAATGTTCAGCGGGTTTAGCAGAACTCCTTCGGCGTCGCGCGGTCCAAAACCTGCTGTTATTGTTCCGAAAGCGATGTTTGTGCCTATGTTTATGCAGATAAATGCCAGAGAATAATACAAAGCAAGTAGGCCGAACTTTGGTTTGGTCATTTTAAAGCCTGCCCAAAATTCTTTTTTCCATGGACGGTTTTCCTCTGTGTCCTCGTCCATGTCCCCCGTGAATCCGTTGCTTTTTGCGAGATTGCTATAGTTGACTCTACGTCCTAGTTTGCCTGTTTCTTTGTTCTTTTGGAGGAATAGGAAATCAAGGGTTGAGACTGTAACAGAAACTGCGATTACGTAGACGAGCTGGTTTGGATCGCCCAGTGTCAGCCAAAATGTTACCAGCGCAGTGGCGAATGAAATTGCGCCTGTGCGTTTCTCTTGCGATATCATGTCTACAGAAATCTGAGAGACCATCAGACCGACACCTGCCATCATGCCCCATAAGACAGGATTCCCTGCCCATTCGGCAATTGCTGTAACCCACCCCATAGCTCCGGCGACGACCATTACCACCACGGCGATGAGCAGAGCCGCGACTCTCTCGTTGGTGTTTTTTACGAAGTTGGAGACCGTGAGTATCGAGCTTTGCCCGGAAAGCGGGACGACATTCCCCGTAATTAAATTCCCTACGGATGCCACAAAGAATGCAAATGCAGTGGGTTTCATTTTATAACCCATCTGCGCCGCCCACGCAAGCATTGTCAAACCGTTTATTGCAACAAAAACGACCGCGAGGACAAGAGCCGTGAAATCACCAAACATACAGTAACCCCTCTTTCAACTTTTTGTTTTCCCAGGTGCATTATACGCCTATTTCTTCCGACTTTCAATATTAAATTTAATTATTTTTTAACATTTTCACCTTACCCAATTATTGGGTCTAATGTACCTAGCGGATCGCCTGCTTTGTAGTTGAAACTTATCTTTACTGTTTGCCCTGATTTTACCGGCATTTCGCTCTCCAGCGGCACGATTAGGTATTGGTTATACCACTCAACGGCTTCTTGGGTTTTGGGGTCTATCGCTAAAATGTTTTTTGTCAGTATGCGAACTGCGTTAAATGTCCCGTCTGCCGTGATGGGTAGTGTGCCGCTCCAGCTGCATGAGAGGTCATATGGCAAATCATATTGTAATGTGTGATATATGACAGGATTTCCGAGTTCCTTAGTTCTGGGCTGGGCGGCACTGTATGGATTTTGAAACAGCACAATCGGTGCATGATACCCTTCATACTCAAAATTTTGCATGACAGGCTGAACAGCCTGAACTGTCGCCGCCGGTACAAATATCGGCAGGGGTTGTCCCGGAAAATGCTCACTGTAGTTTTTCTTAAAATGGTCAATGACCCCGAGTTGCTTTTCGCAGAGCAGCCCTACATGCAACATTTCGCATACAACAACATCAACAGGCTCAGGCGGTATGTATTCAAAAGCATCGCCATAAATGACTTCTACCCTATCGCCATTTGTATTTATGCTCAGAAGTTGGCGTGCTTTTTCTACCAGTTCGGGGTTAATATCCACTGAGTAGACCTTAGCGGCTCTCTGTGCCGCAAAATATGACAAAACCCCTGTGCCGCCGCCCAGTTCAAGCACCGTCCCACCCATTGGAACGGTCAAATCAATTGCCGTGCGAAACCCAACCGTGCGAAACTTATCGCCCAGCATGTCAAAATGATAGTGCAGAGGAATAATTTGCCCAAGTTCTCCGATATTATTGTTCATCGGATTTTGTACCTCGCATTTTAGATTTAATTATGTTTAAACATTAGATAAAGCTCACGGCTAAAGCGACTTCGACAGCGCCTTTGCCTGTGTCTATAACAAATCTTTCGTCTGATGGCAGTGTTGACCTGTGCGATTCTATCGGGGGTTTTATGTCGCAGAAAATGCCTTTTATTGCCGTAATTTGTCGGCATACTGTGCCACCTATAATGTTTGACATTTCAAAGATTGCCGACATTTCCAATTCGCCTATGGTTTCCGGAGTATAGTTCAGCATTTCGTTGACTATGTCTTTAATAAAAGATGTGGGATATGTGATGTTGGTGTACCCCATTGCGCCATCGGTGAAACCAACTTTAACTGAAACAGAATCTGCGAAACATTCATCACAATCTGCTGTTACTTTCATGGATGCGGCAGGTAAGCCTACCATTTTTTCAAGAACATCACTCACACCAAAAAGCACCATTTCCTCGTGCTTCATGTATTTTTGCCCGCTCATCTCTGTGACATGTGTGTAGCGGCGGTCTGCATCAGTGACGTGATATAGTAGCCATGCGGCAAGAATTCCCACAAACACATTCACGTCATGCGGCGAAAAATCTGAGTCCTCAAGTATTTTTGCGTGTTGATTGACTGTACGCTTAAAGCCCTCATGCAATTTTTTGTGTGAGTAAAAATCCGGATATTTTATAGCCGTCAGATATGCCTCTTCTTCTTCAAAATGTGTGACCATATAATCCTCTAGGAAGTGTATAATTTCAACACATTTTTGCTTATCTACTGTGCCGCCGGAACGCAGTATTCTCACCAGATTTCCGACATTTTCAAAGAGTTTTTTATGCTGAGCATCAATTGCGTCAACACCTATTCTTAAAGATTCTTTCCACATATAAACGACCATTCCTTTCAAAATCATCGGGCACAAAACGACTCATGGGGATAATGGTCAGTTTGATGTGCATAGGTTTAAGTGTCATTACCATGATATATTAAACGCTCCAATTGTCAAGCTTATTTTTATAGATTGGTGATAAATTTATAAAGAAATCAGCGTATGCGATACACTAATTCAATATTCCAGCGATAAAATAATGTCTTGGGCGTAATCTCCAAACTTAGCCCCAAATATGTTGAAGCCACCCACGTACTGTGCACTTTCGGCATTTCCTATTCTAACCGTGATTGACGGGGCGTCAAAAGCTATATCGCCAAGTGTTGTCGGCGAAGCTTTCTGCCCGTTGATTTCTGTGCCATTTTCCGAGATTACCCAAGTCGTTAAAAGTCCGTGTTGTGAACTGCCGTCAGGCCACCATGATGGGTTTAGGCGACCGCGCCGTGCTCCAAAATCTCCGGGGCAGGTCCAGGTGGCGCTTTTAGTGCTGTTTATCCATAGCGTGATATCTGATTTCCAGTCTTCACGATAGTTAGGTGCTTCAGAGCATATTTCCACTGAAAGCGTGAGTTGTTTCGGTTTTTTCGAGCGCATATATGCCTCGTTTGGAAACTTATATTCCACGTATCCCGATGAACTCCAAATTATTTGCGCTCCTATGCGCTCAGGCAAGTAAAAAGACATGGCAGAATCTTCATGGAAAATGATTTCATTTTCTGTAGCGACACCGCATGTTGGCGATATATTGCAGTCAGTATAAGCCCCTACAGGCATACCGATACTGCGAACTTCATTTATAATGCCCGGCGTTCCTAAAAGTTGAATCGAAAGAATGTCATTTTTACGGCTGCATAATTTCATTGAGCCACGTTCGCCCGGCTGAACTTCGGTGTTAATTAAATTAGCCGTTTCCAATGCACGGATGTGAACCGCTGCCGTGGATGCAGGTATTTGCAACTTTTCCGCTATTTCTGCAATGTTGTAGCTATACGTATCCAACAAGCGAATAATCTCAACCCGCGTGGGGGAAGATAAAGCTTTTCCCACAAGAGATAATGATTCAGCATCGTCTAAGCTAAGTTCTAATATTTTCGCCATTTCATGCCCTCCAAATAAGTATAAAGCAATTTTAGCATATACGTTTACTCAAGGTCAAGATGGTCAATCACATTACCGTAGTGTATCACAACTCCAACATTATTTACAACATAAATTTTGTTGCTATTTACATAACTCACAATAAATTTGTCGAAATTTTATATAAAACAACAAAATAGTTGTTGACATGTGAATAATTTGTTGCTATTATGCCCATATACAAACAATATTTTTGTTGTTTTATAGTTTTCAACTAAAAAACCTGCTTCATACGTTCGTTAACTAAAATAATTTGCAAAAAAATTGATTGTAAATAAAATTTCAGGAGGATTTATTAAAATGAAAAAGTTGTCAATTTTTGTGGTGCTTCTGCTTGTTGTTGCTATGCTTGCAGCTTGCGCCGCGCCCGCAGCCGATGCCCCTCCCGCAGTCGATGCTCCCGCTGCAAATGACCCACCCGCCGTTGATGCCCCTCCCACAGATGACGATAATGGTGTGTCCGACGTAGCGCCGGGCAGGCTCGGTAGTTTGGAATTTTGGACTATGCTGACAGGAGCAGATGGAATTAACATGGATTCCATAGTGTTAGAGTTCAATGCCACCAATCCGGATTTCACGGTGAATCATCGCCCCATGCCGGCTGAAGATTTGTACATCAATTTCCCCTTGGCAGTTATGTCCGGAGTGGGTGTGCCGGATATCGCACTAAATCATATTGAAAGAATGCCTGTTTTTGCTGAAAACAACCTTATTACAGACCTCAGTCCATGGCTTGCGCAACACGGCATTGTGCGCGAAAACTACATTACCAGAGCATGGGATATGGCAAGTTTTAGCGGTGGGCACTGGGGCATTCCCCTCGATATCCACAGCTTTGTTATGTATGTGAACATGGACTTATACGAAATTCACGGTAACGGTGAATTGGATGACGGAATTGTCACATGGGATGAAATTATTGCCGCCGCTCCGGGACTTGTCGAAGCAGACTTAATTCCGTTCCCGATTACATGGGCCCGTGCGATATTTCTCAGCATGTATGGTCAATTAAATGGCTCACTCAGCACCGATGGCGAAAATCCCGATTTCGACAATGCAGATGCAATAAGGGTTTTTGAACATTGGCAAATGCTCCATGATAATGGTTGGACACACATGGAAGGTGATGCTCCGTGGGAGCTGTTCCTAGGTGGTCACGCTATGTTTGTCCCCGAAGGCATTTGGATGTATAATCACACAGTACAGGCAGGGCTCAATGTTCGCATGGTTAACTTCCCTGTGTGGGATGTCAACGTAAAAGGTAACTGGACTTCTTCTCACCAATTCGTTGTACCTGTTGCGGACCGCGATGAAGACACAATGGCAGGTATCTTTGCTTTTATAGATTTTGTCGGAAACAACTCTATCGAATGGGCAAGAGCAGGTCAAGTACCATCACACGTAGCTATTATGGACCACGCAGAATTTCTTAATATGCCGCAAGCATTCCTCGCTGAATACGACACAGAACTTGCTATGTACGACTTTAAACATTATGGTCATGCCGTTGAGGCTTTGGACGCTGTATTCTTTGAAGTTCTATGGGGCAGAATGACACCGGAAGCTGCGCTTGAACAAGCTATCAGAGAGGCTCGCGACCGCATCGAAATGGCAGGATAACACTTTGTAAAGGCGAGTGAAGAGCTGGCCAACTTTTTGCTCGCCTACCACGCATAGATGGCTCGGAATATACTGACAGTTGCTGAATTGTTTGCCTCGGCAAAAAGGGGAATCAAATGAAAAAATTAAATTTGACACCATATGTGTTTATAGCACCTCACGTGATACTATTTATCATAATGTTCCTCATTCCCACATTATACGGCATTTATGCCGCTTTTACTAATTGGAACATTTTTTCGTCACCCACTTGGGTAGGGTTCGATAACTTCAGAACAATTTTCTTCAACACAGAATCTACTTTCTTTAGACAGTTTTGGAATGGTTTAACAAACACCCTCATCTTTGTGGTAATAACGGTGCCTTTTCAAATACTAATACCTCTGTTTATTGCCACTTTACTCAACACCAGACCGAAGGGGCGCGGAATCTTCCAAGCAATCTTTTATGTCCCAACACTGCTCTCCATCACTTCCGTTACTTTGACTTTTCTTTTTATATTTAACAGAAGTTTAGGACTATGGAACAACATACTCGGAGTTGATGTCAACTGGTTCGGGGAACAGCCTTTTGCATGGATGTCTATTGTAATCACTACACTTTGGTGGGGTATCGGCGCAAACATGCTTATCTACATTGCCGCTCTGGGTGGTGTAGATAAAGGAATTCTTGAAGCAGCTTCCGTGGACGGTTCTACGGGCTTTCATCGCTTTAGAACAATTGTACTACCTTCCATACTTATGCCCTTGCTGTTTACTGTTTTTGCGTCAATCGTCGCCCAGTTTAATATTTTTGGGCAACCGCTCTTGTTGACAACAGGTGGTCCGACCGAAAGCACACATGTGCTTTTGATGTACATTCGCAACCTCGCCTTTGGAATGGGCAATCCAATTGCCGGCATGGCGAGTGCAATGGCAGTAGTTCTAGGTTTAATTATCGGCATAGTATCTCTTGGACAATTATTCGTAATAAAAAGACTTAGCGGAGAGGAGAGTTGATTATGTCATCTGCTATTGTTAAGATACAGAAAACTAGTGGAATAGGGTCGGAGAAATTTGCAAAGATTGGTATATTTCTTATTTTGGCATTTGTGGCGTTTATCTTTATTGTGCCACTTTTATGGATACTGATTTCAGCTTTTAAAGACGACATGGAAGTACACAGAGCCGGAGGGTTTCTTTTACTCCCTGAAACGTGGATTTTTGATAACATTGCAGCACTGCTCCATCCGGACAACACTCATCTGCCTGTTGCCCGGTGGTACTTCAATTCAATCGTAGTTTCAGTCAGCCATACGATTCTTGCAATTATTATTGTTTCAATGTCGGCTTTTGCCTATGCAAAGCTGAAGTTTAAGGGGAAAAACATTATTTTCTTTTCTCTGCTCTTCTTGTCATCATTCCCACCTGTTGCAAATATTATTTCACAATACAGAGTTGTTCTCGAACTCGGGTGGCTGAATACACCGCTCGCACTTATTGCGCCGGGACTTGCCGGGGTTTTCAACATTTTTCTGGTGCGCCAATTTATGTATGGCATACCAAACGAACTGCTTGAGTCCGCAAAGATTGATGGTGCGGGAGAATTTAGGGTTTTCGCGCAAATTGTTATACCTCTGTGCAAACCGATACTCACTGTTGTGGGCTTGTTTAGTTTTACCGGTGTGTGGAATGATTTCCTTTGGCCATCTATTGCAATAAAAGACATTGCAGGTCTTACTTTGACTCCCGGACTTCAGCTTGCAAGGGATCCTTTTGTTGCACGGATAGGCGATATGAGCGCCATTACACTTATAGCTATTGTCCCTATGGTGGTTTTGTTCTTATGTACTCAACGGTATTTTATCAGAGGCGTTTCCCTTTCGTCCGGGGTGAAAGGCTAATCGAATGTGCACCACCCCATTATAGAACACTTCTTCTATACGCGTCATACTACTATTATTTTTTAAAGGAGCTGCATTATGTCCATTCCAAGAAACGAATACCCTCGCCCTCAATTTGTGAGAAAACATTGGTTTTGCCTGAACGGTGAATGGGAATTTTCTTTTGACATCGATGTTTTTGACCGAAAAATTATTGTACCTTATGCCCATCAAACAAAACTTTCAGGTGTTGATGTCCAAGAGTTTCATGATGTTGTGTGGTATAAGCGAAATTTTGAGCTGCCGCACGAGATGAGAGGTAAGAACACCATCTTGCATTTTGGCGCAGTGGATTATCATTGCCGGGTCTGGGTAAACGATACATTTATTCTTGAGCATATCGGGGGGCATGTTGGATTTTGTGCCGACATAACACATGCGTTAAAAGACGGCATAAACGAAATTAAGCTGAAGGCTTTGGACGATGCGACTGACCTGGAGATGCCGCGAGGAAAACAATTTTGGGAAAAGACATCTCGCAGCATATTTTACACTCGCACCACAGGCATATGGCAGACCGTGTGGCTTGAATCCGTAGAGGACACATACCTAAGCAACGTATGGATGACACCCGACATTGACCGCATGGCTTTGGATGTGCAGTATGAAATAATCGGCACAGGCTCTGCAACACTGAAAATGGACGTACTCTTTGAGGGTAAACATTTGACGACATATACCGTAAGTGACGTGCGCAATGAGGGTAAATGTTCTATCGGCATGGATAGGCAGACTGTGCTTGCCTGGCAGCCATTTGAATCAATGGTTTGGACTCCTGAGTCGCCACGCCTCTTTGATATTATATTTACAGTTTCCGTTGATGGAAAAGTCACTGACAAGGTTGAAAGTTATTTCGGAATGAGAAAGGTGTCTGTTGAAAACGGTAAGTTCCTCTTAAATAACAGACCTTACTATCAAAAACTGCTTTTAGACCAAGGGTATTGGGAAGATTCATTGCTCACTGCTCCGACGGATGAGGACTACATCGTCGATATAAAGCTCGCAAAGGAGATGGGCTTTAATGGCGTAAGAAAACACCAAAAAATTGAGGACCCTCGATTTCTTTATCATGCTGACAAAATGGGTTTTCTGGTGTGGGGAGAAATAGCCGCCGCATACAACTATTCGAATAAATATGTTAAGCGTATCACAGGTGAGTGGATTGACGGAATTTTCCGCGACTATAACCACCCGTGCATAGTGGTATGGACACCACTCAACGAATCGTGGGGTGTCACAAGCATTATGACCGATAAGCAACAGCAGGCACACAGTGCCGCAATGGTGTTTTTGACAAAATCACTCGATAAAAGTCGTTTGGTTGTTTCAAATGATGGTTGGGAGCATACAGTTACCGATTTGCTCACTATCCATGATTATGAGGGTAAGAAAGAAATTTTGAAAGAAACTTATAAAGACTTGCAGTCAACTCTCGCGGCGCAGCCGGCTACACGCCCGCTATACGCAAACGGTTGGAACTACAGTGGCGAACCTATACTCATGACAGAGTTTGGTGGAATCTCATATAAAACCGGCTCTTGGGACGGTTGGGGTTACACCAGTGCAACCTCCGATGAGGATTTTGCGCAAAGGCTCAATGCGGTTATTTCTGCGATACTTGGATCTCCAATCATTCAAGGCTATTGCTATACGCAAATTGCTGACGTGGAGCAAGAAATAAACGGCTTGCTGACATATGACCGCAAGCCGAAGATAGACCTGGATATTATCAGGCGCATTAACGAAGGGAGTTGGGAAGGCTAGGGTTTGCTCCCCAGCCTCACACCGGTGCTGTTTCGTAGATCGTGTATGACTTCTCCCCTATGGACACTTTTGCTTTCACGGTATAGGTTCCTGACTTATGCGCGGGCGTTATCATAAACGGATATTTCATTGATGATTTAGCTAAAATCTCCGCCGGACCTGTGGTTTCGGACATGTTTACGCCGTAAGCGCTTAGTTCTGGTGAGACATTTAAGTTATGACCGGTTGGGTTTTCTATTGTCAGGTGTGCCTCGGTTTTTTTGTTTTGTAATTCCTCCGGCAAATTGAGAGATAGATACACAGTGCGTAAAAAATCAATTTCAATATCACTGTCACCCGTGACAGTCAAGCTTTGTCTTATAGTTTCATTTTCAAAAGCTGCACAGATTTCAACATGCGAAAGCAGGGTTAAATTTTCAATACATATCTGCCCATCGCACTTATAGCTGCTTTTTTGCCCGTCAACTGCTATATCTACGTTGCTAACAATCGGCTTGCCATGATTTTTTGTGCTGATTATTAACTTGTTATCCCTTTCCAGAAAGGCGACCCCTGAGACATATCCGTGGCTGTGGGGCAAGTAGTCCTCATTGAATTGAAACTCATTCTCTTCATTTAATATGCCTTTTGGTGAGTCGATTGTATCGCCCAGTCTTTTTGGGACAAACTGAACATCGGAGCTAAATCCGTTGATGCCGCTGCCTTGCGGAGCGGGCTTCAAATTATGCTGCACGTAAAAATAATCAGCACCAAGTCCAACAATGAGCGATTTTGGCAACCATTTCTTCTCATCATAGGACTCCGGAATACCGGGGTTCAGGCCCGCGACAAATTGCAGATTATTTTCAGCTAATTGGATTAGCTCAGGATCTGAAAAATAGTTCGCCAGCTCTGCAAAATTCTTTGCAATTTGCCCATATAGCGCTGTGGCTCCATGATTCGTGATTTTGAAAAACTTCACTCCACCATGCTTTTTGTCTTTATACATTGTCAATGGATATATGCCGAGGGGTGAGAGGTTTGCCGTCTTTTTTGCATAATACTGAGTGTAGGTTTTCAGCGTATTGTGCCACATAGGTGCATCTTCGTGGTTTGGGCACAGGGATAATAGGTCAATAAAACCTACCAGGTTTACCGGCTCAATATTGCCCATATGAAAGCGATGATTTTGATTCCATTCAAGTTCGAAAGTTTCGTTATCGTCCTCAAACGCGTAAAAACAACCAAATGCCCCCTCGACAGAGTTTTCTCTATCGGTTAGTTGCCGCTCTGTGACTTTTTGGGCGTACTCAATGTAAGCGTAAAAAGAAGAAGCGTCTATACAAGGAAGTACAAATAGGGTATAGTCAAGAGCGGCCGAGAAAAAGGCGGTATTTAAAGTTAAGAGAATAGAAT
>WQSX01000020.1 GCA_009787625.1 Oscillospiraceae bacterium
TTTGTTGAATCGCTAATGCCCTTAACGGCACCGGTGTCATCTTTGCCAATAAAAAGCGTGCCACCATACGCATTTGCATAGCCGCATATCCATTTAAGATAGTCGTCATGCCACGACTCTTTCCATTCTATGTTTTGGTTTTCTTTTTTTGTTTCCATGAAATTATGTCTCCTGACACTTTAGTTCCTATTTTTTCAATTTCGCCATCAACTCAGGTTGCGCTTGTATATAACGTAAATTCGCTTCTAAATCAATATATGCTTTGTGTCGATTATCGTTGAGACTAAAGACGAAAAAGTCTATAGCAAGAAGAAACGCAAAAATTTGAATTATTGTACGAGCAGCTTTGATAATCACATCAGTCTCGCCAGACGAAAAAAACTGACCTAAAATAAAACCAGTTGCGGGAAGTATGAACATAATAAAACGGTCTTTGGCCCACCTTCCGATTCGGATAAATTCGCTACGTTCTTTGTATGTTGCGCAATGATAGATGGCCCATTTCAGTCCCTCTTCACCAGCAAAATTAAGCTCATTGAGAGCGGCAATGAGTGGATCAATGTGTATTTCCCGATATTGCTCCCTAAGTTCACTGACGAACTTCTTATCCTTTATCTTACGTCTGTACAACTCAACAGCAAATCCACAAATAACAAGCACAATTGAACAAACCACAAAAAATGTTGAGGTCAAATTTATATTAGGTTTCAGATATAGAATATAAAATACAATAGCGCCAACTAGTGCTAAAAGCATAAAAATTAAAAGACTCCACTCTATTCTATTATTTTTTTCGTGGTCTGCTTTGTCCTTATTAGCTTTCTTCGCTATTTTGTTAATAGCTTGCTTCACTTTGCCTTTGTATATCTTTAAAAAATATTCAAACATTGCAAGTCCCTCTTTCTGCAAATATTTAAGATACTATCATTCACACGCACTGCGAGTGCTATTTTACTAAAGTTTTTCAAAAGGGCAAATCATCCGCATCCCATTCATTCAGATTAAGTGCCGTATCGCTGTCTGTTGGCGTTGTTTCACTTTCATTCTGTTGTTGCTGCAAGTATAGGCCAGAAAGATACTTATTGAAAACAGCAGTAAGGTTTAAGATTAACTCGACTTCATTAGAGTCAATCTCTACAACTTGACTTCCTTGCCCATGCGCACCGCCAGGCTGACTTCTTCCGGCATTTACAGTGCCAATGAGTTTAAAGAAATTATCTGCGAAACTAGCATATTGCCCGGGCAAAATATTTGATGTTCGCAATTTTTTGACGAGTTCACTTGTATTTGCAGGGCGGTTGTCGTTAACAACGGTTTTTATTGCACTTTCCAAAGACTTTTGCGATTCCTGTATGGAAGTCTTGTAATTTCCCATCTGAAACGCATTTCGAGCCTCACGAAACTCAGCAATAACACCACTCGCACCAAGATTTTCCAGTTGTTCAATTTGAACAGCAACTACCTCTTCTGCTATATAGAACGAATCAATCAACATAGCAGTTGCCTCAACGAATCGCCAATGTGAGCCATGAATTTTAAAAATATTATTTACTTGATTTTGCAGATTTTGCAAGAGTGTTTTGTTGTCATTCTCAACACAATAAAGATATGCCTCTATACTATCCAGTACATCAGACGGAAAGCCGCGTTTTATTAAATCAAGCAATCTCATATCTGCGTACCTTGCTTTTGTAAATACATCTTCTCTATCGAATGATTCTATACCCATAACTGTTTTCATATGGTCAAGCCCTAAATCATCATAGCCAATATAACCACCATACTCGCTTTCCCAAGCGTGGCTTCTTGCATGTTCAGCGAGCAAGAATGAGATTGACGTGCGTAATCTCCCCTCAAATGATAGATTATTTTTCCTTGTTTTATCAGAACTGAAAATCCACGCCTTATGACGTTGCGAGAACAGTGGTTTCATACATACCTCCACCAGTGGCGAACATACCAAGCCTTTTTTGCTACCT
The DNA here is from genome assembly GCA_009787625.1 of Oscillospiraceae bacterium. Lineage (GTDB taxonomy): Bacteria > Bacillota > Clostridia > Oscillospirales > Oscillospiraceae > WRMH01. The sequence continues at coordinate 1,980 of WQSX01000020.1, forward strand.
TACTTGGAAAGCCTTAATTGTCATCAAATTATTCATCATTGTATAACTCTGTTAATAAATCCTGAAACTATTGAAGTAAACTCGTCCCAACCAACAACAATCGTTATAACCGCAGAAAGGGAACCTGCAAGGGATATGATGCCGACAACGATCTTCACAATAAAACTGTTTTGCACATTTCGCAGCATCCTTTTTGACATTATTCCAAACTCAGAGATAATCATAAGTGGAAAAGAGAGTATGAACCTCGCACCAGCCACAAGACATTTCACGGGATTAAGCATTTTTTTTCGCACTGCGCCTCGCCCTGAATGCAATCTACCAAGATGCCTCATAAGCATATCTGCACAAGCACTCGCTTCATTCATTATATTCTTAACGTAAAACTCGTTTGCATAACCTGATGTTTCGGATAAGAACGCCTTCAACTTAGGTAAAAAATTCGGAAGTAATTGATAATTATTAATTGCTATTCCTCTAAGTGGATCGTGCATATATATAACACCATCATCGCCCAGTTCTGTTTGTATTTGTATTATGTCACGAGTAAGACTAGCATATGCCTCATTGTCGAAATCGCGTTGATCAAAAAGGGTATTGATAAATTTAACCAAGCTATCGCTATAACTGCCAGTAAATTCAATGCGCTTATTTAACTCATAATACCTTTTAGCGTTGACTATAAAACCAATGACTACAACACCAATGATAGCAAAAACTGCAATTAATCTATCCATATAGTTAAAACCTTCACTCCTCCACCAACCCCCCGATACATCTCCATCAAAGCCGCAACACAGTCCGCTTCAGTAAAGTCTGCCGTCACGAGAAATCCGCATAACTTCCATAATCCATCCTGCGCCTTAATCGTCTCACCAAACAGTCCAGCAACATATGCAATGTAGCCAACGCCATCAATCAGCATAACTTTATTCACCTAAATGCGAAGTCATGACATCTTGATTCTTGACAACACGACCAATAGTGTATCTATAGTAATATAGACACAATGATACCACAATATCATGGGAATTAAAAGACTAAATTTGCTGATTGATGCTCAGTCGGAGAGAGTTTTGTAATGCCGATATACTATTTAAAAATCAAAAGGCACACCGTCTTTATGCAATTCCGCCTTATCCGAGTATTCAAAAAAAGCATCAGGCTTTAAAGTGTGAATAGGTACAATTTTTTTCGGATCTAATCCGTCAATCAGGCGGCGAATATCTGAAATCTTAGCGTGACCGCTTGTGTGTTTATGAGTAATCCGAAAACCGCGCTCAACAAGCCATTTTTCAAAATCTTGCTGATAATGCTTTTCCCTATAACCTTCCCACATTGAATAAATAAAAGTTCCATTATTAAGATTGCACTTACTTAAATCAATTTTCATAGAGGGTCTAACAAGCATAACGATTTCATTTTGCATGGATTCAACCTTTTCTTTGGGAATATGAAACGCTGAAAAGCGTTTTGCATATTCCGCTCCAATTTTATCAAAAATCTTTTGCGTGAGAAAATATGGATAAAAGACTTTTAGTTTATCATATGACGGGTAGGGGATTTTGTTGCCAAGAGCGTGAAGTTCATGCAAGATATTTGCGGTATATACGTCAACTACAAATGTTTTGCCCAACTGTAGTGTGGCACGGTAAAAACTGACTATTCTGTCAATGTTCTGACTCGATGACTGAAAAAGCGTGATTCCGCTCTGATTTTTTATTTGCTCAACAATTTGACCTTCAAGCTCATCTTCAGATATAGTGAGTTCGTCACTTCTCGAAACCATTGAACCTTCTGTAAACAACACATCTGCTTGTTTTGTCGCTTGTCTTATAAAGCTATCAAGACACTTTGCTTTTCGTCCATGTCCTCTAAAATCGCCGGAGTAGATTGCTGTTTTCCCCTCCGCATGAATTTCAAAAGCTGCGGCATCAAAAGCAGAGTGATCCATTAGGTATGGCTTGATAGTAAACTTGCCAATTTCAAAAGCCTCATACATTTTGAAAATCCGAGAATTCATCGGGTACTCATCAACTATTTTAAAAGTTTGTGATACTTCAATTAGTGTTTTAGTTCCCAAAGACATATAAATAGGAATATCAGAATGGACGTACTTCAACAGTCCATAATGGTCAAGGTGGGCGTGGGAAATTATTATGCCGCCAAAAGCAGGGTTATCCCACTGATACAGTCCCTCGACAGTCGGCAATACTCCGAGGCTCAATAGTTCATCATGTGGTAGCTTTGACACTTTTTCATCAATTGGGTCTCCGTTCAGGAATAAAGGAAACCCCGCATCAAGTAAGATGCGAGATTTTCCGCTCGATAATTCAATCAGCGTGCCTCCGATTTCTTTCGTACCTCTATAGATTACAGCATTCATATTTATTCATTAACCTCTTCAAATAATGGATACCTAATTGCTTTTGCAAACTCAATCCCTTTTATATCACAATTTTGCAACTCTGCAAAAGCGTCATCTAACTTGCCGTGCTTTTTTTCTGTAAGAATATATGCCACGACAGAATCGATCTTGGCTTGAGTCAACTGCGTATAACCTCTATAAAACTCGCCATCTTTTTTGTATCGTAATAGCTCAGCGGATTCCTTCGTTTCCAAACGTCTACCACAGAGCATATCATTTATAAAACAGGCGTAAAAAAATACTTCTGATAAAACTCCAAGATCTGTATTACTCTTAACTTTCAACTCAATTAAGTGAAATACACTACCACTAAGACCCCAAATGTCAATGGCAGCTTTATCACTCGGGAAAATGGCATTGTCAGTTTTTACTCCTCCCTCAAACAATCCAACAGGAAGTTGTTGATAAAACTTGCCAATATCCGTACCAAGCATTAAGTTCAATCTGCTATTGTTTTTATCTTTTGTTAGCCGCATTTCCATGACTGCTTCATGACTTTTTTCGTCTGGTTCCTTTGGCTCGGACAGAGGGGCGTTTATAAATAATTCTTTCGTGAGTTCCGTTTTCTCAAAGGCTTTTATTTTATCTTGCAGTTCAGCAGAAATGTCGAACCATTCAAAACCTTTGTTAAAACACAGAACCCGATACAGAAAACGGTTGTAATGGCGTTTTTCATTTTTATCCATTTTGTATTTATGTTCTTTTTCTGCTAATATAACTCGTGCATATCCCGCCGATTTTACTACTAAAGACCATGCTTCAAATGCTGCAAAATTATGCTGCATGTTTTTAGTTGCGGCACTTTGACTTATAGTGATTTTAAAGGTATTGCTATCTTCCTCAAATTGGATTTCCTCTTTATCGCTTGGTAACTCACTTGGTTTAATTTTCGTTAAGTCTGACACAATGGAAACCTCCGATTTCACTTGCAATCGCGGAACAATTTTGTCTATTTTATCATTTTGTAAGTCAAATTGCAACAAGTGTTACCTTACGATTGCATATGCAGTGAAGCTATTGTGCAATATGTCAAAAGAGACACTATAGCTCCACAAGTCAAATATGGCTTTTAGCTGTTACACCTACAGAATATGTCATGGCGCAATTTGATGCAAGAGAATCATCTTTCAAAATGCTTTGCTCTGCGCATAATTTTTTGCTTTTGCAAAATCGGCACAACTTCCCGCACAAGCTTCTCCGCACTGCGCCGCAAATTTTCCACAACCTTAATTTCATCCTTCAAACCATAAAACTTCTCCCCAAGCACAACCCTCTCAGCACCCAAAGCTTTCATCTCAGCCCGCCAAGCCTTAATAGGAATTTTAGTTCTGCCATTTACGACACCTGCAAAATAATCAAAAGCTTTCCTGTAAGCATTGATTTCAGTTTTATACTTCGCAACATAAGCGTCATACTGCTTACCCTTAAAACTATTCAATTTCAACGCAACAGCCTTATACTGTTGCATAATATCATAATTGGCAATATGCGACCCCAAAGTCTCCAACCGCTTGTCAATTCTTTTCACATCACCAGCAAGTTGCCGCGATTCATCAAACATCTGCTCTGCTTTTTCAGTAAGCTCCGAAAAATCCCGTATATTATTCTCTCTCAAAAACTCAAAACTACTCGCCATAGCTTGCAAGTTAGCAAGTTTTTGACTATAAATAAGAAAGTTACGCCAATCAGCCTGACTATTCGCAACATCAATCATAGACGGCACACCCTCAAGTGGCTGTGAATACAAATAATTCTTCTCTTTGCGGATACGTGCTGTAAGCTGTCGAATTTCACTATTGAGCGAATGTATTTTCCGATTCCTATCTCCAAACTCTGCGCGGATTCCACGTCTCTCCATTCTATAAGCCTCTTGCCCCAAATGAATTGTAGGAATTTGCTCTTTACCTTGCCGCTCATAACTTCGATGGTCTACTCGCTCCGCTAAACTATTTTCCTCCAAATACTTATTAACAGACTTCGCCCAAGACTTACGCCAAATTTCCGCATTATCTCGATTGTTCCAATCAGTGGATTCCACAGAGCGGCATTTGTATGTCTCTTTCTTCGGATCATAAATTTTATTACCATTACTATCAAAAATATACTCTTTCCTCTGCTTGCTACCCCAAGTACCATTTTCATTTATAGGTCTGACTGTGCAGAGAACATGCGCATGAGGATTCCCAGAGCCTGTGTCATGAATACAGACATCAGCACACATACCTTTGTCAACAAAGTTTTCCCTTACATATTCTCGCACTAATTCAATGTTTTGCTCTCTGCTAAGTTCCACAGGCAGGGCAATTTCAATCTCACGGGCAAGTACAGAATTTTTTGCTTTCTCGACAGTTTCAACGGCGTTCCACAAAGTAGACCTGTCAAAGTATTCTCTTGGTGCATGGCTTGGCAACATTATTTCAGTATGCACAATACCACGTTTATGCGAGTAATCATGGGTCAGTCCATCATATTCATTTGTAATACAAGTACCCGCTCTATAAGCTGCGGCGGCTACTGCTGATTTTCCTTTTCCACGACTTACAATTTTTAAGCTCATATGAAATATCGCCACTCAGTAGCACCACCTTTCTCATTTCATAAATTTTCGACCGACAGGTTATAATCAAACTATAAACCCCAATTTGCAGAAAACGAAAAATCGCCTAAAATCAAGTATTTAGACGATTTTCTTTTCATATTGTTTCATGCTTATTGAAAACTTTAGTGTTAATTAATGTGTTAAAGTTGCAATGACATGTGTTAATTGAAATATGCAGATAGTTTCTCCACCGCACTCTTTTTCTCGTGATCAGATACGTGACTGTAAATTTGAGCTGTTATGTTTATGTTGGTATGCCCCATGAGCCTTGATGCGTCCAAAATTGATACACCCTGCCTTGCGAGGATTGTACAGAAAGTGTGTCTCAAACTATGCACCGTACAACCTTGCGTTATGTCCAATCTTTCACACAGTCGCTTAAATGCTCTCAAAAACTCAGCACAGTAGCGGTATTCGTCAGTGTCGGATGGAAACAGTATAAAATCTCCATTCATAGTTACAATTTTAGTTCTGTCGCCTAGGTATGCAATGTATTTATTGAGCAAGCCACGTATTTCAGCAAGCAACGGAACCCGTCTTATGCTTCCTACTGTTTTTGTGTCTGATACAACAGGCTGATATTCGCCATTCACCTTCAGGCGCTTGACAGTTTTGTTTACCGTCACCATTGCGTCTTTAAAATCAATATCTTTGTAGGTCAATGCCAATAGCTCACCGCTTCTCAGCCCGGTAAAAGCACAAAAGACAAATGGAAAAATTTTTATATCTTCTTGTGCAGCAGCAATTAACTTTTGCACGTCTGCATCCGACAGTGCAGTGTTGACCTCGACTTTCTCAGGCACTTTCGGGAGTTCGACGGATAGAAGAGGATTTTTTACTAAAATATCCGCTTTTAAGCAATACCTGAAAAATATACGCATAATCTTATATACTCGACGCACATTCGATGCCGAAATTCTCTCAAGCATGGCGTTGAAACAGGCCTGTATGTTGGCTCCTCTGATTTCTGCCAAACGCATACCAGCAAGCTCGCAACTTGCTATGTGTAGACGGTGGAATGCTTTGTACCCAGTATATGTAGAAATGCTCACCGATGAGCGATGTACATGCTCAAGCCAATGTTCGAAAGCATTTGCAAATGTTGCCTTGTCATAATCGATCGCCAGACCTTGTTTTAATCCGCTCAAGTATTCGTCTCGCTTGTTCTCAGCATCTTTCTTTGAGACTCCGTAGAACTGCTTGCGAATAGGCTTGCCGTCCGGCTTTTTGCCGATGGTGGCAGTAACTCTGAAATATTCGCTTCCGTTTACGCTAAAATTCGTTTTTCTTGGCATGAGCAATCACCTCTTTTAATCTCGATATTGACAGATAGGCATATATGCAAAAATGGGGCATATGCCGTTATTCGTAATGTGTCCACATCCTCAAAACATGCACGATGCCTTTGTATGGCGCGCCTGTTTCGTCCAACAAATTATCCGCATTTGGCTGAACATCGTAAATATAACGGTGTTGTTCGTTTATGCGGCGAGAATAGCATCCAAGTAAGTCGCCTACCAGCTTTTCATACGGCGGCGGATTTTGGTATGGGTTACTACGGCATATAGCGGTAAACTCCCATGCTTTCCGCGCATACGATGCCCCGGCACGTTTTAATTTGCTCAAGTCCTTGGTTGCTTGCCTTGAAAGTATGACCTTATACACCAAAATCAACCTCCGATGCGTCTATGCCGTCCGCTAACAGTTCAGCCGATGCGTCTTTTATAGATTGCACCATGCCGGGGATTGAATGCAAGTAAAGCGTTTCCTGTATGCCACTCCAGTTCTCCATGCTCAGCAGTACAGCAACCTTGCTATCGTCTGTAACAATTGTGACAGGTTCATCGAAGCGTATCACGCTGTCAATTACATCGTTGAAATCCTTTTGCGCCGTGTTGGCTGTTATGTGTCTCATGCTCTTTACCTCATCTTTCGCTTGTATCTCCTAAAAGAATTCATCATTGACAATTTCAGTTGCCGGGGTTATAATTAGGGTACAAAAAGGCGTTGCCGATAAACGGTTAGCCTAATGATTGACTACGAAAGTAGCCGCACACTTGGCTAGAGAGGGTGGCTATTTTCGTATGTCTTTATAAATCTTCCACGCTACGAAAGCAGACAATACAGCACATAATGCTGATATGAAAGTCAGTGCAAGCATGAGAATATCATATAAACCTACGAGCCTCACCCCCTTTGCTATAGCATTCGAGGGTTACAGCTAACCGCCTATCCGTTGGCAACGCCGATAGTCATTCTACAACCGTTACCGCTTCATGTCAATTTATTTTTCGCCGCCGATGGGTTACACTGTCGGTGGCTTTTTTGCGTTTTTTAGCTTTCCCAGTCGATATCGCTGTGTGAGATTGTTTCACCACGCTCATAATCTGCTTGTGATTCTGCTATGGCAGCAAGGTCAGCAGGTGTTGCGATATCCTCCGGCAAAAGACGATTCATGTATTTTGCTGCCTGTTTCGAGTATTCAGGCTCTTTTGTACTTTTTTGGTGTGGACTCACGCACACATCCCTCGTTTCGTTCAAATATGCACTTTTCTGCAGTGGACTCACTTTTTAACCTGTAGGTTTTGTTTAGGTTATGCTTTGGGTTTTATCCAGGTTATTTTTTGCTAACCCTTTTGCTTGATTTTTGCTTGCCGTTTTGCTATAGCAAAATTATTTAGCATTTTGGGTTTCTGGAAAACCGACTGTTTTTCTCGCTTTTGGAACAGGTGAATTATGACTACCAGAATGTCACCAAATGTCTACCAAAAAGTTACCATATGCGCTACAAAACAGATTGTCAGGTTATTTTCGTCTGCTACGAATCCTCACCACTGTCTGTGTCAGAACTTTCTGGACTATTTATTTCAAACTCAGATATATCGTTGTCAGTGGTAGCGGCTGTATTTTCTTTGTGTCCGAGATATTTAATGAACTCTAATGCAGTTTTTAGAGAGTCTGGAGATAACTCATCTATTTTTTCGCCAAGCGTGTTTTTCAAATCATTCAATGCATGGTCGTATACTCTTTGCACTACTTCTCTAGGCGTTACTACTTGCTGTTCAGGAATCATATTATCGCTATCGCTTGGGTCTACAGGAGTTTCAGAATCAAACACTCTTTTTATTGCCTCAAGGTCATAAAGCGCAACTTTCTCACCTTTATAAAAAGTATACTCCCGAGGAACTTGGAGTTCCAAAGAAAAATCTCCCGGGTAAAGCTCCAATACACCAACACCTAACGCATTTGCAATTTTTTGGAGGGTTTCAAATTTGGGGTTGCGCTTGCCACTCTCGTATTGGGCTACTGAAGCTTCCGAGATATTCATACGCTTTCCTAGCTCTTTTTGTGTTAATTTTGTTGCTTTCCGAATCGCTTTTATTTTTTCCGCAGTCGTCAAGAAAATCACCCCATTGCTCACTATAGCACACTTTGAAAATAATGTAAACAATAAACTTTAGAAAAACATAAAGAAAAGCCTTGACTTTAGAAAACGATTAAGTTATACTTTAGAGTATTCTAAACTTTAGGAGGCGTTAAAATGATAAGCAGTACAAGAGGAATTCGCATAGACAGGGTGAGATTTGTAAGTGAATTAAAGCGGCGCAACATGACCCAGAACCGCTTGACTGAACTCTCAGGAGTATCTCGTGCAACTTTGAGTTCAGTATCGGGAGGGAAATCGGTATCGAGCGATACAGCGCAAAAGATAGCAGACGCGTTGCAGTTGCCGCTTGAGAAATTGCTTGAAAGGAGTGATTTTTGATGTTACAGGCATTGCAAGAACTCATCGAGGTCGCCGAGGAAATGGCGAAAAGGAAAGAATCCGAAATCAACACATTGTATACACAGCTCATTGATGTAAAAATGGATGTGTCACTGAAAGACAAGGCACATGAACTGGGCATTTGCGGACTTAAGATTTACGCTGATTATCGTTTTGAAACAGGGAAAATACAGGCGTATAGCGAAGCAAAAGCTCATTTTCATCAAACGCTGAACGTTTTGTCTGAAGGTGGAGGGTACTAATGTGTAAAAAGTCCAACTACCGCAACGATGGAAGCACTTGAATCGAAAGTGGGTGAAAGAATGAAACTCGGTAGATTATTTTACGACTCCTCTGAGCAGCGACTAAATATCCGGTTCGAAGACGGAACATATTCTGGCGGTCTTCGCTGCGGCGACGGTTTGGAGTTTCGGACTGTTGATTTTACAAAAAGCCGTCTCGGTGATGAAGCGTGGGTGCATACTAGCATTGAATATTGCCACACGGAGCAGGAATGGTATCTTGTCGGACTGTACAGCCCTGGCGAAATCCCAGTTCATAATCTTGTCAGGAAGTAGTGTAGGCGCATAAACGCCATTATATATTGTCAAAATTAAGCACAAAAAGGGGTGTGACGCAAATGTCAGAGAAAGTTATTGGAAAACGAAAAAGATACGTTCCCATCAGCGAGTATTGTAAACAATCGGGGCTGAGCTACGCAACTGTCAAACACATGATCAAGAGTGGGCAGCTTCCGCATATCCTCACTGAAGGTGGACACGAAAAAATCGACACTCAGAGCGGAATCGATGCGTTCACAGTGTTGCGACGGTTTGATGAGCTTGAAAAACGCTTGGAGTCGATCGATAAGTTGTGTAAACATCTTGGTGTTGCTACATGATGCCTCGGATTGCGTCGGAAATCGAGCAGACACTTTTTTCTATGGGCGTTGTCGGTATAGTGACTTTCAGATGTCACCGCAACTTAACGGCCGGAGTGTTTGTCAATGGTGAATTTTTCGGGCTGTGGTGTGTTTGTAAAAAAGTATTCTTGAAGTAGGTGGGAACTTGAAACATGATAATGTCTATTTTTTGCAATTGTCCCGAATCATTTTCAATGATGATAATTATAAATCATTGTCAACGCACGCTCGCTGGCTGTACGTGGTACTTAACGAGTTAGAGCACAGGTTCACAGGAGAAAACACTGATTTCTTTTACAGAACTAACAGGGACTTAGCAACAGATGCCCAAATGTCAGAGTCTACACTCAAAAGGGCGAAAAAAGAACTCGAGGATACTGATTTGATTGAAACATGGCAATCTCATTTTGTCAGCGATAAAGGAACTAAGAAAGAAAAACTATCCGCTATGCACTTCACTTGTTATCGTATTAGGAAGTGAGCAAAAGTTCATATTGGACTTTTGCTATATAGGCAAAGGTTCATATTGACACCAAGGGCAAAGGTTCATATTGGACTGGGGCAAAAGTTCATATTGACCCAAGGCAAAGGTTCATATTGGACCACTAATATAATAATATAATTAATCTAAGAATAGATATATTTAAGAATTGGATATATTTAATTTAATATTATCGCAAGTAGCATAGTTTTCGCATTTGACGAAGCGAAAACGCCATGTGAGAAACGAAAAAACTAATCGAAGAAGGAGAATCGAATATGATCGAAAAACTAAAAACCAAAGACAGAGACAAAACCGCTGAATTACTGGAAGCATTCAATCGGATTTCCCCGGAGCACCAAGAATATCTGTTGGTTGTTGCCAAGGGGTTGACTGGAGATGACAGAGCTGTCGATGAAACGGTAATCGAGGAAGCGGAAAACAACAAAGAAAAGGCTCCCCCACCTAGCAAGTAGAAAGAGCCGAAACCTACGGGGCGGATAACCTGCCACCGCCCCTAGGATAACACAATAGGCAGGAGAAATCAATAGGAGATTTTAGAATGAATGATATTACAAACAACAGCACAGTGACACACCTAGAGCAAACAAGAATAATTGATGAAAGTGGTTATAGAGGTTATCGTAGCGAATTTGACCGGGACAATAGCTATTATGAAAAATTTGATGGTATGGAAACATCACAGGTTCAGGAAATAATTAAGTTCAAAGATAAAAATACCGCCCTCTTTGACAAGCGTTGGCAATCAGCTTGTGAAGTAATTGACACAATAGCAGAAAAAATCGAAATTGACCCTAAAACATGCGGACATCACATTTACGGTATTAAATGGAATCACGAAACAGCAACAGCAAGCAGTGATTTGGCAGACGAACTTGACAAATATTTTAACAAAAGCGGCGAAAAAGTGAAACTAAAAAAGCGCATTAGCGAACTTGAAAAGGAAAACGAAATATTACGCACGCTTGCAAGACAAGCGGTATAGCAAATAAGCAGAGCCGAGCTGGGGCGGTTCTCCCCGGCAGAAATGGAGAAAAAATGAGTACAATCAGAGCCATGAAAATGAAAAACAATAACGTAGCTGAAAAAACAAAATCACCCACGTCAAATCGTAGCGAGGCAGTCAGGTACACGGATGGCGATATATGCCGTCGGTGCTGTGCAAGTGTTCTTGCATCCGAACATTGCCATCGTTTCGGCCAGCGTTATCAAAGTTCAAGCAAAATGCAACGAAAGGAGAATTTTTACAATGCAACACAATGAACCATCTGCAAGGTCATTCAGCGAAATGAGCGAGAAGAATCTTAATGACAGAGTGCTTGAAATGTTCAGTTGTTTGTTACCGCAAGAACAATGTTTTGTTATTGCCCTTCTTCGAACTGTTGTGAAGAATAATCAGGCGGAAGAAAGCGAAAAAACCCTTGCACAACCTACCGACCAAAGTTGACCGTGCAAGAGCACCTACAAAAGCAGGATGGGGATATTCTAACCCTATTCGTCTGAAAAATCAAGGAAAAATAAAAATGAAAGGTTGCCACACAAAGGTGTTGCACAGAATGGAAATATGGATATTACAGAGATCTTAAAAAGTTTGTTCGCAAGAATCATGCTTATGGATGAACGTGAAGTCGCTGAATTTGCTGAGTTGGTGCGCCAGCTAAAGAATCAACTCCCAGCACAACAATTATGTGAAAGTGAGGTAGATGTGTAATGGCAAATTATAACGAAAGCTTAGCTGAAAAATTATTTTTTGGAGTTTATGACGATATTTCACACAATCCGGAGGAAGAGTTTTATCATGATCGGCTTATCGAGAGTATACACTCAATTGCGGGAACTAAGTACATTGAATTTTCCATAACAAGCCACTTTGAAAATATTGTGGAACCAATGTCTCGCGCCATACGGATGCAGGGGTTCAAACTTGGTTTTAGTCTTGCATTCAAGCTTATGCTTGAGACGAACGGAGCACATGAAAAAGAAATATCTCAAGTAGAGGATGAGTACAGAAGGTATTCCACACCGCTAAAGAAAAAGCAGTCAGGCGGTACATTATGACTGACGTGACCAAAGTGAAGATATCATCACGGAATCTAAAAGATATCGAAAATCTGATTGAATTGTTCAAACCAAACATTGTAAAAGAGAAAATTATCGTAAAAGAGAAGGTCGAGCCATGCAAAACTCAATATTTCAACGCTTATCTCGAACTTAAAAAGAATGCTTGACTTTTCACTTCTTGGGTGTTATTATCGGGACGTTAGTACCCTCCGCAGGCGTGCGGGGACGCCGAATTTTCAGGCATGGGAAGACAGTTTTGCTGTTTCCTGTGCCTTTTTTTGCGTTTTTCTACATTTTTTTCGCAAAAAAAGTCCGGGGAACGGCAGGCAAATATTAAAAATGGGGGGTAAATTTTTATGGTAGTACCAATGGAACTTTTTTGCGCGGTGTGTGATTTTCTCGAAAAAGAAATTGCACCTAAGTTCAAACTCAAAACCGTAGACATCCATGGCAGCGAAACTAAGAGACACCCACAAATAATCCGTTCAGGGTGGGCATTGCCAAAAAGTATTGACAGCAACGACAGCGAGGATGAAATTTATCCTTGCATAATTCCACGTGTCAGGAAGTTATCAAATATTGCTAACGCCCGTGAGAGCGTTGTGGTGCTCCGAATCATGGTTGGAGTTTATGACCCTGGCGCGTATACGAAGGATGGAAAGTTTATTGATGATGGCAGTGGATTTAGAGATTTTTGGAATCTTGTAGAAACCACGCGCCAAGAGCTCTTTACACGCCACACACTCGACAACAAATTCAGGATTCATGACGATTTCTTTGAAGCGGAGATTATCGACGAGCAGGTTTATCCGTACTGGGAAGGCTACTGTGATACAAAGTGGGATGTTATATATCCTTTACCACATTTAGATGAAAAAATGTTCTGATGAACTACACAAGAAAAGAAAGCTTTACAGCTTTAATTGATAAAAATTATTAGGAGGATGAAAAATGTCGCGAGCAGGAACCCGATTAAATGGATACGTATCTAACGCATCGAAAACTGAAGAGCTGGAGGAAGCTCTCAGTACTTTAGCGAAGTTCGAGGGCGAATACTACAAACAATCACGAAAAGAAGAGCAAAAGTCTCTCGCAGCGGAAAGAGGGGGTGCGTTGAACCCCAGCAACTCAACGACTACAAAACAGAGCTACAAAACAGCATTTTCATCTGCTCAAAGTGATGACGTGCTGGCTGAAGAGTATTTATTGGAGCATATGGCAAAATTGGCTCGTGGAGAATTTATTAGCGAACAGGAAGAGAACTTGGTAGAACTTTTGATTGAGAATCCAGCGTCCCACGATGACGAAAGTCTTACAGTTGAAGAAAAGGAGCTACTTGCGTATGCAGCAAAGTCGGCAACGGATGGATCCCATTTCAACTATCAGAAAGCCACGGCCGGATCAGGTGCAACTTCCAATTTACCAAGTTCAGGCAATGGTGAAGTTCTTTCAGCCGAAGAACAAGAACTCTTAGCATATGCTAAGACACTGAATAGGGGGATATAAAATGCCTTTAAATATTAAGAGAAAAACTGAAAGTCAGCCTAATCCTGATAGTTCAAAAAGTGCTATACTCGATCAAGTGGATTTTGTGGCATTTTGGGAAGAATATAAAACGCAGGCAGATCCCGGTAGGTTGAGAAGTGCTATAGATAGGGAAATTAATTTTTGCAAGTCACTTGCTGACAAGGCTCGTGAAGCTGAAGCAGCTTATTTTGATGATGTAAAAAGGAAGCAGGCCGCCGTGAACACCAGTGTTGAAACGCTTGAAAGTCAATTATCGAATATTCAAACAAAACTCAGTGAACTCACTCAGCCGTTAATTGAGGCCACAACTAACGGTGAAACAGAGAAACTCACTTCTATCCGTGCAGAAATTAAAGGTATTGAACTTGAGCGTGCACAGATACAAAGTGAATTAGAAATGCTCAAAAGCACAACGGTCAAAGGGTGTGAAAAACTTTTCAACACTACATTTGAGCTAAATGATGAGTTTGAAGCGGCAAAAGGGACGTTATCTATCCATGCATGTAAGGTTCTTGATGCTAATCTTGTTAATAGTTTGAAAAGTATTGAGCACATGTGCGATTTATTGAAAGTTGTATCACATATGGGTCATACTGCCGGCAGAGGTGCAGATATAGAAAAGCTTGATAAATATCATAATGCGGAAAAATATAAAGCAAAGGCCGCTGCTGAACATGCTGCTCACCTCGCACGACTTGAAGATCAGGAGCGTCGAAACAGAAGCCTTTCCTCATCACGCCCTGCTAGTGCATATGACCGCCCTGCACCGGGCTTTGACTATGATGTTGTATTCTCGACAGGCACACGAGGGGACGAATAGTTTATTCTCAGGCACGGGTGCTTACGCATTGGCGGATTGTTGTTTTTTTCGTCATAATCTTTGCAGCGAGTAGTGAAACATAGCGTGATTCCAGTCTGTCGTATCTCTAGTACAAGTAATCTGTCCTCCTTGCATTTAGAGTCACGATGTCACAAAATGTACCCCTCATTCACTATACCGCCAATGCGTAAGCACCCTCACTTGAAAAACAGATTAATCAGGAGGAAAACCATGTCGGTAATCGAAGTTAGTATTGACACATCAGGTGTAGATGACGCACTTAAGTCTTTGAAAGGCATCGAAAAAGCGATTCCAAAAGTTCTTGAGAGCAGTATGAACACAACTCTAAAAGCGATGAAACCTGCAACAATTGAAATCGTGAGGCAAACTTACACAATCCAAAAATCAGAGGTGGCAAAGCATCTTAATATCCGTGATAGGGCGACATTATCAAAACCATCGGTTTCGTTAGTATCAACAGGGCGTCCACGCTCTGCGCTGAAGTTTCATCACAGGAAAAACACTCAACCCGGCCGGAAAGGCGGTCGCCCGGCTTTCCTGATGGTGAAAAGAGGCGAAGGCGGGCATCTCAGTGGAGACGGCAGCCATAGCACTGCTTTTGTGGCGACAATGGGTAGCGGTCGCAAGAGTTTATTTCAACGGACAGGCAAGATTGCAGGCTCAGAAGTAAAGGCGTATGCAGCGAGCCGTAAGAACGTTTCAAGGTATAATTCTAGGCAAAAACGTGAGGTTATAAGCCAAGTGTGGTCTCCGGGGGTAACGCAAATGCTCCGAAATCGAGTAACAAAAGAAGAAGTTCAAAATCACTTTTCAAAACTGTTTATGAAAAATTTTGATGAAGAGGTTAGCAAAATTCTCAAAGAACACGGTGGATAACAATACTTATTAGCTCCTCAAGAATTACGCAAAGCCGCCGACTGTTCCAACAATCAGCGGCTAAGGACAACACTCTATGTATGATTTTAGCTATCACATCATACTATATCTAGGAGGGCGTTGTCAATATGAAAAAAAAGACTATGACAAGAGAGAGGCTTGAAAAGTTCTACGACCGTCGGGTTGAAATTTCCGAACTGATTGAGCGTATAGCGGACGAGCCTGATACTAATAGAACGTGGGATGTTATCCTCGATGGCTCAAACGGTTCACCACGACCGAGAACGATTGTCGGAGATGTTGAAAACGCCATTAAAAAGCGTTTGAAAAGTCGCCTTGAAAAGCTCGAGCAGCAAATGGTTGATGAGATAGATGATGTTATGGACTTTATAGAATCACTCGGGGATAGCAGAGACAGACAAGTTCTCACAATCAGATACATTGATGGCGCATCTATAAAAGAAACAGCAAAAAAAGTAAGGTTCAGCGAGAGCACGGTCAAGCAACTTTTGCGCAATATTCTTAAACAACTGGAGAAATAAAAAACTTATAGCGATAAATCCAATACGACAGTGCTGTCTGTTTGGGTTCGACTTTCACGAAAGTAACGATACTGCAACTTTCGTGAATGGCAAGGAAGACATCGTTAAAGAACTAGGTTTTACAGAAAGTCAAAAAATCCAACAGACAACGCTGTCCAGTTGCAAGAACAAAAAACAATACAGAAACGAGGTAAAAGCGAATGAACGGATTAACACCAATTGAGTACAACAATCAGCGCATACTAACCACACGCCAACTTGCAGAAGGCTATGAGTCCGATCCAAAAAGAAAGAATTTCTGAAAATTTCAATCGCCATAAATATAGGTTCAAAGAAGGCGAACATTTTTATTGTTTGGAGGGCGATGAATTAAAGAGATTTCGGGCGACTCATCAAATTGATGATTTGCACGAGAACGTCAACAAAATCTATCTCTGGACGGAAAAAGGCGCATTACTTCATGCTAAATCGCTAAATACCGATAGAGCGTGAAGTATACAGCGAACTTGTTGAAAACTATTTCAAACCTAAACAAGACTTAGAACCTACAGACAGCGGTGTCGCAAGGTTCGGCACAGTCGTCGAAAATCTAAAACCCAAGACTGAAAGAAATATATTAAGGAGCAAGTATAATGAATGACATAACTAACATTTCCGAGGCAATCGGAACAGAAATCAACACAATAACTATAGACGCAAGCGAGGCTCCATTTAACCCGCTATCATACTTTGACCTTGAGGGAGCTGAAAATTTAACAGAGAGTGAAAAGGACAGCTTTATAGACGGGTTTGAAAAAGCTTGTGTTTTATATGAACCTGAAAAGGTGGAAGCGAGGCTGTTCGCAAAGGGGTTTAATGCGGCTATAGATTTTATTGAGCACGGCATAATGAAAACAGACCTGTTCAGAGAAACGATTGACTAAAAAGTAGGTGGGATAATATGCCACAGAAACGCAATCCGTTAAGTATTGAAGCAGAGACACGGTTCCGTGCAGGTGAAAGGCTTATAGACATAGCAATTTCACTAGGCAAACCTGCGGGAACCGTGCGTCGTTGGAAATCGGATCAAAACTGGGAAGGTAGCAAAAAGCAAACCGAATGTTCGGATTTAAAACCGAATGGTAAAGCAGAGCATTCGCTTTCAAATTCGAGCGTTGTAAAAAGACCGAGATTAAGCACGACTGATAGAACATTTGATAACTCAGAAGATATGCCGCTCAATAACGGCAATGCACGTAATGCACAAATCACTAAAACCATTTCCGAAAATTTCGATACAGAAAAATCGAAAACTAACTCGAATAGATTAAGAGGTGGACAGCCTGGTAATAAAAACGGCTTAAACAATAAAGGCGGCATAGGAGCACCGCTAAAGAACAAATATGCCTTAAGAACGGGCGAATATGAGACCATAAATTTTGACGAGCTCCTCGACGCAGGCGAACGCGCTCTAATCAATGCCGATTATAACAAATACACACTGCAATTCTTTCTCATTGATGTGCTTTCCATACGAGAACGGCGCATCATGCAAGACATAAGGTCGCTACGTGATAGCTTGGATGACATGGCACTCACTGGCGAAACAGAAAACGAAAGCAGCACTGCCATCACCGAGACGAAGCACAACAAGAGAGGTGAACGGTGGGCGGGCCCATCGACACTCACGAAATCCAAATCCACAAGCAAGACGAATCAAACAACACTCAAGCGCATTGTAGAGCTTGAGGATGTGCTTACAAGGATACAAGCACGCAAACAAAGAGCTATAGAGATTCTGCACCGCATCGAGCTTGATGATATCAAGACTGCTATCGACTTATCTAAGCTAGAGCTTGCCAAGCAGCGCCTCTCTGGTGCTATAGCGGTAGAGGACATACTTGATGGAGAGGTCACAACACTACTCGACGAGTCCGCGCCCGACCCTTCGTAGGTACTTCCGGGCGAAATTCCAACATGCGGGTACGATGAGTGCAAAATATTTCTAGTTTTGAAAAATTTTTACCATTTCTCATTTTTTTGTGGAGGTTTTGGAATGAACGAAAAAGGCAATATTTCCTCTTGCAAAGTCGTGGCTCAGGTATTGGACATCACAGAGCGGCGTGTAATGCAATTGACACAGGACGGAATAATCGAAGAGCACTGCGCAGGTGGGTACCGGCTTTTGCCGACGCTTCAGCGTTATATTCGTTACTTGCGTGCAGGGCAGGATAACGTAGAATTTGCGAAAATCAAGCGTGAGAGCGCGGCGCTAGATCTTGCGCTGAAAAAGGGGGAAATGCACAAGACCGCCGACGTGGAGTTCGTGGTGACGAACATGCTCGTCGCGTTCAAATCGAAGCTCGAAACGCTGCCGCACAAAACGCTACCGGCAATCATCGGTGTGCCTGACGGCGACGACCGTGTGGAGAGCGTGACGGCAATCCTGAAATCCGCATTCGATGAAGCTCTTGCGGAACTTTCGCCATACGACCCCGCCATGTTCAATGTGGACACGTATGTCGCAGGGTTGGACGATACGGTTTTTGATGAAATGGCGTGATTCTGTTGTTAAGCGATGTTAGTATATCTCTGACGGCTTTTGCCGAATAATTTGGAGGTTACTGAAATGTCGAACAAAAATAAAAAAGGACTCACGCCAAGCCTTAACCCGGAGAGTCGAAAGTATCAATGGTATGCAAGTCGCACGAATCCGAGCAAGACTTTTATGCTGGTGTACTTTGAAAATGGCAAAATGCCTGACGACGTCGTTGTCATGCATGGGGAAGAATACGAGAAAAGTGATGAATGCAGTTTTGATTTTGACTCAATGCCCGATTCTGCAAAACAAGAGTTTGTCGCATCTTCTTCAAAAACATTCATGCGCTTCATGCAACGGCCGGATGCTCATCAAATTCTCGATGCTGAACGAGAACGGCTCGTTATCGAGGGAAGCACGCTGCTAGCCCCGACTAAACGCTCTCAGAGGTGAATTGAGAGTTGCGGCGGATAGTGTCCCTGCTCCTGACAAAGTGCGCACATGGCACTGTAATTCGCTCAAACACAAAATCCCACACAAGGCTTTGCCTCAAGGTGGGATTTTTGCTGTAGTCCATTTTTGTATAGGATATGAGGAAGCCACTATAAATGGCGACCCCACAGAGTATAATAA
Organism: Oscillospiraceae bacterium; assembly: GCA_009787625.1. Classification (GTDB taxonomy): domain Bacteria; phylum Bacillota; class Clostridia; order Oscillospirales; family Oscillospiraceae; genus WRMH01. The sequence goes on from WQSX01000020.1 coordinate 21,195, forward strand.
ACTTCGGCTGTTAACTTATTGACTAACTCGCACAGCTCGCAACCACGAGAAGTATAACAATAATCAATACCCCAAATGCAATAATGTTAGTTATAAAGTCGGTTGCCTTGCTTACTGCTTTGCTGACGAACTTGCTGGCGACTTCACAAGCGAATTCATCAGTGATTTCAGTAGCAACTACGACAACGATTTCATCGTCAATGGTATGTAAATCATTCCTCACTGTGTTATCCCTTCTTTCTCTTATCGTTATCATAACTCATGTACAACTTGCAAGCAGCATACTATTAGATCCAATCTACAAACCCTGAAAGTTAAAAGATAGTATTGGTTATCACGTGCGTATGTCATGGCTGCTCATCGTCTTTTTATTAGGCGTAACATTTGAATCAAATAATCACCACTTAGGTAAGGAGTTTCATCTAAATCTAAGTAGCGACGATCAAATTCAATGAATCCATTCTCTTTGTAAAACTCAACTAGCGCAGGAATATCTTCGCATTCGAGATATGCATACCTTCCGCCTAGGTCTAGTTGAATGTTTGAGACTTTATCACACGCAATTTCCAGTAATTCGCTTCCGTCAATCAGCTTATTATAACCGTTCGTAAAATTCTTTCCTATTTGAGCTATGAGCGGCACTGAAAGGCAGTGCGCAGAAATCGTGCTGTCATACGTTGAAAAGTGAGCAATCCGCCTCCTGACTGTTTTAGACACATTCTTCAACGGAACTGTAATCACTTTTGAGGCAAGAGTAAAATATCCTACAAGCACAGGTTCACCTTTGTATGAAGTGAATACAAGGTGTGTTTGACTCCATCCCTGCTTTGCAAAGTCGATGGCTTTTGTTTGTATAAACATCTCAACATCGGGAGCAAGAGGGCAAGAAAAATCGGAGAGCATGGCCGTAGTCTTGACATCTCCGATATCATCTATCAGTGTTAGCAAATGAACAACCGTATATCTCATTTAACTTTACTTCCAAACAGTTTATGCACATCTTCTTTGCTTGCATACGAATAAGAAACAGGCTTTTGACGTGTTGGGCTTTTTTTGTTCCCTGCTTGCTCAAGGGCTTTAGCCAGTTTAAGTCCTGCTTTTTTGTCTTTTATCACGACATTCTTCAATATGCTCTTTGTCGCCATCGGAGACACCTCCTAAAATCGGCAATACTTCAATCCCACGGAGAAGTAAAATCAAATTATATCACAAAGCATCTATATTGTTCAACCTCATATATACAAATTTTCAGATAGTGCTGACACACTATGTTGTGTAGAGGCAAGTTTGAGTTTTTACGATTTAGCCTTTTGCACGTTCTTTTGTTGTTACTTTGTTGTTCTTTTGATGTTACGAAATTCTTCCAACTCTGATATTCTTCCCATTTTGCAACGGTTACAACTCTGTATTTGTTGTTCGTTTTGATGTTCAACGATGTTGCTCAGCAGATATTTGAATAGAAATTACAGGATAGAGATGCCTGGATGGGCTTTGTGCAATGTTTAGAACGGTGCTATTATAATAAAAAATCTATGATCCAATTAAAGTGCAAATTTTCACAAATCGATGGTCAAAAAGGCACACATGAAACCTGTAAATTTTGAAGTTATCCTCTTTCGCAATTTTCGCAACAAGGGCATAACTCGTACCACGCATATCTCAAAGCGAAGGCACAGAGACCGCTCTAAACTTTCCCAAACCGAAACCCAAAGTGTTAAAATAGTGTTAATGTTTAAAACATCAGCATAGAAGCATCAAGATTTACATCAGTGATTGCAAGCATTCGACAAGGCTTAACACATTGTGTTGATTATTCCGACAGGGAGAAAACGCCGTCGGCTAGACCTGCCTTGTTTCAAAGGCAAAAGCACTGTGCCATGTGTAACATGGTACTTAAGTGCGCACTCATTAAAATGAGTGTTGGGGGCGCAAGCTGTTAGACCTGCGCCCCGTTGGCTGTTTAATCCTGCTCGTCGTCATCGTCGAAGCTATCATCTTCGATGTGCGGTGACGGTTGAAGCTTCATGGGCGACTCAGTTTTCGCCTGTGTCGGCTGAGTGGCATCGCTTTTGGTATCGCTATGTTCCTGCTCGGCTAAGAGCTTACGAAGTGCGGAAGTCCCAAACTTGCTTGCTATATGTTCTTTTACAAATTTCTCAAAGCGGTCATCACTGAGTGTGATTGTGTCCGGCAAAATGCTCTCTAAAAATCCCGCACGCTTGCAGAGTCGCCTTGTCCTTGCCTTGCGCTGGAACTCCTTTTCTTCGTTTACAAGGCGCTTAACCTCGTTTTCCATTTGCTTGATTTGCTCACGTCTTGCGTCGATTCTTTCAGCTCTGGTTCTCTTTGTTGTAGTTGTCATAATGGTAATAGTCCTTTCTGTTTTGCATAATAAGTGGCTGTGCTCAAGTGATTTCTAATGCTTAACGCTGGGAGTTTCAAAGCTATTTGGTTCGCCCGATAATACATCAAGCAGACCATCATAATTTACAAGATACTTCTTCCCGCACTTCACATACGGAACATTTCCCGACAATACCATTTGCCTCAGTGCGTGCCTTGTCAAACAAGTGTCGGGGTCATCTTGCTTGAGCTGAATTATACATGCATCAAGCGTCCTCATTCTTTTCATCTTTCTTTACCTGCCTTTGCTATGGATTTGCATTTTACTAAACTTTTTAGCTTAGTTAGCGCATTTCTCATTATACTAAACATTTTTGCTATGTCAATATATGCGACATAGAATTCACAGGATTTTAATAAACAAAATTGTTATATAATTATTGACTGGACGACATGATTCATGGTATAATAAAGCATAAATGATTATAAAGGGGGATTTATCATGGCTGTTGGAGAACGCATTAGGCGGGTGCGCAACTTGAGAAAACTCACGCAAAAAGAGTTAGGTCTTGCTGTTGGTTTTGATGATAAAACTGCTGATGTGCGCATTGCGCAGTATGAAACAGGCACAAGAACACCAAAAGAGGACTTGCTCCGAAAAATCGCAGAAGTCCTTGATGTTAATTTTCGCTCATTATATGAGCCGACACTTTATGCGGCAGAAGATGTTATGTTCACGCTCTTTGAACTTGACGAGCATTATAATATGCGCATCTTTTCCACAGTTGAGGAGGATGGCTATTCTAAAGTTGTAAGGTCGATAAATTTTGACAGCAACTTGCTTGATGAATTTATTTCCGAATGGCACAGGCGCAAACGCGAGCTCGCTGACGGCACAATCAGCAAAGCAGAGTATCTTGAATGGAAACTCAATTGGCCTTACACCAGTGAGGGCGTAGATGGGAAATTTGAAGCTAAAAAGCAATGGCGGTCATCGGAAACTCCGCCGATAATAACAAAAAGCAGGAAAGCAAAAAGCAAACAGGCGGACAACCAGAAGGGAAAATAATATCATGGCAAATATCGAAAAACGTGGCGAGAACACCTATAGATTAACAGCTTATGCAGGTTATGATTCAAGTGGAAAACAGCTTAAAAAAAGAAAAACAGTCAAACTCAAAGTCGGTCTAACTGACAAGCAACGAGACAAAGAATTGAATCGTCTAGCTACTTTGTTTGATGATGAAGTTGAAAAAGGGCTATATCTCGACGGCGATAAAATTACTTTTCGCGAAGTCGCTCAAATGTGGTTAGAGCACGTACAAAAGCGGCACGCTCCTAAGACTTTGGCAACATACAAATCAAGATTGACTGACAGAATAATTCCCGCACTAGGTCATATAAAACTGAGCAAAATCCAACCTCACCACCTTGAGGGGTTTTATGATAGCCTTGAAAAGGAAGGCGTCAGACTTGATGCAAAATATTCACCCACCGTTAAATTGGGAGATGTGCTCAATCAATTTACTGCAATCGCACTTGCAGAGAAAACCTCTATAAATGAGCGGACAATCCGAAAAATAAAAAACAAACACAGTACCAACTATAAGACTGCCGAGAAACTTTGTGTTTCTTTGAATCTGAAATTTAAGGATATGTTTAAACCGTGCGGGAAAACTAAGTTATCTGAAAAATCTATCCGCCATCATCACGATGTTGTGAGAACGGTTTTGTCCTTCGCTGTAAAAAGAAATCTAATCACGACAAACCCTGCACAGCGTGTTGACTTTGAAAAAATGCCTGAATATGAAGCAAGCTACTATGACGAAACAGACATTACAACATTGTGTGAAGCCCTCCGCAGTGAACCCATTATGTACCGCACACTTATCTATTTAGCAATTGATTCAGGAATGAGAACGGGAGAAATCACAGGGCTGTTGTGGTCGGATATTGACTTTGAAACAGGCTATGTTACGGTCACAAAGCAACGCCAATATGTAAATGGCTATGGCATAATTATAAAAGAACCTAAAACAAAAAGCGGCAAGCGAATTTTAACGCTTTCAGCGACAGTTACGTCAATGCTTAAAGAATATTATGAAGAGCAAAAAAGAAATTTAGAAAAAATCGATGCCCAATGGTCTGAATCGCTCGAGGTATTTACTCATGCAGATGGAGTTCCGATATATCCCGGACGTCCCCACCAATGGTTCACAGGTTTTCTTAAACGCCATAATCTCAAGAAAATAACCTTTCATCAACTCAGGCACACTAATGCGTCCTTGATGATTGCCGCAGGTGTTGACATGGTAACACTCGCGAATAGGCTCGGTCACGCCGACAGTAATATAACTCAATCAACCTATGCCCATATAATCCGTTCAAAAGAAAAACAAGCTGCAAATGTGATGGATATGTTCTATACCAAAACCACTGCAACTGCAAAGAAAATCGAGAGAATTGGATAATTAACAAACATAAAAATAAGCCCCAAATAAGCCCCAAGCAGTGCGTGAAAACAAAAATAACCTTGACGGAGCAAGCTGTAATGCCTGTAAAATCAAGGTTATTTCTATACCATATGGCGGAGGCAAATGGGAATCGAACCCATCTTCGAGTTTTGGCTCGAACAACGGTGTTGAAGACCGCGAGGCACACCAGTTACCTTATTACCTCCATGTATTGTGGCTTTCTCTGCCTGCTAATTTTAACATAACCGCTACAAATGTCAATATCTGTCGAATGTGAAAATCTTTTTATGTAATCGATTGCGAAACGCTAAATTAAGCTTTGCTATCAGAATTATTGCAAAACACTTGTTTTATGGGCCATTCCAGTATATAATTTTTAATACATCGTGATTGTACAAAAAAGTAGCGCAGATACATTTGAGCAATTTGCCATCGAATGCGGAAATGGCACTAACATTTTTTCAAAGTCACTTTCAAAAGAGTTGAAGTAGAATCTTCTAGCGGTAGCCAATCGGCTACCAATCGGCTACGACAGCCGATAGCGGCATCGTATACAAGAATTAACACAACGCAAAACGAGGAATCAAGCATAATGACAGTAACAAGAAATGGAAACACGCTAACAGCAGACCTGCACGGGATGCAAGAGGCTGATGCGAAAAAAGCTCTTGAGCGGCTTATATCATCAGCCGACAAGAGTATAACAGAAATTGAGGTTGTCCACGGTCATTTAGGCGGGCAGGTTTTGATGAACATGGTGCAGAAAAAATTGAAACACAAGAGGATTGAACGCAAAATTTTGTCGTTGAACCGAGGAATGACTTCGCTACTTATTAAGGAGTAATACATATGAATTGTAAAAGTTTTTGCACCTGCACGGTAGCCGATTGCCCTTCACACCCTGAAAAGCACGACTGGCAGTGTGGACCGTGCATTCAAAAAAATCTTGATCACCATGAGATCCCATATTGTTTTTGGGAGAAGATTGGAGACACTGCAAATGCGAAAAGCCCGTACACATTCTTGGAGTTTGCAAAAGCGGTTATTAAAGCGGAAGGGTGACAGGTTTGTAGGTACATCTGTTTCAATCGGGCATAAATCGGTTGCTACGACCGATAATAGTTATGAGTTCGGATAAAAGTTCGGATAAGAGTTCGGATAAAGCTCGTGTATATACAGGCGAATCACTAATACTATGCGTGTTGGTTCGGAAAGTCGGGTATATGTGTGATTGTAAAATAGGCACTAAGACTAAGCGACACGCTGTGCCGCTCAGCCTTTTTCTATTATGTTAGAGGGTGTAGGGTGCGTCGGCAAGAGTCGATATGAATGCAGAGGTATAAATGGCTATAAGAAACCTAACAAATTGGAACGACCCGCTTTTTCGCAAGAAAAGCCGCGAGATTGACAAATTTGATGAGCGGCTCCGGGTATTGCTTGACGATATGAGAGATACGCTTATTAAGGTAAATGGCCATGGCTGTGCGGCTGTTCATGTCGGGATTTTGCGCAGGGCGGTTGTCATTATTGATAATGATGATGTAATAGAAATGATTAACCCTATTATCACGGAATCAAGCACAGAAACACAAAAAGTGCAGGAGGGCTCAATCGCTCCCGGTGCACCAAGTGGATATGTTATCAGACCCAAATGGGTAGTTGTTTCAGCAGTTGACAGAAATGGAGAATCAATAACCGTAAGTGGAGAGGACTTTTTAGCGGCTACGATTTGCCATGAAGTAGACCATTTAGACGGCATTTTGTTTGTGGATAAGTTAGCGGATTAACAATTGATTGGCATTTAGGGGTTGCCGGTAAATTGGGCATGAACTATAGTGCACAAGAGGTTTTGATTAATAACGATGGAAATCTACATACAAAATAGTTTATAGGGGGGGTAAACATACTGTGCTTATGCTATATTTTTCCGGAACAGGAAATTCTAAATATGTGGCAGAGTTATTTGCAAGCGAAATGAACTGTTCGTGTCATTCTATAGAAGAATTCATAACTTTTGATACTTTGATTGCCGAGAGTGATACAATTGCATTTTGCTATCCTGTCTACATGTCTCGTGTGCCACGGATAATGCGAGAATTTGTTTCACGGCATTTGAATTTATTTAAAGGCAAAAAGATTATAATTTTTTGCACTCAGCTACTCCTGTCTGGCGACGGCGCGAGAGCGTTTGCGGTAATGTTTCCGAAAAACCATGTTGATATGAGTTATGCCGAGCATTTTTTTATGCCAAACAATGTCAATAATGTATCGTTTTTACCCATACCAAGTGAAAAGATGATTCAGAAATGTATGGATTGTGCAAAGCAAAAAATGGCGATAGTTTGCGGCAACATAAAGGCGGGGAAAGTTAAAAAGCGCGGATTTAACGTGTTATCGCGCGCACTTGGATTACTGCAAGGCGTATTCATGTCGAAAACAGAGCAGCTTGCTAATAACTCAGTCAGATTTGATGCCGACTGTACAACATGTGGGCTTTGTGTAAATATTTGTCCAACGAAAAACCTCGCTCTTGCAGAGGGTGGAATCAAACATAATCACAACTGCACAATGTGTTACCGATGTATCAACAGATGCCCACAAAAAGCAATAGCTGTAGTTTTTCGCGGTAAGGTGAAAAAGCAGTACCGAGGAATTAAAAGCATGGTATAAAAAATATAAGGAGTTATGAAATGAACATTTTAGTAAGAAAAGCAACCGAGGAAGATATCAACAAGCTGAAAAACAACCCGACGTGGGGTTGTGAAGTTTCTGAATTCGACTGGCACTATGACAGTGAGGAAATTTGCTGGCTAACCGAAGGTGAAGTAACCGTAACTTATGATGGTGACAGTGTGTCTTTTGGAGCGGGTGATTATGTAGAATTTCCCAAAGGACTGTCCTGCGTATGGAAAGTAACCAAACCTGTTAATAAACATTATGAGTTCAGATAAACAAGAGCTGATTGAGACTGTCTCCTGATATTTCTGCTTGTGGTATGTACAAGTTAATCTAATTGCTTTGCATCTGGTCAAGCCTGTTTTTCGCTACTTTTTTGGCAGCTTTCTCCTTTGACTGATAGAAAACGCTTGATTAGAAGTGGGTATATAGCGGTTATCCAAAGCGTCGTCAATCCATATCTGATCGCGTCTGCAACAAGTCCCGACCCCAGTATCCTTGCGCCTTCCATAATGCCGATAGTGCCGGCAAGACCCAATATGAGCTTGAGAATCTGCATAAAGACATTTTTGGACTTGACCGAAAAATTGATATATTTTTTCTCTATGAACATCCCAACCGCAAATCCTGCGGCAGCTCCCCCTGCAAGTACGCTGTCTCTTAGTTTTGCGGGTTCGGTAACTTCAGCGAAATTCATAATTATGACCATAGCAAATATAGCGATTGTTGCGGCGCATATAATCAGAGGGAATAACGCCTCGGTTTTGTTGTTTTCTGGAGCGTTGTAATAAAACTTAATGGCAAGCCACAAGATAACTGCCACTATAATTAGAGAGACTAAAACATCTGACAAGTAATGTACACCAAGGTACATCCTTGAAAATGCGACAAGTAATGCAAGACCGAACATAATAATCCGCACTATTTTATTATTGAGCATTACACCTAGCGGCATTAAGTATGCAGCAGCATTCTGCGTATGTCCACTTGGAAATGCATAACCTGTAGCTGCACCAACAGCTCCCGGAACAGTTGTAAATGACGGATCGTAAACCCAGGGGCGGTCAACCCTGAATATAATTTTCATGCCCTGCACTAAAATCGCCGACATGAAAAACACAATGCCTAAAACATATGCCATTCGTTTATTAATACACCAGAAGATAGCGCAAAAAACAGCAATTATTATCATTTGCTCTTCCATTCGGGTGATTAATAATATCAGTTCATCGAAAAAAGGATTCCGAATGTTCTCAAGTGCTCTTAATATTTCCATTTTAATCTCCTGCTTTGGGTTTAATTAATAATTATTTTATGTGATGCCATTTTAGCATATGCGAAAACGAAAAGCAAATTCACTTGTTGCTGAGTTAAATTTAATATTGCTATCAGAATTACTGCAAAACACTTGTTTTATGAATCATTCCAGTATATAATCTTGAATGCATCATTTAGACGGTATTTTGTTTGCGTATAAGTTGGCGGATTAGCGAAATGCAGTAGTTGAAAAAGAAAGGATTTTCTAGTTTGAAAGTTAAAGTTATCCAAAACCACGATGGTGAAGGGCAATTTCCCACATTTGATAAGGGAGCGAAAGTAAAAATTATCGGTGATGAATGTGTTGAATTCTCACACTGGTTTCCATGCGAGATAGAGGGGTATCAGACATATGTGCCCGAATCTTTTATAGCAGAGGGGCTTTTGGCGCGGAAATATAATCCTACAGAACTTGTGCAGAGCGTTGGAGATTTACTTGTGGTGAATGAAATAGTAAACGCATGGTTAATCGCTACTAATGAAAGCGGACACATGGGGTGGATTCCGGCGGAAGCGGTTGAATCTCTTTGCAGTACCGGAATTGGGTTTAAGGCAGATGACACATAGATGAAAGTGGCGGCTGATAATGGCGTAATAAGAGCTGAGGAAAACATACTATGCTTATGATAAGTGGATTAGGGGTGTGGCGTTATGTTGGGAAACTTTAAGCCAAAGGTTTTGTGGGCGAAAAAACCAAAAGAAGATGAACCGGACGACATAGTATATTTAGAAACCCATCTCGAAGAAACCGCTGGAGTTGCAAGAAAATTATGGAAAAATTGGATACCTGAGGGATTAAGAAAGCAGCTTGACGAAAGTCTGCTTATTTTTTTAGCCTATGCGCATGATTTAGGAAAGGCGAGCCCGGCATTTCAGCTCAAGACAGGCTATAATACTTGCGACGTTGACGAAAAAATTTATGATGGTCTTGTGCGCGCAGGTTTTGATTTAGGTAAAGATTATACGCCAAGCAAAACACCTCATGCCTTGGTTTCGTTTGGAATATTAAGGCGACATGGATTCAGTGACGCTGTCAGTGTGGTAGTGGGAGGTCATCACGGAAAACCGCCGACCAGAGATCAGGTAAACAAAGACCTTGATGCATATGAGGAAAGCTGTGGTTTTGATAAAGTTTCGTGGATACAAGCTCAAGACTTATTGCTAAAAAAAGGGTTAGAAATATCCGGAATTGCAGTGGAGAGTATAGAAAATATAACGATTACGCGCCCACAACAAGTGCTTTATAGCGGGTTAGTGATACTTGCGGATTGGATTGCAAGTAGTGAGTGGGACGGGGAAATGCCCACAATGTGGAATCCGCATATTTCGGAAAATATTTATAGTCATCGTTTCGGGATAGAAAATCCTCGCCCGGTACAATCAAATTTAATTCAAGCTGCAAAGTCATCATGTTCACCGGGTATTTATGTTGTTGAAGCACCAATGGGAGAGGGAAAAACGGAGGCGGCACTTGCCGCCGCAGAAGTTCTTGCAAGTAAATTTGGCTGTCGCGGTGTGTATTTTGCACTGCCATCACAAGCGACATCTAATGCGATGCTTGCGAGAGTTAAAAACTGGATAGAGCATTTTGGAGGGCAAGACGGTGCACTCAGTATACGCCTTGCTCACGGCAAAGCTGAACTGAACGAAGAGTACGAAGGAATTAAAATTTCCGGATACAATAGCGACGACAAGGATGGTGATAGTGTTGTAATGGTACACGATTGGCTTGTCGGACGAAAAAAGGGAATACTGGCGGATTTTACAGTAGGCACAATAGATCACATCCTAATGGCGGGGCTAAAGCAAAAACACCTGGCACTTAGGCATTTAGGTCTTGCAAACAAAGTTCTGATTATTGATGAATGTCACGCATATGACGTTTATATGGAGAGTTATTTGTTAAAAGTAGTAAGGTGGCTTGGAGCGTATGGTGTGCCAATTATTATTTTATCTGCAACACTGCCGGTTGATAGACGCAATTCGTTAATTGAGGCGTATATGGCAAAGAGAGTGGGTAGTTTAAATCGTGAAGAATACAATCGAGAAAAATCTTTAGCATACCCACTTATTACATACACAGACGGACAATGTGTTAAATCTGTGCCGGTTGAAGAAAAAATCGCTGATAGGAACAAGGTGGTAGAGGTTGAAAGGCTTGGCGAAGATAAGTTGATAGATGCTTTGCAGACCGTTTTAGCAGGTGGCGGCTGTGTGGGGCTCATCTTTAATACTGTAAAAAAGGCACAAGAGTTTTATGAAAAAGTAGCTGCCGAGTTTGGGGAAGAAATAGTAGAGTTACTACATGCCGGATTTATTGGTCTTGATAGAGCGAAACGTGAAAGAAAACTACTTGTTAAGCTCGGCAAAGATTCTACAGAGCGACCAAAGAAAAGAATTGTTATTGGTACACAAGTTTTTGAGCAGTCGCTGGATATTGATTTTGATGTTATGTTTACGCAGTTATGTCCGATTGATTTGTTGTTACAACGAATGGGCCGGTTGCACAGGCATTTTAGAGAATCACGCCCCGGTGGTGTGCTGAAGCCGAAGTTCTACGTTGTGGGTGCAGATTGGGGAGATTTTGACAATGGCTCAAAAGCTGTATATGGCGAGTATTTATTAATGCGAACTTGTAGTGTTTTAGAAAATTGGTCGCCAAGTGTTGAGTTGCCGACTGATATTCCACATTTGGTTGCACAGGTGTACAATGATGACTCTGAGATTTCCCCACCTGTGGAGTTTGTTGAGGATTACGAAAAAGTTCAATCTGAACATAAAATGCGAAATGAAGATAGAAAAAGCAGAGCAAAAGGTTATCAGATAAGTGGTAATATTACAGATCGCAACATACTCGGTTGGCTTGATAATTCTCGCAAAGAAAGTGAGGGAGAAGCGTCAATCAGAGATGGTGCTGATGCAATTGAGGTATTAGTGGTGCAACGGAGGGGTGGCGAAATATGTCTGATCCCGTGGATAAATGAAGGCGAGCCGGTTGTAGACCGCACACCAAGCGACAGACTTGCGAAAACTATTGCCGGCTGCTCAGTGCGTTTACCATTGGCTTTTAGTAGATATAAGAAACTGGAAAGTACAATTGAGATTCTTGAAGAACAAATGGTAGATGCAAACATCAAAAATGGTTGGTATGAGTCTTATTGGCTTGAAGGTTCGTTAATATTAATTTTGGATGAAGATTTAAATGCAGTCATCGGAGAACATCGCTTACATTATTGCGAGCATTTAGGATTGCGAGTCAGTGACGATTCAAAAGCAAACAAGAGTTCTGAGTGTTGATGCAGAACTCTTGTCGTGTCCCCGCATATGCAGGGCAGGTGTTTAATCATAAACGTCCATTTATAAACAACTAAGGGTCACCCCCGCGAGTAGCAGGGCGTTTTCGGAAAACATTTTAGCACAGATTGATAAAATAAGCTAGCATCAATATTTATAAATAACTAGTTGAGTTTTTCTTGACATATCCTTTTTCGTATGTTATTATATCAGTAATAGGGGTTTATTTTTATGTGATAGGAGGATAATATGACAGAGCCAATATATAATTTGCTAGATGAGCCTTGGGTAAAGGTTACAAACCTCCAAGGTGAAGAGGAAATGTTGTCAATCACAAGCACACTTGTGAAAAGTCACGAGTTGAGAAGTCTGTCTGGAGAGATGCCGTCACAAGATTTGGCGATATTGCGCCTATTGTTAGGTGTCCTTTATTCGATATATACTCGTACTGAAGAATATGAAAATGCACGAGATGATGAAAGTAAAGATGCGTGCATGGATATGTGGGAAAGACTGTGGAAACGCAGTCATTTTCTTGAAAACGAAATTGTTGACTATTTACAGAAATACCGTGATAGGTTTTGGCTTAGACACCCGGAACTGCCCTTTTACCAACTAGCTGAAATTAAGAAAGGCAGTGATTTCGTCACTTCAAAAATGATTGGAAGCATGGTAGAAAGTAGCAACAAAACCATGTTATTTCAAAGCAGAACAGGAAAAAGCAAGCAGTATTTGGACTACCCCGAAGCAACACGCTGGCTGCTTTACTTAAATAGTTTTGATGATGCGTCGGCAAAGCCTAGCCAAAAAGGCTTAGAGTCCATGAGTGTAGCTTGGCTCGGGCAACTTGGTCTAGTTTACGTTGCAGGTGCAAATTTGTTTGAAACACTGATGTTAAATTTTTCTCTTGTAAATTTTAACATTGGTGAAGGCGAACCGTGGGGGAAAGGTGATGCGACGTGGGAGTTAGAAAAGCCGCGAACAGCTGAAAGAACAGTTATCACGGTGCCAAGTAGCGCAGAAGAATTGTTTACTTTGCAATCACGCCGTATTCAGTTAAAATATCAGGGAGATAAAGTGACAGGCTTTACCCTTCTTGGGGGAGATAAGTTTGATAGCGAGGATGCCTTTGCAGAGCCTATGACCACATGGAAGCTTAGCAAATCTAAAACGGGTTCTGGAGAAGTGTTTATACCGCCGAGTAATGCTGCACGAAATCCGTCAAAGCAACTTTGGCGCGATTTTGCACCACTATTGTTGGAGGCTGAGAGCGATTCAGAAAAACACCGTAAACCCGGAGTGCTAAAATGGATTTCGGAGCTGGATGGTATTATTTCTTCTAAACAAGTTCAAATCTGCACGATGTCAATAAAATATGGAAATATGCAAAGTGGTATAGATGAGGTCTGGGATGACACACTTTCTGTAAATACATTTATATTATCGAAAGTAGGTGAAAAGTGGATCGGGCGCATAACCAATATAGTGAAAACAACAGAGGATTTAGTCAAAACATTGGGAAACCTTGCTTCAAATATTGCAAAGGCGAGTGGCTCTGTTGATGGGCTGAATCAACGCAATTACGCCATGGAAAGAGCTTATGCCGCACTGGATATACCGTTTAGAACTTGGCTTGCGTCCATTGATGACACATCAAATATCAATGAAAAATGCAACAAGTGGATTGATAAAGCTAAAAGAGTTATTTTAGACCATGGAGAAAATCTTGTTTCGCAAGCAGGGACTCAAGCCTTTGTTGGAAGAACTGTTATTGTAGGTAACAAAGAGTCACATTATAGCACTCCTAGAGTTTACGGCTGGTTTAAGGGTGGCATATCAAAAATATTAAGTAATAAAATTCAATAAAATTGTGAGGTGAATAAATTGTCAAAAGGATTAGAAGTAAAGGATTTTGTCCATCGGAAGATAATAATGCTGGATAAAGAAGAACCCTACAGTAAGGCGGCATGTGCAAAACTGAGACGTGCTTTAGGGAAGTCTCCGGGTGAAGCTCCTGATGTTTGGGAGATAACTTTGTATGGTGCGCCTGAAGGTGAAAAATCCGAGAGTGCTATCCATACATGCTTGACATTATATGCACTGCATCGTCAAGGGAAAAGCGAGAGCATGAGTGAAGAGAAAATCGGATTTGGGACTGCAATCGCCAAGCTGGTTGCGATAAAGCCTGACAGTGAAGATGCCATTAGGCGACGATTTAACGCAGTTGCTACCTCTGTGGAGTTTGCTGAACTTGCACATCATGCGAAAGGGCTGGTGCAGTTGCTTAAATCAAATGACATAAAAATGGATTATCCTCACTTTGCAAATGAATTATTTTATTTCCACCTCCCCGACCAAAGAGATAAAACCCGCCTAGAGTGGGGCAAGCAGTTTTATCGTATAATTGAAAGTGAAAATAATAAGAATGAAAGGATAAATGAGAAATGAAACCAAAACTATTTATGGATATTCACGTTATTCAGACAGTGCCTCCAAGTTGTCTCAACAGAGATGACACGGGAAGCCCTAAAACAGCCGTTTACGGAGGAGCGCGTCGCGCAAGAGTATCTTCGCAATCGTGGAAGCGGGCAATGCGCTTAATGTTTAATGAGCATTTAGATGTAAGTGAATTAAGTTATCGTACATTGAAGATTTTTGACTTGGTGGCAGATAAAATTTTGGAGAAATCTTCCGAGTATACCCGTGAAGATGCCCTTGTAATGGCAAAAGAAATGCTGAAGAAAGCAAAAGTCGAGCCATCAAAAAAGGATGCAGATAAATCAGAGGCACTTTTCTTTTTATCAGATAAGCAAGCCGAAAATCTTGCGAGTTTAGCTCTCGAAGGTCTTGATGACAAGGAAACCACGAAAGCAGTAGTTCAAACGCTTAAAGCTAACAATGGTGTCGACTTGGCTCTTTTTGGGCGAATGGTTGCATCAAATCCGGATATAAACTGCGATGCGTCTGCGCAAGTTGCCCATGCAATATCCACACACAGAATAGAAAATGAGTATGACTATTTTACCGCTGTGGACGATTTATCTACAGAAGAACATGCAGGTGCGGGTATGATAGGTACGGTTGAATATAATTCCGCAACACTGTACCGTTATGCAACAGTTGCTGTACATGAGCTGTTTGTACAATTATCGAAAGATTCATCAGCTTTAGAGAGAGCCTTGAGAGAATTTATTCGTGCTTTTGTTTTATCCATGCCAAGCGGTAAGCAAAATACTTTTGCCGCACACACTTTGCCTTATGCAGTAATGGTTAGCTTGCGCTCAGATCGCCCGTTAAATTTGGTTGATGCGTTTGAAAAACCTATAAAATCAACTGAAGGCTTCACGTTGCCATCTGCTGAAGAGTTTGCCAAGCATGCAATGAAATCATATAGTGAGTTTTGTACAAAACCTGTGTCAAGTTATACTGTCGGTGAATTTTTACCTGAACTTGGCAAAAAACTGAACTTGGATGAACTGTTGATTGAAGCTGTTAAGGATACTGTGGAGAGGATTATGTCATGAGTACCTTATTGCTTAGGTTAGTAGCACCACTTCAATCATGGGGAACTGATAGCAAGTTTGAACGGCGGGCAACCGGACGTGAACCCAGTAAAAGTGGAGTAATTGGACTCTTGGCGGCCGCACTTGGGCGTAGACGAGATGAATCGCTTGATGATTTGGCAGCTCTGAAGTTTGGCGTGCGTGTGGTCAAGCCGGGGCATGTGATGATGGATTTTCATACAGCAAAAAGCACGAAACAGACTTATGTAACCAAACGCTATTATCTTGAAGACGCAGCATTCTTGGTTGGTCTTGAAGGTGATGTTGAACTTTTGCAAGCTCTTGAATCAGCCGTAAAAGTACCATATTTTCCACTATTTTTAGGGCGGAAAGCTTGTCCGCCAACAGGGAGAATAAGTTTAGGTATACGCAATTTATCGCTAAAAGAGGCATTATTAGGTGAAGCCTTTGACGGCGAATCAAACTCTGATGCGCCCGCGAGATGTATTATACATATGGACGTTGACGAACCTGGTGCATATAGACAACATGACATGCCAATTAGTTTCGATCAAAAGCATAGGAAATTTGCTTATAGGTATATCAAGACCGATATAGAGTTTATGAGTTGCAAAACAGAGCATGATGCATTTGAAGGGATGGATTAGAGGTGTACATATCACGAATAAAACTAAATATTAGCAATAGTAAAGCCATGCAAGCCATTTCATCTCCACAAGTTGTGCATGCACTGGTAGAAGGATGCTTTGTTCAAAAGAATCGGACATTGTGGAGAATGGATTCGCTCGGTGGCAACTTGTATTTGCTAATTGTTTCAAAAGAAGAGCCGAATTTTGATGATTTAGCGACTCAGTTATGTGAACGTGGAGAAATTGGACATACAAAAAACTATGCTTCTTTTCTTACTAAGATAGAAAATGGTCAGCGACTGCGTTTTCGATTTAGAGGAAACACTGTGCATAGTGTGGTGAAAAACAAAGGTGAGCGCGGCAAAGTCAAGCCGTATTTCAGTGAGAAAAATAAAAGAGAATGGGTTTTAAAGAAAGCCGAAAAAAATGGTTTTGTGCTGGAAGAAAATGATTTTGCAATGGTAGATACAGGGCAACAGCGGTTTAACAAACGTGCAAGTCGCAATCATGTAGAGCTTTCGTATGCTACATTTGAAGGGGTGCTGACAGTCGCCGATTCGGAAAAGTTTGTGACGGCGCTGACTCAAGGCATTGGACGAGGAAAGGCGTATGGCTGCGGGATGATGACGGTGATAATGTGAAAAATGAGCATATAGGCGCCAAAAAGCCGGAGCTTCAAGAACTACCGCAGATAAAAGAACGTATGTCATTCTTATACATAGAGCATTCTGTCATAAATCGCACGGATAGTGCTATAACTGTTGCTGATGATAGAGGGACTGTTCATGTGCCGGCAGCTTCTTTGGGTGTAATTCTTCTGGGACCGGGCACAAAAATTACTCATCGCGCAATGGAATTGATTGGAGATACCGGGGCAAGTGTAATATGGGTAGGGGAACGGGGCGTGCGCTATTATGCCCATGGCAGACCATTAACTCACTCTTCGCGCCTGCTTATTGCCCAAGCCGATATGGTGTCAAACGTGAGAAGCCGTGCAGCAGTTGCCAGACAAATGTATACCCTGCGTTTTCCTAATGAAGATGTATCCTCGATGAGTTTGCAACAATTACGAGGACGCGAAGGTGCGAGGATTAGAACTGTCTACAGAAACATCTCCAAAACAACAGGAGTGCCATGGCATGGGCGTGAATATGACCCGGATGATTTCGATTCAAGCTCAACGGTAAACAAAGCCTTGTCTGCTGCACATGCGTGCCTATATGGAGTGTGTCATAGTGTGATTGTAGCTATCGGATGTTCTCCCGGTCTTGGATTCATCCACAGTGGACATGAACGTTCTTTTGTATATGATATTGCAGATTTGTATAAAGCGGAAATTACAATTCCAATCGCTTTTGAAGTTGCATCAAAACATAGTGAAACAGATGATATAGGTCGAATTACGCGCCGTGCTGTACGCGATGCGATAAGTGATGGGAAGATATTGGCAAGGGCGGTAAAGGATATACGCAGACTTCTTATGGATGATTTCGAGGAAGATGTTTTTTGGGATGTTGTTGAATTATGGGACGATAAAGAAGGGCTTGTAAAAAGCGGAGTTTCATATGGCGAGATAAATGAAATCTCGACAAATGGTAGGTATGGTGATGAATCATGATGGTTTTGCACCTAACTAATTGCCCACCTGCTTTGCGTGGTGATTTAACGAAGTGGCTCATGGAAATAGCTTCAGGCGTTTATGTCGGGAGAGTGAGTGCAAGAGTGCGCGATAACTTGTGGGACAGAGTTGTAGATACTTGCAAAAGTGGCAGGGCTGTGTTAGTTTTTAGTGCAAACAACGAGCAACGCATGGATTTTCGTATTCATGGAGAAACATGGGAACCTGTTGATTTTGATGGACTAAAACTTATACTTCGTCCAAGTCCTGCAAGGATTTCAGAAAACAGAAGCAAACATGCATATAGTGAAAAGTCGGGTTTTAGTAATGCTTCGAAATTTCAACGGGCAAAGAAATATTCTAAGAATCACAACAAAAATGCTGAGGGAGTGCCATCAAAATCACAAGAGGTTGCCGAGATTGAATATGAAATGTTGGAGTCATATGTAATTATTGACATCGAAACAACAGGATTAAATCCAACTGATTGTGAGATAATTGACATAGGTGCGCTCAAGGTGAAAAATGGTGAGGTTGTCGATGAGTTTCAATCGTTTGTTAGCATCAAAAAGCCTCTGCCGGAAAAAATAATAGAACTCACCGGCATAACAGATATCACGTTGAATGGTTGTGGGAAGCCATTAAAATCGGTAATGGAGAATTTTTTGGTTTTTATAAAAGACTTGCCAATTGTTGCACATAACGTAAAATTTGATTTATCTTTTATAAATATTGCTCTTAAAAAGTGTGGGCAGGAGCAATTAACAAATCGCGTGGTCGATACACTGGAGGTGGCAAAAAAAGTAGATAAGAAATTTGTGAGTTATAAATTGACGAATTTGATAAAGGAGCTTAATATAGACGTTGAAAAGTTGGCACAGAGCGGATATACGCCACATAGCAGTTTTGGGGACTGTCATTTAACTCTTTTGCTTTTTCAAAAGTTAATAAAATTGGGAGGTCAAGAGGGATGAGGTCTGATTAAAACGGGATTTTTTAAGTATATGCCCCGCACATGCGGGGGTGATCCCTATTCATATTCTGCACAAGCTTCGCATTAATAATATGCCCCGCACATGCGGGGGTGATCCCAGCTCTTCCGCTATAACGTAGAGCATTACATAATATGCCCCGCACATGCGGGGGTGATCCCAATAGTGCTCGACTTTGAGCTGTTCGAGCCGTATATGCCCCGCACATGCGGGGGTGATCCCATCTACATGATGACCGATTACAACAACGGCTTATATGCCCCGCACATGCGGGGGTGATCCCTGAGAAAGATTGCCCATATTTTGACGAATGTAATATGCCCCGCACATGCGGGGGTGATCCCTCTACTAACTTTGCGAATGTCAACAGCAACGGATATGCCCCGCACATGCGGGGGTGATCCCATTACCTAGACCTCCGGGTGCACCAACTTTAGATATGCCCCGCACATGCGGGGGTGATCCCGATGACCGCAGAAAGTTGACGGAAATCTGCATATATGCCCCGCACATGCGGGGGTGATCCCCTAAGCTCACCATTCACATATTGATTGAATGTATATGCCCCGCACATGCGGGGGTGATCCCGATATGAGCGTGGTAGTCAGCAGCCTACGTTGATATGCCCCGCACATGCGGGGGTGATCCCAAAAGTGGGCATACGTACCCTAAAAACGGAGAATATGCCCCGCACATGCGGGGGTGATCCCAGAAAAACCCGCCACCGATAAAGGTGACGGGCATATGCCCCGCACATGCGGGGGTGATCCCGTTACTCCTTTCATAGATTTCTCCGTGTCCGTATATGCCCCGCACATGCGGGGGTGATCCCGTATAGGCGGTCTTGTTTTTCGGCGGCGAACTATATGCCCCGCACATGCGGGGGTGATCCCGCGATATATACTACATATATATCAAAAAACTTATATGCCCCGCACATGCGGGGGTGATCCCGTGTGATAATGCGCTCTACATTGACACTATTAATATGCCCCGCACATGCGGGGGTGATCCCAGCCGTTGAGCGCCATCTAATAGTCCACTGGCATATGCCCCGCACATGCGGGGGTGATCCCGTCGCCGTCAAGAATAATTTGCAAACTTTCGTATATGCCCCGCACATGCGGGGGTGATCCCTTTAAATCAATTTATTAGATTTTGCTTCTTTTATATGCCCCGCACATGCGGGGGTGATCCCGTAGAGCATTACATATTCATGTTCAAGGTAGAATATGCCCCGCACATGCGGGGGTGATCCCTGCAAACGACCATTTGAAGGAACATGCGATATATATGCCCCGCACATGCGGGGGTGATCCCGGTTCTTTTTGTTCGGGGCGGGCGAGTCGATTATATGCCCCGCACATGCGGGGGTGATCCCGCGCCATGTCAAGAGGTCAGCGTGAACCTCTTAATATGCCCCGCACATGCGGGGGTGATCCCGAGCCTCACTACTTCGGAGAATTCGTAAACGCATATGCCCCGCACATGCGGGGGTGATCCCACACTTACAGGAGTTTGCCACTCTGCGAAGTCATATGCCCCGCACATGCGGGGGTGATCCCCTGAGTGGGATTGTTGAGCAAGCTAAGTTGACATATGCCCCGCACATGCGGGGGTGATCCCTCGCCCCGTCAACGCTCTTACGGCTCGTTTCGATATGCCCCGCACATGCGGGGGTGATCCCGTACACAAAATTGCATTTGCCGGCATACCTTTATATGCCCCGCACATGCGGGGGTGATCCCCTATGAGCTTGAAGGTCCTATGCCTCGGCAACATATGCCCCGCACATGCGGGGGTGATCCCTCATCAGCATCTATTTTTGGTGTTACATCTAGATATGCCCCGCACATGCGGGGGTGATCCCTTAGATAAATACATCAGCGGGCGATAGCTGTCAACGCAAAAGCCGCTCTTTCGGACGGCTTAGTGGTTAGATTACGGTTAATGAAGTCTTTTAGATAAAGCGTCTTGCAATACACGGGATAAACTTAAACCTGTTTCTGCAACTTTTTCATCCATCCACTTAGGAATAATATAAAATAATTACTTAAAGTTGACATATGCATAACCACGTAGTACAGTGAATTCGCCACTGCTCACAAAAAATCGTTCCTGCTTTTGCGAAAAACTCCTAAAAATGGTTACACTTTTTGTGAAAGCACTTGAAATGCTGTGTGTTGGCACTTAGAATACGTTTAGTTATAATATTACAAAAACCGAAAGTGAGGAAAAAATGAAAAAATTAATCCTATACGCCACAAAATACGGTGCGACCGCAGAAATCGCACGACGCATCGCTGAAAAACTCGGTGATGCAAATACTCACGATTTGAAAAACCCAATTCCTGATTTAGCAGAATATGATTGCATTATCATTGGTAGCTCAATTTATGCAGGAGCGTTTCGCAAAGAGGTCAAGAGCTTCTTTGCACAAAACGAAGGGGAGCTACTTCAAAAGAAGTTGGGCTTGTTTGCGAGTGGCATGAGCAGGGGTGATGGGGACAAAGTCTTCGCTGAAAATGTTCCTGATAAAATCAAGCAAACGATAAAAGCCACAGCACTGCTCGGCGGAATCTTTGACCCGACCAAGGCAAATTTTATGGAGCGGTTCATCATGAAAATCGTCACGAAACAGTCAGGGCATGTTGAACGGATTGACGACAGTAAAATCGAGAACTTTGTGAGGGAGATGCAAGGATAATGAATGTAAAAACGTATAACATTTCAGCAGAAAATTTTGTATTTGCAATGAGTAAGGAAAATCCACCCGTGCTGACGATTCCATCCGGCAGCTCTTTAATATTTGAAACAAATGATGCCCTTGACGGGCAAATTAGAAGTGCGGGTCAAAGTATTGAGTCTCTTGACTGGGAGCGGGTAAATCCTGCGACAGGACCTGTGGCAATAGAAGGGGCGATGCCGGGAGATTCAATCAAGGTCACTATTAAGCGCATAGACATTACAGGAACCGGCATTATGGCAGCAATTCCGGGGTTTGGCGTTTTCGGAGACGAAACCACCTCGGCAAGCCTTGAAATTATGCCCATATACGACGACTATATTGATTTCGGTCACGGAATCAAGCTACCTTATCGCCCTATGCTGGGCGTAATCGGAGTTGCGCCCGCAGGAGACCCGATACCCTGCGGAACTCCGGGCAGCCACGGCGGGAATATGGACTGCAAGAAAATTGCGCCGCGAAGTGAGCTATACTTACCTGTATTCTGTCCGGGGGCTCTGCTCGCGATGGGTGATGCTCACGCATGCATGGGAGATGGGGAAATTATGGGAACGGGAGTAGAAGCGCCTGCAACCATTGAAGTCGAAGTTGAGCTACTCAAAAAGTTTACAATCACCGACCCACTGCTTGAAGCGGATGGACTTATTTATTCACTGGTATCGGCTGACACTCTGGAGAATGCGACAAAGCGGGCAGTTGCCAATATACGTGATATGGTGGCCAAAAAAATGAACCTTGACAATAACACAGCAGGAATGTTACTCAGCGCGATAGGAGAATTAGAGATTTGCCAAGTTGTAGACCCATTGGTAACAGTAAGGTTCGGAATTGCAAAGGAATATGTACTATAGTGGCAGCAGAGACAGTTTATTAAAATGTTTTTCAAACGATACCGGCAAACGATACCACCTTGGGTACTTGACATGTACCTTCGGCTGTGCTAAATTTAAGTGCTTAATACCATCAAATTTTAGGATTATGTACTGCATAAAAATTTTGGAGGAAAATCATAGATTATGAAGAACTTGAAAGTATCGACAAAACTTATCGTCAGTTTTCTCATAGTTATTGTACTGACCGCCATTGTCGGAGGAGCGGGAATTATCGGTATGATGCAAATGGGTCAGGGAGCCGACGAATTGTACGACAGGCAACTTTTGCCTATTATCTACCTTGCGGACGCGCGCCAGACTTTCCAACGCAATCAAACAGTCATGCGTGAAGTTGCGCTTGCCCGCGGCAGCGATGAGCGGCTGGATGTTCACAGGGCGGCTGCTGAACAAAACGCGGCATTGTTTCACTCGTTTATGCACGAGTTCGGCATAACCATCATAGACCCTGAAGTCAGAAATCAGTTTGACAATGTTATGCGGACTTTCGACGAATGGCAGGCTGTGCTGCTTCATCTTGTGGACGTATCCAGGGTTGCGGCGTCTTCGTCCGAGATTGTCCCGATTATGGAAGACAGTGCGGTTCCGCTTGCAGCTAATTTGATGGCTGCAATGGATAGCATCGTAGAGGCAAGGGTTGCGCAAGCAGAGGCTGTTGATCAGGAAATCGACGATACATACACCACCATGCTTGTCATTATTATCATCGCGCTTGCAGCCGCAGTAATTATAGCTATCTCACTCGCTTTCTATATATCCGGTCTTATCAGCAAGCCAATCGTAAACCTGTCAAGATGGATGGAACATGCAGGCACAACCGGCGATATAACAATGTCCGAATCTGATAGTCGCGACATCGAGGAAATGGGTAAAGTCAAAGATGAAATAGGTGGATTATTTAGATACACCGGCGGGTTAATCGCACACATCGGATATATAGCGAAAGAAGTCGAAGTACTCGCAAGCGGTGACCTAACGCATGAGTTAAAGTTGCTTTCGAATGATGATACAGTCGGTAAATCACTCTTGAAAATGACCGACAGTCTGAACAATATGTTCAGCGAAATAAATACCGCAACCACACAAGTAGCCAGCGGCTCTAAGCAAATTTCGGATGGCGCACAGACGTTGGCGCAGGGCAGCACGGAGCAGGCGGCATCGGTGCAGGAGTTGTCGTCATCAATTCATGACATTGCGTCAAAGACGAAAGAGAATGCGGATATGGCAAACCGCGCCGCGACGCTGGCGAACAGTATCAAGAGCTCTGCGGAAAAAGGCAGTCACCAGATGGACGAAATGATGACCGCCGTCCGCGACATCAACGCTTCCAGCCAGAATATCGGCAAAGTCATAAAATCCATCGACGACATTGCGTTTCAGACGAACATTCTTGCGCTGAACGCCGCTGTTGAAGCTGCGCGCGCCGGACAGCACGGTAAGGGATTCGCCGTCGTCGCTGAGGAAGTCAGAAACCTTGCGGCAAAGTCTGCTGAAGCGGCAAAAGATACTGAGAGTTTGATCGCAGATTCGATTGAAAAAGCGGAACTTGGTTCGCGCATCGCCGACGACACGGCGGCAAGTTTGACGGAAATCGTGTCCGGCATCGGCGAGAGCAGTAAGCTCGTGGGCGAGATTGCAAGATCCTCAGAGGATCAATCCGTGGGTATCGAGCAGATTAACAGGGGCATCGATCAAGTCGCGCAAGTCACACAGCAGAACTCCGCGACCGCTGAGCAATCGGCAGCGGCATCACAAGAAATGAGCGGTCAGTCCATGATGTTGGAAGAGCTAATCTCGCGCTTTAAGCTGAAGGGTTCCGGAGCAGGGCTTAACAAGATTGACGCGCCAAAACAAAGTTTGTCCGCCTCCCAAAATGATGAATTTGATGATTCGTTTGGCAAATATTAAGTGCCCCATTTTTATGTGTTGAAATGTTGCAATTTTGCGGCTTTCAAGTTTTTCAGATAGGGACTCGGGCTGCAAAAAGTCCGAGTCTTTCTCTGCCCACACCTCCAAACCATGCCCTCGTCCTGTGGCGCTCCGATATCAAGCTCCGATTCAGACCATGGCTATGTGCCTGCAACGGGCGACACAGAAAATGAGTTCATAGAGTAGCCTATAGGATCATAGTGTAAAATAAAAATGGGTAAAAAGAGGGAAATGGGCGTGGCCCACTTCCCAAGCATACAAAAATTCAGTAAAATGTAATTGCTTAGAAAACATTG
>WQSX01000021.1 GCA_009787625.1 Oscillospiraceae bacterium
TTTTCTTGCATTTCCATCGTGACAGTGTTTGCTGCTCTGTCTACTTCAAATGTTGCAACGCCGTTGTTTGTGATTCTGTTGCCGGCAGAAATTGAAACCAACTCTCCGTTTTGAATTCCTGCAAGGCTTTGATCAAACGATTCCTGTGTGTGTGTTACAAGAAGCAACCCAATGAATGTGCTGGTGCCGACGCAGGCAACTCTTAAAATGTTACCATCATCGCCTCTGGCAAGAACTGCCACATCATCAGATGTAAGAGTTGAGTGCGGAAACTCATCGAGCAATGTGAGGAGTGCAGGGTGAATCATCACTGCCTCTTCCTCGTCATCATCCGGGTCAACGGGTACAACGGGTACAAGTGCCTCAGGTGTGGGGGTCGGCTCAGGTGTCGCCTCCGGTGCCGGAGTTGCTTCCTCAACAGCACCGTCATCTGCCGGTGCACATGCCGCAATAAAGGCAAGAACCATAAAAGATGCGAGGAGCAATGCAAGGATTTTTTTCATTTTCATTCTAAGTTTTCCTCCTAAAAATAATATAATTTATGCAAAGCGTTGTCTCGGGTCTGCTACTCGCTGTAGAGCATTACCAACGAAATTAACGCATAGCATCAAAACGACACTAAGAACCAGCGCAGGCGCCCATGTCCATGGGAAGTGTACTAAAAGTGTTGTGCTTATCGCATTTTGCATCATTGTGCCAAGCGAGGGGAAGTCCCAACCCAAACCGAAGCCCAACATTGTAAGCCCTGTTTCAATTCCGATATTCATGGACATTGTTAAAACAAAATTTGCGACGACTACATCAACCAAATTTGGCAGCATCTCTCTAAAAATAATTACAATATTCCTTGTGCCCAGTGTTTTTGACGCACTGATATAATCAAGCTGTCGCTGTGACAGGGAAGCGGCGCGTAAGAGCCTTGCCCTTCCCATCCAAGTAAAGATAGTTAAAAAGAATACAAACAGTGTAATTGTCCTGCCGAATATGACAAACAAGACTATGACAATCATCAAAAACGGCACCATTGACCATGTATCGGTAATGCGCATCAGTATGTTGTCGACCCTGCCGCCATAAAAACCGGAAATCACACCTACAGCCAAGCCAAGGATAAACGAGAAAAAGGTGACTCCGAAAGCAATGTATAATGAATTTCTCGCCGCAACAAAAAGCAAGTTAAACTGGTCGCGCCCCAAATGGTCAAGCCCGAATATAGTACCCGAAGCCTCGGGGGACACAGGAAGCAAGCCGGGCTGCGGTGTCGCCCACATAACATCAAAGCGGGCATTTATGATTGGTGCTCCGATAAAAATTGCAAGCAGCAGCCCTAATAATATTATGCTGGAAACCAAAGCAAAGTAGTCGTACCTCAGCTCACGCAGAAATAGCTTAAATATCGACGGTGGTTTATTTGACTTTATTACTTCACCTATTTTTTCTTTTGCCATAACGTTTCTCCTACCTGTAGCTTTTGTCTTTTAATTACTGGATTTGTATACGGGGGTCCACTACTATGAGCAATATATCCGATATGAGCATACCGGCGGCTGTCAGTACCGAGAAAAGTAGGATCAATGCATTAACAACAGCAAAATCCCTTTGTACGATGGATTGGAAAAATAACGAACCCATTCCCGGATATAGGAAAATCTGTTCTATGAACAATACGCCCATGAGCAGCCCGGCAATCGCAAAGCCGACACCGGCTGTAACAGGGATTATCGAGTTGCGTAGAATGTGCTTGTTGAATAAGACTCTTGTCGGGACACCTTTGGACCTGGCAAGCTTGACATATTCTGATGCAGACCTGTCTACTATATTGGCACGAAGCATGAAGATTATACCGACTGTGCCCAAAAGTGCGCCCGTCATGGCGGGCAGAACCATATGATGAATCCGATTGAGAAAAATATCCATAGTTGTGCCTTGTGCCATAACAATTGCATTAACCGAACCGCTCGCAGGGAACCATCCGAAGTTAAATGCAAACGTCAGTATAAATAGAATTCCTAAGACAAGCGTTGGCATCGAGAGCGCAATAAAAACATAGAACATTATGGCTTTATCCGGCCATTTACCTCCGAATCTTCCCGCTATAATGCCCAGCGGGATAGCTATAATATATGTAAGGATAAGTATGGTAAGCGACAGCCAAAAAGTATTGCTCACTCTGTCACCTATAACGGCAGTTACAGAGCGCCTGTGGGTAAAACTCTGTCCAAAGTCTCCTTCCAGGATAATCCCGGATATCCAGTCGATATAACGAATAGGCAACGGGTCATCCAGTCCGAGGAGCTCTCTCTGCCTTAGCAGGTCATCTGCGGTAAGCGTAGGGTCAACAAGTCCGGTTAAAGCATCACCGGGCATGAGCGTTCCTAAGAGAAACACAAATACAGAAATAAAAAGTAGTTGCGGTATTAAAATTAGGATTCGTCTGATAATCATTTTCCACATAATAATGACAATTCCTTTCCGTTATGGTACTGCTATGTAATGTGTTTCGCTTCCGTCAACTTGTTTCAGCGGATAGACCTGACCGCCGTCCATATAATAGTTACTGTATTGCTCCTCATACTCCTTGCCGATTTCGACACGCTTGGCTTCGTTGACCGATTTCATGTCCGGGTCTGTATCCGGAATTGATGCAATAAGCCTTCTTGTGTAGATATGCTTTGGGTTTTTATAGATGTCGTGACGTTCACCCACCTCGACAAAACGGGAATTGTGCATGATTACAAGTGTCTTACACATATGCTTAACAACACCGAGATCATGGCTGATGAATAAGTATGACAGCCCCAGTTCCTCTTGAACATCCTTCATATAGTTGAGAACCTGTGCTTGTATGGATAAATCGAGTGCAGAAACCGGCTCGTCCGCAACAATAAGCTTAGGTTTTAATGCTATTGCTCTTGCGACACCGATGCGCTGCCTTTGTCCTCCGGAAAATTCATGAGGATACTTGTGTGCATCAAGTGGGGACATGCCGACTATAGAAAGCAGTTCATCAACTCTTTTAGTTTCCTCAGCCTTTGAAAGTTTTTCAAAATTTCTAATCGGCTCGGCTATAACATCAAGAACCCGCTTTTTTACGTTTATGGATGAATGAACATCCTGAAATATCATTTGAACGCTTTTGCGATAATCGGAGCGGTTTTTTCCGATGTATTTTGTAATGTCTTTACCATCAAACAAAATCGTACCGCTTTTGATAGGTACAAGACCGAGTATTGCTTTTCCGATTGTGGTCTTGCCACTGCCGCTTTCCCCGACAAGTCCTACAGTCTGCCCTTCATTTACGGAAAATGTCACCCCGTCAACTGCTTTAACATGCCCGACAACGCCGCCGAAAACACCTCCGCGGATTGGATAATATACCTTTAAATCTGTTACTTCGAGTAGTGCCATCAGATTCTTACCTCCCGGCTTGAAGTCTCATTTTCAAAATGAAAATCAGTAAAGCATGTGCAACGCACAAAGTGATCGGGTTCCATCTCATGGTATGTTGGGTTTTTCTCGTGGTCACTACTCGGAATCCATGGAATGCGTGCAGCAAAACGGCAGCCGGTTCTGGGCATTTCCCTGAGAGTGGGAACAACGCCTTTTATTGCATTGAGACGCTCAAGATCTTCGCCGACATTTGGAATTGAGGCGAGAAGCGACCTTGTGTATGGATGCAAGGGATTCTTAAATATCATATCGGCAGTACCTTGCTCTACGATCTGCCCGGCATACATTATGGCGACTCTGTCCGCCATTTCGGCGACGACACCGAGGTCGTGAGTAATGAGTACCATTGATGAGTGCATCTCCCTTTGGAGCTTACGCATGAGGTCAAGAATTTGCGCTTGGATTGTAACATCAAGTGCGGTAGTGGGTTCGTCGGCAATAATAAGTTTGGGATTACACGAGAGTGCAATCGCTATCATTGCCCTTTGGCGCATACCGCCTGATAACTCGTGAGGGAGTTGCCTGTATGTTAGTGCAGGATTGGTCATGCCGACTGATTCCAACAATTCAAGCGCACGCTCTTTCTTTTGGGCTTTATTATAATCAGTGTGGTATTTTAAAGATTCCTCTATCTGAGAGCCGACTCTCAACAGAGGGTTTAGGGCTGTAAGCGGGTCTTGGAATATCATTGAGATATCCCTGCCTCTTATTTTATTGAGTTCGCTTTCTTTAAGCGCTAATAGTTCTTGCCCTTCAAAAGTAATCTCGCCGCTGATGCGAGTATAATTCATATTGTGAAGCTGTGGTATGGAAAGAGCCAACGCTGTTTTTCCGCAGCCACTTTCGCCCACTATGGCGAACACTTCGTTATTTCTGATGTCAAGATCCACGCCGTCCACGGCATTATAGTATTTTCCCTCAATTCTGAATGCTGTCTGAAGATTTCTGATTTGCAATAAATATTCTTGATCTTTCATGTTGCGCCCATTTTCCTTTCACTTCACTCAGGTTCAAAAGACCATAACCGGTCAAAAAAGTTTGTACATTAGCAGCTTCCTAATGTGTGTGAAATATGTTGTATTCATTAATGCATTTGTAATGTAACAATCTTGCCAAAATGTTACATGTTCTTAATGGCTCAAAAAATATGATTTATTAACTTATTAAAGCAATATAATGCAACGCATGAAGATGATATTATTAGCCGTTGCAATATTAGCCGTTTGCGTGTAGAATCTACTAGTAAACACAAACTAAATGGGAGGTATTGACTGAATGTTAACTCAGCCAATAAGGGACAAAAAGCAAGCAACTGCGCTTGCAATCTATTTCAAGGACAAGGGGCAGTACAGGAATTTCACACTGGTTATTATGGGAATCTACACCGCACTCAGAATCAGCGATTTACTCAGTCTAAAATGGAATGATGTCTACGATTTTCAAAACAATCGTGTCAGGGACGTGTTGCATCTTTCTGAGAAAAAGACCGGAAAATCAACTTCTATCGCACTGAACAAGGAAGTCTTTACCACGCTGAATCAATTTTTCATGCATATCCACGCTGTACCTCACGAAGCGATATTCAAAAGCCAAAAAACAGGAAAAGCAATTGGGCGCACTCAGGCGTACCGCATCATACGAAATGCATCAGACGTTTTATCTTTTCAGCACAGAGTCTCATGCCACTCTCTTCGCAAGACTTTAGGCTACCACGCTTGGAACAATGGAGTGTCGCCGGCAGTAATTATGGATATCTACAACCACAGCTCGCTTGCAGTCACAAAACGCTATTTAGGTGTGACCCAAGACGATAAAGACAAGGTATATTTAGAACTAAATATGACAAATTGTTAAGATAATATAAATCAGGTTCAGTTTTCACAAATGAAATTTTATTATTTTTGTATATATTTAATAGTAATTTTACTTTTATTTATAGGGTTTATTTTTATTGACAACTGTAGATAGGTACTGTATACTTAGTTAAAAATGAAATTTCGCAAGCTGCTGCAAACAATCCTCTTCTTGTTTTCGCGATGTTTTAATGAACATGTAACATTTTGGCAAATTTGTTACATTAAGTGGTCGCAGGGTAGCAATTGAAATTATGAAAAATTCTTTTAAAGCCATAAGTAATCAGACAACATCTATTCGTCATAAAAACTCGATAGTTTAAGCAAAATTGTATCATTCACGCCTCGGCGTGTTGATAAATATAATACTTATTAGGAGGATAATTAGTAAATGAAAATCAAAAAGTTCTTAGCTCTGTTCCTCGTAGCTGTTATGGCAATTGCTCTTATAGCAGCTTGCGCGGAAGACCCGGTGGTAGTTGACCCTGAAGCACCCCCGGAGCCACCCCCTGCACAAGAGACTCCTGCACCTGAAGTAGACGATGGTGACGATGAAAATGGCGAAGAAGCCCTTGACCCGACTCAACCCTTCACAGCCAGCCATCTCGGCGAAATCGGCGGTGTTTTAACAATCGCCGGAAACCTGATTGACCCCAATGCCATGCTCGGATGGGGCAACGCAATTGGTAACGCACAAATGCGTGATGCAACTCAAGGACACTCAGGTGTCGTAGCATTTACCCGTGGCGCAGAGTTTATTGTAAACCCTGCAGTATCCACAGGTATCGAAGTCACAGAAAACGCTGATGGCTCTCGCACATACACAGTGTCACTCAGAGAAGGTTTACAATGGAGCGATGGTGCACCTCGCACGGCCAGAGACTTCGTATTCTATCCTCTTTTCGTTGGCGCAACAGCAATGAGCTTTGCCGGTGATGATGAGGACAACCCACTACCGAACCTCGGAAGCACACTTTGGACCGGTTTCCGCGAAATCCAAGGCTTCACAACCTACAGAACAGGCGAAGCTGATTATATCAGCGGTCTGCGCCTGTATGACGAACTCACATTCTCAATCACAATCGAAGCTGAAACAGACGGCAACCAAAACTTCCCATTCTTCTATGAACTCACATATGCAGATATGGGTAGTGCGCCACTCCACGTAATATTCCCCGGCCTTGAAGTAGTAGACGGTCCAAATGGTGCCAGCATGTCAGCTCCACTCACATATGAACTTCTCCGTGAGAGAGTAGACGACGGCGTAAGCCAAGGCTATCGTTACACAATGGGCGGACCAACAGGCGCAGGCGTTTCTGCGGGGCCATACTTCCTTGCAGCTCCTCCTGACATGGATGCAGAACACATCATCATGACACGCAACCCATACTTCGCAGGCACATATGATGGCGTTCTCCCACACATCGAAACTCTTATCATTCGCCGCATCGACTCAGGCCTTGCAATTCCTGAAATGGAAGTAGGCGGAATTGACCTCTCAGTTCAAAGTTCAGGTCCTGATATTGCACCCGGACTTGCTCTCGTCGAACAAGGCGGATTCGATTACTTCAACTTCCCACGTAACGGCTCAGGCGGACTATTTTTCCATTGGGATGTCGGTCCGACACAATTTGTCGAAGTTCGTCGCGCAATAGCTTGGACACTTGACCGTCACGAGTTTAACAACATGTGGGCAGCAGGTCACGCAACAACAAACGATACTCTGATAGCTCTTGCATCTTGGATGTATCAAGAAAACAGAGACCGTGTCGACCAATACATAACATACAACTACACACTAAACCTTGCTAACGCAACTGCAGAGCTCGAAGCAGGCGGTTGGGTCTACAATGCAGACGGCGAAACATGGGAACCCGGCGACGGTCCTCGTCATAAAGATGTAGACGGCGAACTCATGCCTCTCGTTCTCCGCTGGGCAAGCCCTGATGCAAACGAAATCGGCGCAATGCTCGCATCACTCATGGTAGAACCTGCAAACAGTGTTGGCATCTACTTTGACCACGTATTCGTAACAATGGCAGACTTCAGCACTGCACTGCTTGGTCTTGACCCTGACAACCGTTTCAGCATGATTAACGGTGGTCTCGGAATTCCTTCAATTGACGCAGTTTGGAACAGCTACAATCCCGATCCTGATTTCTTTGGAGCAGTAAACTGGACACGCACAAACGATGCTGAACTGTTTGAACATGCATGGGGACGCAGAAGTGCTGAAACACGTGAAGAATATCTCGAAGCATGGTTTGGTTTCATCTCACGCTTCAATGTAGTTCTTCCTGTTCTTCCGCTCAACGCTGACACATTCCACGATTTCTACAGAGAAGGCCTTCTAAACTACGACCGCACAGACTTGCTCTCATGGGCACTTGTAATACCATGGGCACATCTCGATCTGTCAGTTTGGCCAAATCAATAGCATTATAGCCCGAACACGTTATATGGGGCGGTTTGACCGCCCCATATAATGAACTTTAATGTTACAAAATACTCCAAACTTCTTTCATTTTATATATAAGAGCCATTTGGTAAACATTAAATTTTAATGGTTGTTATCTGTAAAATGAAATATAATCGGAGGAAACGGCTATGCTGCTTCGCTACTTGGCAAAACGTCTTATTTATTTGGTTGTAGTATTTATTGTCATCAGTATGCTGATATTTATTGTATATCGCATGGTTCCCGGTGACCCTGTAATGATGCATATGAACCCTGAGGAGGCGCGACTCCCGCCTGCGGCTTTTGAGGTTGTTTATAACGAAATACGGGCGAGGCTCGGGCTCGACAGGGCTTTACCTGTCCAATATGGTATTTGGCTTTCAAATATGGTGAGGGGTGATTTTGGTTTGTCACTCAGCCATAACATGCCTGTGACCACCGTGCTTCAAGGTCCGATTATGGTTACACTCCAACTGAACTTCATAGCTATGATACTCGTTATAATAATATGTGTTCCTCTCGGAATTTCATCTGCCGTTAAAAGAGGTGGAATTTACGATAACACAATTCAAACAGTCACGCTGATGGGTTTTTCTCTCCCTTCTTTTATAACGGCAATCTTGTTCGTTATGATTTTTTCCGTTTGGTTGGGACTGACACCTGTCAGTGGTTTTGGCAACCCTCTGTTTGCGATTCAAAACCCCGATGCCACATCTTGGGAGATTTTTCTCGACAGGTTTCCATTTATGATATTGCCAATTTCTGTCATGGTTTTCATGGGTCTTGCGGGATTAACCCGCCTTATTCGTGTTTCCATGATTGATGCTCTCAGCCAAGACTACACTCGGACAGCAAGAGCAAAAGGACTTCGCGAGGGTGCGGTTATATTTTCCCATGCCTTTAGGAATGCGCAATTACCGTTTGTAACTGCTATTGCAGGAGCTTTTATTGGTCTGTTAACAGGTTCAATCATTTTAGAGGAACTATTCTCAGTCTCAGGTATGGGGCGTTTATTCATAGACTCACTGCGTACACTGGATTTTAACGTAGCTCTTGCAATCTCAACAATTTTCACAGTGTTGACGTTGGTTGGATACCTATTGCTAGACTTTGTATACGTACTAATCGACCCACGCGTCAAATTGGAGTAGTCGAGTTTATAGTATATCCCCTACACCCAATTCGTATCTAACGATTATGCTCATATAATGGAGGCAGACAAATGAGTTTATTTAAAAGAAAGAAAAAAGAAAAGGACATCTTTGAAGAAGAACTGGTTCAAAGTCCGGGTCGTACCGCCGCAAAGAACTTCTTTAGGCGCAAGCTGAGTGTTATAGGTTTGGTTATTTTTGTCATTGTGGCTGTTTTCATATTTGTCGCCGGGGCAATTATTCCGGGGGATTTCAGACATTTAGATTCAACGCAGATCAATGTCAGGCCCGGTCTCAATATGCTCAGTATTCCGACAGCTCTCCGAAACAACGCCCGCGACATTTCGTTTGGCTCAAGATTCGGGGTAGGTATAGACCAAAACGGCCTTCTCTACATGTGGGGCGATTTGGCGGAAAACATACGTTGGGGTCATGGCTGGCGTGCAAGACGCACAGACCCTATAAACTTCATATTCCCTCAAATGGGGCATCTGCAAATGATTTCTGCGGGGCTTGACCACGTGGTAGCAATAAATACCGAAGGGCAAGTTATAGCATGGGGCGGGTCACATTTAGAGACCATAGATGTACCCACACATTTGCACGAGAGAAACATTATCGATATCCGTGCCGGCTCATGGATAACCATGGCGCTTGACGATGAAGGTAACTTATTCACATGGGGAAATGACACTACATTTTTTAACCCCAACCGCTCGCCTGACAGGGAATACTTTGAAGGCAATGTAGCAACTTTCGACCTCGGTACTTTCTCCGCTATTGTCGCTACACATGACGGGCGTGTATATGCTCCCGTCCGTGGCGGCGGTCAAGTGGTGATCGAAGCGGCTGACGATATTGAAGACAGCGCTAACGGCGAATTTGCCGAGGCGGAGATACCTGCTGATATAGTTGTGCCTGAAGTAATCGGCGGAGTTCCGAATATGGTTCAGGGCAGAACCATTGATGTCGCTATGACAGACGGCACATTTGCGGCTCTGCTTGACGATGGCAGAGTCATAACATGGACTCCCGCTCCAAACCCGATTGCACGTGACGCCGCATCACTTCTGCCGCTCAGTCATCCGATTCAAGGTCGTGTCGTACAAATTGAAAGCGGTCGTTGGCATTTTACAGCTCTGCTCGATGATGGTAGTGCATACAGTTGGGGCTTTAACCACCTAAATCAAGTAAACGGTGCTCCCACAAACCCCGGCAGCAACGTTGAAATATTTACAGGTTATTTCATGAATGCCGCCGTTGACAGCAGCGGTTATGTCACAACCTGGGGTCATCGCGGATATCTCATGGGTTCTGACCAAATCGGGCGCGATATGTTCGCACGTGTTATCCATGGTGGACGCTTCACATTTACCGTAGGTTTTGCCGCTGCCGCTGTTGCCGCTACTTTGGGCATTTTGCTTGGTGGTTTGGCAGGATTCCTCGGTAAGACCGTCGATATGGTTGTTATGCGCATAGCTGAAGTTGTGGAATCCATACCATTCTTGCCATTTGCTATGATGCTCTCGGCAATTATACCGATGCACTTCCCGAATATTACGCAGATCCAGCGTGTCTTGATGATAATGATTATCTTGGGACTTATGACTTGGACAGGGTTTACAAGGCTGGCACGCGCACAAATCCTTTCACTTCGTGAGCAAGAATTTGTCGTATCTGCCAGAGCTATGGGCGTGCGTACATCCGCGATTATATTTAAGCATATAATGCCAAATGTCATGGGGCTTTTGCTTGTAAACGTCACCCTCATGGTGGCAAGTTCTTTGCTCGTTGAGTCGACACTCTCATTTTTAGGTTTCGGCATCGTCGCGCCATATCCCACATGGGGCAATATGCTCAATACAGCACGTGATTCAGTAACTATTGTAAATCACTGGTGGAGATGGTTGTTCCCGGCTATATTCCTTGGATTTACAACTATCAGCATCAGTACAATGGGCGATGGACTGCGAGATGCACTTGACCCAAGAGTTAGCGGGAGGTAATAAACGTGAGTAATCAAGAAAAAGACCTCTCCATAGAGGAGCTGCTTAAGCAAGAGAATACGACAGAAGAGGCAACTGTGGAGCTTGGCTCTACACTGCTTGAACTTGAAGAGGTTCGCACCTTTTTCACAACGAGAAAAGGGCTTGTCAAAGCTGTCAACGGAGTCTCATACAATATTGAAGCAGGTAAAACACTTGGTGTAGTCGGTGAGTCCGGTTCAGGTAAATCTGTTGGCGCAATGAGTATTCTAAAGCTTCTTGACTCAAACGGCTATATTGATGGCGGAGAGATTAAATACCGCGGCAAAAACATTGAAAAGTACAGCCACAAACAAATGCGCTCTATACGCGGCAATGCGATAAGTGTTATTTTTCAGGAGCCGATGACAAGTCTAAACCCTATTTTTACAGTTGAGCGTCAACTGCGTGAGCCTTTTGTAATCCACCAAGGTATGAGCAAAAAACAGGCAAATGAAGAGGTAGTTCGTATTCTCGCCGACGTTAAAATCCCAAACCCTGAGCGTGTCGCAAAGCAATATCCGTTTCAGCTCTCAGGTGGAATGCGCCAAAGAGTTATGATAGCAATGGCACTCGCTTGTAAGCCTGATATTCTCATAGCTGACGAGCCAACAACTGCCCTTGATGTCACGATTCAAGCTCAGGTGCTGAAGCTCATGAATGACCTTCAAAAAGAAAAAGGTACAAGCATTTTATTTATAACCCATGACTTGGGTGTTATAAATCAAATGGCGGACAATGTAGTTGTCATGTACTGCGGAGAGGCAGTCGAGATGGCGTATTGTCGTGAGGTCTTCCAAGGTAAGACGTATTCACATCCATATACCGAGGGGCTTTTAAAATCCATTCCGAGATTAGATACAGCTCCGGGTGAGAGGCTTGATGCGATACCCGGTGCAGTGCCTCACCCACTTGATTTACCTGAGGGGTGCAAGTTTGGCCCGCGTTGCAAATACCGCACCGAAAAATGCGAAAAAGAACATCCTGAGCTGGTGGAAGTCGCACCGAACCACAAGATTCGCTGTTTCTATCCAAATAAGATCGACAGAACACAAACAATACAATAAACGAAAGGCTTGGCAGAAATCATGGAAGATAGCAGAAAAAAACTGTTTTCAATTCGCGCTTTAAAACATTACTTCCCTGTCCGCGGTAAGCGCAATATGTTTGTCAAGGCCAATGACGGTATTGACATTGATATCTATGAGGGCGAGACTCTCGGAATTGTCGGTGAATCAGGTTGCGGCAAGTCCACATTAGGTCGTGTGCTATTACAGCTTTACAAACGCACCCAAGGCAGTATCATGTATTTTGGCAAGTCACTGGACTATATTCCGCCGAAGTATATTGAGAGCATAGCTAAATCGCTTGATAAGCACAAGAGGACCATCTCTAATCTCGCAAAGATCCGCGATGCAAAGAAGGTTGAGATGGAAAATGCCCCCGATAATTTCGCTATAATCGAGGAATATAATCGTGCCGCGCAACAACATGATGCGGCATATATTCCCGTTGTAAGCTTGATTGGTGGGCTCTATGTCCATTCAGATTCAAATGCTGTTAAGCTGGCATACATCGAGTGGTATAATGCGGCTCAGATTGCCGCAAAGCTCCGCCGGCGCAGAGAAGAGGTAGAGCTTGATATTGATGAAATGCAATACAACTTCAGTAACTCTGAAAGTGAAAATTCCGCCGAAAAGCCGAATTCGGGCAAAAAAGGTACTTCAGCAAAAGAAGTTGACCATCAAAAACTCGAAAGGCTCAAGTCCATCAAAGCTGATTTTGACAAAAAAGAAGCTGAGGCAAGTGAGTTTGTTAAAGCTAAGTTTGCTGAAATCGAGAAACTTCACACTCAGTGCAATAACGATCCGAATTATGCTGAGCACGAGGCTTTTCGCAGTGATGGTATAGACCTCTCACTACTTGACGAGGAAGATATGCGCCTACTTCGCAAGGATATGCAAATTATTTTCCAAGACCCCTACAGCTCGCTTAATCCGCGTATGTCTGTTGGTCAAATTATTGGCGAAGGTTTGCAGGCACATAAGTTTTTCAAGAAGAATTCACAGCGTCAGCAGGAATATGTCATGAAAACCATGGAAGATTGCGGTCTTGCGCCATACATGATTCACCGCTATCCGAATCAGTTTTCAGGCGGTCAGCGTCAACGTATCGGTATCGCCCGCGCTCTTGCTGTTCAGCCGACTTTCGTTGTTTGCGACGAGGCTGTCAGTGCTCTTGATGTTTCTATTCAGTCTCAAATTATCAACTTGTTGCAGGATTTGCGTGAGAAGTCAAATCTTACTTATATGTTCATTTCACACGACATGTCGGTTATAAAGTACATCAGTGACAGAATTGGTGTCATGTATGTCGGTAGCTTTGTTGAGTTATGCTCTGCGGAGAAACTCTTCGAAAAACCGATGCACCCCTACACTGTTGCACTTTTAGAGGCTATCCCTACAACAGACGCAGAGGGTGCAAAGAAGGAGATGAAAATACTGGAAGGCGATATTCCAAGCCCTGTCAATCCGCCACCGGGTTGCAAATTCCACACACGTTGCCAATACGTGACAGATATCTGCAAAGAGGTTGAGCCTCTGCTTGAAGAGGTCGAGGAAGGGCATTTTGTCGCCTGTCATCACAGATTGGGGCAATAGCATATGGATAATGAGAACGGCACTGAGCTGATGGAACAAAATTCGGATTTTGCTGATGATAAATCGGACTCCTTAGAAGTCGTTGATGTAAAAGCACAAGATAACGAGCCTGAAGTTATCCCATTGCGACGGCTTACACGGAGAGAATACTTTCAGCTTACTTTAGGGGCTTATATGGCACTTTTACCTGCCCTTTTGGTTGTTGTATTTATTTTTGTAATTATGTTTGTTATCGTTCGTTTTGTTTGGTGAGTTGATTTTCCCCATCATCAGCTTATTTTGTGCTGAATATGGGCATAGCAGTTATTAGTAAATTTGTTAAAATGGACAGTATGGTTATGATTAGGAGTTTGGGGTAATGAGAAATGTTTTAATCGTTGTGATTGCAGTGCTTGGTTTTGCTGTTGTTTGGTTTATCTATTCAGCGCTCAGTATGCATGCTCTTGATGTGCAACACCAGGAGCAAATCGACCATGCGGTAAGGCTCGCTGAAGGGCGTGTGGAGCAGGCTCGTGAGGTGTTCGACGAACATCGGAGCTATCTTGAAGTTCTTCAGAATTCGCAGGAGCTACATGCGCGAGAGGTCATTTTAACTCAGCAGGTTATCGTCTCTGTGCGTGATGAGACTACCTATTTTGCGGGAGTTGATGCTTTTCCCGGTTGGCTTACTGAGCAGGAGATAAGTGCTTATCTTTCTCTTGTTTATTCGGAGATTGAGGGTTCACGTGAGGCTTCTTTGTTTTTTTACGGGGATACGTTTACTTTTCAGATTTTCGCAACTCCACTGCATTTTTTTACTCCACGTGCATGGGTTTCGTTGCAGTATGGTGATGTTGCCGCAAGAGATGACCGCGATGTGTTTTATGTCGGTGCAATCTCAGATGGTTGGTATGTCAGCATAACTTCAGAGATACCCAGCTCAGGGGTGACAATCTACATTATTTTTGCATTAATCGCCACTGCAATGACTGCCGGTGCGGTGGCTGTGCTTGTTTGGGGCATAAGAACTTATAGATTCCTCAATAGTGATAATAATACAATAGTGACTGTGGTAATTATTGCGGTTTTAACACTTGCTTTCGTAACCGTTTCATGGTGGTTCTTGGATATCCCGGGAACGACTCAAGATATCGGCGCTATTTTTAGATAGCTATAGGGTTTCTCCGAAAGGAATACATTTTCTATGTTCTTGATTAAGCATTTTGTTAAGAGATTGCGGCGCGACGGGCTGAAAAGTCTGTCGGTGCCGCTTGTTGCTCTTGTTTTGGTTTTGCTTATAAATTTGCTGGGTGCGGTTCGTGCAGAGCTTCAGGCTGAGTATGATGATATGATGGAAAATTTCCCAATTCTTGTTCAGCTCAGTGACCATTCGGGTATGAATACAAGTGATCTTGATATACGTGAGAGTTTCATGAATGTCTTCATTGACCCTGAGCATCCGCTTTCTCTCTATGAGTTCACCAGTGATATTGCTCTGCGGCGCACGCTTGAGGTGACTTCTATTGCAGGTGAGCCTTTAGTTGCTTTAAATGGCGAAGGCTACTATGATTCTGACTTTGGTGGGGCAGATGTTTCTTTTGATGGGGCTTATGTGGATGTGGCTCCGTCTGAAATCGTACCTAGTAGGATTTTTGGTGTCACTAACCTCTCTGCCCTCTACCCTCTTACAGATGAACCGGATTTTTCTATAACATTTTTTGAGGGCTATGATGAGAGTGTTCTCGCCACGGAGCAGTCTGCTTTTCTTGTAAGCGAACATCTGATGGAGTTTGTCTCTGATAATATGCTTGAAGTTGGTTTTCGCTCTAATAATCCTGCTGTTCTTGTTGCGGCGTGGATTAATGATATTGAGTCCGGTCTTTATGTTGTCGGCACTGTGTCCGGGGTTGACGAGGATTTAATAATCGGTCCGTTTTGGACTGTCACTGCCTTGGGTTTTGAGTCAGATGACAGCCCGCCTTATAGCGAGCTTTTACACATGACTGTCGCCGATAACCGTGAGCTTTCTGCTTTAAAGAGTGTGGCTACAAACAGTTTTGCTGAGGTCAGGCCTGTTTTGTCGTCGCTTAGATTTTCTATGATGATTTTTGAGTCTGAATTTATCGAAACGCTTGAGCCTCTGCGGCAGAATATTATTTTGGTCGATGTCGCTACCCCTTTTATTTTTATAATTTCTGTGGCTGTTGGTTTTTTGACCAGCACTTTGCTCACACGCCAGCGTATGTCTGAGTATGCAATAATGCGTAGTGTTGGTGTTCGCAGGCGCGGTATCTTCTTTGGCGCACTTTATGAGCAGGCTATGCTCAGTTTGCTCGGTGCCGCACTTGGTTTTTTGGTGGTTATGTTTACTTGGGATTATATGAATTTTGAGCGTCCGGCTATATTTTTGGCTTGCTACATAATTGGTGCGGTTTTCTCGGCAAGCCGTGCCGCAGGAACTGATGTTATGGCGATTTTGCGTAACCGTGAGTAGGTTTTTGTGTGTGTTTGTAGTTTTTTGTAGGTTCTCGTTGTACGTTTCTGTGTGCTCTTGTGCGTCTTTGTGCGTTGTTGTCGCAGATGATGGGCAATTTGTTCCGCTTTTTTCGAGCCATCGGGATCTACACCGCTGTTCTCGAAAAAAAGACTCCACAAACCGCCCATCACCTGCTTAGCTTGGGGGGAGACCCGATTTGAAAGGATTTTGTTGTTATGATTGAACTTAGTGATGTTACTTACACCTACAAAACTAAATATCAGACTGTTAATGCTCTTGATGGTGTTAGTTATCGGTTTGTGCCGGGGAGATTTTATGCTGTTGTAGGGAGTAGCGGTAGTGGGAAGAGTACGCTTCTTTCTTTGGTTGCGGGGCTTGATACACCTTCTTCCGGTTCTGTTATTTTTAATGATAAAGATACTCGTAATCTCAATCGTGATAAGTATCGGCTTGAGCATGTTTCTGTCATTTATCAGAGCTTGAACCTGTTCCCTCTTCTTACGGCTATGGAGAATGTTACTTTTAATCTTGAGTATAAGGGTACTCGTGGGTCTAAGGCTCGTAAGCTGGCTTCTGAGAAGCTTGAGAGTGTTGGTATTGATAAGGGTAAGCATGGTCGGCGGCCTTCGATGCTTTCGGGTGGGGAGCAACAGCGTGTGGCTATTGCTCGGGCGCTTGCGGCAAATACTGAAATTATCCTCGCTGATGAGCCTACCGGGAGTCTCGATAGTCAGAATAGCACAAATGTCATAGCGCTCTTGAAAGAGCTGGCGGCTTCTGAGAATGTGTGCCTCATCGTTGTCACTCACGACCCTGAAGTTGCAGAGTCTGCCGATGTGGTGATTCGTTTGTCAGACGGTAAGATTTTGGAGATTATCGACAGAGCTGATTCACAGGCGTATGTGGAAGAGGAGCTGCAGCCTTCAACATACAACATAGCGATACCTTCGCCTGAGCCTGTAAATCCACAACCGCAAACACAGCCACGACCTCACCCGCAACAACCATCGCAACAAGAGCCAATTCAGGAACAATTGCAACCCCAACCAACTCAGAGACGACCAAAATCTACTCGGAAGTCGGCACCCGAACCGATTACTACAGCACCCGCAACGACAGACAGTGAAGAGTATTCATTGGAAGATATCATGAAAGAATTCGGCAAAGATAATTGGTGATTTAGTTTGAATAAATTCAAACTAAACGTGGAATGTGCGATTTGCTCCCCCTACGGGGAACCGCAAATGATGCACAAAATGACAATACCTTTCATTAGTCGTTTTGTGCCTGAAGAGTTTATGAAAGGAATTGTCATTTATATGCTAAAATACATTTTTAAACAAATGCGGCGTAGTGCCGTTACAAATGCTCTTTTTACTTTATTGCTTGCGCTTTCGGGTGCTTTGCTCTGCATTACTGCGGCGCTTTGGTTTACTGCGGAGCGGTCGCTTCGTGATGTCGATGAGATTATTACTACTATTGGTATGCCTGATATGCGTGGTATTTGGGAGGTCACCGTTGAGAATTTTGATACTGCGGATATTACTGAGATTGAAACGCCTCAAGGGTTGCTCTCACTTGAGGGTAATGGGGCTTTATTGCTTGACGGTGTGAGCCCTGTTGCTGAATATTTATATGAACATGGCTTTGATTCCGTGCAGGAGCTTATGGAGCATGGCACTGAAGTGCTGATTTTTAATGCTGATGGAACTACTGAAGGTTTTGGTTTTGGTTCTGGTGGTGGCCTTTTTGTTTTTGGACCGGATGATTTTGCTGCTTTTAATGACCATTTTCGGCGAGAGTTTGTGCGGGAAGTTGAAGAGCCGCGAAATCTTGTGTTTTCTCGTGGTGGTGGATTGAATAATGCTTATAACCTTATCTACATTTTATGGCTTAGTGCTGAAGAAAACTTTCGCAACAATGCGCGCGTGCAACTTGCTGAAAATAATTTGCAGATGGCACGGGAAACTCTACTTGATATTGATTCAATTGACCATGGTGGTCTGCTCAGCCGAGATGAGCGGCGTGTGTTTGGGGCGTTTTCCGGTGATGCGGAGTCTGTTCCTCTCAGAATGGCGGGTATTGGGATAGAGGTTGGTTTAGCGCGTTTTTCCCCGCAGGGTTTTGTTGTTTTGGCTGTCACTGCTATCGATTTTGAGTCATCTTGGATAGCGGCGGATTATGTATATTGGTTTGACGGGGAGAATATCAGCCATGTTGAGGAATTTCAGGCGGGTGGAACTCGGCTTCGTGTGGATGAGGTGCTGCATAGCCACCCCGACATGCGAATTCCGTTTACTATCGGTGTAAACAATATGAGGTTCAGTGATGGGTCGTATGCTTTTGAGGAGGGCTCAAGTTATATCGTCATGGGTCAGCTCCGTGCAGGAACGCATATGGGTATGGTCAACCCTGACCACATCATTATAGATTTTCCGCCTATGGATATTGTTAGAATGCAAACAGGTTATATTGAAGATGTTTCTGAGATTAGGTCGCTTGGGTATCTTGGGTGGATTTTTGAGTTAGTGCGTGTGCCGAGTGATTTATGGGTTGAGATAGACGAGCAAAGGCCGTTTGTGCAGGAATATGAACATGTGTACTATGTTTTTTATGATGGCGAGTATACTCGGCTTAGTGAGAGTGTTGTTGCAAACTTACCTGAGGACCATGAGTATGAGATAACTCAAGAGCTTGTTCCGATAGGTATACGTGTGCCCGCTCTTGAAAACTCAGGGTGGCCTACTGCGCCGCCGTTAGATATTCCAACCATAGGCGGCGCGGCACATGTACCTACTCATGAGTTTTGGCAAATTGCTCCTGTTGATGAGCTCAATGAGCTTGTAATTGATGAAAATTTTCTCATGCAAATTGATGAGGGTCTTCCTCTCGTTACACCTGTTGAGGGTTGGTGGGTTATGCATGGTGCCGGACAATCGCCTATGTTGCAACATGTTCTTGAGTTGCCACGGAGCCAGTTTCCCATTGATGTCATGCAGACGGTTTCTATACGCCCGCAGGAGTGGAACCCCTTAGATTTTGGTTTTATGCCGCTTGAGGGCAGTCTTGAGCAGTTTTTTGCTACTGAACAGTGGGAGCAGATTGCCTCACATATTGAGCGTGTAAATATCTCCGAGGCGAGTTTTCCTGTTATCACAACAAATGACCCTATCAGCATTTTTGAGCTTCATCAGCAGAGAAATTTGATATATGATGGGCGAAAGTTCACCTATGAAGAGGTTCGAGATGGTGAGCGAGTTGCACTTATCAGCCGTGATTTTGCTCTGCATAATGAGCTGAGTATCGGCGATACTATTTCTATGGAGCTTTATAATGCGGCTCTTGAAAGGACGGTTGTTACTTATCCATCGGGGCTTGAAGCAGGTGGCGCTGAGTTTTATCGCACTATGTGGTTGCCGACTTTATACAGTGCCGAGCTTCAGCGCACTGTGCCGACTGAGTTTACCGTTGTTGGCATTTATCGGACTTCCATCACGGGGCAGGCTCTTCGCTTGGATTATGTTATTCCGCGAAATACGGTTTTTATTCCCGATAGGTCGGTTTCGGTGCTCAGTGGTGTGCCGATTAGTGCGAGTGCTTATGATTACATTCCGCTGATTGACGATGCTCTTATTGTGGCAAACGGTAGGACTTATGAGGTTATTGCGGTTTTAAACAGCCATAGCTATGGATTGGGTAACTTTTTCATGTTCTTCGATCAAGGGTATGAGTCTTTGGTGGGTATTTTAAATAATCTTTTGTTTG
The DNA here is from genome assembly GCA_009787625.1 of Oscillospiraceae bacterium. GTDB lineage: Bacteria > Bacillota > Clostridia > Oscillospirales > Oscillospiraceae > WRMH01. Next base: position 19,838 of record WQSX01000021.1, read on the forward strand.
GTACAACTTGGATTTTAGTGCTTGCCGCTTCCGCTTGGGCTGTCGTCGCTTTCGTTTTTGCCATGTTTTTTGTCGCACAAAAGAGGAAAGAGGCGGCTTTGCTCCATGCCATGGGGTTAAAGCGAGGTAAGCGCACTTTGTGGATTTTCATTCAGTGCGCCATAGTGATTTTGTTATCCGTAGCGATTTCTCTTGCTATCACTTTGCCTTTATACAGCGACATCGTAGAAGTTGCCGCAGGTGCCGCCGAGGATTTCGCACACGAACTGCGCGACCTCCGCCTAAGCGATGCCGCCGATACCGGGTTGCGCGCCAGTATTCCGGTTTCGGAGGAGCCTATCGACACCGTTATAGCAGCAGGTGGTGCTTTTGTTTTACTGCTTGTTATAGCGGCGCTGGTGTCGGCGCGATCATCGGTATTTCGGTCGCTTGGTAGTAAGGTTGAGGATTAGGGGCGCATTGTTGTCGCAGAGGAAATCGAATTTGTTTAGGGGACAGCGTCCTCGACGTCCCGTCCCCTATTACGAACTTATATGTCTATGTTCTATATAATCTTGCAAATTCCAGACGACCTCATCACCGCCAAAAGTGTGCAGTGCATCGTATGAGTTTTCTATGAAATCAAAAAGACCATACTTGTTGAAAAGACTGATCACCTGTCTACCTGTCAACTTTTTTGCATCTCTATATTCCTCGATGCAGTAGATAACGAATTCCATATAATTAAGCATTTTAATGACCAGTCCTTTCGATAAATCTCGGACACAAAACAACCATGAAAAAGTAATGGTCATTTTGCGCATCATCTCGGCTTGTTGCTCCTGCCAAAAAACCGATAAAGGTCCGATACACAGTGTCGTTAGCAACAGGTCCTATAATTAGGTCGTAGTTAGTGCCCTCTTATTTGCCCATTCTTTTCTCGCAAACAAAATCAAACCATTCACTATCCGCTTTTTCGAAGGCCTTAACTCCAAGCGTACCAACGGCATTTTCATAGTCAAACTCATATAAGCTAATGACTTTTTTGCCGCCTCTTCTGTTGCAAACGATTTCGCTAAAACTCTGCGCCTGCTCTATGTTTGTTGTTGTATAAAACCCCATTACGAAATCAAGATTTCGATTAGGCACTCGAATTTCAGGTATTTCTACCACAACATTACTTCCATGATATAAAAGCATAACATTGCTCTCCTTCGTCTTAGTTTATTATGACGTATTGAGTCGATTTAATCAAGTGTTTTTATGAGGTCACATATATGCTAAAATACATCTTCAACCAAATGCGGCGCAGTGCTGTTACTAATGCTCTTTTTGTTTTATTCATTGTTTTTTCATTTTTTGGTTTATTTTCACAATATCTGTATTGCATTTTGCAATTTTTATGATATAATATACAATACATTATTTAACTGGGAAGACTACGAAAACACGCTCTCCTCCCTAACGTATGCTATACGTATTCATTCAGACCTTAAAGACGATGTTGGAATAATTGTGCGGACGTCGCAATAGTGTTTGTCCGCATTAGTCAGCAAGCTTAATTGGAGGAGCAACATGAAACTCACACGTCTTCATTTATTTGTAGTTCTCATTTTTACGACTGCATTGACACTTTCCGGCTGTAGCATTGACGACGTAGTTGACAGTGATAACACTAGTTTATTCGAAAATACTGGCACATCACAACACACCGAGCACCGGAAGCACACACAGCTCACCCTCGGTGTGTTTGGAGTGTATGAATTGAACCATAATATACGTGAAATAGCTGCACTCTTTAATGCAGGGTCTTCTACACACTATGTGGAAGTAGTTGACTATTTAGACATTGCACAAGGGAATTGGAGTAATGCTCAGAATCTCCTCACAATAGACATTATTGCCGGACGAACTCCGGATATGTTTTATTTACTTAATCTTCCATATCAAATGTATATAGACAGGGGGCTGCTTGTAAATCTAAATCCTTTTATAGACTCAGACCTGGAACTCAGTCGCGAAGATCTAATGGAAAATGTGCTATCAGCACTAGAGATTAACGGCTCACTGTATTTCCTTCCTCCTGTTTTTCGAATTAGCAGCATCGCAGGCAGCGAGCAAATATTAGGAAACTATCCGGGCTGGACTTTTGACGAATTTATGGATGTGATGAGCGAGAATCCTCAAGCAGATGTCCCGCTCGGCCCTTTCTTTCACTCAAGTGAGTTCATGTGGCATTTAACACAGTCTTTGATTGGAGAGTTCGTCGATTATGCGTCTGCAACTGTAAATTTCGACACGGGAGATTTTGCAAGACTACTCGAACTTGGATATAGATATACTAATAACAATTATTGGGATGCAGACATTATTTTACGACGCGAATTGATTGCATCCGGACGACACATTATGGACGCTGCTGGCATTTTTGGTTTTCATGATGTACAGTTAATTCACGATGGATTTGGAGATGATATCATATTCAAAGGATGGCCTGACAGTGATAGAAACGGCAATAGATTCAGCGTAAGCAGCGGCTTTTCAATTACAAATAATGCAGAATGCAAAGATGCTGCATGGTCTTTCATAAGAACCATAGCCATGGAAGATATTCAGGCACGATTTACCATCTCAAGATTTCCTATAAACAGGAATGTATTCGAAAGGTCTATGGCGACTGCAATGAGAACACCTCTAATGGAAGGTATGAATGCACTTTCACAAGAAGCATCTGATTCATTGATGCTTCTTATAAGTTCTATTACGCATACAACAGCAGGATCCGGTACAGGTATGTCTCTACAAAGAATAGTATCTGAAACGGTAGATGATTTTTTTAATGGTCTGATTTCCGCTGATGATGCTGCACGAATCATCCAATCAAGAGCATCAATTTACATGTCAGAGAGAAACTCCTTTGCAAATTAGCTAATATGTGCAGACACTGGGCTGCGCGCAAGTATTCCAATCTCCGAGGAATCCACAGACACAATTATAGCAGCATTGGTGTCGGCACAGTCGTCGGTATTTCGGTCGTTGGGTCAGCTATCAAAAAAACAATAACTAAAATATACTCCTATGGGGCTGATGAAATAATTATTGTTTCATCAGCCCCATTTTACTCTGTTACTGCTTCTTTTCTGAAAGTAGCTTGACAACTGTGTGTTGCAACGCTTTGCGTGTGAAAAGCAACAATTTAGTCAAAATGTTACATGTACATACCGGCAAAAAAGGCATTTTTTCGACAGATAAAACAATGTTATTCATTTTAAATATTACAAAATATTAAGAAAGTATTAAAATTTGACAAATTTTAACTCTTGTAATTATTGCATCTGTACATTTTTTTATGATGCTTTTGCCTATTTACCTATTATGGTTTATTTTCTTATTGACAACTCATGGGTGCTTGCTGTATACTTGTTCGGGAAAGCGCTTAAACAAGCTAATTACGCAACATACCTTTTCAAACTGTCACATGTTTTTAATGAAAATGTAACATTTTGACTAAAATGTTACATTTTGGAAGTTCCGATATTTTTTGAAAAACCGTATCACTCACGCTATGCGTGTTGATAAATATTTTAAAAGAGGTGTATAATGAAAAAACGAATTATGAAAATCCTTGCACTTGCACTCGTTATCGCTATGGCTGCTATGATGGTTGCAGCCTGTGCAGCAGACGACCCAGCACCCGAACCAATCACCCCTGAAGTAGAACCCGCAGAAACTCCTGCACCGGCTGAAGAACCAACAGGTGATGCCCCGGTTCTTGAGGCTCCCGAAGAAACAACACAAACATCACTCACAGTTCTCCAAGCATCACTTGCAGTTCACTTTAGACCTTGGGGACAAAACGACTCAGCCTCCGCTGATGCTCGTAAGCAAATTTTCGACACTCTTATCACACTAGACTATGTTACTTTCCAGCCCGTGCCGGAACTCAGTCTCGCAGCTTCATGGGAAGTTGTTGACCCACGTACAACAAATATCACACTCCGTGAAGGCGTTATGTTCCACAACGGCGAAGTCATGACAGCATACGACGTTCAATTCTCACTCATGGAGTCTGCTCAAGCAGGCGGTGTTGAAATCCTTTCAGGTATGATTGAAGAAGTTATTGTACACGACGACCTCAACCTCACAATCATCACTGAGTTTGATTTCGTTCCAATCCTCAGCCACCTTTCACACACATCACTCGGTATCGTTCCAATGGCTTACTTCCTTGAAGTTGGCGAAGAAGGCTTTGAAGAGCATCCAATCGGCTCCGGCCCGTTTATGTTCGTTGATTATATCCTGGGCGACAGAATCGAATTTGTAAGAAACGAAAACTTCTGGGGTCATGTTCCTGCTATCGAAACACTTACATTCATCCTCGTTCCCGATGCAAGTGTCAGACTCATGGAAGTCAGCGCAGGTAACGCAGACATCGCTTCAGCTGTCAACCCAATCGACCTCGCCGGCGCAGAAGCTGATCCTAACGTAACACTCATGCGCAGACAAAATCTCTCAACAGCTTACATCGGCTTCAATGTTGAGCGCCCGCACATCAGCAACCCTCTCGTGCGTCAAGCCATCAACTATGCTCTGGACACACATGCAATTGTTGAATCTGTATTCATGGGTCTCGGTCAAGTTCAAGATGGTCCTATGCCTAACCTCGTATGGGGCTACTCACCACAAGATCCTTTCCCAACAGACCTTGACAGAGCACGCGATCTTCTCATCGAAGCGGGCTACAACCCAACTCCGGGCGAGCCTGGTGGATTCTCCACATCAATCTGGTGGAACATTCCCAACGCACAACGCGAGCAAATCTCTGAAATGGTTCAATTTTCACTCGCTCAACTAAACATCGAAGTTGATATCGTAGGTATGGAATGGGCGCAATATCTTTCTGATACAGCCGAAGGTCTCCATGACATGTTCATCCTCGGATGGGTATCAATCACAGGCGACCCCGACTACTCACTCTTCCCGCTCTTCCACTCTTCAAACTTCGGCGATGCCGGTAACCGTACATTCTGGTATGAGCCACGCCTTGACGAACTCCTTGATTTGGGTCGCTCAACAGTAGATCCTGCTGTACGTCTCGGAATCTACGAGGAAGCACAAGCACTTATCCGTGAAAATGCTCCTTGGGTATTCTTACACAACGGCGAATGGGCGTTTGCAGTTTCAAACAACCTCAACGGCTTCGTGCTTAACCCCGCAGGTCACCACAGTTTCGCACCGGTTTGGTTTGACTAATCAAACTCAGATAGGTAATTATATTATAAGGGGCGGCAGCGACAAAATGTCTTGTCGCCCCTTTATCCCCTAAATTTACTGTTAATTAAATTATTTTCTGCCTTGCTCCCCTACCGGGAACCGCAAATGATGCACAAAACGACAGTTCCTTTTGCGAGTTGTCTTGTGTTTGAAATTCTTAACGAAAGGAATTGTCATTTAATGATTTGGTTCATGCTTAAACGCTTATTAATGCTCATTCCCGTTATACTCGGCGTTGTTTTAGTTGTTTATATCTTATCTTACATTGCACCGGGCGACCCTGCACGCACCATTTTAGGTGAAGCTGCGGCACCGGAAGCAATTGAAGCACTTCGCGAAGAAATGGGGCTTAATGATCCCCTGCTTGTCCAGTACGGCAGATTCGTTATAAATGCCGCTCAGCTCGATTTTGGCACTTCATATCAGACAGGCAGAAGTGTTTTTACAGAAATTGCGGCTCGTTTTCCCAATACCATGCAGCTTGCAGGTATGGGTATTGTGCTCGCCCTTATTTTAGGCATACCACTTGGTATACTGTCTGCGATCAAGCAATATACTCCTTTTGATTTTGGAGCAACTTTCTTTGGGCTTTTAGGTGTCTCCATACCAAACTTTTGGCTTGGACTGATGATGATTATTGTGTTCACGGTCACACTCCAATGGTTTCCCGCCACGGGCTTCACCGATCCTATTCAATGGATAATGCCAACTATTGCTATCGGCACAAACTCTTCCGCCATTATAATGCGTATGACACGCTCAAGTATGCTTGAGTGTATTCGTCAAGACTACATACGTACTGCAAGAGCAAAAGGTCAAAAAGAATCTGTAGTTATTTTCCGCCATGCGCTGCGAAATGCGCTGATTCCCGTCATAACTACAGCAGGTCTTTCATTTGGTTTCTTGCTCGGTGGCGCGGTTTTGACAGAGACAATCTTTGCAATACCGGGTGTCGGCTCCTTTCTTGTCAGCGCAATTTTGAACAGAGACTTTGCAGTTGTCAGAGGTGGAGTTGTGCTTATTGCAGTTAGTTTTACCGTTGTGAATCTTTTTGTCGATATTCTATATGCATTTATCGACCCCCGGATTCGCTCGCAGTACAGATAGGAGGCACAAGTAATGAGTAATGGTAATAACAACACAGCAGCTTCAAAAAAAGAAAAAAAATACAGCCAATCTCGTGAAATTTGGAAACGCTTTAAGAAAAACCCTCTCGCGATGATTGGGCTTGTAATCCTTATATTAATGTTCATTCTTGCCTTAGTTGCAGATTTTGCCGCACCCAGCGTTGACGGTATGCCCGGCTATAATCTCCAAGACTGGACAAGAGCACGCCAATTTCCCTCCGGAGAACATTTATTTGGAACAGATAATTTAGGCCGCGACATATTTTCTCGTATTGCACACGGTGCCAGATTCTCTTTAGCTTTTGGATTTGTCATTGTAGGAATCGGAGTAACTGCAGGTGTTATCCTCGGTTCTACCGCCGGCTTCTACGGAGGTCTTGCCGACAATATCATAATGAGAATCACAGACATCTTGCTTGCGATGCCAAACATCTTGCTTGCGATAGCCATTGTTGCCGCGCTTGGGCGAGACATGGTTAATATTATGATTGCGGTTGGCATAGCCGCCATACCCGGCTATGCCCGAATAGTCAAGGCGCAGGTATTAACTGTTAAAAACCAAGAGTTTGTCGAAGCTGCGCGCTCATGCGGAGCAAGTAACTTCCGGCTAATATTCAGGCATATCCTACCTAACTGTATGGCACCCATCATTGTTGAATCCACCATGGGTGTTGCAGGAGGTATCCTCTCTGCAGCAGGTCTCTCATTCATCGGTATCGGAATTCAAGCACCACTGCCCGAGTGGGGTGCAATGCTCTCCGAAGGCAGACTCTTTATGCTTGCCGGTTACTGGCACATGACACTGTTCCCCGGATTATTCATAGCAATGCTTATCTTCTCCCTTAACATGATGGGTGATGGACTACGCGATGCGTTTGACCCAAGATTACGTGGTGCAAACTTCTCCAAACGTAAGTTTAAAAGACTTCAGCAAGAAAGGCTGAAAGTCGAAGCAGGGGAGGCTAATTAGAATGGAAAACAACCTACTAAGTGTATCAAACCTATCAATTCATTTTCTTCTTGAAGAAGGCACTGTCCGTGCCGTCAATGATTTGAGCTTTTCCATAAAAGCCGGTGAAACAATCGGTCTTGTTGGTGAGACAGGTGCCGGAAAAACTACTACCGCACTCGGAATAATGCGTCTTGTACAGAGCCCGCCCGGACTTTATGCAAGCGGTAAAATAGAATTCAATAATCAGAACTTACTTGAAGTAAGTGAAGCTGAGATGCGCAAAATCCGCGGCAGTAAGATATCAATGATTTTCCAAGATCCAATGACAACGCTTAATCCTGTTATGACCGTTCGTGACCAAATTGTTGAAGTTATTTTGCTCCACGAAAACTTAAGCAAAGCGGAAGCAAAAGAAAAAGCAGATGCAATGCTCGACAAGGTTGGTATCCGTAAAGACCGCGTCAACGAGTATCCTCACCAATTTTCCGGTGGTATGAGACAGCGTGTCGGTATAGCTATTGCGCTTGCCTGTAACCCTGCCCTGCTCATTTCGGACGAGCCGACAACCGCACTTGACGTTACAATTCAAGCACAGGTGCTTGAGCTTATGAAAGAACTCAAAACAGAGCTCAACACGGCGATGATTATGATAACGCATGACCTTGGAATAGTGGCTGAAATCTGCGATAAAGTCGCTATTATGTACGCAGGAAGCGTAGTTGAAATGGCAACTAAAGAAGACCTGTTTAAAAACCCAACGCATCCTTACACCAAAGGACTGTTCAACTCAATACCTGACATCTACACCGATGTTGAAAGCCTAAGTCCCATACAAGGTCTCATGCCCGACCCAATGAATCTGCCGGCAGGTTGCCCATTCCACCCACGTTGTGAACAGGCAACTTCGGAATGTTCCCAAAATGTGCCTCAGATTGTAGATATAGGCAAATCGCACCTCGTCAAATGCTTAAATATCACAGCCGCTCAGCCTGTAGATCAAGGCAACCCCGACTGGGATAAAAGTTTTGTGAGCGATTTGGCTGACAGTGAAGAAAGTCAGGAGGATGTTTAAATGCCTGAAAAATTACTCGAAGTAAAAGGTCTTAAGAAATATTTCAAAAAAGGCAAAAAATGGCTACATGCTGTTGATGATGTTGACTTTATTGTAAACAAAGGCGAAACACTCGGCTTGGTTGGAGAATCGGGCTGCGGTAAGTCAACTGCAGGTAGAGCTATCCTCAGACTTGTTGAACCCACAGATGGCGAAGTCCTTTTCAATGGGCAAGATGTTGTTAAATTTAACAAAAAGGAACTTAAACAGTTTCGTCAGAGCGCATCAATAGTCTTTCAAGACCCATTTGCATCGCTCAACCCACGTATGACTGTATCACAAATCATCGAAGAACCGCTCATCATCAATAAAACATATAATAACAAGCAAGACAGACTCAAGCGTGTCTATGAAATGATGAGTACTGTCGGGCTTGCACAAAGGCTCGAAAACACATACCCGCACGAACTCGACGGAGGAAGAAGGCAACGTATCGGTGTTGCTCGTGCGCTCGCACTAAACCCACAATTTATAGTTCTCGATGAACCTGTCTCTGCACTCGATGTCTCTATTCAAGCTCAGATTCTCAATCTTATGGACGAACTACAAAAAGAACTTGGTCTAACATATGTATTTGTCTCCCACGACCTCAGTGTTATAAAGCACGTCAGCACAAACATCGCTGTCATGTATCTCGGCAAAATAGTAGAGCTATCAGACTATGCTTCTGTATTTACAAAACCTCTGCACCCATATACACAGGCTCTGCTCTCCGCTATCCCGGTACCAAGTCTCGATGTTCGGCGTGAAAGAATCCTGCTCGAAGGCGACGTACCAAGCCCAATCGATCCACCGCCCGGCTGCAGATTCTACGGCAGATGCTTCAAACGCGAAGATATCTGCAAAGATGTTGACCCTGAGTTTAAAGAAATCTCACCCGGCAGATTTTGCGCATGCCATCTTGTAAATCCTGAATAGAGGCACACATGAGCTTTGACGATAAGAACAAGCATAGTAACGAGCATACAGATTCAAAAAATACTGAGTCTAAGACATTTATCCAAAAGTTCATCAGCACAATAACTACTGCGGCAGCAATCACATTGATTGTTGCCGCTATCGGTGCTATCTACAGCCTTATTGCTCACGGTGAGCTCAGACAAAACTACGTACTTTACCCTAATTTCGTCGTCTCATCACTAATCACCATAGTCGGTCTGGTCGGTCCGCGCACCGCAGGTGGAATCCTAGGCTTTGTAAAAGCAAAGGTGCAACAGTTCAATGCTGTCGTCACCAACGAGACTTACACAGACTTTATGGAAGAGCGCAAACAAAAACGTGCAAAAGGCAAAGAATTTTTTTGGATAGGTCTCACCGGTGTGCTAATGACAGGCATTGTCGAGATAATTGTATGGCTGATTTGGTAGTTCACGTCATTCTGCACGCAGTCGCAGAATGACAGAGACTCAAGCAGAAAATAATTCTGATTTCGATATTGAGTATTTCGGAGATATTTGGAGTATTTGCGAGTATTAACGAGCATGAGTTGTTTGATAATGTAATTTTAGAAAATAGTTGTTGACACTACGTGCCATTTATGTTATTTTACTAAGGCACGTTTTTGTGCTACCATCTGCAGTTAATGGGCACATGTTCCACGTTTTGTGAGTCGCTCATCATCTGCTTACTCATAATTAATTATTAAGGAGCTTTGAAATGTCAACAACACTTGCTAAAAAGGAGACCGTCAAGCGCAATTGGTACATTCTCGATGCCGCAGGCACACCACTGGGCCGCACTGCCACCGAGGCCGCCAACATTTTGCGCGGAAAACATAAGGTCGATTATACCCCAAATGTGGATTGCGGCGATTTCGTTATCGTCATCAACTGCGCTGATGCAGTTTTAACAGGCAACAAACTGGAGCAAAAATACTATCGCCGTCACAGCGGCTGGGTCGGTGGACTCAAAGAAACTAAATACAAAAAACTCATGGAAGTTCGCCCTGAGTTTGCAATGACTCAAGCTGTCAAGGGCATGATGTCAAAAAACACCCGCGACCGCGGCGCAATGAAACGCCTCAGAGTTTTCAGAAATGAAGAACACTTGCACGAGGCTCAACAACCCATGGTTTGGGAAGGTAAATTAAATGTAAGCGGAGGTGCTAAATAATGTATACATCTAAAAAGCCATATCTATACGGCACAGGCAGAAGAAAATCCTCCGTCGCCAGAGTTCACCTCTTCCCCGGCGGCAGCGGCTCAATAAAAGTCAACGGCAGAGACATAGATGAGTATTTTGGTCTCGAAACACTTAAATACATCGTCCGTCAGCCGCTCAACACAACTGACACAACAAGCAAAGTAGACATAGTAGCCACAGTCAAAGGTGGCGGCGTAACAGGTCAAGCCGGTGCAATCCGCCACGGCATAGCGCGTGCGCTACTCCTGGTCGACGAAAACTTCCGCCCCGCACTAAAAGCAGCAGGCTTCCTAACACGTGACTCAAGAATGAAAGAACGCAAAAAATACGGACTCAAAGCCGCACGCCGCGCTCCTCAATTCTCAAAGCGTTAATTTTAGAAGATTCAAAAAACAAAGGTTCAAGTCGAACCTTTGTTTTTTTGTTAGCGGCTTATCGTTCTGATAATGGTCCTTGAAGGATGCTCACAGATGAGCAGAGGGTAGGTTGTTTGTGGAGTCTTTTTTCGAGAACAGCGGTGTAGATCCCGATGGCTCGAAAAAAAGCGTAGCAAATAACCTGCCCTCTGCGGGAAACAACGCAAACAGCCAACCCGTTCGTTAGCCCAACAATTTCTCAACGCCCTTGACAATATGTTCAACACAGCCGTTTTCAAACGGTGATTTCAGACCTGCCTCGGCGACTAGGTCTGTAAATCGCCTTGTGCCGGCTTTTTTAAGGAGATCTGTGTAACTCTTCCACGCGGCATCTTTGTTCTCTTCCAGCCATATTCTGTACTGGATAGCGCATGTCTGTGCCAGGCAGTAGTCTATGTAGTAAAACGGTATTCGATAAATATGCAACTGACGTTGCCAGTGACCACCTTTACCAAAAAATTGGTCATCTTCAAAGTCCAAATGCGGCTTATACTCTCGCTCCAGTTTTTGCCATGCGGCTTTGCGCTCATCGGGAGTCATCTCCGGATTTTCGTAGATAATGTGTTGGAACTCGTCCACCATACAACCGTAAGGTATAAATGCAAGTGCCGCCACTATTTGCATTTTGAGGAATCTGTCTGTATCCTCTTTGAAGAACATCTCCATCCAACCGCCCGTAAAAAACTCCATAGCCATAGAATGAATTTCAGCCACATCATTAGTATAACGTGAATTTTCAACTATTTCCATGTCCCTTGCCATGTATGTGGCAAGAGCGTGCCCGCATTCGTGTGTAAGTACGTCTACATCCTCGCTTGTGCCATTGAAGTTTGCAAAAACAAACGGTGAGCCGTAGTCAGGTAAGGTTGCACAATAACCGCCGCCTGATTTGCCCTCTCTGGTGAGCACGTCAAACAGTTCATTTTCCTGCATAAACTCGAAAAATTCTTTAGTTTCGGCAGAAAGTTCATTATACATCTTCTGCCCTGCTTCAAACATTTCATCGGGTGTGGCCTTTGGAGTTGGGTTGCCCTCTGCAAAATAGATGTCCTCATCATAGAATTTTAGTTTGTCAACGCCCAAATCCTTCGCTGTCTGCTCGTAAACCTTTGCCATAAATGGCACCAAGACGCTTTTCACCTGGTCGCGGAAACGCTTGACTGTTGCGGCATCATAGCTGTTACGCCTCATCCATATATAACCCAGTTCTACGAAGTTTTTATAGCCGAGTTTTTTCGCCATTGAATCACGCAATTTGACAAGCTCGTCAAAAATCTCGTCGAGTTCTTTTGCATTTTCAAGGAAAAACTCAGTGCGCTTGGCATAGGCTTTTTTGCGTACTTCTCTATCCGCTCCCAGCATGTATGCACGCAATTGAGCGAGATTGTTTTTCTTACCGTCAAAATCAATGCTCGCAGACGCTATTAGCTTATCATACTTGCTTGTCAGAGCATTTGCCTTTTGCATCTCCTCGATTATCTTTTCGTCAAAACCCTTCAGTGCAAGCTCCCTGTCAACAAACCAAAGCTCACCAAGCTCATCTTCAAGCTCCTTTCTGTGGGGCGACTCAACCATGGCCTTGTAGAATCCTAAGCCATGCATTTGCACGATTGGACCGCTTTGGTCAAAGAAGGCTTTTTCTCCATCATAAAATTCATCTTTTGTGTCCATTGAATTTCTGATATACGCCAGACTCGTGAGTGTGTATTGGGTCTTGTACATCTTAGTGAACTGCTTGTGAATATCACGCACTTCTTTTGCACTTTTTGCATTTTTGACAGATTCAGTGAGCTTCCCCATTTGCTCTCCCAACTCTTCAATGTTAGGTCTCTCATAAGGCATTTGCGAAAATTTCATGTGTTATCTCCTTTATATCATTTCAATTATTTTGACTATCACAAAAAAACAATGTCTGACAGATTGGTGGGTATTACTTCACTAATCTGTCAGACAGGTGTGGCTCTTGAGACTACTAAAACTTATCCTGTAATTCTTACCCAGCTCTCCGTACTCTGGTCACCAATTGTTACAATTAAGCGAGCTGAACCCGTAGTTCTGGGTGTTACCGACGCGCTCAGACCGTCTTCGCTTGGAGTTACTGTAAATATGGATTCGTTCATTGATTCCCACACAATCTCGGCATCTTCGTCAAAATCATCAAGATTTACTCTCAAGCCGAGAGGTAAGTTGCCGTCAGCCAGTGGCCATGACATATCGGGATTAGGTACGCCGGCGTAAGTAATCGCAAGCGGACCTGCCGCCGCCGCTCCGCCGCCGCCACCTGTAGTTCCTTGCTCCTCTGCCTGCTGTTGCTCCATCTCAATCTGAGCAACAATATCACGATAGTGTGCAAGTTCGTTTTGCGTAATTGCAAGACTTGCCTGTGCAGAGTCGAAATTACTACGCACATCTGAAAGTGTCGCTGCAAGTTCCGCATTTTCAGCTTCAAGTGTATCAATCCGAGCTTGCAATGCTTCTGCCTCGTTGGCACATGCTGATAGAGCAATCACTGCAAATAGCGTAAGGGCGCATATTAGGGTACCGTAAACTCGTTTTTTCATACTAATGACCATTCCTTTCAAATATCTTTTAAGGCACAAAACGACCATATTTATCGCTTACAGTATTACATTATACCACAATCTCACTAGAAATTAAAGCATATTTCTAACAAAAACGCAAATTGCACAGCTCTGGATCACATTCGTTTAGCAACGGCAAGTACTTCTCTCTCACTTAACTGCTGTATATTCCGGCTCATGGTTCTTCAGATAGACTTTGGTATTGGGAGGTACAGACTGAGTTATAAATACATTGCCACCTATTACACAGCCTTTACCGATTATAGTTTCTCCACCGAGAATGGTAGCTCCCGAGTAGATTGTCACTTCATCTTCAATGGTTGGGTGGCGCTTGACACCTCGCAAACTTTGACCGCCGCGAGTGGAGAGACCACCTAACGTCACACCTTGGTAGATTTTGACATGGTTTCCTATAATGGTTGTTTCACCTATAACCACGCCTGTGCCATGGTCAATAAAAAAGTGGTCGCCGATTTCCGCCCCCGGATTAATGTCAATACCTGTCTTACCGTGGGCGTATTCTGTCATAATTCTTGGAATCAGCGGAACAGATAGGTTGTGTAGCTCATGAGCAATCCGATAAATTGTCACGGCAAACAGGCCGGGGTATGAAAAAATAATTTCATGCTTGCTGCTCGCCGCCGGGTCTCCGTCATAAGCGGCTCCGATATCTGTCATTAGGGTTTTCAAAAGAATTGGCAGTTTTTTGAGGAAAGCACGGCATATTTCATCTGCTTCGCTGTACTTTTTTTCACAGGAGCTGTTTTCACAGCTCGCATTTAAAGCACGGCATATCTGACGGCGGAGTTTGTACTGTACTTCTGTCAACATGTCGCGCATTTCGCAACCATCGAAGGTTACGGTTTTCCCGTCAAAATATCCCGGAAACAGCAACTTACGTAAGAGTATAGTGATCTCTATCACTTCCTCTTTGTTTGGGAAATAGTGAGGTGTTAGAGTGTCATTTGAAGAATTTTCTCTATGGAATGAAATTATCTGAGAGGCAACCGAATCTAACATTATACTGACGTCCTACCTTCTGCTTAAATTCACTGAATCCACAGTATTTAATCAACGTTTACTTAAAGCATATTCCCAATAAAAATATTTACACATACAAAGTAAACCACCAGAGCAACGATATCTTTTAGCGATGTTATAATAGGAGCACTCCCTGCGGCCTGGTCTACATTGCACTTTATCAGTATATATGGCACAAGAAAACCGAGCAAAGAAGCTACTGTCATAGTCACCACCATTGCGAGTGCCACAGCCAGTCCAAGCATTGGCAGACCCAAGAAGAGCGATGCTACAGCTCCTGAAATTGCACCGATAACAGCACCAATACTGAAGCCAACACCTGTTTCTTTTATAAAGTGCTTAAGAAAGTTTTTTATTTGAATGTGTCCGAGAACAACACCACGCGTGAATACCGTTGAAGATTGTGTGCCGACGTTCCCGCCCATGCCCATAATCAGCGGAATGAATATCGCTACTGCCGCAATTGATTCCAGCGTGCTTTCAAACCCGTCAATAACCAGTCCCGAAAGCATTCCCAACACCATTGTTGCAAGTAAAAACGGCATACGGACTTTCCAAATTTTCCATAGATTACCATTTATCAAGACATCGCTTCTGTCCGATTCGTTGCCGGTGACATCTGCAAAACCTGCTTGGTCATAAATGTCCTCCGTTGCCTCTTCTTCCAAGATGTCAACAGCATCGTCGATTGTGACAATACCAACTAAGCGCTCCTCTTTGTCAACAACGGGAATTGCGAGCAAGTCTAGCTCTTGCAATGTGCGGGCAACAACCTCTTGGTCTGTATCGGTGGTGACACTTATGGCGTTTTTAGACATAATCTCGCCGACGAGTGTATTTCCGTCAGTTTTGCCAATTGTACTTCCCGAGGCACCTCTTGCAATGAGCAGACCTTTAAGTGTCAGTACGCCTTCGAGTTTCTTTTTATCATCTGTTACAAAAAGAGTGTAGACCGTCTCCTTGTCCTCCGCCAGTTCACTGACTCTTTCGAGTGCTTGCTCAACTGTCATGTTACGGCGAAGTGAGATATACTCTGTGGTCATTATGCGCCCGGCAGTTTCAGTTTCATAGCCCATCAGAATATTCGTAGATTTTCGCTCTTCAGGGGATAGCGAACTTAAAAGCCGCTTTGCAACACTTGCAGGCAGTTCATCGAGCAATCTGACTCTATCGTCAGGCGACATCTCGTTTACCATCTCTATGGCACGCTCTTTTGAAAATGAACTGAGCAAATTTCGCTGTACATCTGTGTCAAGTTCTTCAAACACAGATAGTGCAACGTCTTTACTGAGCATTCTAAACACTATAACCTGCTCTTCATCTGAGAGGTCATAGAACACTTGCAATATCTCCATCTCTTCAGCCGCTGCAAGCAGAGCCTTCAGAGCTGTCATATCCTTACTTTCAATAAGTTCAAGCACTTTCTCCATCATTTCATTTGTAACTTCCGCCACATTGTCTCCCCCTTCCATGGGCTTTTAAACCATCACTAGGTAAACATTGATAGTGTAGCTTACTCAACGTTTACCTAGAAAACTATAGCACGGAAATATTAATAAATCAACTTTTTTAGAATTTTTGCATTGACAAAAAGTGTGAAGGAGTATAAAATATAATTCAAAGTGTGAAGGAGTATAAAACAGTTTTCAAAGTGTGAAGGAGTACAAAAATGAAAAATCCATTTAACCCTGCGTTTGGGCTTCGGCCCAAGCAATTTATTGGAAGAGATGATATAACAGATGAATTTTTCAGGTCGCTTGTAAATTCTGATAACCCTTGGAGAACTACTTTGATTGTTGGAGTTCGCGGAAGCGGCAAAACATCAATTCTTTCGGATATTCAATTGCGATTAAAGGAAACCAATGCAATCGTTGTGACCACTTCTCCGGACGAAGATTTTCTCAATCGCATTTTAGGGCAAATCTATACACAACTCCCAAAATCAGTTATCAACAAGCTCCCCAAGATAAAAAATATCTCCGTTAGCCTAAGTGTATCAGTTGGCTTTGAAAATAGTACCGATAATCTCCCCTTTACAAACACGTTTGATTATCAGATAACACAAATGCTTCAGTCACTCAAAAAAGGAAAAACTCATGTTGTTTTTCTGATTGATGAATCTCAAAAGCATACCGCCGAAATCCGCACATTTATCAGCACATACCAGCAACTGATTATGAAAGAGTTTCCTATAAGCCTCGTGATGGCAGGTTTGCCGGAAGTGATATCAGATGTATTAAATGACGATGTGCTTACGTTTCTTCGCAGGGCAAACAGGGTGGATTTAGAAAACATCGACTTAAATTTAGTTAAGGCCGATTATAGAAATGTATTTAGGCGAAGTGGCTTTAATGCCTGTGAACACCTCGTTAACGATGCCGCGGAAGCTACCCAAGGCTTTCCATATTTGATTCAGCTAATAGGATACTATCTGTGGGAAAACCTTGAACACCAATTTGACGGAGATGTTTTGGAGCAATCCCTAATTGAATCAAAATCCAGATTGTTTAAAAATATTCATCAGCTTGTTTTCGATAGTTTGTCAAATATGGATAGAGACTTTATTTTTTCCATGGCAAAAGATGCCGGTCACTCAAAAATACAAAATATTTTGAACCGTTTGGACAAAAATAAAAACTACATCACCCAGTATCGTTCCCGCCTAATTTCTAAAGGGGTCATTAAACCGTCAGGACACGGACTAATAGCCTTTACATTTCCATACATGCGAGAATTTTTAGAGCTCAAACGTGCTGAAATCGGGCTTTGGTAATGGAGTACCAGCTACTCCCCGATAATTTTCACAAGCACACGCTTGTCTCTCATGCCGTCAAATTCGCCGTAGAAAATTTGCTCCCATGTGCCGAAATCTAGTTTTCCGTTTGTCACAGCTACAACCACCTCGCGCCCCATGACTGACCGTTTCAAATGCGCATCGGCATTATCCTCATATCCATTGTGGTCGTACTGGCTGTGGGGTTTTTCGGGCGCTAACTTTTCAAGCCAGCGTTCAAAGTCACTGTGCAGCCCGCTCTCATGGTCATTGATGAAAACGCTGGCCGTTATGTTCATGGCGTTGACCAAGCAAAAGCCTTCGACAATTCCACTCTCAGCAAGAGCTTTGTCAACCTGCGGAGTAATATTGAGAAACGCACGGCGAGTGTTAGTGTTAAATGTCAGTTCCTTACGATATGATTTCATGGTGTAAACTCCTATTTTTTTGATATAAAATGTAAATCTAAGTATATCACACGAGTCCTTTTCCCGCAACCAGTGTGCCATTTCAGGCACACTAGAGCCTCACGATTTTCGTAGCGATATTCTCGCAAAATGTGCGGTCATGTTCTATGAAAACCATCGTGGGATTGTACGCCATAATCAATTTTTCAATTTGCATACGAGATAGAACATCAATGTAATTCAGCGGTTCATCCCATATATATACGTGTGCCTGCTCGCACAAACTGCGGGCTATCAGCACTTTTTTCTTTTGCCCTGCGCTGTAATCGTTTATATCTTTCTCAAACTGGACACGGCTGAAGTCAAGTTTTCGTAATATCGTCAGGAACAAACTTTCATCAATGCCGTGACTATACGCATATTCGCGCAAATTCCCTGTTAAATACCTCGATTCCTGCGGAACATAGGATATTTTCAGCCTACTTCCTATACTGAGATTTCCGGTGTGTGAAATGTGTTCACCGCAAAGCAATTTTACAATACTGCTTTTCCCTGAGCCATTCCCGCCTATGAGCGCAATCCGCTCACTGCGCTGAAGTGAAAAACTTAGGTCTTGCAGAACCATATTTTCATCATAATGGATTGAGAGATTTTCGGCACTGATGAGGGTTCTGGCATGATATTCCAAGGGGTGAATTTTGAGATTTTCAGCTTCTTCGATGTTTTTCAGTAGCTTTGACTTGTCGTCGATTGCTGTTTGTTGCCTCCGCTCCAAGTTTTTTCTGCGTTGCTGCATACGCCTTGACTGCTCTGCTTTATATTCCTTTGAACCTGTTCCTGCAAGCCCTTTTTTGCGGTCTTTTGCCGCTCCTTTTCCCATTTTTGCCGATTCAACTTTGTCCGCCCACTGAGAACTTTGCCGCGCCGCAGATTCGAGCCTTTTTATATCTTTTCTCAGCTTGACATTTTCCGCAACCTCAGATGCATCACGGCGCTCTTTCTGCTCCCACCAAGATGCAAAATTGCCGTTCATGACTTCTATATTTGCCTTATTTATAGATAAGATATGGTCAACGCAATCGTCCAAAAAGGCTCTGTCATGAGACACAAGTATGAACCCCGACTTGCTGCGTAGGTAACGTGCAACAGTCTCTCGCCCCTTCATATCCAGATGGTTTGTCGGCTCATCTATGAGCAAAAAGCTGTTTTCACGCAAAAACAGTCCGCAGAGCAAGGTTTTTGTTTGCTCGCCATTTGAGAGCGTAGAAAACGAACGGTACAAGACATCTTCCGAAACATCGAGCTTTGACAGCTCCGACAATATCTCCCACATTTCTGCGGCAGGTGCAATTTGTTTTAGAATGTCAAGGGTATTTGAAGTGGCATCGCTGACGGTAAACGGGAAATATTCAAAATCCACACTTGCGGAGATTTCCCCTCTGTACTCAAACTCATTCATCAAAAGCTTAAGAAACGTCGTCTTTCCTCGACCATTTCTCCCGCAAAACCCAAGTTTCCAGTCTGTATCGATTTGAAAAGACACATCTGTGAAAATATCATCATAACTGCCGTCATAGTAAAACGATAGATTCGATACGCTTATTTGTGACATAAAATGACCCCCTTTTTCAAATCACCAATCGCTCCGATGTTTTTGTTTTGTGTGTTCTCTTGAGAACTTCGACATTGCTTTTCCCTGTTTTTTTCTTTCACGCATTTGCGTGATTGTTGCTTTCTTGTCTAAGTGGCGGTCCTCTCGTCTTTGGGTTTGATATTGTTCCCAACGTGAAACAGATAGTGTACCGTCATTTATTGCGAGTTGCACTGCGCAGTCGGGTTCGCTTTGATGACTGCAATCACTAAAGCGGCACATCACAAAGAGTTCTTCAATATCTGAAAAACCCTCGCTAATGCTCTCTTCAGCATCAATCAGACCAAGTTCACGCATACCCGGCGTATCAATAACCATTGCACCACAAGGTAACTTCACTAGCTGGCGATGTGTTGTCGTGTGTTGACCTTTTGATATGTCAACGTTTCTTGTCTCTTTCACAGTCATCAGGTCTTCACCTGCCAGCGCATTTAGCAGACTCGACTTGCCAACGCCCGACATGCCTAGGAATACCACGGTTTTGCCTGGTGCAAGATATTCACTCAGCTCATCAATTCCAAACCCCGAATGGCTTGACACAGCGTGAACTGCCACACCTTGCGCAGACTCCCTCACTGCACTCATTTGTGCTGAAAAATCGTCACATAGGTCGGCTTTTGTCAATATGACCACAGGCGTTCCACCACTTGCTCTGGCTTGAGTGAGATAGCGTAGTATTCGGTTTATGCGAAAGTCGCGGTTTAGCGATGTTACTATGAAAACATAGTCGAAGTTTGTAGCGACAACTTGCTCGCGGTTCGCCCTGATATGAGCGTAGCCGTGACCTGAAAAGTCGGCGCGAGAGAATTTTGAAGTGCGGGGCAACAGCTCGGTTATGAGCGACACCCCACTATCATTGTATTGGAGTAACACGAAATCTCCAACGCAGGGCAAGTCAGTTCTCACTGTTGCATCATAAACGAATGCGCCCTTTAAGACAGCATCCAGCTCGCCATATTCAGTGACTACAGTATATTGACTTCGCCTGAACTCTATCACCCGCCCCGGTATCTGTCCGTCGGGTGGTGTTTTTATTGGTTTGTATCCGTAATGGGTTAAATCTATCATTTGATTCTCCTAAGTAATTTTAAAATTTTAAACACGAAAATAACCGCAGTAGCCTACATAGTGGCTTACTGCGGCTTGGAAATAAAAAAGACACGACCTCAGTCGTATCTCGCTTTTTGCAGTATTCACGAAAGGTTACTAAATAGGTGGCAAAGCAAAAGTGGGAGATGTTCCCACGCCAAGGTTACATTTGCAGTGCCGTATTCTGTTTTCTAGGTGATTGCCACCAACTCTAATTTTCTATTCATAAAACGCCACCTCTTTCTGAGATTTTTTGTATATTACCACGTGAGTGTAACATATTTTGCAGAACGTTGTCAAGAAAAAGTAAAGAAAATTCACGAAACATTTTGTTCTTGCATATGCACAAGCTAGCAGAGATAGGGCTGTTTGTTCCGATTTTTTGTGAGAACAGCGGTGTAGATCCCGATGGCTCGCAAAAAATCGGAGCAAATTGCCCTATCTCTGCGGGAACCAACCGAAAACTACCTAAGACGCCTGCGGACGAACTCTTTTTGTACCTCTGCGGCATCTCCGACCAGCCGCTCTATGTATATTCTTGGAAGTCTTGCCCCAAGTCTGCATAAAATTTCATTTGTGATTGTGCCTGCGCTTGCGGCGAACTCTTCACAGCGAATCTCTGCATCGCCGACTTTTCCGATAAATGTAGCGTGGTCGCCTGCTTTGACTTCCCCTGCCTCAGAGACATCAAGCATGAGCATATCCATGCAAATGCGACCTATAATCGGCACTTTTACACCATTTACAATGCACATGCCGCCGCGCCCTGTGAGATTTCTCGGAATGCCGTCGGCATAGCCGATGGTCACGGTTGCGAGCTTGATGACTTTTTCCGCTGTGTAAATCCTGCCATAGCTTACGCTCTCGCCTTTTTCAATCTCCCTGACCTGCGCTATGAGAGCTTTGAGTGAGAGAACAGGTCGAAAATCAGTCTCTAACTTTGTCTCGTCATCTTGACTGTGGACACCGTAGAGCATGATTCCGGGGCGAACATAGTCGCATTTTATTTCAGGATGGTTGTAGATAGCATAACTCGACTGAGTGTGCAATTTCCCAACGTCATATTCTCTATCCTGCAGCTTTTGAACAACTGAGAAAAAACTGTCCATTTGCTTCTTTGTAAACTCTAAATCGTCACTTAATAGACTGTCAGGAGAAGCGAGATGTGTGGCTGTGCCAATGACAGTCAGATTTTTGCAGTTGAATATGCTCTCAATATCCGCAAAATTTTTCGGACTAATGCCTAATCTATGCATGCCTGTATCAATCGCCACATGTATGTCTAGCTTATGCCCCGTTTTGTCAAGAGCCTTTGCGTGCTCGGCATCGACAACGAGCTGTGATAAGCGAAATTTCACCAAATACTCAGCATCGGCAGGGTGTGTATATCCCAGCACCAATATATTGCTCGAATCCGTGTGTTCACGAACCTCTGCACCCTCGGCAAGCGTAGCAACAGCAAAAGTGTTCACACCCTCACGAACCAAGCGCTCGGCAACTCTGCCAACGCCATGCCCATAGGCATCCGCCTTTATAACAGCCATTATTTCACAGTCGCTTGAAATCTTCGATTTAATATCCAACACATTACGGGCGAGCGCATCTAAGTCAATTTCAACCCAAGCGCGTTTAAAATCGCCAAATTTATTATCAGCCATACCATTTCCCTCGTGGTGTATTTAAACCCAGTTCCATCAACATTTCCACAACCTGCGGATATGAATAGCCTGCGGCAGCCATCATTCTCGGAAATTGGCTGTGTGCCGTGAACCCCGGTATTGTGTTTGCCTCATTAAAGACGACTTCGCCGTTTTCCCTGATAAACATATCCATTCTCGCATAACCCCTGCAACCAAGCTCGCGGTATACCTTCTTTGCAACATCAAGAACACGCTTTTCTGCCTGCTCGTCTATCCGCGCAGGAATGTAAAAGCGAGAGTTTTTAAGCGAATATTTCTCGTCATAGGTGAAAAATCCGTTGTCAACCTCAATCTCTATAATTTTGCCTAAAACAAGCTCATCATTTCCTGCAATAGAGCAACCAATTTCCATACCTTCGACATTTTCTTCAATAATTACCGCATCATCATATACAAAAGCATCATCAATTGCTTTTTCTAAGTCGGAGAAACTACTTAGCTTGACCACTCCGATAGATGAGCCTGCTTTGACGGGTTTCACGAAAACAGGCAGGTTTAATTCCTGCTTGACTTGTTCAAGATCCTTTGCTGTCGGAGGCTTTTCAAAACATATGGCTTTTGGCACGGCGGCGCCTGCAAGTGAAACAATTTTATGCGCTCGATTTTTGTCCATGCAGAGCGCAGATGCCGCGCTTCCACTACCGACAAACGGCACACCCGCAAGCTCACAAAGCCCTTGAACTGTACCATCTTCGCCGTATCTCCCATGCATAATCGGAAACACCAAGTCTATCTTTGTGGTTGTCTGTGCACCCGTTTTACTCGACTCTAAAATCCACCCACCCCGCTCGGGGAGCAGGTATGCATTTTTTAATTCATCATCCCTGGTTTGCCAGTCGTCCGTAGGAATATGCTCAACAGAGCCGTAATATCGGAGCCACTGCCCCTCTCTTGTTATGCCAATCATCACGATGTCATATTTTTCTGTATTTATTGCGTTAATGACAGAGAATGCAGATTTTAGTGAGACTTCATACTCAGGCGAAAACCCACCAAAAACTACCGCAACTCGTTTTTTATCTGTTTTATTTTCACCGCTTGAAAGCGAATTTAGCCAATTATTTTGTGTTGCCATTATAATGACCACTCTCTCGTTAGTTTGAACTTGTTCAAACTAAACGACCTTCCTTTTAAAACTAACGGCAATTATGCCACATTTTAACGAAATAATCAATTGTTTTCTAAGTAATATGAAAAAACTCTTGCATTTTGAGGGACTTTTTGTTAAAATACCTAGGCTATGACGCACTGATCACGCACGGATTCTGATTTCTAGCCATGTGCCAAGTGATTTTCCTTGGTTGGACTGGGAAGTTGACGAGTTCGGAGGAAGGCTAAATGCCTTAAAAAACAAAATTTTTGGAGGAAATTAAAACTTATGTCAGTAGTATCAATGAAGCAACTTTTGGAAGCAGGTGTGCATTTTGGACACCAAACACGTCGTTGGAACCCTAAAATGGCTCCCTACATCTACATGGAGCGTAACGGCATCTACATCATCGACTTGCAAAAAACAGTCAGAAAACTTGAAGATGCATACAACTTCATTCGTGGAGTCAGTGAGCTAGGCGGTAATGTTCTCTTTGTAGGAACTAAAAAGCAAGCGCAAGATGCCATTCGCGAAGAGGCAGAGCGTGTTGGAATGTATTTTGTCAACGCTCGTTGGCTCGGTGGAATGCTCACAAACTTCAAAACAATGCGTACCAGAATCGACCGTCTGAAGCAACTTCAACAAATGCAAGACGACGGCACATTTGATATTCTGCCTAAAAAAGAAGTTATCAAGCTCACCGGTGAAATCAACAGGCTTGAAAAATATCTCGGTGGCGTTAAAGAGATGAAAAAATTACCTGCGGCACTTTTCATCGTTGACCCCAGAAAAGAACACAATGCAATCGCAGAGGCTCGCAAACTTGGAATTCCAATCGTTGCAATAGTCGACACAAACTGCGACCCTGACGAAATTGACTATATCATCCCCGGAAATGACGATGCAATCAGAGCAATCCGCCTTATTGCACAAGCTATGGCGAGCGCAGTTGTTGAAGGTCGCCAAGGTGCGGATGCCGCAGAAGCTGATGAAGCTGAGTCAAAAGCAGCAGATATGCCGGCTCGCGAGCCTGCTCCGGAAAGACCGGCTCCTAAAGCTGAACCTGCACCTAAGGCTGAACCTGCCCCTAAACCCGCGCCTGCACCCCAGCCCGAAGTTAAAGCTGAGGCAGTAGCGGAGCCGACCCCACCCGAAACGGCTGAAGAAAAACCCGTAAAAAAGACAACACGCAAAACCACTAAAGCTGAAGAACCCGCAGAAGCTGCTGAAGCTGCTCAAGATGCTGAAGATGCTCCTGCTAAACCAAAAAGAAAACCAGCTGCTAAAAAAGCAGAAGAAACAGTCGAAGAGCCTGCGGCAGAATAACATTGCTCCCCCGATAAAAATAATTTGACCTTGAAAGGACTTAAAATAGATGTCATTTACAGCTAAAGATGTTAAAGAACTCCGCGAAGCAACCGGAGTTGGTATGATGGATTGTAAGAAAGCCCTGACCGAAACAGGCGGCGACATGGAAAAAGCTATAGTGTATCTCCGTGAGCGCGGTCTTGCGGCGGCACAGAAGAAAGCAGACAGAGTCACAGCCGAAGGTGTTGCATACGCCGCTGTTATTGACGGCGTGGGCGTAGTCGTAGAAGTTAACGCCGAAACTGACTTTGTTGCAAAAAATGATAAGTTCAACGACTTTGTTGCGGGAGTTGCACAAGCAGTAGCTAAAAGCGCACCTGCCGACATAGACGCACTCATGGCAAGCACATTCCCCGGCTCAGAAAAAACAGTTACGGAAGAACAACAAGAAATGATACTTGTCATCGGTGAGAACATTTCAGTAAGACGTTTTGAGCGTTATACCGAAGGATTCTGCGTACCATACATTCATGCGGGCGGCAAAATCGGTGTTATAGTAAACCTCGAAGTTGACGGCATTTCAAACATGGATGCTGTAACAGAGCTTGGCAAAGACATTGCAATGCAAATTGCCGCTATGCGCCCCCTATACCTCGACACAGCCGCAGTTGACCCGGCAGAACTTGAAAAAGAGAGAGAAATCCAACTCAACAAAGCTATCGAAGAAAACAAAGCAAAAAATCTTCCCGACGATAAAGCACGCCAAATTGCCGAAAACATGGTAAAAGGCAGAATCAATAAATTCTACGAAGACATCTGCCTGCTCAATCAACCCTTCGTTAAAGAAAATAAACTCACGGTAGAAAAACACATTGAGCAAGTGGCGAAATCTCTGGGCGGAACAATAAAAGCAAAAGCGTTCACACGTTTTGAAAAAGGCGAAGGCATCGAGAAAAAGCAAGACGATTTCGCCGCAGAAGTAGCCTCAATGGTAAAGTAAGGAGCCGCTGAAAAATTTTAGTTAAAAATGGGGTGCTGCCGACAGGCGGCTGAGAGGGTGTGAAATGCCACACCTAACCCTTATTACCGGATGCGGATAATGCCGCCGTCGGGAGTAAGA